>CALWAS010000015.1 GCA_944375905.1 uncultured Bacilli bacterium
TCGCCGACTACGTCGACTACTACAACTCCGACCGCCCGCAGGCCGGCCTCGGGGGCATGACCCCGGTCGAGAGGAGGGAGTTCCTCCTCGCGAGGCCGCCGATGCTCCCGGCCATCCTTTCGACGGAGGCAAAGGAAAACGGGCTAGGCAGCACTGCCTAGCCCGTTCATTGGATCCTGACCTTTTTTGTTTTCCCCTTGTCAACTACTTGACTTGGGGTCCACTTCACATCGAACGGGCCTCGCTTGCTTTTTTATTGCCTGGGTCACATGAGCGAGCGGTAAAGCTCGATGACCTCTTCCTTGCTCGGGTCGCGCGGGTTTCCGGGCATGCAGGCATCGGCCATGGCCGAGTCGCCAAGGAAGGAGAGATCTTCTTCCTTCACGATGCCCTTGAGGGAAGTTGGGATGCCAACGTCGATCGAGAGCTGCTGCACGGCTTCGATAGCCGCCTTGCGATATTCTTCCTGGCTCATCCCGTCGACTCCCTTGACCCCGAGGGCCCTCGCGATTTCGCGGTACTTCTCCCCGGTGTATTCGGCATTGTACTTCATGCCGGTCGGGAGGATGATCGAGCAGGCGACCCCATGCGGAGTGTCGTAAAGGGCGCTGAGCGGGTGGGCCATCGAGTGGACGATGCCGAGGCCGACATTCGAGAAGCCCATGCCGGCGACGTATTCGGCCAGGGCCATGCCCTCGCGGCCTTCCTTTTCGCCTTTGTAGGCGCTGCGGAGATACTTGCCAACTAGCTTGATCGCTTCGAGATGGAGGCAATCGGAGAGCTCCCATGCCGCCTTCGTGATGAGGCCTTCGATGGCGTGGGTGAGGGCATCCATGCCGGTGGCCGCGGTAAGGGACTTCGGCATCGTCGACATCATGAGCGGGTCGACGAAGGCGACGATCGGCATGTCGTGAGGATCGACGCAGACGAATTTGCGGTGCTTTTCCTCATCGGTGATGACGTAATTGATCGTGACTTCCGCGGCGGTGCCGGCCGTGGTCGGGACGGCAAAGATCGGGACGCACGGGTTCTTCGTCGGGGCCACGCCCTCGAGAGAGCGCACATCGGCGAATTCGGGATTCGCGACGATGATGCCGATGGCTTTCGCCGTATCCATCGAGGA
This sequence comes from uncultured Bacilli bacterium, assembly GCA_944375905.1. Taxonomy (GTDB): domain Bacteria; phylum Bacillota_I; class Bacilli_A; order RFN20; family CAG-826; genus UBA4951. The sequence continues at coordinate 1,124 of CALWAS010000015.1, forward strand.
GCCGCCGCCGATCGCGATGATGTAATCGGCCGAGGCATTCTCGAAAGCCTTCACGCCGTCTTTGACGTTTTCGATGGTCGGGTTCGGCTTGATGCCGTCATAGACTTCGTAAGCCAGCCCGTTTTCCTCTAGAAGCTTGGTAACGTGATCGATGACCTTGAACTTGATGAGGTCGGGGTCGGTGCAGACGAGGGCCTTCTTGAAGTGATGGGCCTTCGCCTCGACGGGGATGGAATCAATCGCCCCATAGCCATGATAGGAGACGGGATTGAGACAGAAACGGTTCGCCATTCTTGGATAATCCTCCTTGCTAACCGCGCACATTATATGACGTCGTAAAGAAGTAAGCCGGTAAACAGACACCGGAACGAAAGGTTAAGCAATGCGCAAAATTGCCTTCACGGCCTCTCCTCGATTTTCCTCAGGAAAGGCGCGAAGGTGGACGAAGGAAGATCATGGGGGTCGCGCGAGTAGCTTTCGGTCTTTTCGAGCAAGGCAAGGTAGACTTCCCGGCTGTAGGCTTTGTAAATGCTCCTAAGCTGGGCCCCGGAAGCCCGGTAAACTCCTTTCATGAGGGGAAAGCACCGATGGACGAGGTCGCTATAGCCGGCCTTGTCGCTCCGATCCATTACTTCGTCGGTGAAGGGGGAAAGGAGGAGCTGGAGGGTATTGGGATTGTTGAAAAGGGCCTCTTCGTCGGGCCGGTGCCCCAGGATCGAACGAAGCTTGGAAGTCGCGATTTCGTAGCACTCGGTCTTCCAGTTGTCGACGTCGAGAAGGCAAAGGACGCCGTCATAGGAAAGGTCGCGGTAATAAGCATCGAAGAGGGAAGGTATGTTCCCTACTCCTTCCGCATTGATTACCTCGATGGAAAGGCCTCTTTTAATGCGTCCGTAATCGTTCACGATCCTAAGGAAGTTCACTTCCTCGTTCCCTTCGACGATTAGGGCCAGGCGGAAATCAGCCATGGTTCCGCCTCCTGTTGAGTTCGACAAGGAATTTGGCTAGTCCCGCGCGGTTTATGCTCCCGAGCTTTCCATGAAGGAAGAGATCAAGCGGGTCGTCCCCTTCCTTCACCAATTTTTCCAAGGAGATGATCGAAGCTCCCTTCCCTTTTGGGTAGACGAGCTTGATTTGCGGCAAAAGGAAAAGCCGCTTCGTATCGAGAAGGGTCACGTCGTGAGAGGCAAAGACAAGTTGGGAAGACGGATTGTCTATGTTGTTGAAAAGAGAAACGATGGCCCTCGTCAGCACGAACGAAAGCCCGGAATCGAACTCGTCGATGAAAAGGGCCTTGCCATCGATCAATGCGTCGACGACGAACGGCACAAGCGCTTCTGCCCTTCTGGTGCCGAGCGAGGAAAGGTCCTCGTGTCCTTCTTCGATCCGAAGCCCGAGGGAAGAAAGGAGAAGGTCGCTCAGCGGGTCCTTCTTCTCCCGCCGTGGGAGTTCATCCATGAAAAGAACCTCGATCTTCCGGCCCTGTTCCAAAAACGGGGCGAAAGCCCCTTTCCCGGCCATGACGCTCTCTTTATGAAAGAAAGGATGCTCATCGCCGTCTATGCACTCATTTGAAAAGCCGCCGAGCGAAACGTCATAGGCAAAGGAGTAGCGATGCCTCTTCTTGCCGTCGCTGAAGGTTATCGAAAAGCGTGCGATCTTGTCCTTGGAATGGACGTTTGTTTCTATCTCTTCTTTCTTAAGGGTCCCGGTGAGGGCATGCTTGATTGCCAGGACGGATAGCAGGAACGATGTTTTCCCTACGTTGTTCCCGGAAAAGATGGCCGCGGACTTGTAGGTCAAAGACCGGCCCATCGAGGCCATATTGCCAAGAAGCCGTTCGGCTTTCTTTGCCCTGAGCGATAGCTTGCAAGGCAAAAGGAAGGCCTTGAAGTTGGCAAGCGAGATTTCCTCAATCATGGCCCTATCATAAGACAAAAGAGCCGGCTTAACCCTAGTCTTCCCCGTCTCTGGTTTCTCAACTAACGGAAAAAGCCGCAAAAGCCTCCTCCTTTCCTCGCATGCTAAACGAAAAAAACAACAGCAAAAACAATCCGGTTACCGGACGGATAGGTAGAATATTCAACCGGTGGTTGAGCCAAATCCAACGGGCCAGTTAGCATGCCAACCAAACGGTCATGGGTGAGGGGACACGCCTCCGCTTAAATGAAGGGGAAGGAGCGAAACGCCATGGAAAACGATTTTGCGAACAAATTAGTCGAATTGAGGAAGAGAGCGGGCCTTACTCAGGATGAGCTGGCCCAGAAGCTCAACCTTACTCCCCAGAGCATCAGCAAATACGAGCGGGGCGAAGCCAACCCCGACATCTCCTACCTCGTTCCGATGTGCGATGCCCTTGGCTGCACTCTCGACGAGCTCATGGGATTGAGCAATGTCAATTACATCGAGGGAAGGAAACCGAGGAAATTGGTAATCAAAGTCCTCTCGGAGGACGGAGACAAAGTCAATCTCAATCTACCCTACTTTCTCGTGAAAGGAATGGCTAAGACGTTTTTGAAGTCCGGCAACCTAGGCAAGGCTCTCGAGGGGATCGATCTAAACGTTGTCTTCGAGGCAGCCGAGAGCGGAGCGTTCGGGAAGATCCTCGAAGTCGATTCGAGCGACGGCGACCATGTCGAGATTTTCGTTGAATAGAATCGGCGCCGATTGATTTGAAAGCGTAGTTATTTGATCGAATCGAAGCTAGCTGTTAAGCTCGATTCATGGACATTTCTGATTTCAAGATCGGCACCGAATACATGCTTAGTTCCCTGCGAGAAGCCTTCGGCGGCTCTTTCATGGGCGGCATAAACATATGCCATCGAACCAATTCAATCGTTCTGATATCCCATGCTGAGAACCGAAGGAACAGAATCTACGGAGACAGCTGGATAAACGATACCCTTTTCTATACAGGCGAAGGGCAGAAAGGGGACCAGCGAATGGTCCGCGGCAATAAGGCAATTAAAGACAGCGCGGCGAACTCCACCCCAATCTATCTTTTCATCGCCGAACGCCCGAGACTTTTCAAATTCTACGGAAAAGTCCTCCTCGCCGGAGATCCAATCATTGGAAGAGAGCCCGACGTCGAGGGAAACGAACGACAGGTATTTCGCTTCCCCCTCAAGCGCGAATACGAACCGGCGATTCCCTCTTCCCCGCTTTCTCCCGATGCCATGTCTTCAATTGCGCCCGGAGCGCCGGGCCTAAGCATAGAAAGGGTTTACGACGTCGTCGGGGCGGCCATCATCGATGAAAGGGAAGGAAAGGTGCTGGCCGCCCAGCGCGGTTACGGCCCATTGAAAGGCAAATGGGAATTCCCGGGCGGGAAAATAGAACAAGGTGAAACCCCGGAACAGGCCCTAAGGCGGGAAATAAGAGAGGAACTTGGCATCGAGGTCGAGGTTCTTTCAAAAGTCGATGAAACAAGCTTCGATTACGGCGACTCGATTACGAACCTGTCCGTTTACGAATGCCGAATGGGACAAAATCAAACGATTGAGGATCACGAGCACAGGGATTTGAAGTGGGTCGGCGCCGACGAAATGCCATTGCTCGACTGGGCCGATGCCGATCAACCAATTTCTGAAAAGGTCGCAGACCTGCTCCCAAGGAAAATCGAGGGTGAGGCAGACTTCGACTATGTAAAGGCCGAACCGTTGAACGAGGAAGACGAAGGAAAGGAACTCAGACGGTCTGTACAGGATTATGAAGCCAGCAATCGGGCCAAGGCGAGATCAGGCGCCCAGGCGGAGTCCGCGGTAATGGCTTATGAACGCGATCGCCTCAACAACGGCGGACATCCGGAACTTGCAAACCTCGTGAAGCAAGTTTCGGCGGAGAGCTCCGATTACGGATATGACATCCGCTCTTATTTCGCCAGACCCGACGGAATGATTGAAGAACGCCACATCGAGGTAAAAAGCGCCAAATTCTCCAATAGCACGATTACGTTCTTCATAAGCGCGAATGAACTGAGAAAGCTGAGAACGGATCCTTTCTATCAAATCTACTGTCTTTACCGATCGGGGAAAAATTACAAACTACATATCGTGAACAAGGCCCAATGGGAATGCGCCAGGCTGCTTCCAATGGCATACAAAGTCACGATCAGGGTGGCCTAAAGCAGCTTAATAGCGAGCCTTAAAGTCACGCATCGGCTCGCAAACGCAACCGTTTTACAAGCGCGGAAAGCGAAAATAGCCATTATTGCAAGCCATCCTCTCTTTAGCAGCGTCTTCGTTGACGTTTCTGCTTTTTAGCACGAATTGGGCCCGCGGCCTGGCCAAAGGGCCGGCAAATTTGCCAATTTCCCGCGCCGGCTCGTATAATGCGCAGGAAGGGAAAACAAAATAACCATGTGGAAATTATTCGTTGACCTCGATGAGGACTTCATTCCGTCGGATTGCGCTGCCCATAACCTCGGATTCATTTCGATGCCGGTCATCATCGATGGAATTCCGACTTTGCCTTACGTCGAAGGAGAGCTGAAGGATTTCGATCCCCACGAGTTCTTCGATCGCCTCCGCGGAGGGCTCGTCCCGAAGACGAGCGGCCTCTCGCCCGAACAATACAAAGCCCATTTCGAGCCTTATGCCAAAGAGCATACCGACGTTCTGTACGCCCACTTCTCAGAAGCGATGAGCGGAACGTTCAATGCCATGCGAATCGCCGTCGAGGAGATCAAGAAAGAGTACCCCCACTGGCGTTTCGAGGAAGTCGATACTCTGGCGATCACCGGCCTTGCCAAGGCCATCGTCGAGGAGGTCATCCCCCTTTATGAGGAAGGAAAGAGCCTCGATGAAGTCAAGAAAGCCATCGAGGACTGCCGTCAGCATTTCGCCCTTACGCTTTTTGCCGACGACCTCAAGTTCTTCAAGGCCTCGGGCCGGGTAAGCGGCATCTCCGCCTTCCTTGGCGGAGCCCTCGGCATCAAGCCGATCATCACGATTCAATCCGACGGCTACATGCGTCCTACCGCCAAAGTCGCCGGAAAGAAGAAGGCTTTCATGACCATCGTCCAGGACATTGAGAAGAAAGGCGACGACATCGCCCACCACCCCTTCATCATCGTCCATAGCGACGTGAAGCGGGAATTGCTCGATTATCTCCACTCGCTCATCAAAGAGCGTTTCGGCGACATCGAGATCGAGGAACTCATCGTTTCGCCGGTTGCCGGAAGCCATGCCGGACCCGATTGCCTCGGCATCGCCTTCCACGCCAAGAACCGCTAAGCCATGTACCGCCTAGTCAAAGTCTCTTCCAAGAAAGAGCAAAGGGATTTTCTTGAGCTTCCGCTCCGCCTTTACAAAAAGTGCCCCTATTTCGTCCCGGCCCTTTACGGCGACGAAAAGAAGATCGTCAAAGGCGACTGGCATCTCAAATACGCCAAGCAGGCTTTCTATCTAGTCTACGAAGGAAAGAAAGCCGTCGGGCGGGTCCAAGCCATTCTCTCGTTCCAATCGAACGAAAAGCAGCATCAGAAACGGGTTCGCTTCACCCGCTTCGACACGATAAACGACAAAGAGGTCGCCGCCATGCTCCTTGGAGCCGTCGAGGATTTCGCAAGGGAAAACGGCATGGACGAGGTCTGCGGTCCCCTCGGCTATAGCGACATGGACCGTGAAGGCCTTCTCATCGAGGGCTTCGACCAGATGTCGACCTACGAAGAACAGTACAACTACGAATACTATCAAGGTCTCATCGAGGGTCTTGGCTACCAGAAGGAAGTCGACTGGGTCGAACGGAAGATTTTCGCCCCCAAGGAGCTCGACACCAAGATCAAGGCCATATCCGATCGCATGATGGCCCGAAACGGCCTAAGGATGGTCGTTTGCAAGTCGACGAAGGAACTCATCGAGAAGTACGGCAATGCCTTCTTCGAGCTCATCGACGAGACGTACAAGGACCTCTACATGACCGTTGATTTCACTCCCGAGGAAAGGGAGGAATACATCGCGGCCTTCAAACTCATCATCTCCCCCAAATACGTGCGCATCATCGTCGACAAAGACGATAAGGTCGTCGCCGTCGGGCTTTGCTTCCCCTCGATCGGCAAGGCTCTTCAAAAATCGGGCGGCAAGCTGACGATCCCCTGCATCATCAAGCTTCTCAGGGCCGTAAGGAAGCCGGAAGTCATCGATCTAGGCCTCATCGGCATTCTCCCCCAATACAAGAATTCCGGCATCTCCTGGGCAATCTTCTACGAAATCATGAAGATGCTCTACGACGGCGGGGTGGCCTATTGCGAGACCAATCTCAACCTCGAGGACAATTCCTCGATCCAGAACAACTGGGGACGCTTCGAAACCGTTCTCCACAAGCGTCGGAGAAGCTATCTCAAAAAGATTTCATAAAGATCGCTACGACTCATTTCGCATGGAAAAGTCCGCAAAACCTCTGCGGACTTTTTGAAAATGCTACCAAATAGCACGGTTCTGCAGATACAATGGAATAAAGGAGCGAAAGCAAAATGAGCAAAAAGAAAACAGCCAAGCCATCCATGCTCGGCACCATCCTCGTCCTTGTTGGCATCGTTTTGGCCATCGTCGGGATCGTCTGTCTCGCCACCACCGCCGTCAACTTGACGGCCAGCGTAAAGGAGGGAATCATCGTCGGGGACCTCGTTACCGAGAACTACGAACTCTATACCGGCTTCGGGCTCGTCTTCGGCATGAGCCGCGACCTTACCGTCGAGGGAGTAACCATCGAGATCGAGCAGGAAATAAACACCGCGGTGCTTTCCTTTTTCATCGTCCTCGCGATCGGCGTTGTTGCCGCCATCCTCGCCGGCATTGCCAAGCTGATGAAGAAGCGGAAAGGCGCCCGTCTGCTCGGCCTCGTCTCGGCCCTTCTTCTCATCGTCGGCGGCTTCCTTTTCTTCTTCCTTCCGAACTTCCTCGATAGCGACTTGATCGATTCCGTTTCGACTCTTAACCAGGTTCTTTCCGTCGCCGGCGGTTCCGCTGCCTTGACCCTTGGGGCCGGGGCCATTATTCCGGCCGTCGGAGGCATCCTCGGCGGAGCCCTCGTCGGAATCGGTTCCCTTCTCAAGTAAGGTCTTAAGGAAAGGCTCCGGCGTCGGAGCCTTTTTCATTTTGTGCTTTCCCCGACCTTGACCGTCGGGACGGTAACGTAACTCTGGATGCTGTAACTTCGATTCTTGATGATCTTTATCATCTGATGGGCCACCTCGTGCCCGAGTTCCCGGACATTGATGACGATCGAGGTCGACGGCGGGTTCGTCAGCCCGGCATACGGGTAGGAGTCGAACGTGATGTAGGAAATCTCATCCGGAACCTTCACCTTCATCGTCTCGAGCACCCTGGAGGCCTCGAAAAGAATCGTATTGTTGCTGGTAACGATTACATCGGGGCGGGCGGTTTTCCGAAGAAACCCCTTCACCGCTTCCCCGACCGCAAACAAGGACGGCTCGACATTGGAGACGCGGCTTTCCTCTAGGCCGATTCCGTATTCCTCGGCTCCCTGGCGGAGCCCTTCGAGCCGCAGCGAGGAAATCTCGTCCCCCTTGCCGCCTCCAATGAAGGCCAGGCGACGGTATCCGCGGTTATATAGATAGGATGCGGCGGCCTTTCCGGCCAAAACGTGGTTGGTATCGACCCAGTTTACGTAATCATCGCGCCCGATCAGGATCGAGGGGAAGCGATTGAGACGCAATTCCGAAAGAAGGTCCTTGCTTAGCGCATTCGCGTGGACGATGACTCCGTCATAGGCTTTCCTTCGCATCTGCTCGACTATTTCCGATGTGGGGTTCGCCAAGTTGACGACATTGAGGGCGCTTAGGCTGTAATGCTGATCGGTAAGCGACTCGAGAATGGCCTCGAAAAGGGAATAGACATAGGGGTCGGTGAACGGATCGTCCGGGAAGGAGCGATAGACGAAGAGGATGGCATGGCATTCCTTCTTGGAAAAGGAAACGGCCCGGGCATTGGGCGCATAGCCAAGGATCTTCGCCGCGTTCATAATGCGCTCGCGCGTGGAGGAGCCTACTCCCTTCTCTCCGTTTAGCGCCTTGCTGACGCTTGCGATCGATACCTTGGCTAACTGTGCCACATCTTTGATTGTTGCTGTCATAAATTTGCGAAAACGTTTTCTTGATTTTAACCTAATGTTTCGTTCTTGTAAGGGCTTCCATTGATATATTCGTCATTATAATGGGCTCAGAAACAGAGGTTGAACGTAAATATCGAAAGAAAGCGTTTAACCGGAAAGGAAAATATGAAACGACAAGTCATCATCCCGTTGGCCGCCCTCTTGTCCGTCGTGGCGCTTGCTGGTTGCGCGCCGGAAGGAAACGACTCCAGCACATCGTCGGGCACCCCGGCCTCCACCACCATCACCTTCTGGCACGACAACGACAAGGCAATGATGGATTATCTCGCCTCGGCCGCGACCGATGCGCTCAAAGACGAGCACATCGTCGTCCAGGCCGTCAAGAAGAGCGGAATTCAAGACCAGATAAAGCTATATGGAAACGACGCTTCCAATGGTCCGGATTTCTTCTTCGGCGCCCATGACGCGATCGGGGCCTACGCCGAAATGGGAATCCTATCCGGGATCGAGAATTTCGCGAGCGCCGAAACGCTTGGCGGCTTCATGGAAAGCACCGTCGATGCCGGCGAGTACAAGGGAACGAAGTACCTTTTCCCGCTTTACGCCGAAACGAATCTCCTCTTCTACAACAAGGATCTTTGGAAGGGCGAGATGCCGACGACGACGGAGGGCCTCCTCCAATACAACAAGTCGCGCGTCGCGGAAGGCGGATACGGCTTCCTCAACCAATATAACGACACCTACAATGCCGCTCCTTGGGTAAACGGATTCGGCGGCTTCGTCATCGACGCGAATGCCAATCCCGGCATCAACAACGCAGCCACCAAGGAGGCTGCCGCCTACAACGCCAAATTCGCCCCGACGATGTCGGACGGCGCCTACGACACCATCACGAACCTCTTCCTCGAAGGGAAGGCCGACGGCATTCTTGCCGGCCCGTGGTTCGTTTCCTCCGTCAAGGAAGCCGGAATCGACTGCGGATACGTCTCGCTTTCCCGCTTTGCCCTTCCTAACGGCAAGGGACTAGCTCCTTACGAAGGCGTTCAGGGCTTTGCCGTGATGAAATACGCGGAGGCCAAGAAAGAAGCCATCGGCAAGGCCCTTGAGGCGATGGCCGACGTCGAGGTGGCCAAGGCCTTGGCCAAGGATTACAACTGCACCCCGGCCCTCACCGCCGCGTCCAACGCGAGCGAAGTCACCTCGAACGAGATGATCAAGGAGACTCAGTACACGATTGCCCAAACGGCCGTCCCGACCCCCAACATCCCGGAAATGGGCGTCATGTGGACTCCCTTCACCAACTTCCTCACCGCAGTCAACAAAGGCGGCGATGTCGACGAGAACGCGGAAAAGTTCCAAAACGAAGCGCTCCAGGCAATCGCCAACATGCATTGAAGAGCCGACAAAAGGCGGGCCCTGCGCTAAGCGGGGCCCTTCATTTCGTCGAAAGGAGGGAAAATGAGCCTCGCCAAGAATAACGCAAGCAAGAAGCGCTTCGACGGCACTGCCTATCTCTACATAGCCGTCGTCCTGCTTTTGGTCGCCGTCATCGTCGTCTTCCCGATCGGCTACACGGTCTACATCTCGACGACCAACATGAACCTTTATCACTGGTACGATTTCGATTTCATCGGATTTTCGAACTACATAAGGGCTTTTGCCCAGACCAACGGCGAGTTCCTCAGGTCGCTCGGCCTCACATTGCTTTGGACCATCGCGAACATGGTTCTCATCATCTTCGTCTCCCTGGTCCTTGCCGTCCTTTTGAACATCAAGGGGTTCAAAGGCAAGAACATCTACAAAACCCTCCTCATGTTCCCGTGGGCCGTCCCTTCATACGTATCGATCCTCCTTTGGAGAATCGGGATCTTCAACGGCGAATTCGGCCTTTTCGGCGACATATCCCGTTTCTTTGGGGGCGACTCGTTCTTCATTCTCCAAAGCTATTGGGGAGCCTTCTTCGCCTCGCTCATGGTCAATGTGTGGCTTTCCTACCCCTTCACCATGTCGATGATGGACGGGGCTCTCCAAAGCATCGACCAGTCGCTTTACGAAGCCGCCAAGCTCGACGGGTCCGGCTTTTGGCGGACGACTTTCGCCATCAGCCTTCCGGAAATCGCGCCGATCGTCGCCCCATCCCTTCTGATGACCGCCTTCATGCAGTTCAAGCAGTTCGACGTCGTTTACCTTTTGACGCTTCAGAAGGGCGCGCAGACCGGAGCTGGGCTCCAGACGATCATCACCTATGTCCACACGACGGCTTTCGAAAGCAACAACTACGGCCTTTCGAGTGCCATCTCGACCATCATCTTCATGCTCATAGCTCTCTTGTTCTCGCGCTTCGCCTATCGGGAAGCGAAAGGAAGGGGGAAATAACATGCGTATCGGAATCAAAGCGCGGAAAGTGGCCAAGAACCTTTCCCTCCATGCCCTTTTCATCCTCATTTGCTTCGTCGTCTTGATACCGATCATCTATGCCTTGGCCATTTCCTTCAGCGCCAAGACCAATCTAACCGGCGGCATCTTCGCCGTCACCGACTTCACCTTCGACAATTACATCCACATCTTCACCGAGCTCGATTTTGGCACGTGGTTCGCGAATTCGCTCATCCTTTCGCTTTCGACCGTCCTCGTCACGGTGATTCCCTCCACTTTCGCCGCCTATGCCTTCGCGTCGATGAAATTCAGGGGCAAAACCGCCATACTGATGGTTCTTCTCATCCTCAATGCCTTTCCGCAGGTGCTCACGATGACGGCCATCTTCGCCCTTTTCCGCAATGCCCATCTACTGAACACGAGAATCGGCCTCATCCTCGTCTATGCCGGGAGCAACACGATCTTCGCTTTCTTCAATCTAAAGGGATACTTCGCCTCGCTTCCGTCTTCGATCGAGGAAGCGGCGAGAATCGACGGGGCGAACCGTCCCCAAACCCTTTTCAGGATCGTTCTTCCCCTGGCCCGCCCTTCGATCATCGTCACATCGATACTCGTCTTCATCAATTGCTGGAACGAGTATCTATTTGCCTCGACCTTCACGACCGGAGAGGAGCTCTATACCCTCGCTAGCGGCCTTTACGCCCTCCAAAGCAACAACTTGGCCCGGAATTGGCCGCAATTCGCCGCGGCATCGCTGTTCGTTTCCCTTCCGGTGCTCGTCGTCTTCTTCTCCATGCAGCGCTTCATGGTTAGCGGCCTCACCGCCGGAGGGGTCAAGGAATGAGCATCGAGCGCGCGGCAATCGTCCATCGCTACCAAGGACCTGATGCCTTCTATTCGAAAAACGGGCTCTATCTACGCCTCTTCGCCAAGAAGGGCAACCTCCAAAGAGCATATGTCCATTACGGGGACCGCGCTTCCTCATCCACTCCGGTCCCGTTGAAAAGGGCCGAGCTCAGCAAAGCCGGCTCGGACGGGAGCAGGGACATCTTCGAGACGCTCATCCCGAACGCCAACGACCGGGTTTTCTATGCCTTCGAGCTTGTCGGGAAAGACGAAAGACTCTATTTCCTCGACGGCTTCTTCCGAAAGGAACTCGCAAACCGATCGTGCCAAGGAAAGACGATCGACAACCGCGAGGAATTCTTTTCCTACCCAATGGCCCTGCGCGAAGAGATTGCCTCGATTCCGGATTGGTGGCTCCGTGCCCGCGTCTACAACGTGTTTCCCGATTCCTTTATCGTCGGCGAAAGGGAGAAAAAGCTCGTTCCTCCCCAGCGCGTCGGCGGCAGATTCCAAGACATCGAGCGGAAATTGCCCTACATAAAGAGCCTCGGATTCGACTGCCTCTACCTCAATCCGATCTTCAAGGCGGCTTCCTACCACCGATATGACACGACGGAGTATTTTTCCTGCGACGAGTCCCTTGGCGGAGACGGTGCATTCCTCTCCCTGGTCAACTCGGCTCACCGCCTTGGCATCAGGGTGGTAATCGACGGGGTCTTCAACCATACGGGAACATCCTTCTTCGCCTTCAAGGACATTGTCGAAAAAGGCAGGGAATCTCCTTACCTTCCGTGGTACTACCGTCTCGATTTTCCCCTCATCAAGGAGGACGGTTCCCCGAATTACGCCTGCTTCGGCTATTGCAAGGACATGCCGAAGCTCGATACGTCCAATCCCGAAGTCATATCCTATTTCGCGAGCGGCGCGGCTGCCTTCACGAAGCGCTTTGGCATCGATGGCTGGCGGCTAGATGTCGCCAACGAGGCGAGCAAGGCGTTCTGGCGCTCTTTCCGAAGGGAAGTGAAGAAGGCGAATCCGGAAGCGGTCTTCCTCGCGGAGATATGGAACGAGGCCGTTCCCTGGCTTTCGCACGATCTCTTCGACAGCACGATGAACTACGAGTTCGCCCGCATTGCCAGGTCGTTCTTCGCTTATGGCGAATTGGGCCCGAAGGAAGTCTCGGGGGAACTTTCGTCTCTCTACGCAAGATACGCCCCAGCCTACGCGAGGGCCCAGCTGAATCTCTTGGACAGCCACGACGTCCCGCGCTTTCTTTCCCTTGTCGAGAGCGACGAAAGAAAGATGTCATCGGCTCTCGCCCTCCTATTTCTTTTCCCGGGGGTCCCATCCCTCTTCTATGGCGATGAAATGGGTTTGACCGGCGTAAAGGAGAACGAGTACCGAAGGGCCATGGAATGGAAGGATTCGCCCTACCTCGAAGCCATCGCGTCCCTTTCCCTCATCCACCAGGAGATAACGACGGCCTCTTCTTTCCGAATCGACGGATCGAAAGACCGCTTCAAAATATGCTTTCTGACCAAAAAAGCGAAAATCGAAGCGGTTTTTGCCGGTAAAAGCGAAATTCAGCACCGCTTTTCCAAAGGCGACGGGATCCTATATGCCAACGGCTGCGCAAATGGGAAGATTTCCCCCTTTGGCTGCGTCGTCATAAGAAAAAAGAAGCCTTGAGGCCCCCGTCTCCTTTCCGGGGCGGATAGGTAAATAAGCGCGGGTTCGACCCGCGCTTATTCATTTCACCGGAGGAAGATGGAACCGACCTCCGACCAGCACGAGTTCCGTGACTTGGACAAAGGCGTGCTCGTCAAGGCGCTTGACGATCTTTATGAGGTGGTTGACCTCGTAGGAAGAAACGACCATCGTCACCAAATAGACGCCCTTGCCCGAATAGGCCCCGGAGGCGTTTATCACGGTCGCGCCGTGCGGCATCTCGGAAACGAGGACGCCGCCGAGGCCTTCCTTGGAAGTCGTGATCTCGACTTTGAGTTTCTTGTTGCGAAGGTTGATGGTATCGACGACGAGGGCCGAAGCCAGCAAATAAAGACCCGAATAGAGGATGCGGGCGAAAGCCAGGAAAGTCTCCTCTTGCTCAAATCCGGCGTTGGCGGACGTCAGAAGGGCGAATAGCGTCATCGTCGTGCAATTGAGGAAAAGGGCGTATTTTCCGACCAAAGTCGATTTGCGAAGGGCAATGTAGTAGGCGATGATGTCCACGCCGCCGGTCGAGAAGTCGAACTTGAAGGCGAGAGCCGACGAAAGCCCGGTGAATACGCCGCCGAAAAGGGCCCGGGCCAGCATGCCGCCGTTGTCGCGGACAAGGTTGTAGACCTCTCCGAGGGCGGGGATGTTCTCCGGCTTGACGAGATTCAGGAATACCGACGTCTCGACGACGTTTATGAGGGTAAAGAGGGTGAATTTCTTGCCGACCCCGAAGAATCCAAGGCAAATGAGAGGGACGTTCAAGACGAAATAGAGAACCGATATCGCCGTGTTGGCGTCGATGTTCTTCCAACCGCAAAGCTCAAGGAAAAGGACGATGACCTGGCTTACGCCGGAAACCCCGCCCGAAGCAAGGGCATAGGAACCATTGGCCGAAAGAAGCTCGGTTCCGGGATCCATGAAGCAGTTGAAGCCGATTGCGAAAATAAGGGCCGAAAGGGTCGAAATGACAAAGATGAGGGCATCGTGGAGGCCGTCTTTAAGCCAGGGGTGGTCGTAGAGGAAGTTCTCCTCGCGTTCCCTCAGTTTCTCGATTGGATGCTTCCGCATGGAACTAAGGAAGTATAGCGCGCCGCCCGGGGAATGCTAATCAATCTTGCGAAAGTCCGCGTTTGGCGTTCAAAAAGCCCTCTTCCCATCACTCTTTTCGGGCTTTTATCTTTTATTGCCACCTATGGTGGCCGGTGCTATGATTACACCGCTGTTTTCAGGAACCCCAGTACTTTCGCGGAGGATAAAGCATGGCAATTCTCAAATCAATCGGCGCCTTCTTCGTAAGAATTTGGCGCTGGATCAAGGAAACGGCCTGGGTTCAGCCCCTTCTCATCGTCGGGGCCATCTTCGCCGTCATCTTCTCGATTCCTTACATCACGACATGGGTCCAAGGGTGGACCGGCTCGACGCAGTATTCGTTCTATCAGGCGCGGCTGCAAACTCTCGAAGGCCAGATGATCGACCCGACCCCGGGCCAGGAAACCGAGGCCGACAAGTTCGCGAACGTCCTCGAGGCCAATGAGCGCGTCATCCGCCAAGCGGTAGCCGACGGAACATACTCCTCGCTCACGACCGAGGACTTCGACACTTCGTATGGCGAGAAGTTCTTCTTCGTCGTCTGGCAGGAAGACTGCTCGGCTTGCGAAACGGCCGAGGACGCCCTCCGCTACCTCGACGAGCACTGGGGCGAATACAACCTCCGTCCCGCCATCAGCGGCGAAACATTCCTCATGCACACCATCGATGCCTCGCAGGAATCGAGCAACGATGACGACGATGCCTTCCTCGAGATGGGCACCGCTCCTAGCGCCTTCAACCGCTGGACCCTCCAGCACGTCGATCTCTTCCAGCAGCTCTCGACCGACTGGGACTGGCAAAACAGCGCCTACAAGGTGAATGAGTCGATCGGCGACGATAACTACCTGAAGTTCTTCATCGAGACGAGCGATTCGGCCGACCCGACCGAAGCCCTCGGCTCCTTCCCGGTTCCCTCCATCGTCCTCGTCGATTACACCGACGAAGCGGTCGCCCGCAACCTGGCTGGCATCCGCGAAGTCATCTTCTCGGTAACCGGGGACACCACCCAGAACCAGGCGGCGCTCCTCATGAACATGTGGAACCACACCGAGACCCCGACGATGACGAATCCGTTCACCAACTACCGGAACTACTGATCAATCGAAAGCGACTAAGCGGCCTCCCCTCCCCGGGGAGGCTTTTCCTTAATATAATCTCTACGCATGAAACGCATCGAAAAATATCCGGGCTTCCACGTCGAAATGGGAAGCAAAGCCGAGATCGCCTCGCCCGATCTCCTAATCGCCGACGAAATGCCGCTCGTCCTCATCCGAGAAGGAAAGGCTGTTTGCCATGCCTTCCGGCTCGAGGAAATCAAGGATGGAGCAGTCGATAGCTTCCTCTCCTCGTTGGAGGAAAAGACCGGCCTCGAGAAGGCCGTCGCCTACGTCGGCCCCTCCTATTCGTTCTCGAGCGCGCCGCTAGCGGAAAAGGAGGCGGCTTCCCTCATCGAATCCAGTTTCGGGGCCGTCAAGGGCGGCGAAGGGAAGAACTACTACTTCGATGCCAAAGTGGCTGCGATCCTTGCTCTTAGGAAACACGGGATCGACGCCGAAAGGATCTTCGCCTCCCCTCTATCGATCAACGAGGCGGATGGCATTCTCAACCCTAAAGGCGAAAACGCCTATCGCGTCGTCATCGGTGAGTGATCGGCTCCCCGTACTTTTTCCTGATCAAAACGTCGACGGCCTCGGGAACGAGGCTTTTTACGTCGACTCTCGCCGAGGCTAGCTCGTTTATCATCGACGAAGAGATGAAGCTCTCGCCTTGATGGGCCATGAAGAAAACCATGTCGACGTCCTTCGAGCAGAACTCGTTGGCCGCGGCAAGGCCGAATTCGTATTCGAAGTCGCTCACGGCCCGAAGCCCCCTTATGAGGTGATGGGCGCCTTTCTCGAGGCAGTAGTCGACGGTCAACCCTGCATAGGAATCGACTTCTACTCCGTTCAGGCCCTTGGTGGCCTCTTTCATCATGAAAAGGCGCTCGTCTTTGCTGAAATTGGCTTTTTTGGCCGGATTCACGGCCAAAAGGAGAATGACCTTGTCGAAGACGCGGAGGGAACGTTTGAGCACCTCGAGATGCCCGTTGGTTATCGGATCGAAGCTTCCGGGGTAGACGGCAATGCGCATGGCTAATCTCTCCTTAGGATGCGGACGAACGTTCGCCCGTAATTATAGGTTCTTTCCTCGAAGCCTTCTAACGAAGGAAGGAACTCCTCTTTCTCGCTCTCGACGACCAAAGACCCGTCCTTTGAAATGAGGGAATGGGCGACAAGGTAGGCGACGGAGTCCGCGTAGGCTTGCTCGTCTTTGTATGGAGGATCGAGGAAAACGATGTCATATGGCTCCTTGACGAGGCGAAGGAAGGACATCGCATCGGAAAGATGGACGCGGGCATTTATTTCTTTCAGGGCCTTCTTGTTTTTCTCGATGACCGACACTGCCTCTTTCGAGCAATCGACGAGGTCGGCTTCCCTCGCCCCGCGGGAAAGCGCCTCGAAGGCAAGGGCCCCGGAACCGGCAAAGAGGTCGAGGACCCGGGCGCCGATCAAGCGCTCGCCAAGCGCGGAGAAGATAGCCTCGCGCACCCGGTTTTTGGTCGGGACGGTAACCGTCGGCGGAACCTCGAGGAGCCGGCTCCGGTATTTACCGGCGACGATCTTGATCATCGAGGATCCTTTCGTAGAAAAAAGAGGGGAATTCCAAAAAAAGGAAGAGGGAACGGTCGATCTTGAGAAGCATCTCCCGGTATTCCTTAAGGGAAGAGGAGTAGCGCTTCGAAACCGGGAGCGAGGAGAGCTCGGCCTTTTTCGCGGCAGCCAGTTCGCGGGCCGCCTTCCTTTCCTCTTCCGGAAGCGAGGGATCCTCGCTCCTGACGAGGGCCGAGGCGAACTCGGCTTTCTTCCCCTGGGCTTCCTCGTCGCTCAAAAAGGCGACTTCGGCTTCCTTATAAGCCCGGGCCCTTGGGTCGTCTATGATGGCTGCCGAGAGTTCCGCGGCGGCTTTGCTCATGCGCTCGTTCATCTTGAAACGAGGAGATTATGCTACAATCCGAAGGATTATGCTCAAAATCGTTATCGATGGCGCGCCTCTTTTAAGGAAGACCGCCAAGGAAGTGGAACTTCCCCTTTCTTCAAAGGACAAGGAAACCCTTCTCTCAATGCTCGACTACCTCAAGAAAAGCCAAGATCCGGACTTTCTCGAAAAGCATCCGTCGGTCCGCTCGGGCGTCGGGCTGGCCGCTCCGCAAATCGGCCTCAGCAAAAGAATGCTCGTCGTCTATTTCGTCGACGACCCGGAAAGCGGGCACGAAGTCGAGCACCTGCTCGTCAACCCGAGAATCGTCTCTTCCTCGGTGAAGAAAGCCTATCTTGCCGGAGGCGAGGGCTGCCTTTCGGTACCCGAGCATCACGATGGCTACGTCTACCGCCACAACAAGATAACCGTCGCGGCGGTCGACGGACGGTCGGGCGAGCCGATCCTTGTGAGGGCGGAAGGCTATGAAGCCATCGTCCTCCAGCATGAAATCGACCACCTCGACGGCATTCTCTACTATGACCGCATCGACAAGAAGGATCCCTTCAAAAGGGTGATCGGAGCCATTGAGATATGATAAAGGCCGTTTCCGCCGCCGCGTTGCTCTCTCTTCTCCTCCTCGCTTCCTGCGGGCCGGAAAAAGGGACCCCGAAGAGAGAAGACTACATTTCCGAGCTTTCTTTCCGCGACGATTTCAAAATCGTCCAGCTTGCCGACCTCCATTGGGGAAAGGCGACGCCGATGGAAGAAGAGAAGGCTTACCTCAGGGCCATTGCCGAACGCGAGGATCCCGATTTGATCGTGATCACCGGAGATAGCCTCCTCACGGCCGACGCCTATGTCGCCTCGACTCTCTATGACACGATCGAGAGTCTTGGGGTGCCCTACGCCGTAACGTACGGAAACCACGATTACCAAGGCACCTATTCCCCGGATTTCATGGACAATCTCGTCACTTCGGGAAGCAATTCCGTCACCAGGATAGTTGACGACGACGTTCATGGGGCAACCAACTATGCCGTCGAGCTCAATAGGGAAGACGGGTCCGTCGCCTGGCGGATAAACCTCATCGATTCCGGCTCCCTCATCGTCGAATCGAGCGGCTATGTCTACGACTACATCCGTGACGAGCAAACCGATCTCTACAGGAGCCTGCAAAACGACGGAGCCCCAAATCTCCTTTTCTTCCACATTCCCCTTTACGAGTGGGCCTATGCCTACGATATCGACGAGGAAGGACTCGTCGGGGAAATAAACGAGCATTCGACTTGGGAAGGAGAAAACGAGGACTTCGAAGGGAAAAAGGAAACCTACCCCTTTTTCGCCGGGCAGGTCCATTCGAGCATCTTCGCGGCCGCCAAGGAAAGCAACTGCAAGGGCATGTTCGTCGGCCACGACCACAGCAACGACTGGGTCTCTTCCTACGAGGGAATCGCCCTTGGCTATGGCGTCAAGACCGGACGGGGGCTCTATTACGCCAACGACGGGGAAAAAGGATTCCCGCGGGTCGGCTACGCGAGCTACGTCCTCTCGGGGGACGGCAGCTACGATCTCAGCCATGTCTACTTCG
This sequence comes from uncultured Bacilli bacterium, assembly GCA_944375905.1. Taxonomy (GTDB): domain Bacteria; phylum Bacillota_I; class Bacilli_A; order RFN20; family CAG-826; genus UBA4951. Next base: position 19,833 of record CALWAS010000015.1, read on the forward strand.
AAGACGGAACGCTCATCGAGCACGGGAGGGAATCCATCCATGTCGGCTAATCGCGCCCTTCGCCTATCGCTCGCCGCCCTTTTCATTCCCCTTTCCTTCCTTTTCTACAATTTCGTCTATTTCCTCATCTCGGCCTTAAGCGAGATAAGGGTGTTCCACCTCGCCATCCCGACGGTCGTCGCCTACCTTGGCCTTTTCTCCGCCTTCTATCTAGTCCTTCTCATTGCCCGCGGCAAAACGAAGAAGACCCCTGCCCTGCTTCTTTCGGCATCCGTCGTCCTTCTTGCCGCCGGCCTAGTCGGACTCGTCATTTTCGCCTCGTATTTCGGCTCGGGGCTTCTCAACGACATTGCCCCGCACGGCATCGGCTATCCCTTCGACGGTCTCCTCGTCTCGCTTTTCGACGCCGTGGCCGGAGCCATCGTCTTTTCCTTCCGCGGGAAAATCGCCGCCTCGTCGACTCTCGAAAGCGAGGATCGCAAGGACCGCTTGTTCGCCTTCAATGTCGTCTATGGGGTTGCTTACACCTTCCTGACGCTTTATTTCCTGGCCGGGGCTTTCTACATGGCCTCCTATTCGCGGATCGACCCCTCGAGCGCTTTTCCCCTCATCGTCGTCTTCCTGTCGATCGTTTCCCTCTATGCGTCGATGTTCATCGTCGTACCGAAATGGAACAAGAAGGCCGCGAATATCGTCTTCGTTGGCCATTTGGGGGCCAATCTTCTTTTGACCATCCTCATGATCGTCTCGTTCGTTCTTTTCCCGAACGCTCTCGTCGACGGCTATCCGGCCCTGGTCCCGCTCGAGCTCATGGGAAGCCTCTTCGTCCTTCCCTATGCCCTGCCGGTCCTTCTTTTGCTCAATTCATGTCTCTTCTATTTCCTCGTTTGCCGCAAAGACAAACCAGCAAAGGGCGAAAAAGAGGGACGATAGCCGAAATTTAAGCGGTTTCAGCCCTTTTGCTTTCCTTACCGGGCCTTCGATTTGCTATCATTCATTCGAATAAGAGCCAACATACTCTCTAGCCGTCAACAAAACCGTTTTTTCAAGGAGACTTTATGGCGAGAATGGATGCACCAATCAATATCTTCGCCCTCGGCGGTCTTTCCGAAGTCGGAAAGAACATGTACTGCTTCGAAACCGAGCGCAATCTCATCATCGTCGATGCCGGGGTCCGCTTCCCCGAAGCCAACCTCCCGGGCGTCGACTACGTGATACCGGACTATACGTACCTCAAGGCCAACCGTGCCAAGATCAAGGCCCTTTTCATCACGCACGGGCACGAGGATCACATCGGAGGCATCCCCTTCTTGCTTAGAAGCGTCCACATCCCGGTCATCTATGCCCCGAAGCTCGCGGCCGCCCTTATCCGCCACAAGATCGAGGACGCCCGGATCCGCGAGAAGGTGAGCATCGTCGAATACGATAGCGACACCGTCGTCGACATCGCCGGCGAATTCAAGGTTTCCTTCTTCCGGGTCACCCACTCGATCCCGGATGCGTTCGGCATTTGCATCGACACGAAGCACGGGCGCATCATCGAAACCGGCGACTTCAAAATCGACCTGACGCCGGTCGGCCCCCAATTCGAGATAGCCAAGCTTGCGCGCCTTGGAAGCGAAGGAGTCGATTTGCTCATGGCCGACTCCACGAACGCCGAAATCGAGGGCTATACCCCATCCGAAACCAATGTCCGGAAAGGCGTCGAGGACATCTTCGAAAAGGCCGTCGGGCGCATCATCGTCTCGACCTTCTCGAGCAACATCAACCGCATTCAGCAAGTCGTCGAAGTCGCGGTCGAGCACGGCCGCAAGATCTGCATCCTCGGCCGCAGCATGGAAAACGTCGTCTCCATCGCGAGGAAATACGGATACATCAAGATTCCCGATTCCTCGATCGTCTCCGACAACGAAGTCCGCAACCTCCGGCCCCGGGAAGTGTGCGTCCTCTGCACCGGTAGCCAAGGCGAGGAAATGGCCGCCCTTTCGAGAATCGCCCGGGGCGAGCACCGTTCCATCCACATCGTTCCAGGCGACACGATCGTCTTCTCGTCCAACCCGATACCGGGCAATAACGCCGTCATCGACCGGTTGGTCAATACTCTCGTCAAGCTCGGCGCCGACGTCAAACTCAATTCCATGAGCTTCTCCCTCCACTCTTCGGGGCACCCGAGTAAGCAAGAGCTTCGCCTCATGCTTAGACTCGCCAATCCGTCGCATTTCATGCCAGTCCACGGAGAGTACCGAATGTTGAAGATCCACGGCGGAATCGCCGAGCAGCTCGGCATACCGTCGAGCAATGTCTTCCTTCTCGACAATGGCGACGTCGTTACGCTCAAGGACCACGAGGTCAAGCGCGGCGGCCACGTGCCGGCCGGGGACGTCTACATCGACGGCAACGACCTCGACGGGCTATCGAGCGCCCTCATGCGCGACCGCGACGAGATGAACCGAGAAGGGCTCATCGCCGTCCTCATGACGATCGACAGCCGCCTGAGCAAGATCGTCGTTCCGCCGATTGTCTACTTCCGCGGATTTGCTTCCTTCTCGGACACCCATGTCGTCCGCCACAGCCAGATGCACGCCCTCGAAGCGGCCCAATCGGTCATGAAGGGGCATGTGACCTTTGCCGAAATCAAGAATGCCGTCCGCGGAGCCGTTTCTTCCTACGTCTACCGCAAGACCCAGCGGACCCCGATGATCGTCCCTCTCATCATGGACGTCGCCCGGAAGGAGGCCTAAATAGTGCTTTACCTCGCTTCTTCCTCGCCGCGCCGTCGGGAAATCCTTAGCAAAGCCGGCATATCATTCGAGGTTTTGGTGCCCAATGTCGACGAGCGGCTCCTCGATCCGTCGCTCCCCCCAAGCGCCCTCGCCAAAGAAGAAGCCCGCCTGAAATGCTACGCGATCCATGCCCTTCATTCTAACGACGAGGTATTGGCGGCCGACACGGTCGTGATCCTCGAGGGAAAGGCGCTCGGAAAGCCGAAGGACGAGGAAGACTGCCTCAGGATGCTAATGTCACAGGCCGGAAAGCGCGAGGTCGTCCTGACCGCCTACCATTACCTTGGAAAGGGAAAGGAAATAGCGCGAACGGTGAAGAGCTACGTCACCTTCGCCCCGTTTAGCGAAGAAGAAGCAAGGGCCTACATCGAAAGGAAAAAGCCGCTCGACAAGGCGGGCGGCTATGGAATCCAAGACGATTCCGGCCTCATCGCTTCCTTCGAAGGAAGCTTCGCGAACGTGATGGGCCTTCCGATCGAGGACCTACGCGCTCACGTCTTCCCCGAAGAGTAGCTTGTAGATTTCCTTCGCGTCGCGGCTGACCAGCGTGAGCTGGTCGCTTTTTTCGATGAAGCCGGTGATTCCGGTTTTCTTGAGGGCATCGCGGTCGATTTTCTTGTAATCGACGAGGGTGAGGACGATCCGCGAACCGGTGAGCTTGTGGCTAAGGACGTTTCCTTCTCCCCCAAGCGAGGAAAGATAGGCCCCGCGGCTCGGCTTGGCCGGGGCCTCCTTGAGGCTCTTCCTTTTCCTCACGATGAGGAAGTCGATGAGGTAGACGATGCCGATGAGGGCAACGAGGGCGAGGAGGACGATCCACCATAGGTTCGTCAAATAGAAATCGCGGGCATAAATGATCATCGCCTTATTATCCACTTTTGCTTCCATCAAAGAAGGGTGCTCGTGCCTTTTTCCATCGCACGCGTATAATCCCTAATCGAGAGGTACATAGATGAGCAACGCAATCGAAATCGAGGCCAAGGCCCTCATCGGAGAAGCCGATTACGAGAAACTTAGGAAAATCTACAAAGACCATCCTAGTTACACCCAAACCAACTACTACATCGACGACGATTCCTTCCTGCTCCGTCGGGAGGGCTTTGCCCTCCGGGTCCGGGAAAAGGAAGGCCTATACGAAATGACCCTCAAGACGCCGCTCTCGCAGGGGCTATTGGAGAAGAACTGCCCGTGGTCGAAAGCCACTTTCGACTCGTTCTCGAAGGACGGGATCTTCCCGGAAGGCGACATCAAGCGCTTCCTCACGATGCTCGACATCGACGTGGCTAGCCTCAAGATCAAGACGAGCCTCACCACTTGCCGGATCGACGTCCCCTATCTCAATGGCAAGCTCTCAATCGACAAAAACGAATACAGCGGCCGGGTCGACTATGAGGTCGAGCTCGAGTTCAACAACATGCGGGATGCCGAAAGCAACCTCAAGGATCTCCTCGAGAAAAACGGCATCAAGTACTCGCTTTCTCGAAAGACGAAGGTCGAACGGGCTCTCGACGCGATTAAGGGGTGATTTGTACTATACGACAAAAGGCGGCCGGCGGCCGCTTTTTTTCGTAGATAACGCTTACAGAAGATGTCAATGACAACTTCTGCTAGGTTACTCGGAAAATTCAAATTAAAATCATCCTTGTAATAGTGAAAGGAGAAATTGATGAATCGCAAGATCGTCCTATTACCTCTTGTTGCGGCTGGCCTCATCCTAGCTGGATGCGGACCGACTGAAGAAACAAGCTCCTCTTCCTCTAGTTCCAAAAGCGAATCGACCGGGACCAGCGTATCGACCGGAACCACCGAGTCGTCCGAAACCACCGACGCCACTCTCGTCGAGACCGGGAAGCTCGGCCTCTGGCAGACCAACCTCGGCGAAGCCCAGTACTTCACCGGCAGGATGGGCGATGGAAATCAAAGCTACTATTTCGGCACCACCACCGACTTCGAGGCTGCCGCGACCATCAACGTCCGCAGCGTCGAGAACGGCTTGACCCTCCAGATCGGCGACGGCCAGTACATCGCCGCCCGCCTCA
>CALWAS010000016.1 GCA_944375905.1 uncultured Bacilli bacterium
ATGAGCGAAATCTCCTCGGGGGAATACGATTTTCTGGACATGAGAAAACCTCCAATCACATTGTAATCGGAGGCAATCTTTTGGTCGTGGTTTTTTCTAGACTGTCCGAATTACGGGGTCCAGTTTAGCCCGGTGGCAGGCCGCTTCTCTTTTTCCTTCTCGTTTTTATTGGGGCAAATAGGCGTAGCCCGAGCCCATGACGGCATTCATGAGCGACTCCTCGCCCACGAAGCCCTCGGCCTCGACTTTTCCGAGCCCGGTTTCGAGCGAAAGCTCGACTTTCTTGACGCCCGGGACGGCCTTGAGGGCGGCAATCGTCTTGTTGAGGCAGCCCTCGCACCTCATACCGACGACCTTGAACGCGAATTCCTTCATTTTCGACCTTCCTTTCGCTTGCCATGATAAACCCATTTCGACAAAAAGGCGTCTACGACGCTTAAAAAGCGAAAACCACGTTTAACTCCTCCTATGGAGAAGGGAGGGGCGTTTATAATGGGAGTGTATGAACGTGCTATTCTTACTGACCCCCAAGAAAGACGTCGACTATCTTTACGGCGACTTCACCATCCGCCAAGCCATCGAGAAGATGAGGGAGCATCGTTACACGATGATCCCGGTAATCGATAGGAAGACCGGCAAATACCTCTACTCGATGAGGGAAGGCGACTTCTTCTACTACCTAATGGAAAAGCGGCTTTCCTTCGAAGACCTCGAAAAGCACCCCCTTTCGGCGATTCTTCCTTCTAGGAGCATTCGTCCCGTTACGATCGAATGCGAAAGCGAGGAGCTTTACAGCACCCTCGCCCTTCAAAACTACGTCCCGGTCGTCGACGACCAGGGAACCTTCATCGGAATCGTCACCCGAAAAGCGGTGATGAAGGACCTTCTAGGCACTTCCAAATAGGAAGCGCCTTCATTGCTCGGAGCACCTCAAAATGGAACAATGGGAAAAAAGCATCGTCGCTTCCTGGCCGCGGAGCGAACTTGAAAAGGAAAACGCCGAAGTCGCATACCGGGCGGCCCTTGGGGGCATCGTCCTCCTCGAAAACCGGGGTGCGCTTCCATTAACAAAGGGAAAGATCGCCCTCTACGGAATCGGGGCCCGCGTTTACGAAAAGGGCGGCACCGGCTCGGGCGACGTATACACCAGGGAGCCGCTCTCCTTGAAGGAAACCCTCGAAAGCGAGGGCTACGAAATAACGAATGCTTCCTATTTGGACCGCCTTTCCTCGTCGATTTCGGAGGCCGAAGAAAAAAGGGACGAAGAGATCATAAAGCGGGGAAAGAAACATTCGGCTTTCGACGTGGCTGGGCTCATGGGGCTTCTCTCGCTCCCCGCGGCCGCGCCCGAGGAGCCGCTTCTAAAGGAAGACGACCTTCCTTCCGAACGCGGGACGGCGCTTTATTTCATCCGCCGGCAAGCCGGGGAGGGCCGCGACCGCGAGGAAGTGCCGGGGGATTACCTCTTGAGCGAAGTCGAGAAGAAGAACCTGCTTTTCCTCAAGTCCAGCTTTGAAAAGCTGATCGTCGTCATCAATTCCGGTTCGCCGGTCGATCCTTCTTTCCTAAAGGGACTCGAGGCGGGCGCCCTCGTCTATCTCGGGCAAGCCGGAAGCCAAGGCCCGAGGGCCCTTGCCGCTTTGATAAGCGGCCGCGAATCATTCTCGGGCCACTTGGCCGTCAGCTGGCCCCTCTCTTTGTCCGATCTTCCCTCTACTGCCCACTTCTCGAGCCGCGGCAGCCGGGAGAAAGAGGAATACATAGAAGGGATTTACGTCGGATATCGCTTTCACGACAGCTTTGGAGTGCCGGCTGCCTATCCCTTTGGCTACGGGCTTTCCTATGCTTCCTTCAAGGCTTCCTATTCCTATTCCCTTAAGGGGGACGAGGTCAAAGTCGCTGCTTCCGTCGAAAACGTCTCTTCGCTGAAGGGCCGCCCCCTTATCCAAATCTACCTTAGCTGCCCTTCGGTCTCCCTTCCTAGGGAATACCAAGGATTGGCTGCCTATAAAAAGGGAAAGGAACTGGCCCCAGGGGAAAAAGAGAGCCTCGAGATGAGCTTCTCGCTCCGCGACTTCGCTGCCTATGACGAAGAAACTTCCTCTTATCTCCTCGAGGAGGGCGAATACCTCATAAGGGCCGGCTTCTCGAGCGTCGACGCCGAACTCATCGGCTCGATTCGCCTATCGAAGCGGGTGCTCGTCGAGCGGAGCTTTCCCCTCGTAAAGGGGAAGCGGGTCCATGAAATCGCCCCCCTGAGCAAGAAAAAGGCCGAAACCGCCCCTTCTTATGTCAGCTTGGACCCTTCCTCGATCATCCCGCTCTTCCACGAAAGGAAAGCGGAAATCCCGGATGCGGAAGCCCAAGGCTATCTGGCGAAGCTGACGCATAAAGAAAAGCTCTCCCTCCTTTATGGAGATCTCGACCTGACATCCGGGAAAACGCTTTCCATCCCCGGGGCGGCCGGGGAACTCAACAAGGACGCCCTTCGGAAGATGGGCCTCCATACGCTCGCGATGGCCGACGGTCCGGCTGGGTTACGCATCCGCCCGGTCAGCTATGCATCGAGAGGAGGCAAAGTCAGGGCCCCGGGAAGCATTCCCTATGAACTGAGAAAGGCAAAAGCGCTTTACCGCCTTGTCGACAAGCTCATGTCGTCTCCGAGGAAGGGCGATAGGATGGTCGTTCGCGTCGCGACGGCCTTCCCGACGGCTTCGCTCATCGCTTCGAGCTTCGACGACGGCCTCGCAAGGGAAGTGGGGGCTGCCGTCTCGAAGGAAATGGAGGCGTTCGGGGTAGACATTTGGCTGGCCCCGGCCCTAAACATCGTGCGTCATCCCCTTTGCGGAAGGAACTTCGAGTACTTCAGCGAGGATCCGCTATTGAGCGGGCGGATGGCTGCCGCGATCGTCGAGGGAGTCGAATCCGAGGGCAGAGGGATGACGACAGTCAAGCACTTTGCCTGCAACAATCGCGAAAACGAGCGCACGACTTCCTCAAGCGAAGTCAATGAAAGGGCTCTTCGCGAGATTTACCTAAAGGCATTCCGGTATGTCGTCAGCAAAGCGAAGCCGTCTTGCCTCATGACCTCATACAACCTGATCAACGGGGTCTATGCCAATAGCGATCCCAATTTGATTACGCGTCTTCTCCGGGAAGAATGGGGCTACGAAGGCTACATCATGACCGATTGGTCATCGTGCGCGAAGGGACAAGCCAAGAGCGAGGACGTCATCCTGGCCGGCGGCGACATCGTCATGCCCGGCGACAAGTACGAGCAAAGGGAAATCCTCCTTGCCGCGAAGGAAGGCAGGCTTCCGCCGAGAACGATCGATCGGTCTTGCGAAAGGGCGGTTCGGCTTGCCATCAAGGCGATGAAAAATCGCCATATCAACGAAAAATAGTCGCAAATCCTCAATCAAATATAAAAAAGACCCGGAATTTGACGGTTCCGGGCCTTTCATTAGAGACTTTCGATGGCGGCAATCGACTTGGAAAGTTCCTCGCCTTCGTATTCGTCGGCCTTCCCCTGGTCGATGAGGGAGGAGAGGTCCTTCTTGATGGGAAGACGGTCAAGGGGCTCGATGCCGAAGTGGCTGGCCACTTCCTCGAGTTTGCTCTCCCCAAAGGGGTAAATTTTTTCTCCGCAATGGGGGCACTCGACGTAGGACATGTTCTCGACGAGGCCGAGGAGCGGGATGTTCATCATCTTGCACATGTTGACCGCCTTCTCGACGACGAGCTCGACGAGTTCCTGCGGGGTCGTGACCATGATGGCCCCGTCGATGTGGATCTGCTGGAAGACGGTAAGGGGGACGTCGCCGGTTCCCGGCGGCATGTCAATGAATAGATAGTCGCAGTCCCCGTATTCAACCATCGAGTACATCTGGGAAACGAGGTTGGAGACGAGGGTGCCGCGCCAGATGATCGGGGCAGCGGGGTCGTCCATGAGAAGGTTTGCGCTCATGAGGCGGATGCCGTTTTTGGTAAGCGCCGGCTCGATGCCATCCTGGCTTCCGGTTGCCTCATAGCCGCCGAAGCCGAAGGAACGCGGGATCGAGGGGCCGGTGACGTCGGCGTCGAGGAAGGCCACTTTCTTCCCAAGGCTTGCCATCTTCGAGGCAAGGAGGGTGGAAACGAGGCTCTTTCCGACTCCGCCCTTGCCCGAGAGGACGGCAATCGTCTTTTTGAAGGAAGTTCCTTCGTGGGGCTTGAGCATTTCGATGCCCTTGCGCCCCGGGCAGTTTTCGACTCCGCAGCTCGCGCAGTTGGAGTCGCAGTTTTCCTGGTTGACTTCTTTTTCGCTCATGGAAGGCATGATACACCCCTTCTTGGAAAGTTGCCTCAAACTTGCTTATGGGCGAGCAAGTTCCTACCAAGAACCCCGCGAAGCGCCTAAAATCTAGCCGTGTTTTTGCATGCTGCCGCGGAAATGACATACGGGAGCGTCCTCCTCGACTCCCTCATCGATGCCGCGAAGATATTCGCCTTCGCCTTCGTCATCTACTTCGCCCTTTCCTTCTTCGAAGGGAAGATCGCCTCGCTTTTATCGAGAAGCAAGCGCCTTTCCCCGGTTTACGGATCGCTTTCCGGGGCGATTCCCCAGTGTGGGGTCTCGGTCGTGGCGAGCGACATCTACCTCCAGGGCAAGATAACGGCCGGTACGCTCGTCGCGGTCTTCCTGGCTTGTTCGGACGAGGCTCTCCCGGTTCTTTTCAGCGACTTCTCGGCCGAGCGCTTCTGGTATCCCTACGCCGTGCTCGGCATCAAGATCGTCTTCGGCATCCTGATGGGCTACCTCGTCGACTGGATCTGGCGGGGGCACATGGTCCCGAATCCGATCGACGATCCTTCGCTCAGCCGCCCGAAAGGATGCTGCGGACACGATATCTGCGGGGACGAGGAAGAAGGGCACGACGACGAGGAAGGGAAATTCCGCCATTTCGCGAAGGAACACCTCTTCCACCCTCTCGTCCATTCCTTCAAGATCTTCGTCTACAGCTTTCTCATCTCGGCCTTCTTCTCGATGCTTTTCTATTTATGGATCGGCGAAGAGGCGATGAGCGCTTTTCTTACGGAAAACGTTTATTTAGCTCCTCTTTTCGCGGCCATCGTCGGCCTCATACCTTCCTGCGCCTCCTCGCTTCTTATTGCCGAGCTGAGCCTCGAGGGGCTTCTTCCCTTCGGAGCCCTCATCGCCGGATTGGCCGTCAATGCCGGGCTCGGGCCCATTTCCCTCTTCCGGAAAGGGCACCTCAAGGATTCGCTCATCATCTACCTCATCGTTTTCGTTTCGGGGCTTGCAATTGGATATGCCTTCATCTTCATCTAAGGAAAAGGAAGCCCGCGCCTATATCAAGGACCGGGTCAATTCCACTCTCTATTTCCTTTTCGTCGTCCTTATCGGGATCTTGGTCCTCGTGGGTCTAGGGATGTCGCTTTATGCCTTCCTTTTCCCCTATCTAAACGGGAACAACGATGTTCCGGGGCTCGCTTCCCTCATCCTGGCTTCGCTTTCTTTTGCCCTCTATCTCTCTTTCCTTAGCCTCGAGTTCATCTATAAGCGGGGGAGAACGCCTTTCATCCACATCGCGATGTGGACGATTCGCCTCCTTTCGCTTCTTTTCCTCCTCGCTTCCTCTTTGGGCCTGATCGCCTCGTCTTTTCTCATGGACGAAGGAAGCCATTCGTTCCTATTTAGCGTCTCCCTCGTCCTCGCGGTCCTTCTTTTCCTTTTCTCCCTCGTCGATCTCTACTTCCTCCTTTGGAGGCTCAACAACAAGGAAAGGTACCTCTTCCCGGGAAAGGGAGAGGAAGAGAAAGGCAACGTTCCCGTCAAAAGGAAATAGACGGGGAATCAAAGGCTTTTGAGCAAGGCGTAGATCTCTTCGATGAGGCTTGCCTCGTCGGTCGGGCGAAGGTCGCTCCTGACGAGGAAGGTAGCCTCCTTTTTCGTCGGCTCGACGTAGCGTTCGTGCATCGGGCGGACGGTCGAAAGGTATTGGAGGACGATCGACGATGAGGTGCGTCCCCTCTCTTCCTCGTCCCTCAGTATCCGCCTGGCGAGACGGATGTCGCTCGGACAGTCGACGAAGATGTAGGCATCGTAGACTTCCTTCGGGTTCGGAAGCTGATAGGCGAGGACGCCGTCGACGATGACGAAGGGTTTCGGCTCGACGTGATGGGTCTCCTTTTGCCGTTCGTGGGTGGCGAAGTCATAGACCGGGGCCTCGATCGGCTGCCCGCTCTTGAGCTTCTTCGCATCCTCGAGGAAAAGCTTCGCGTCGATGGCCTTGGGCTCGTCGTAGTTGGCCCTGGCCTTTTCCTCCTCGCTTTCCCCCTTCCGGTCGCGGTAATACCAGTCGTAGGAAAGGATGGCGATTTCGTCTTGATGGGCGAGCATGAGGTTGCGGGCGAGGGTGCTTTTCCCGGATCCCGAGCCTCCCCCGATGGCAATGAGCTTGGACATGGCTAGATTATCCTCTTCGGGCGGCGCGGCTAGCAAGAGGCGGGGTCAGGCAGCGGAGAGGCCGATAGGTTAAGGCCGATAAAAGCGGAGGATCATTGTCGGTTGCCCCGTAGTGGATATCTGGCGTTTCGGCTACGATGTCGAACGAATTCCCATCGATCCGCCTTCTTCGGCTCGATTGGGAGGGAAAACGAAGCCATCCTAGCAGAAGGAAACATGGCCGAAAGCGCAAACCCCATAATCGGTAGGGCCATCGATGGCTGGTTCCATAAAGGACTTCCTATTTTTCGATGGTCAGCGGAAGGGCTATGGCCGAGGCGACGGCCACCTGGTCCAAGCAGTGTTTCCTCTCCTATCTTCTCTAGGGCGAAAAACCGTTCCTTTTGCCGGGATTGTCGACGTAGACATCAGCAATTGGGCTTTTCGCGTCGCCGTTTTCCCCGTTGTTTTCATGATGCTCGCCATAGCACGGGAAAGGTTCTTCTCATGGAACTCGTTGAAAGGCTTTTGGCTGAACAAGTTACATATCCATTTTTCAGGCGAACCCATGGTTATCGATTTAGGTTTTTCCCTTGACGATTCACGCTTTTTCACTTCCTTGGGTGAAAAGAAAACGGCAACCGGCATTTAGCAGGCGAATAGGAGAAAACGCCTTTTCGCTTTTAAGGAGACGGGCTGAAAAATAACCCCAGGCTGAAAGGCGCTGGAGACTCGCCGCCGATGAAAATCGGCCGATGGAAATTTTCATCGAATTTTTGCAAAAGAATGTTATCGTAGCGAGGCAAACTGAGGCACGATCAAAACCTCGCGGTGAACGATTTCTCGAAGCACGGTTCGCTTGCTATGCGGTTCGAAAAGACTAGATGAGCGTCCTCGCCTTGGCCGCTAGATAGAGGGGAATGTTGGTTATTTCCCCGTCCTTTCGATAGCCCATCCGCGAGAAGCGGATGGCTGCCTTCGGATGAGCCCCGGCGATGTAGCGCTTGAAAGAAGGCGCGCTCTTATCATCCCCGGCCTTGACCTCGACCGGGATGACGTCCATTCCGTCTTGGAGAACGAAATCCAGCTCGCCCTTCTGGTCGGAATAGTAACGGGGGGCCACTTCGAATTGGGGCAGGAGCTGTTCGAGGACGTAGTTCTCGGCCAAAGGGCCTTTGAACTGGAAGTCGTAATTCAAAATGATGGCGCGGTTATCGACCCCGGCCATGCTCTTCAAAAGGCCGACATCGAAGAAAAATAGCTTGAACTGATCGAGTTTGTCGTAGGCCGGGAGCGGTTGTTCGATCTTCGAGAGATTGTGGATGCGAAGGACAAGTCCCGAGGCGACGAGCCACTCGATGGCCCGCTCGAATTCCCGGGCCCGGGCTCCTTCCTTGACCGCGCCATAGACGAATTTCTCGTTTGGCTTTGCTAGTTGCGATACGAGGCTTCGATAAACGAGGAAAATGCGTCCGGCATCGATTTTGCCGTTGTGCTTTCCAATGTCGTTTTCGTAGAGGGAAAGAAGGTCTTTCTGAACGCGGTAAACAGCGTCGGGATCATGGAACTCTATCCACGAGGCAACGGCTTCGGGCATTCCCCCGATGATGAGATAGTCGTCGAAGGCTTCGAGAAGGCGTTTATGGAAGATGTCCGGGATGGACGAACCTTTCCTGACGGTTTGGTAGTAGGAGTAGAGAGAGGGATTTGCCGCCTCCAAGAACTCTTCGAAGTCCAAAGGCCCGAGGTTAACGACGTTGACCATCCCGACGGGGAAGGACTTCGGCTCGGCCAAAGGGCCGCCGAGAAGACTTCCCGCAACCGCGATGTGGTATTCGGGGGCCTTCTCCTTGAAATACTTGAGCGAATTGAGGGCTTCCGGGCATTCCTGTATTTCGTCAAAGACGATGAGGGTTTTGCCGGGAAGGATGCTCTTTCCGGCAATCATTGAAAGGAGATCGATGATCCGGTTGGGATTTTTGCTCGATTCGAAGACTTGCTTGAGATCATCATCCTCGTCGAAGTTGAAATAGACGAGATTCTCGTAGCTCGCCTTTCCGAATTCCTTCAACAGCCATGTTTTTCCAACTTGCCTAGCTCCTCGGAGGAGAAGGGGCTTTCTTGCCGGGCTATCTTTCCATTCCTTCAAAAGATCCAATGCTTTTCTTCTCATTGCGGAAGCCTCCTTACTAAGAACAATTTACACAAAAAATGGGATAAATATAGAATGTCTTACACATTATACGTGTAAATCTTTGTGTTAATTTACACACTTTTTGTGTTTTTAGCTCCAGCGCATTAGAAATGGGAACCCAAAATGCCAGCATGGTATATGGTTGATCAGCCATTCCGATTAGGCATAAGACATTGCTCGGGTTTGCCTATGAGTGGCCATTTTTGCCCGGCTGCCTGGCCTGTCGCGAGCTTCCCGGACAGTGCCTTCTTGACGATTGATTCCACGTATGGATCCGGGATTCCCTTCATTGTGATTTCCTCCACCCGATATCATCCCAGCGGGAAGGAATTGGTTGGAAACAAATCACGTCATAACCGGAATCCCCCCAGGGGGATTGGGAGTGGAAACAAATCACGTCATAAATCGATGGAAACAAATCACGTCATAACTACAAGAGATCCGTTTACCCTTGACCGTGTCTCCGTCCTTGACTAGAATTTCAGGGCCTTGGGGTGTAGCCAAGCGGTAAGGCTTCGGACTCTGAATCCGACATGCACTGGTTCGATCCCAGTCACCCCAGCCAACATTGATAGAAACCTATAGCTTCGCTGCTATAGGTTATTTTTTTGCCCGTATTCCTTGAAGAACCAAGCGAAAGCTGAAGGCGTTTTGGCATTACTTCGCCCGTCCAAGGGGAACTTGTCCGGGTATTTCTTGCAAACGTAGCTCAAGAAATACCGCACTCTCTTCTGCTCGACGCTGTACTTTGGATTATCGCCAAGAAGCAAGGGGACGATTTCCCGGTTGACGCTCTTCCAGCCATAGAAGGCCTCGGCCAGTCCGCCGGCGATGGCCCCGAGCGTGTCGGCGTCCCTGCCGATGGAGACGGTCATCTTGAGAGCGTCTTCGAAGTCCTTGCTCTCGAGGAAGCAAACCATGGCTTCGGGGACCTTGTCCTTGGCCAGCTCGGTGTAGCGATACTCCTTGTTGAGCATGGCATAGGTCAGGTTTTCGACTTCCGGATAATAGGAAAGGATGTTTTCCAGGATTTCCTCTCTTGATCCGCCATGAAGGGCCCGGTAGATGCTCGTTGTAAGGCACTCCGCCGCCCAGTAACTGTCCGGATGGTCGTGGGTGACGCTCGTGACCCGGCGGGTGAGTTCCTTGCATTCTTCAAGGGAGGAGGAGAAGTAGGGGATGGACGCTACCTTCATCGCGCAGCCGTTGCCGGCACTTTGGTTGGAAGTGTATTTAAGCTTTTCGGGGCAAATGGCGAGTCAATCGGCATTGAGACCGTTTTCCGCGATTGTCTTTCTGATCCAGCGGACGAAGCCGAGGCCCCAGCCGGCCTCCGGGTGACGGACGAAAGCGCATATCGTCTCTTTGAGAACGAGCTGCTCGAGGGTCGCCTCCTTTTCCCAAAAGGAATTGTTCAAGGCATAGGCGACAGCTTCGGATAACCACGTGTTGTCGGTCGGAAAGCAGTCCGGCGCGAAGAGAACCTCAGGCTTCTTCCGATTGCCGGCGAACTCGAACCGCGAACCGGCAATATCCCCAAGTATGGCTCCAATCATTTTTGCTTTGCCTCCCTAGTCGATATGAACATATATTGTAAACCATCTTTTCGGTTTATAGAGGGGCTTGGAAGCTTGGGGACGCGGCCGCTTAGTCTCGCTTGCTATTTAGTTGACATAACGGTTGACCATTTTCATGGCGTCCAATATGATTTAGTTCACGGTGAGGTTGACTACATGGTTGATAATGAAAGGCTCTTAAACTACATGATCGAGGTCAGATACTTGACTCCGAGGGAGGCCATGTACGATAGACGTTACGATTTTTGCGTTGAGCCAAATGAATGGAACAGCTTTTTAAATTTTAAAGACGGCCAAGTATTAAGGAAAAGGAAACCGTTTAGGCTTCCCGATCTCATGTCCTTCAATGACCATCCAATTCACTACGCCGTTTCTCAAGAACTGATTTTGTTAAACAATGAAATTTTGAAATTGGCAATCGATGACTTTAATGAAAATTCCAGTTTGGTGACGATTAGAAATTTCGACGACCTCATTAAATCTCGAATTTATTCGGAAATTGAAAGCACTTTGTCTTTAGAGGCCGTACAAACGACGAGGAAACGCGTAAAAGAGATCGTTAGCGAACGCATAGCCCCGGCTTTCAAAAACGACTTCATCGTTCGCAACATGGCACGCGGGATTGAATTCGTTCTAAAGAGGCCAGAGTTTAACGATGAAAATCTATTTACCCTTTATTCGATTTTAAGCGACGGACAACTAGACGAAAATTGCCAGCTTAGAGAAGGCGAGCATTATCGTTACGATGAAGTGATGGTCGACGTTTACAAAGGCGCTCCCAATAAAACGATTGGTTCTTGTCTTGATTCTCTTTTCTCCTACGTAAACCACGTATTGCAAAAAGGCGATCCTCTGGAGAAATTTTTCCTTCCCTATATCGCTCATTACTATATTGTCTATGTTCACCCCTATTTCGATTACAATGGCCGTACAGCCAGAATGGTTTCGTTTTGGCTGAGTTTACTAACTCAGCATAACCCCTTCCTGTTTGCTTCCGAAGCCATTGACCAAACCAAAAATCGCTATTACGAAGCTTTAAGCGATAGCAGAGATTGTCATAATGACCTAACTTACTTCTTTCGCTATCTGCTTCAAATTTCTTTTGACTATTACAATTGCTACAAAAACATAGAGTATGTTGATCAGATTCTTAAAAACAGAGGCATCGTTCTGACTGATGGCGAAAGGGCCTACATCAAGAAAATCCTCATTTCGAGCAAAGGCGCCTTTGTTTATGGCGACTTCCTCAAGTGGACGAAAAGCGACATGAGCAAGCAAGCCGCCTTCAAGATTCTCAATGGATTCGTCAGGGATGGCTTCCTTCTTACCCGCGAGAGCAGTTCGAAAAACAAGCTTTTCGAGGTCAATTCGGAATTTGTTCCCTATCGCATGAAGCATTTCAACGAATAAAGAGACCTTTACTGCCAAAAATCCTTGTAAAACGCCCATATTTATTCAGATCTTCTTTTTCTTTTTCTTTCTGGCCGATGGTCATTGATGGTTATCGTCGGCTGCCTCGTCGACACCATCACGGTGCTGCTTCTTGTCTTTGTCGGGCCATATGGCTGGATCTACGTCTGCGTCATCCTCTCGGTCGAACGGGTCGGGAAGGCCATCAAGAAACCAGCTAATGACACCGTCCTTTCCTTCGCGGGCAAGGAGGAGAAGGTGTGACGTCCTTCGCCCTTCAAGAAATTCTCGACCAGATCGTGACCTTCCTCGGCCCCCCTCTTTCTTTTCCTCATCACGCTCCTCAAGAGGAACGACAATAACTTTGATACTTATGATCTTTGCTTTTTTGACGCTTCTTGTCCCGGCCCTTCTTACCATTGGGCTTCTTTCCTCGCCTACTATAAGTTCCAGCATCCCGATACCTCCGAGAAGAAAGAAAGATATCCCCTTTAAGTTCGGGAAGAACTTTCTCTTTTACATGGCCGGCATTGCCATCTCTTTCGTCGACTGTTTACTCGTGAGTATGCACGTCCCCATAACTTTGCTGAGTTTTCCTTCCTAAGCGATGAGGCTCTGACCCTTCTATATAGCTACGCTACGCTCGTCGATACTCTCCCGGCCCTTTTCTTCGACCGTCTATTTGACCGGAAAGGTGTCCTTTCCCTCACAATCGTGGCCTTCATCTCTTCTTTCTCGAGTCTCTTAGTTTTCGACTTCTCCTTGACTCGGCCTATCTTCCTCGGAGTCTCCCTTCGGGGAATCGGGATGAGGCTGAGGAGTCGGTCCTCAAGGCTATGGTCAGTTCGACTCTCCCAGGCTTTCTCTATGAGTGGTCGCTTCTTGCTCATCTCGTCGTCTCGACCGTCTCCTCGATTTCCTTCTATTTCCTCTCAGTCCATTTTCAAACGAAGGAACGGTAAAAAAGCGGTAAGAAAAGACGATCCAAGTCTGGAAAAAAGGCGAGAAAAATCAATCGAAAACAAGAAAAGCCGGGAAGTCAACGCTTCCCGGCTTCTTATTTAGTCGACGGTCAATATCTTCTTCACGAGCTCGATCATTTCCTCGTAATCGCGGAGGGATAGGTACTCGCGTTCGCCATGGTGGTTGTAGCTTCCAGTCCCGAGGTTCGGGGTCGGGCAGCCGAGGAAGGAGAAGGTCGCTCCGTCGGTTCCACCGCGGATCGGGTCCTGCCTCATCTTGATCCCGGCCGCCTCGAAGGCCTTCTTCGCGTGCTCAAGGGCGCGCGGGTCCTTATCGATGATTTCCTTCATGTTCCGGTAGTCGTCCTTGATATGGACGTCGATCTTGGCCTTCGGGTACACCTCGTTGAGGGACTTGGCCTTGTTAATGAGCTCTTCCTTCATGGCCTCGAACTTGGCCCGGTCATGCTCGCGGATGAGGTAGCGGGCCTTGAGGGAAGCGCTGTCGCCCTCGACGGCGATGAGATGGTAGAAGCCTTCGTAGAGCTCGGTCGCCTCCGGACGCCTCGAGATCCCGAGCGAGAGGTCGAGCTGCTCGAGGAGGGAAATGGCATTGATGAGCTTGCCCTTGGCTTCGCCCGGATGGATGGCAAGCCCCTCGATTTCCACGTCGGCATGGGCCGCGTTGAAGTTCTCGCATTCGATGAGGTCGCTATCGGCCCCGTCGATCGTATAGGCGAAGTCGGCCCCGAACTTCTTGCAGTCGAAGTGCTCGGGCCCGCGGCCGATTTCCTCGTCGGGGGTAAATAAGACCGAGACGGGGTGGTGGGGGACTTTTTCGGCAATCAGTTCCTCGATGGCGTTCATGATGATGGCGATTCCAGCCTTGTCGTCGCCCCCGAGCAAGGTCGAGCCGTCGGTCGTGACGATGGTGTCGCCTTTATGGGCGGCCAGACGCGGGAAATCGGCGACCTGGATGGAGATTCCGGCCGGGAGTTCGATGTCCTTCCCGTCGTAGTTCTCGTGGATGATCGGCTTCACGTCCTTGCCCGAGGCTTCTCCGGCGGTATCGACGTGGGAATTGAGTCCGATCCTCGCCCAGCCTTCCTCGCCGCCTAGATGGGCGTAGAGGCGGCCGTATTGGTCGATTTCCGCGTCCTCGAGCCCAAGGGCGAGGAGTTCCTCCTTGAGAAGGTTCAGGAGGTCGTATTCCTTCTCGGCGGAGGGAGTGAGATTGCTCCGCTCGTCGCTCTGGGTATCGATCCTCACGTAGCGGAGGAACTTATCCAACCGCCTTTTGCTTCTTTCTTCCATGCTTATATATCTAAAGGGACAGAGTCCCAATCCTTTCCGGGTGGATTTTAGCCCTTTTCTTTCTTTCCTTGAATTGGATAGCCCTTTCCTGAGCAAACATCCTTTCTTTTCCCACCGAAATGGGAATGATGCGATGTGGAAAACGCCTTGCCGGACTTGATTCTCTCTCTCTCTCTCTCTATGCTTAACGCGTGCGGGAATCCTGGGAAGAGAAAAAAGCGACAGGCCTCCGAAGCGTGAGTTCTCGGTCGTTTAGGGCCTAATGGCCCCTTTTTCGCTTTCTCTCCTTCGTTCTTCCCGACCGGACGCGCCCCGTCTGGCGCGGAAAGAAGGAGTTCTATGTATTCAAAGCTGAAACGTCCTCTACTCATGAGCCTAGGCGCAGTGGCGGCCTTCGGACTTATTGCTGGCACCGCAACGGCACTTGGTGGAAAGACCAGTAAGGTTAATGCGACAAGCGCTACCACTATTGACGATGTCTTTACTGTGACATCTTTTAAACCAGCGAAAGGTGATTCCTATGGCTCGACCCCGAATCTAGTTGGAGAAAGCGGCGCCGTCTATAAAGCCTATTCCAGATATGGCGATAGCGGGGATATTCAGCTTCGTTCAAGTGACTCCCAAAGCGGAATTGTAGTGACGTCCTCCTCTTCAAAACTTGTCGGCATTAGCGTTGAATGGTCGTCCACTGTTAAGGACACCTGGGAACTTTCGGTCTATTTGTCATCTGACCCTTTTGTAGATACGAATGATTTGTATCAAGGGGGGACCGCTGACTACACATTAAATAAGTCAACTACTTCGATTTCGTTTGATGCCGCCAGCCAGCAATCGTATGTTGGCGTACGGTCACGTAGTGGCACGATTTATCTAAAGTCCATCACGTTCACTTGGGCAGTTCAAGCTGTCGGAACGCTTGAATCGATCGAAGTCGACACGACAAACGCCAAGCTCGATTATTATGTTGGTGATTCTTTAGACTGGAGCGGCCTTTCAATAACGGCTTTCGATACTGAAGGAAGTCAAGTGCCACTGACCGCATTCTCAAATGGAGTTTCGATTGACCCCGCACATGGAACAGCCGCAACCGAGGTTGGCGAATTCGATGCCACTGTTTCTTATACTAGCGGAGACATAACGAAAAACTCGACCTTCAAATATAGGGTCACGGCTCCAACTTCGACCGCTTTTTACAAAGTTGATCCAAGTTCAATTAAAAACATTCTTCTTGGAAGCAAAGGCATTTTAGCCTACGGCACCATGGTTTCGGGAGCCTTGGAGGGAAAGATTCTCAGCGCTGTAAGTCTTGAACTTGATGGGGAATCCGATGTTAGCTCTCTGGACGAAATTACATTGTTCGAAAATAGCGGTGCAGCGCCTTTCACCATTGGCCTTGGATACCTTGACGAAACATTGTCCTTCTACTTTGAAAACGATTATCAGCCTGGTTATTTGAATGCGGCCGGAGAAAAGAACTTGTCAATCGTTTCGGAAAGAACTTCAAATTTCCGCGACACTACTTCTTTCGCCGTTTCTGCCAGTGCGGATACAGAAGGTGCCTTGAGCATTAAAAGTAACACCACGACTCCGTACTATCTCAGATATAACTCAAGCTCTCCGAGGTTTACTTTGTATAAGTCTGGACAGAACGACCCCTTCATGTTTGTGTCCACTCCAACTGCGGACGAACAAGTTCATGAGTTGGCTGCTTATATCATGGCTTGGGAGGACACCAATCAGTGTGTAACACACTACTGGACTGCAAAAGACGCCTTCTTCAATAACCTAGACGAAAATGCGAAGGAGATTTTCAAAAACACGAATGGTGATGCTTCTGAAGAAGCTGATATCGTCGCGCAAGCCAAGGCTCGTTATGACGCCTGGGCCATTAACCGCGGAGACTATGAAACTCGCTTCGATGGCAATGCCCCAAGCGGCGCAGCCATTGTGAAGGACGATGCCAATGACGATATGGGCATCTATGTTGGCGCCCTTGCAATCGTTTTGGTGGGCCTTGGCGTTGGAAGCGCTGTCATCATCGAAAAACGTAAATCCCGCATTTGACATTGTCTGAAAATTTATAGAGAAGGGAAGTCCTCGAAGAGGACTTCTTTTCTTTATAAGCATTTTTATATATTTAGACAGTGTATAGAAAATCTTAATTTTGGATGATTTAATGGCCACTTTTCCATTTTCTTGACACCATACCTATATAGTCAGCACCATAAAAGCGTTTGTAGGGGGATAGACCCCTTCTTCGTCTTGTAACCTCATCCGACGACGATGGATCGAACCGGGCACCCGGTCCTGCCTAGGGAGGCATAAAGCAGGAAATATGAAGAAAGCGATTCTTGGGGGCATTGGCTTTGCTCTGTTTGGATTGGCCCTTTCTGGCATTTATATTGGCAACGACGCCATCCAAGTTTCAGCCGCCGATGAATATTCGGTTACGTTCGATTGTACTAATGAAACTACATTTACTTCGATTAATAACGGTTTGACGAGCACAAGTCAGGGAGTCAAAGTTGATTTTTTGAAAAGCTCTTCACCCAATGCCCCCGTTTATAACAAAAAGAGCGCTGAAATCCGTATGTATTCAGGCGGAAGCGTGCTCAATATTTCCTCACTGGATGGGTTAGAAATTTCCTCTGTTAGCTTCGTTGGAAGTCAAGACAGCGGAAGCAATAAAATTTCTTGGGCGAATAATTTTTCATGCAGCAATAACGACTTCGTTAAGGATTCTTCTGGCAAAAAATGGACATGTGAATCGGGGAGCTATTCGTCAATTTCTTTTTCAACGTCTGGTTCTTCCGGGCACCTCAAATTCCATGAAATAACCGTTAATCTAATGGATCCTTCAAGCGGCGCCGCAATTTCATCATTTGAAGCTACTACTTCCGATGACGCCTACGCTTCTGGCCAGACGCTTTCTGAAGAAGACATAATTGTAACTGGCGAAAAAGTTGATGGCAGTGAAATTGAAAGGTCAGACTATTCTCTTGAAATCGGTTATCTGGAGGAAGGCGAATTTCTCCCCGAAGATCAATTTGTGTGGGGCGAAACCCCGCTTGATCCTATTTACAATAATGTTAGGGTAACTTCGCTCCTCCCGACGACGGAAGGCGGCAGCGAATTCTTCGTCGTCGACGTTCCCGTTAATGTCGTCGAACCTGAGTCGATCGAAATCCATGGCGACATGACCATAAAGGATTACACGTCGCTATCTACTCAGTGGGATTTTACAGGCCTTAGTGTCGTTGCTATGCCCGGTGAAATTGATGTAACCGATGAAGCAGAATTCCTTGGCGATCCGGAAGTTCCCTCTGTCGGCACCGATAATTTACTTGTTTATGCTTTCTTCGGCGATTTCGATGCTCAAATTGAAATCGATGGAATTGTCGTAAAGGAGCTTTTGAAGGTAAGGGAATCCTTCGAAATGACATTTGCTAGCCTCGCAACGCAGAGCACAAGCGAGGCAACATGGGCCGATTCCACAGGAAACATCAATGTCGAGTGGCTTAAAAATGGCGGGAGCGCGATTGCTGATTACGATGA
The DNA here is from genome assembly GCA_944375905.1 of uncultured Bacilli bacterium. Classification (GTDB taxonomy): domain Bacteria; phylum Bacillota_I; class Bacilli_A; order RFN20; family CAG-826; genus UBA4951. The sequence goes on from CALWAS010000016.1 coordinate 17,461, forward strand.
AATTCGTTTTTATGCGAAGCATACAATGAAATTCACTTCACAAAGCGGATATGAGTTGGAATATATCTCGCTCGATCTTGCGAGCAGCAACAATGACTATGCCAACGGCATTAACTACAATGGCTCTGAACTTGACGGCTCTTTAGGGAAGGATGACGTGAGGGTCTATCCTAACGATGAAGGATTGATTTCTCTTGAAGCTAAAGAACAAGTTAGATTCGATAAAATCACCGTTTATTACTTCCACTACGAAGAGAAAATTTTCTATGATCGTATTGAGGTAACAAAGCTGCCGACGAAGACGGCTTTCGTTGTCGGTGACACGTTTGATTGGAGCGGAATCGAGGTCACTGCCTTTGGGAGCGGCGCAGAGAAGGTCTATTCGGAAAGTGACCTGGTTATCGACCCGGCTGATGGAACGAAAATCGATGAATCTTTCATAGGTGAAGGAAAGACCGCGACGGTGAAACTTGCTGACTATGGTGATGAGCTATCCACCACGTTCGATTATTCGGTTTCTGAGCCTAGCTACATAACTTTCAATGCGATAGATGACGAGAGTGAGCTCATGATTGGAGACCATGTCGTCTTTTTGGAACCTGATGGCGAATACTACACGATGCAGTATGACTCCGAATCTAATAGGCTTCCAGGGACTAGTAATACTGGTTCTATGGTCTCTGACAGCGGTTTGACCCTAATGGAGCCGTTAAACGGAGCGCCGTTTGTCGTTTCCGCCGGGTCGGAAGTTGGCACGCTCTCTTTCTACTGTGAAGGCGAGGGATATCTGGCTTTAGGCGGAAAAGGGAAGATTTCCTTTACCGATATGCCGAACGAGTCTTCCTCTTGGGTACTGATGCCAAAAGAAGACTCCGACAAGTTTGAAGCCTTCGAAATGGCGCCTGTTTCAGATTCCGATTGGCGCCTGCAGTGGAATGACAACGGCCATTATCTTGCTTCTTATGAGAATACGCAAACGAATGTCTCGATTGCCAAACTCGATGCAACGCCGAATGAACAGATTGCGACTTTTGCCGATTACATGAATTCTTTCAACCTTCCTGAAGGCGAAAATACATGCGGAAAATACTTCCCAATTGCCAAGGATGTATATCTGAATCGTTTAAGCGACGAGGCCAAATCCCTTTGGTTGGACATTGACGTGGCTGAAGCTGCTGAAACCGATCTTGGCCAAGCCAAGCTTCGTTATGAAGCCTGGGCCCGAGCCCTTGGCAAAAATCCCTACGATGAGATTTCCTCTAGTGGTGCCGCGCTTGTTCCTGACCAGGGGAATGATGACGTTGTCATCTACGCTCTTGCTGCGTCTGTTGCTCTTCTATCCATCGGCGGGGCAGCCTTAGCCGTCTCTAACCGCAGGAGAAAGGGAACACATATCTAAATTGGTGAAAGGCCGCCTTTTGGGCGGCTTTCTATTTGTTTGGAGGAATTTAATTCTAAGAAAGGCAAAGCAAGGTTTGATCTCTGAAGCGGTGGAATCCATCCCTCAGAGTTGAGACAAGTTGACCCGACATCCGGCAGGGGCTTACGCCCGGGCCGCAACAATGTGACGACCTTCTTCTCGAGAGAAGGCGGGATCGCCTCCCGAACAAAAGGCACGGAGGAAAATTAATGAATGCAAAAAGCAAGCTCTTCCTAGGAGCAGCCATTCTAGGAATAGCGACTGCCGGCGCGGCGTTATCCATTGGGGAAACGGGCGCGGTTAAGGCCGATGCAGCCGGAGCCGTGTCGTACACCTACGATTTTGTTACAAATTTTGGAAGCTATGCTAGCAGCTGGAGTACCAGTTATGGCGAGCACATTGTCTCGTCTACTGTTTTAGGCAATGATCTACCTGCGGCAGAAGTTAAATTTGGGTCTGCAAATAAGCAGTCTAGCAATACTGCCATTGCGGATCGCCCTGTTTCTAAAATATCCGATAACACTTTTACTCTTGACCCTGACACTGATTTACAGATTGCTTCTTTCACCCTCGTTTGCGCTCAGTGGAAAGAATTATCTGCAAGTTTCACGGTGTCAACTGCTACAGGGAAGGTTTTGACCCCGTCTTCATCCGATTCTTCTGCAATATTTGAAGAATCAGGAATTACTTGGGCTGTTGACGACATCGGTGTTCAATCGATCAATTTTAACCAGACTAAGAACAATCAGGTTGGGTATTCAAAGATTGTTGTTTCGCTTGAGCCGTTAGAAACCATTGATTCTCTTGATCACATTTCTGTTTCTGCTCTTCCTACTAAAAATGAATACCAAGTCGGTGAAGCTTTCGATCCTTCCGGCATTTCTGTAGTTGGATATTCTGGAGCTGATGAAGAAAGCTCGGCATCATTTGTTCTTTCTGACCTCACATACAATCCTGCTGCCGGCTATGTCTTTGGCGAAGAAGATATCGGAAACAAGGAAATAGAAGTTACCGCCTCATACAATGGCCAAGAATATAAGACGACCTTTGATGTAAATGTAATTAGCGGCCCTGCGATTTCTCTTTTCTTTGGAAACGATGCCGGTCACGCCTTTCCTGGCACCGCTGACTATGTCTCTTCCTACAATGCATCGCGCGATTTCGAGGGCACTAGGACCAGCCTAATTGCATATGCGACCGGAAAGTATACATTCAAGGTGTATGACTATGATGATTGCATGACCATCGGGTCTTCCAGCAAATATGCTTCCGGCGTGCGTTTCAAGACCGGCATTCTTGCCGCAAATGGCAATGTTTTGATTGAAAGGGTGGATTTACATGCCGCTAGCAATAACAACGGTGGGCATTCCAAACTAACAATTAAAATTGGCGATCAAGAATCCGACCAAATGAGCATTGAAGGCAATACTGAGCAAATTCTTTCCTTTACTCCTTCCAAAGAGTCCGTCGGCTCAGTTGATATCGTCTTTACTAATATTTACCAATCGATAAACATTTATGGTATTGAGGTATGGCTTAAGCCGAGTAGCGATTCCGACGTTACAGCTGCTTATTCGTTCGCTCACGATCTTGAGCTTGTCGATAGCTGCAACAGCGAAGAATACGCCGCCATACTTGATGCCTACGATAAGTTGAGCCCGGCCCAGAAGAAAATCGCCAATGAAATCCTTCTCGACGACTATATCGATGACATGAACAGCCGCGAGACGATTGGAATTGGGTCGACCACCGTCCTTGAAAAAATCACTGCTATCGACAGCCGTCAGGCAACCGGCGCGAACGGATCGTTCATTCCCAATGAATCGACCGCCGACAACACGCTCTATATTGTCCTTGGTACTGCTCTTGGCGCAGCCGCCCTCGCCATTGCCGCGGCCGTGATCATCAAGAAACGCGAAGCCAAGGCTAGCAAGTAATCTTGGTTCTTAGAAGGGAAGGGCTCTTGCCAAATCAACATGGCAGGAGCTCTTTTTTCGTAGCCGATATTCACTTCGTTATATTATTTATAAATACTGATTTGTCATTTATTAATAAAAATCACTAATAAAATATGAGCATATCTTTGATAAAAATACTATTTTGGTATTTATAATAGTGAAGGTGAATTTATGAAACTTAAAGAGTTCTATATCGACGGCTTTCGAAACGTGGTGGATACGAGGCTGAAACTCGGCAATATCGTTTGCCTCGTATCGCCAAACAATCTCGGTAAAAGCAACGTCCTAGACGGCTTTTTGTTCGGGCTCAATTTCATGCGGCGGGTCAATGAGCGATTCTCTTATTCGCCGGCCAACCAAGCAATGCCCCTTCTTAAAAGCAACTTCGGAAAGGATTTCGCCTTCGAGATGCTGCTCGAGGACGATTCGAGGGAAATAACTTACGGCTATTCGTTTTCCTGGGACAAAAAATTAAGCATCCCGAGTTCAATCAACAAGGAATACCTCAAGGTCAAAGAAGCGGGGGCCAGAAGGGCCAAGACCTATATCGATCGAGTGGAAGCGGAGCGTTTCCGCTACCTCTCGTCAAAAGACGCGAGCAAGATGAACTTCGCCCTCGTAAACAAGCAAACGTTGGCCGTCAATTTGCTATTTGGGCAAAGCAATGTCTTCTTTAACAAAATCATCGAGGAGCTTTTCAAGCCATCGGCCTTCATCGACCGGATTGGCGACCCCATTTTCTTTCCGGTGCTCGAGCTTTCGAGGCGGCCGCTCCCCGGGCAGCCCCCGCTTACCGAGCTATACAAAGGCATCGCCGATTTCATTTCCGCTTCGCCCGAGAAAAAATCCAATCTCGTCGAAGCCATTCAATCCTTCTTTCCCGACATCGAGGATATCGTGGCCGAAACCGGCGTCATGGTCTTCAACGGCTCGAATGCGCACTTCGAGAGACGGACTCCGAATCCAGGGGAGGGCGAGATCGCCGTCGCCCAGGTAAAAAGCCGAAATCTCACGACGATGGTCGGCCTCGACATGATGTCAAACGGCTTTCGGAGGATTCTCGCGTTTTTGCTGCATGTCTTCGAGGCTCAGGACCGGGAAGGCGTCGTCCTTGCCATCGAAGAGCCGGAAAACGCAATCAATCCGTCTCTTCTATCTTCTTTTGTCGACTACATTTCGAGCATCAACGAGAACGCTTCCTTGATTCTTTCCTCCCATTCGCCGTTCATCGTCAACGGGCTCAAGCCTTCTTCCGTTTACGTCGGGGTTCCGAATGAAGACGGCACGGCTAGGTTCCGTTCGTTCAAGAAAGCCAAAGAAAATGCCCTCAACAACGATGCCGATGATTTCGACGTCGACGTCGGTACCTATATTTTCGATTTATTGGGCCGAAATGACGAAAACCAATCTAAATTGGATAGCTACCTAGAAAAATGATCCGCCATAATCCACCCCACCATGTCATTCTTCTCGTCGAAGGCGAAAACGAGAGGATTTTCTATGGCGGATTGATCGATTTCCTGCGCGAGGAGAAGCGTATCGGAGAAGAAGTCAAGGTTGCGATTCGCTCAGTGGACGGACTGCCCCGTTTCCAAAGCAAGGCAAAGGGGATCCTCAAGAATTTTGCCTTCAATAACGATGGTCGGATCGATGCTTTCCTTTGCTATGACAGCGATGCCCTAAAAGAACACGGCCTCACGTCTCAGAAAATGAAGGACCTCCTTGGTGCCTTAACGGGAATCCTAGACGGAAGGGGAAGTGTCAAAACAATCGTCGCCGAACCGAACCTCGAGCGATTTTTTCTCGAAGACCCGGAAGCTCTATCGCGCTTTCTAGGAATAAAAGCGGAACTTTGCCGGACGAACCCGGCAAGGGGACTTCGCGGAATCCAGGAACTATTCAGGAAAGCCGGCCGCTACTATGCCAAGAAATCAGCCAAAATAGAGAAACTCGTTTCCCTTTACAACTTCGAAGGCTTCATCCGGCTAAATAGCAAATTGCTGAATCGGCTTCTCGTTTCCCTCAAAGGTTGAATCAATGATATTTACTAACCCCCATTAACTTTTATAATGGGATTGCCAATAAAGCCCCCTGAAGGGGGCGTTTATCGGTTGAGGGGAGCGTCATCCATGAGCAAGATCGTCGTCAAAGAACTTACAAAGATATACAACCAAGGCCAGCAGAACGAAGTGGTGGCCCTCAAGGGCGCGAGCTTCGAGATCGAGCCCGGTGAATTCGTGGTCATCCTTGGACCTTCGGGTGCCGGAAAAAGCACGCTTCTGAACATTCTCGGCGGCATGGATACGGCGACGAGCGGATCTTACCTCGTCGACGAAAAAGACGTCGCCAAATACAAGAGCCGGGACCTTGCGAGATTCCGCCGCCAGTCCGTCGGCTTCGTTTTCCAGTTTTACAACCTGATGCCGAATCTTACGGCACTTGAGAACGTCGAGCTTGCCTCCTCGGTCGCCAACGATCCGTTGGCCCCGCACGACGTCCTTACTTCTGTCGGACTCAAGGACAGGGAAGGGAATTTCCCGGCTCAGCTTAGCGGCGGCGAGCAGCAGCGTGTTGCCATAGCGCGAGCCATCGTCAAGAACCCCGAGCTATTGCTTTGCGACGAGCCGACCGGGGCGCTGGACAGCAAGACGGGCGGAAGCATCATTTCCCTCCTTTCGAGCACGGCCAAGAAACTCAAGAAATCGGTCATCATCGTGACCCACAACTCGAAGATCGCCGACTGCGCCGAGCGGGTCATCCGCATTGCCGACGGCGAGATCGTAAGCAATGCCGTCAATCCCAATCCGGTTCGCCCCGAAGACGTCGTTTGGTAATTCGAGGGGGCTTTTGCGATGGAAATCAAGGGAAGCGGGGCCACAATGAAGAAAAGGAGCACGTTCTCGGTGCTCTTCAAGATGGCCCTCATGGAGTTCAAGAAGAGCTGGGCCCAGTTTTTGGCCATCGTCGCGATCGGGGCCATTGCCGTCACCCTCTTCCTCGGCCTCCTTTCGAACGCCGAGTGCTTCGACGTCCAGCTCAATGCCACCTACGATGCCGGCAACATGGCCGACATCTGGGTCTACTCGATGCGCTACGACAGCGATGACGAGAGCTATCTTAGAACCCAGCTTCAGGGCGGCGATGCCATGGACGGGCGCTTCATGTACACGGCGACCGCCAATGGACAGGGCGTCTATCTGAACATCTACCAAGACTACCCCGAGATTTCCGTTCCTTATGACATCGATTACGCCGAAGGATACGGGCCCGAGGATACGCTGGACTTCGCCTTCGTCGACACGACGCTCATCGCCCGGGAAGGCGACAACTTCTCCCAGGACTTCACTTTGGGCAAAAACTTTACCTTGACCCTCGACATTTCCTCTTTCCCGATAAGCGAAGAGCAGAAGACGATGCTTGCCATGTTCGTCCAGCCGGGAAAGGAAAACGTCCTGGCCAGCGGCTCCCTTTCCCTTTCCATTCCCCTCACCGGGTCGATGTCCTATCCCGAGAACATCGAGCGGAGCAATTACTCGTCATCCTCGATCGTTGTAAGCGACCACCTGTTTGCGACGGCTTTCGACGCCTTGCTTAGGGAAAACTACGGCGACGCGTTCGTCGACATGATCTATGGTCCGATTGGCCAGGCGATGCTCGGGAGCGTTTTCGAAAGCATCGGCTGGAATCCCTCGTTCAGCGGCCCGGAAATCGAGGAAGGGGAGACCTATGTCCCGCTAACCAAGCCGAACCAGTACCTCATTACGCTTGCCGACGATTCGCGTGCCGATGCCTTTGCCTCGACCGTCGAGACCTATTTCACCTCGATCAGGGACGCGAGCGAAAGCGGCTCGAGCGAGCTTTCCACGGCCTTCATGAGCGTCTATACCCGCTCGACCCAGCCTTTCTGCCTCACAATGAGCAGCGACCTTTCCCAAGCCTATCAGCTCACGGCCTTCTTCCCGTTCGTCTTCTTCGCGGTGGCCATCCTCGTCATTCTGACGACCATTTCGGCGATTATCGTCAAAGACCGGACCCAGATCGGGACCCTCAAGGCCGTCGGGGCGACCCAAGGCGAGATTTTCGGCTACTACATTTTGATGACCCTCTTCCTGGTGCTGCTAGGAACGCTCATCGGGGCGGTGGTGGGGCCCTTCCTCCTCCCGACCCTCATGCAGATCAAGTACACGATGCTTTATAACCTCGTGCCCCTGACCTACGTCTTCCCGTGGGGCTATGCCGTTCTGACGGCTCTCGTCTTCCTCGGGGTAAGCGCCCTCGTTACCTACCTTGTTACGAGGAAGGAAGTCCTTCTCATGCCGAGCGAGAGCATGCGCCCGGCCCCGCCCCATCTCGTCGGGAAGGGCGCGAGCAAGAAATCGAAGATCAAGACGAACGTCACCCTCCTTTCCCTCAAGATGGCCCTCCGCAACATCAAGGTGAGCCTCTTCAAGTCGGCGATGGTCGTCGTCGGGGTGGCGGGCTGCACGGCTCTCCTCGTCTGCGGATACGGCATCGAGGATTCGATCAACCACTCGGTTTCCATCGACTTCGCCAACTACATGACGAGCGACGTCTCGGTTTCGCTCCAGGGGCCGCTTAGCAAGGAAGGCATCGACGAGGCGGTGGACCCTTTGCTTAAGTACCTGGCCGTCGACGAATCCGGCGTGCCCGAGGTGCAGGGCTACACCCGCTCGACATCGACCATTACCTTAGACGATCGCAGCTACAATAGCTTCTATTGCCTCCTCGAGCCTGATTCCTATTCCTTCGTGAACCTCGACTTCGACCACGACAAAGTCGCGGTCTCGAGCAAAGTGGAAAGCCGGCTTGGCGTGAAAGCGGGGGATAGCATCACCTTCACGGTCGGCGTCAACCGCTACACGGCCGAGATCGCCGAGATATTCGAGGCCTTCACTTTCCACGGGGTCGTCCTTTACGGGGATGCGCCTTTCCTTGGCGAAGTTGGAACGTATACCGGCATCTATCTCAATGCCGCCCCCGACGTGAGCGAAGACCAGCTTGCCGAGGCGGCTAGCGAGACGATAAGTGGCGTTTCCTCGACCCAGACGAGCGAGGACATGATGAGCTACGTCGGGGAGATCATGGCGAGCGCCCTTCAATTGACCGGGGCCATCAAGGCCTTCGCCATCCTCCTTGCCATCGTCGTCCTATATAACCTCGCCCTCCTTAACTTCCGGGAGCGCCAGCGCGACATCGCGACGCTCAAGGTGCTTGGCTTCTCGAGGTCCGAGATCGCCCTTTCCCTCCTTTTCGAGACGATGCTATTGACCTTGGTCGGCGTGGTAGTCGGGATGTTGCTCGGCTTCCCCTTCATGTACGGGGTCCTCATCACCAACCAGGTCGAGATTGCCCAATTCATCTACTACATCAGCCCATTGACCTACTTCATTTCCTTCTTGCTCACCTTCGTCGTGGCCTTCGCCATCAACTTCTTCTTCGCCATCAGGAGCGAAAAGGTGAAGATGGTCGACTCCCTCAAGAGCGTCGAATGAGCAAAAGCCCCGTCATTGGGCTACAATAGCGAACGATGAGCCCTCCCTTGAGGGCTAGGTGAACGAACATATGGAAAAGAAAGAAACGACGCTCGGGGCCATTACCCCGTCCAGGGAGGAGACGATCCTCCGCCATTACCAAGGGGATCCGAAAAACAAGATCCTCCGCCACGCCCTTTCCCGCCACGCGGTGAGCTCGGTTCTCTACGAACCTGCCTCAATCCCGGGCGTGACGATGTCCTATTCCCTCGAACTCGAGACGATGGCGCCGATGAACCAGAAGGCCTCGGGCCGCTGCTGGATCTATTCGGGGCTCGGCTTCGTCCGCGAGATGATCGGTAGGAAGCTCGGCATCAAGACGCTCGAGCTCTCGACGAACTTCACGGCCCTCTACGACAAGATCGAAAAAGCCAACTACGCCCTCGAGAACGCCCTCTATTACGCTCCGCGCGAGAAGGACGATCGGGAACTCAAGTGGTTCCTTGCCAACCCGATCGGCGACGGCGGGCAGTGGGACATGCTCGTGAACCTCATCGACAAGTACGGCCTCGTCCCGATGGACGTCTTCCCAGATACCTACCAGTCCTCGAACACCCGGGAGACCGACTGGGTCGTCACCTCCTACATCCGCAACTTCGCCGCGAAGGCCCATGCCCTCGTCCACGAAGGGAAGGAAAAGGAGGCCCGCGAGCTCAAGGAAGAGACGATGGAGAAGATCTACCATCTCTTCCTAAATGCCTTCGGCGTCCCGCCGAAGAGCTTCGACTTCGAATACAAGGATGCCAAGGGCAAGCGCCACGTCGAAAGGGGACTTACCCCTCTCTCCTTCAAGGAGAAGTACGTCGGCGACGAGCTCGATAGCTACGTTTCCCTCATCAATTCCCCGACCGAGGACAAGCCCTATCTTAAGAGCTACACCATCGACCGCCTCGGTAACGTCATCGAGGGTAAGATCGTCACCCACCTCAACGTGACGATGGAAAGGATGAAGGAACTCATCCTCAAGCAGCTCAAGGACGGAGAGCCCGTCTGGTTCGGGAGCGACGTGAGCTTCTACCGCGACCGCAATAGCTACGCCTGGGACGACAACGCCATCGACTACGAAGGCTCCTTCGGGCTCAGCGTCGAGATGGACAAAGCCTCGATGCTCGATTTCTCGGCCTCGGCCATGAACCACGCGATGCTCATCGTCGGCTGCGACCTCGTCGAAAACGAGCCGCGGAAGTGGAAGATCGAGAACTCCTGGGGAACCGACAACGGCCAGCAAGGTTACTACTCGATGTCCGCGAGCTGGTTCGACAAGTTCGTCTACCAGGCCGTCGTCCACAAGAAATACCTGACCGCGGAAGAGCTCAAGGCCTACCGCGCTAAGCCGATTCTCCTCAAGCCCTGGGACCCGATGGGAACCTTGGCCGACTGATTGGATCTCAACTCAACTCATAGGAAAGGAGGTTAAACGAATGGCTGAACAGAAGTACCGTTGCCTCGTCTGCGGGGCGATCGTTACCCCGAACCCGGACGGCACCTGCCCGATCTGCGGTGCCCCGCGCGAGATGCTCGTCCCGGTCGACGAGAACGGAAACGACATCGAAGAGAAGTAACTTGCTTCGTCTTTGAAAGGAGGGCTTCGGCTCTCTTTTTTTCGTTTCGATTCGGCCTTTTTAAAAGTTTCAGGGGGTTTCTGCAGAAAAAAGGCGCATTTCGATGCGCCTTTGCAACATGCGATTGCCGTTAGGCCAGGTAGTACTCGAGGAAACCTTCGAGAAGGACGTCGTGGAAACTCGCGGCCTTGGTCGGCTTGAGGTAGTAGGCCCCTTCGCTTCCGTTCACCTCGTCAGGCGTCAATTTCGTTCCGACGATCGAGGAGGCAAGGGAATAAAGCTCTTCATGGCGGCCGTAGGTCGTGTCGGAAAGCCAAGTCAAGGCATCGATCCGAGGCTTGGAGTAGAAGCTGTCGGTTATCTCGATCGCTCCATCGACGGTTCCGACCGCGTCGTTGAAATAGACGCACATGTCGCCGACCATCGAGGAAGGCACGGCTTCGTTTGCCCCGGCGAGGTTGGGATTGTAGTAGACCCAGGTGGGGACGTATCCGACCCCATAGCCCATCTTCTTGTTATTCGCCTCGCTTAGCCCGTACTTGTCCTTGAACTCCGTCCAGGCTTCCTCGTCGTATTCGCCATTCTCGTCGTAGCGGATGCCAGAGACGTCGCAGTCGATGTAGTAGAAGCCCTTCTCGCGGGCCAATTCGCTTTCCCTAAGGAAGTTATCCTCCACATAGGAGCAATCCGAGCAGGTATTCCGCCCGAACATGACGAGGAAGGATTCGTCGCCCGCGAAAAGCGACTCGAAGGTCGATAGCGAAATTTCCTCGATCGCGGAGTAGGAGATCCTCTCGTCCATCCACGAGGAGAATACCTCGTAGTCTTCCGACCACTCGTAGCCGGTTTTCGAGATTTCCTCGTAAAGAAGCTGCCCGTCGTCGAAGAGGGCGATCGAGGCGTCTTCGGTCACCTTCATCCCGAAGAGGTCGTCCTTGTTGCGAAGCTCGTCGATCTGAATCGCGTAAAGAAGGAGATTCCTTTCCTTGAGGTATCGTTCGACGATCGGCTGGAAGCTATACCCCCAGCACGCGCAGGTGCTCTCGCGGTCATAGACGAGGAGGGCGAAGTCGTCGCCGTCGTCGACCATGCTCGAGAGCGAGACGTAATCGACGGCCTTGAGGTTCTCCTCGAAAGAGAGCGAGGAGTCGTAGCGGTGGCCGAAAAGAGGCTCGATTTTCCGGGTGCCGGAATGGGGCGAGCAGGCCCCTAGGAAGAGGGCTGAGAGCAATAGCGGGGCAACTAACTTTTTCACGCGTCGATTCTACCACCGGAAAGCGCGTTGAAAACAGCATTTGGGCAAGCTGCCCTTTCTTTCGGCCCTCTCTAGGGAAAACCGGGCTTAAAACATCAAAAATTCCCGGGGGTATACCCCCGGGGAATGCCAACGTGTTTCCCGGGGTCAGATTTTGCTTGTTTTCGGAGGTGAAAATACCTATTGTTTGCGCGTCGAAATCCGGGGGCTATGACGCTCCCTTTTTGGAGGACGGGCTATGGAACAAAACGACACCATCATCTCCCTTCGCCACGTCACGAAGCGCTTTAAGGACGGCTTCGTGGCCGTCGAGGACTTCAACCTCGACATCAAACGCGGCGAGTTCGTTACCCTCTTGGGTCCTTCCGGCTGCGGAAAGACCACGACCCTGAGGATGATCGCCGGCTTCGACATCCCAAGCGAAGGCGAGATCCTCCTCAACGGGCAGGACATCAGCAAGCTTCCGCCTTACAAGCGTCCGGTCAACACCGTCTTCCAGCACTATGCGCTCTTCCCGAACCTCGACGTCTATGAGAACGTCGCCTTCGGACTAAAGATGAAGAAGGTGCCGGTTACCGTCAAGGACCGGCACGGCAACGAGAAAATCAAGATGAAGCACCTCTCGGCCAAGGAAATCGACGAGAAGGTCGCGCGCGCCCTTGAGATCGTCGATATGGAAGAGCTCGAGGACCGCGACATTTCCTCCCTTTCGGGCGGCCAGCAGCAAAGGGTTGCCATCGCCCGGGCCATCGTCAACGAGCCGCAGGTGCTTCTCCTCGACGAGCCGCTATCGGCCCTCGACCACAAAAAGAGGCTCGACATGCAGCTCGAGCTCAAGGAAATGCACGAGAAGCTCGGGATCACCTTCCTCTATGTCACCCACGACCAGGAGGAGGCCCTTTCGATGAGCAATACCATCGTCGTCATGAAGGACGGCGCGATCATGCAGGTCGGGACCCCGGAAAACATCTACAACGAGCCGGTGAACGCCTACGTGGCCGACTTCATCGGCGAAAGCAACATCTACGACGCGACCGTAAGCGGCAAGAAGGAAGTCCGCTTCCTTGGAGCCAAGTGGGAATGCGTCGACGACTTCCCCATCAATGAGAAAGTCGACGTCGTCATCCGTCCCGAGGACGTCGTCCTCGACGAAAAGGGCAAGGGCAACGTGAACGGCAAGATCGTCTCGAGCGTCTTCAAGGGCGAGGACTATTGCTACGTCGTCAAAGTCGGCAAAAGCGAGCTCGAGGTCCGCGACCACGTCGCCCGGGCGATCGGGACCGAGGTTTCGGCCCGCGTCCTCCCCGAGAACATCCAGGTCATGCACAAGGAACTCGTCGAGAACGAGTTCCGCGATTGCGAGATCGACAAGGACGGGGAACTCCTCATCGGCGACGACAGCCTTCCGTGCGACCTCACCGTCCTCCTCAAGGGGAGCGTCCTCGACGAGGAAGACCATAGCGTCATCATCGACCCGAAGACCGGGAAGAAATACGCCCTTGCCGGGGCCGAATGCCAAGCCCGCTTCGACTTCGACGCGGTGAGCTTCACCGACGATCTCGGCGAAGAAGGCATCGAGGCGACGGTCATCACCTCCGTCTGGCTTGGCGACCACTATCAGATCCTTGCCCGGACCGAGGAGGAAGACGACTACATCGCCGTGACTCCCTATCAATACGCGGAAGGGGAAATCGTCCGCGTGAAGGTCGATCCGAAGAAGATCCGCCTCCGCCTCAAGAAAGGAATCGACGAATATGAGCTCCGCGACTAGCGAAGCGAGGCCCGGGCTCTTCTTGCGCCTCAAAGAGCACGCCCGCTTCAAGAGGAAGTACCTATCGTTCCCCTATGCGGTCTTCCTGATCCTCTTCGTCATCATCCCCCTTCTCCTCATCGTCTATTACGCTTTCTCGGACGCGAGCGGCACCCCTTCCCTCGATGCCCTCGTCTCCTTCTTCACTTCCCCGAACAAGTGGCAGGTCCTCTTCGTCTCCCTCTTCATGGGGGTCGAGACGACGCTCATCTGCCTTCTCCTCGGCTATCCGGCGGCCTACATATTGGCCAATAGGAAGTTCAACTCGAATGCCGTCCTCGTCGTTCTCTTCGTGATGCCGATGTGGATCAACTTCGTCATCCGGACGGGCGCGACCCGCGATCTCCTCGATGCCATCGGGCTATCGGGAAGCCAATATCCATGGCCGGCCACCCTCATCGGCATGGTCTACAACTACCTGCCGTTCACGATCCTCCCCCTTTACACGACGATGCTCAAGCTCGACCGTTCCCAGATGGAAGCGGCCGCCGACCTCGGGGCATCCCCTTCGCGGGTATTCGTCTACAACGTTATCCCCCAATCGCTCCCGGGCATCGTCTCGGCCGCCGAGATGGTCTTCATGCCGGTCATGAGTTCCTACGTCATTTCCGACACCCTTTCCGAAGGGAAGATCACCCTCTTCGGGAACTACATCTACCTCGACTTCTCCAACTCGATGTGGAACGAAGGCTCCTTCATGGCCCTCGTCATGCTCCTCATCGTCGGCATCTCGATGTTCCTCACGCGGAACGTCGACCGGAGCGAAACTAGCGCCCGGGGAGGTGGCATCTGGTGAAAAAGAAAGACCTGGCCAAGAAAATCGCGGCCAAAAGCTACATCTATCTCCTCCTCCTTCTCATGTACCTACCGGTACTAGTCCTCGTCGTCTTCTCCTTTACCGACACGACGAACCTCTTCACTTGGGACGGCTTCACCTTCCAGCTCTACGTCGACCTCTTCAAAAACGAGGAAATCATGCTCGCGATCGGGAACACCCTCCTCATCGCCCTCATCTCCTCCCTCCTTGCCGCGGCCCTCGGGACTTTCGCGGCCATCGGGGTCCACGAACTCGGGAAGAAGGGGAAACGGGCGATGGAATTCGCGAACAACATCCCGGTCGTCAACCCGGAAATCGTCATCGCCCTTTCCCTCATCATCATGTTCGTCTTCCTCGGCAACTACGTCTTCAACGGCTTCGAGAAGAGCTTCTGGACGCTCCTTGTCGGCCATCTCGTCCTCACGACCCCGTTCGTCTATCTCTCGGTCAAGCCGAAGATCCTTCAGCTCGACCCGGCCCTTTACGAGGCGGCCCTCGACCTCGGCTGCACGCCTTCCCAAGCCATGAGGAAGGTTACCTACCCGGCCGTCCTGCCCGGCGTCCTCTCGGGCTTCATGCTCGCTTTCACCCTCTCGCTCGACGACTTCATCATCACGGCCTTCCTCACGGGACCTGGCCTCCTTTCGGGCGAGGAGACGATCAAGACGATCTCCACCTACGTCCAGGGCATCATCAAGAAGCGGCCTCTCCCGCCGGAAATGAGAGCCCTATGCACCCTCATCCTCGTCGTCGTCATCGTCGTCGTTTTCTCGATTTACTTCTTCAACCGGAAGAAGTCCACGCTTGCCAAGAAGCGGAAGGGGAGGATCTATGGCTAAGACAATGCGTTTCGCCCTTTTTCTCCCGCTCCTATTCGCCCTCGTCTTCCCGGTCTCGGGCCCGATCATCGAGGCCAAGGCAGCCGACGACGCGACGTTGACCCTCAAAGTCTGGAACTGGGAGGACTACATCGGCTACGAACTCGACGAAAACGGGGAAGCGGGGAGAAGCATCTACGATCTCTTCGCCGACTACGTCTACGAGACGGATGGGGTGCGGATCGACGTCCTCGAGACGACCTTCGACACGAACGAGGACATGCTGAGCCAGCTCCAGACCGGCTCGGCGGCCTTCGACCTCATCTGCCCGAGCGACTACACCATCCAGAAAATGATGTCGATGGGGCTTCTCCAGCCCTTCGCCCAAGGCGAGGAAGAGCGGCGGGCTCTATACGGCGACACCTATGAGGACTGGGCGGACGACAACTTCATGGAATACGCCTCGCCCTATCTCATCGACTGGTTCGACAAAATCCAGGCCAAGGTCCCGAATGCCGACGGAAGCTCGAGCCTCCATCCCCTCAACGAGTATGCCCGCGGCTACATGTGGGGAACGCTTGGGATAACCTACAACCCCAATTACAGCGCCTATCTCGCGGCCGGGCTCACCCCCGAGGACGTCATGGTCCAGATGAACGACTGGAACAGCCTTTGGGACGGGGCGGCCTATTCGGGCACCTTCCAGATCAAGGACTCGATGCGCGACACCTATTCGGTCGGCCTCATGCGAGCCTTCGACGACGTCTTCTCGCTCCTCCTCGAGCTTTATAGGAACGGCACCTTCTCGACCGAGGAGTACACCGACCGCGTTAACATCGTCTTCAACAACATCAACCACGTCGACGAGTTCAATGCCCTCATGGTTGAGCTCAACTCCATCGTCGGGCGCGAGGAATTCTCCACTTCCTACACTCCCGAGGAAATCGTCGACACGACCCAGCGTTACCTTGAGGAACTCAAGGCGCATAGCTACGGGCTCGAGACGGATTCGGGGAAGACCGACATCCAGACCGGGACCCGTTCGGGCATTTGCCTTGCCTGGAGCGGCGACGCCATCTACTCGATGGATACCGCCGAGGAAGAAACCGGCATCGAGCTCTATTACTCGGTTCCCGATACCGGCGGCAACATCTGGTTCGACGGTTGGGTCATCCCCGGCAATGCCGAGAACGTCGAGTATGCCAACAAGTTCATCGACTTCATCTCCCGTCCCGACATCGCCGCCCTCAACATGGACTACATCGGCTATACCCCCTTCATCGCCGGCGACGGCATCGTCGAGAAGGCGAAGGAGTGGTACGACGAGAAGACCTGGGCCATCGAAGAGGACCCGAGCCTCCTCGAGAGCGTTGCCGACTGGGATGCCTATGCCGAGGAACAAGGCTGGCTCAAGGTCGACCTCTCCTATTTCTTCGAGGGGTCGCTAAGCGAAGGCGAGGACGCGATCTTCTATACCTCCGAGATCGTCCCGGTGACCGGGAAGAACCTCGACGGGGAAGAGGAAACCGTCTACGTCGGACGCCAGTTCCTGGCCCAATACCCGACCGAGGACATGGCCGACAATCTCGACATCATCCCCGGCCTCGCGGTCATGGAAGACTATGGCGAGAATAACGATTACGTCCTCCGCATGTGGGAGAACGTGAAGGCGTCCGGCGTCCTCGAGGCGTGGATCATCGTCGTCTTCTCCCTCGAGATCGCCATCGCGGCCGGGCTCATCGCCTTCTTCCTCATCAAGAAGAAGCTCTCCCTCAAGCGGAGAAGGGAACGCCGCGCGGCGAATTGAACATAAGCCAAGAAGCGCGCCATGCCGGCGCGCTTTTTATTTCGATAGAGGGGTTTTGCCGGCAATAATGAGACATTCGAGCGGCAATGTTCCAACGAAGGAAACGGCCGTTGTTGGAGAAGGGCAATTTATCGCTTATAGTTGCTTATACATACCGATGAAGGAAGAGACTAGCAACATGGAAAAGAAAGCCCTTGCCTATTTTCAGTCCGGCGGACCGACGGCCGTAATCAACTCGTCGCTATACGGAGTCATCGCCGAAGCATTCAAGCACGAGGAGATCGGCGGGGTCTACGGCTCGATCCACGGAGTCGAAGGCCTCATCGACGACTGCCTCGTCGACCTAAGGAAGGAAGACCTCGAGCAGATCGAGCTCCTCAAGCAGACCCCGGGCGCGGCCCTCGGAAGCACGAGGAAGAAGCTCCCGGCGGTCTCAGATCCGCTTTTCGGGAAGATCATCGAGACGATAAAGAAACGGAACATCGGCTACCTCCTGGTGAACGGCGGCAACGACACGATGGATACCTGCTACCGCCTCCATTCCTTTTTCCAAAGCGAGGGAATGGACGTTTCCGTCATCGGCATCCCGAAGACGATCGACAACGACCTCGTGATGACCGACCATTGCCCGGGCTATGCCTCGGCTGCGCGCCACGTGATGAATTTCGTCAAGATGGCGGTCGTCGACGGGGCCGCCTACCCGAAGGGAAAGGTCGTCCTCGTCGAGATAATGGGGCGGAACGCCGGCTGGCTCACCGCCTCGAGCGACCTGCTAAAAGAAGACGAGCGGCCCGACCTCATCTACCTTCCGGAGTCCGACTTCTCGCTCGAAGGCTTCCTAAATGACGTAAAGAGGGTCTACGAGAAAAAAGGCTATGCGGTGGTGGCCTTAAGCGAAGGGCTCAACCTCCCGCGCAAAAACGCCGGGGGAACCGATTCCTTTGGGCATTCGTCCCTCGAAGGCGTATCGATCCACCTGGCCGAGGAAATCAAGGGCCGGCTTGGCATCGGGGTGAGGACGATGGAGCTTTCCCTTCCCCAGCGCGCCGATCCGATCCTGGCCTCGAAGACCGACATCGAGGAAGCCATCGTCCTCGGGAAGGAAGCGGTGAAGGCCCTCCTTAAGGGCGAAAGCGGCAAGATGGTGGCCCTCCGCCGCCTTTCGAGCGATCCGTATCGCACCGAATTCTTCCTTGCCCCGGTCGAGGAAGTCGCGAACAAGGAGAAGTTCTTCCCGAAGGAATGGATTCTCTCGAGCGAAAGGATGGCCGATGCCTTCCGCGACTATCTCCGTCCCCTCGTCAAGACCTCGACCCATGTCCGCTATGACGAGGCGGGGGTCTTCCTCACGGCCCGGCTCCGCCTCGAAAGGGTCAAGTAAGGCGGCAGGCTCAACTTCCTCTTTATTAAGGTGCGTTCGTTGCTATAATAGGCGGGCCGCATCCGTAGCCAAGCGGTAAGGCACGTGACTGCAACTCACCAATCACCGGTTCGATTCCGGTCGGATGCTCCAGAAATCGAAATTCCTCCCTCGCCGGAGGTTTTTCTTTGCCCCGATGCATGCCTTTCGCATTGACAAGACGTCCGCGGAGGAGGAGAAGCACTAACGGGACCAGGTTTTTAACTGCAGCCTCGAAAATGGAAAAGAAAGACAAAAAGACCCGCAAAACCCTCTCGAAAGCCATGGTTTTCATCCTTCTATTCGGAGTGGTGAGCCTTCTTTCGGACATGACCCACGAAGGGGCTGCGTCGATTCAGGGATCCTATCTTTCCATCATCGGGGCCTCGGCCGCGGCCATGGGCGTGCTTTACGATGTCTCGGTTGAGGCCATGGCAATCGTTTCGATCGTGGCGGGAGTCTCTTCGATTCCTTTTTATCTGCTCTCCTTTGCGGCGGAAAGAAGGGACATCGAAAAAAAGCGGGTCGGGAAGACCATAGACGCAAAGAGATCACTTTCCTTCTTTTACATTTCGGGCTCTTTTGAAGAAAGCCAAATTGCCGTCCTTTAGTGACCGCAGAAGCGGAAGAACGTTCGATGCCGGGCTCTCGTGCACGTAGTCCATCGAAAGTCCCTCCGCGTTTTTCAGCATGTCATCGTAATCGTATTTCCATTCATAACTGGTTTTCATGGTTTGAAGCTGCCATTTGGCTGCTTTGTATTTCTTTTCCTCGGATCTCCCGATTTCGTCCCAATACCTATGAACAACGGCCGTATCGCGTGCCTTCACTCCTGAAATGTCCCTCGATATTTTCTCGAGCGAGTCGGCTCCGACGAGAAAAAGAAGAAGGGCATTCGGGTTCGTGCAGATGCTTATCGAGTCGATGCGAGCCTCCAAAGCCAGCACCTTTTTCAGCCCTTCCCTCACTTCGCGGTAGGATGACTTCTTCTCGAATGGCTTGTTATCGACATCGTAAACGCAATAGACGGCGTCGTAGCCGGAGTCCGACAGATAGTCTTGGAAAAGGGCGGCTATGTTGCCGGACCCTTGGGCATTGACGATTTCGAGCGATATTCTTTCCTTGTCGAGGCCGTGATCCTTGACCACTTCGAAAAAAGCCTCTTCCTCGTTTCCTTCGACGATCAAAAGCACTTTCAGCATTCAGTTCGTTCCCAGGATGGATATCAGGTTGCGGACGAGCGCCGGCGAAGGAACATATCCGAAGTCGCCGTGATTGTATCTTTTCACAAGCGACTTTCCCTCCCGCACATTGGCGGAGTTTGCCTTGAAGTTCCCAATGGAAAGCAGGGTAGCGCTCATGCCTTCCCGGAAAACGAAGTAGATTTGGTCTTTGCGGAAAAGATTCTTGCAATCGATCAGCATGAGGTCGTGGGCCGTGAAGAAAAGCTGCCCTCGCTTATTTGCCATGCTGTTGAAGAGACTAACGATGGCCCGCGTCAGGCTATAGTGCAGCCCGTTGTCCAATTCGTCGATAACAAGCAGCCTCCCTTCCGTCAGCGCGTCGTAAACATAAGAGGCAATGGCCTCGATTTTCTTAGTGCCCGAGGAGTCGAAGAAAAGAGAAGGCACCTTCGTCTGACCGTATGAGGTCATGACCTTTAGCGGCTCGATGGCGTTTTTTAGCTTGGAGAGGGCTTCTTCGCCGATTTCGCCGTTGGTATTCAGCATAAGATCGTCTTGATAGCCGATGTCGGTTATCGAGAGGTCGGCCGCCTTGACGAAAGACCGCACGAAATCGATTTTCTTCTCGTCCCCGCTTTTGAGAAATTCGATCGTATGGCCAAGCGGTATGTTATAGAGCTCGATCGGCTCGATGAAATCGGAGCAGCGTTTCAATGCATCCTTCCATTTCTTCATGGAAGAAAAGAACCCGTCGTTGACCTCGACGGTGGCAAGGAACGGCTTATCGAAGGGAAGGACATCCAAATAAGTCGATAAATCCTCTCCCAGTCCAGGCACCGCCAGTCTTTTTTCTTCGCGGCTGCGTTCGAAGACGACATGCATCGAAGTCGATGTCTTGTAGTAATTGACCCTGGAAAGCTTTTCATAGGGGAACGTTTTTTCCTTGGAGTTATAGGAAAACTCGTATTTGAGCCACCCTAACCCATCCATGTTGTTGAACGTGATCGAAGCATCGGTGGTTTCGCCGTCGCCGAACATATAACGATTGCACGCGAAGCTGGTTTCGGAGCGCAGAACCGCTTTCAGGATTTTAAAAAAATAAAAGACGTTGGTCTTCCCTGAGTTGTTCCCGCCATAAAGGGAAATCGCCTTGAGCATGCTTGCTCCGTCGATTTCGAGGGAATTCGACAAAAGGTAGCGAGTCCGGCGATCGGCGCGATAGGAGATCTTGGATTCGCTTTTGAAAAGGCGGAAGTTGTTGAATGTGATTTCCAATATCATGTTTTTTCCCCGCTTCAAAATATCACATGCGCTATAGAATGTGCAATATATAAGCACAATACATAATTAAATAAGCGATTTCTGATATCGGGCCTTCCCTAGGCCGGCCCGCTATACGGCGATTAAGGCGGAGCGAATGCCGACTGAAGGAAATAAGGAGCAAGGCATCGAAGGGCAATCGCCTTTTTTCTCTTGCAGGGCTTCGCGTAGATGACTATCATAATCGGGCTATCTCCCGAGACAGGAGCGATAGCAATGCGCCGGTAGCTCAGTTGGATAGAGTATCAGACTACGAATCTGAGGGTCACGAGTTCGAATCTTGTCCGGCGCGCCATCGGGATGTAGCGCAGCTTGGTTACCGCGTCTGCTTTGGGAGCAGAAG
>CALWAS010000017.1 GCA_944375905.1 uncultured Bacilli bacterium
CAAGGCCTATCCTCCTCCCCGTCCCCCTCGCCGCGGCGAGAGAAAACGGGAACCCCGAGCGAGGGGTTCCCGTTTCTCAATAGATCCCGGTTTTCTTAATGTGTCCTTGACATGGGGTCCACATTAGAACTTGCTTCCAAGGCGCTTTTCCTTTTCCTTCAATCAATCTCCGTAGTCACTTCCGCGGCTTTTGTCCTCGACGTATATCCCCAAAGGATCGGCAATGTCTTGGATTTCCCGGTAAATGAACCCTTCCTTGCTCATGAACGGGGATTCGAAATTGCCGGTAAAGATGACTTTTTCGTTGTCGCTTACCACCTTGTCGATGGCCGCCATGATCTCGTCGAAGCGATCGAATCTCCTCTCCTTGTATCCCTGAAGCCCCAAATAGAATCCGGGCTCAACATAGAAAACATGCCCGTCCTTGGTCCTGTAGGCGTTAACCAAGGGGAACGACGGATCAATGAAACTTTTGTATTGACAGAATTCCGGGTAAACCATAGTGTTATCGGCAATAATATTAAGCGGGATCACTCCCGAGCGTGAGGAAAAGAATGGGCGAAAAGAACATAAAGGTGGTTTTCTCGGATATTGACGGGACTCTCTTTTCGCATAAAAGCGGGATGGTGCCGCCTTCGGCCCTCGAAGCGATAAAAGCCCTCCAGCATAAGGGGATCAAGGTCTTCCTGTCCTCCGGTCGGAACTACTACCTAATCAGGAAAACAGGCATCCTCAACCTGATTCGCCCCGACGGCCTCGTGATGATGAACGGAGCTTGCGCGGCCATCGGCGACGTCGTCATCTACAAATTCCCGATTCCGGGGGACGTCGTCGACGCGATGATAAAGTTCTCCTACCGCCTGAAGTTCGGACTGACTCTCATCGAGGAAAGCGAAGGCCATATCAACATGATCGACGACCGCGTAATCGACGCCCACGCCAAATACGGCACGAGGTTTCCCCAGCCCCGGAAGTTCCCCATTCCCTATGACCGCACCGTCTTCCAGATGATTGCCTTCTGCGACCAGTTCGACGAAGACCTCTTCCTGCCGCACCTCAAGAACTGCAAGGCAGCGAGATGGGACGAATACGCGGTCGACATCATGCCGCGCGACAGCGACAAGGCCAAGGGCATCCAAGCCGTCCTCGAATACTATGGATGGGACAAGGAAAATGCCCTCTCGATCGGCGACGGGAACAACGACGTCGACATGCTTTTGTACACCGGCACTTCGATCGCGATGGGAAATGCCGTGGACGATGCGAAAAAAGTCGCCGATTTCGTGACTGACGACATCGATAGCGACGGTTGGAGCAAGGCCATGAAGATGGTCGGGCTTCTCTGAATTACTTGTCGTAAGGCTCGCCGCGCATGATCTTGAAGGCGCGGTAAATCTGCTCGAGGAGGAGAACCCGGGCAAAGCCATGGGTAAAGGTAAGCCGGGAGAGGGAAAGCTTCGCGTTGCCCCTCGCCTGGGCTTTTTTGCTTAATCCAAGGCTTCCGCCGATAAGGAAGCTCACGGAGCCCTTTCCCCGGATTGAGGCATCCTCGAGGAACGGCGGCAGCTCGTGGGAGGTCAGCTCTTTCCCGTTGGGATCGAGGAGGACCAAGTAATCGCTCGAGGAGATGAATCTCGCCGCCTTCTCGTATTCCTTATCCATCGTCTTTTCCTCCTCGCCTTTCCTACTAGGAAAATCCGGCGATTCGATTAGCTCGAGCTTTGCGTAGCGGGAAAGCCTTTTGGCATAGTCTTCGACTGCGGCGGCAAGATAATCGTCCTTCAGTTTGCCGATGGCGATGATCTTGATCTTCATCCCTCGACTTCCTCCCATTGGCTGGCGGCCTTGACCTCGATCTTCGACATATCGATTCCCTTATCGGCGAGTCCCTCTTTCACAACGGCCAAGGCCAAATACGGGTCGTTGCATTCCTCGCTTAGGTGGGCAAGGCAGATTTCGCGCGTCGAAGGACCGACGAGCCTTGCCAGGTAATCGCGGCACTGCTCATTGGAAAGGTGGCCTTTTTCCGACCTTATTCTCGCGATCAAGCTCTCAGGCCGCCCCGACTCTTTGAGCAGTTCGACGTCATGGTTGCACTCGATGAAGAAAATGTCGGAATTCTTCATATATACCAAGGATTTGGCGGGGATAATTCCGGAATCAGTCAGATAGGAAAGCCTTTCCCCTCCCTTTTCGAAGACATAGCCCGTGCTCCACGGGGCATCGTGGGAAGTCCTGATCGGAGTTACGTTCCACCCCTTGATGGCAAAGGGACGGTAAGAGGAAAGAACCTCGTGCTCGAAGGGAACCGTTCCCCAAAGCGAATAGCGCTTCAGGGAAACGGGGAGAAAGGGCACCCCGGCGGTGTGGTCGCTGTGATTGTGGGTGAAGAAGACTCCGTCGATGTCGCCGATTGCCTTTCCCATGCGTTCGAGACCATGGAGGAGCCTTTCCTTGCCCAGTCCCATGTCGACAAGGAAAAGAGCCGTTTCGTCATAGACGAAAACGGCGTTTCCCTTGCTGCCGCTTCCCAAAGAGAGAAAACGGATCATCGTCACTCCTCGTCTTCGAGGAGAGGGTTCCCGCTCGCGGCCGCGATCTGCCTTTCCATGTCGATTGTCGGGTTGTCGAAACGCGAATAGCTCTTCGAGAAGACAAGGGTCACGTCCCCCGTCCGCCCGTTCCGGTTCTTGGCGATTTCGAGATTGGCTATCGACATCGAGGCTTTGTCCTTTCCGGCCTTCTTCGAAGCCTCGAGTTGTTGATTGAGATTGTCGAGGTAGCTTCCGGCTTGCGGATCTTTCTTCTTGTTCCCGTAATCGCTGCGCGAAAGGATCATGACGATATCGGCATCCTGCTCGATCGATCCCGAATCCCGGAGGTTCGCCAGGCCGGGCTTTCCATTCGGGTTGTCCTCGGCTTTCCGGTTGATCTGGGCAAGGCAGATGACCGGCAGCTCGAGGGTCCGGGCCAGTTCCTTCAGATCCATCGTTATCTTGCCGATTTGTACGTTTTTGCTGTCGAACTTTTCCTCGGTCTGGATGATGTTGAGGTAATCGATGATGATGAGCGACAAATCGGGATGGGCGCTCTTGAGTTTGGTTGCCTTGGCCACGATTTCCCCCACCGTCGGGTTCGGGGTATCGTCGAAATACATTCTCGTTTTCTTGATGAGGTCGATTCCAGCCGCGATCTTTTCACGGTCTTTTTGATCGAGATCGCCAGTCTGAAGACGGTCGCTTTCGACGTTCGAAACCGCCGAAAGCAAGCGCTTCATGATGGACGAATTGTCCATTTCGCACGAGAAGAAGGCAACCGATCCGCCACTTCGATGGGTGGCGGCATTGAAAGCGAAATTGATGGCAAGGGCCGTCTTGCCGACCGAAGGCCGGGCCGCTAGGATGATTAGGTTTCCTTTCTGCCAGCCGTGGGTGATTTTGTTGAGCCTCGTGTAGCCGGTATCGACGCCGGTTAGGTTTTTGTTCGAGGAACGCGACTCCTGGTCGATTTGATTGCGCACGATCTCGGCAACCGTGGCTGCATCCTTGAATTCCCCAACCTGGCGCTTGGCCGCGATCGATTGGAGCCCGTCGGTGGAGCGGGTAAGGAAAGCGCCTATGTCGTCAACCTGCCCGTTTTGGTAATCGAGTTCCACCTCATCCATCTTCTTGAGATATTCCCGGAGCAATTGGTGATCGCGGATGATCCTTATGTAGTGATCGACGTTGCTCGGATTGATCTGGCTTTCGATTAGAACGCCCAAGTACTCGGCACCGCCGGCATCGTTATAGGTCTTGGAATTGATAAGGCGGTCGGTCACGAGCTGGGCATCGATCGGCTTGCCCATGTCGGCAAGCTCGTACATGGCCTTGAACACCAGCTTGTTGCGCGGATCGAGGTCGCTGAAAGAATCGACGGTCAAGGACCCAAGCCCGAAACTGGCCGCCCCCGGGTCCATCAGCATCGCCCCGAGAACGGAACGCTCGGCTTCGACGTTGCCGACGCTCTTCCAAAGGTTCATTTTTTCTCCTCGGAAATATGAACGTTGACGGTACCGATGACTTGTCCGCAAACGCCTTTGTAGAGTTCGATCTTAAGCCTCGTATAGCCAAGGGCATTCGCCGGGTACTTATCGATGAACTTGCGCTTGTCGAGTTCGATCCCCCACTGCTCCTTGAGACCTGCGACGATCTCCTTCGGGGAAATGGTTCCGAACATCCTTCCGTCGTTTCCGACCTTTCCCTTGAACTCGACGTTGATGTGCTCCAAGCGCTCGGCGAGTTGCTCGGCTTCGGCCTTGAGGGCTTTCTGACGCTCGAATTCCTTTTCGTTGTCGATGGCAAGCTGGGCTTGAGATCCCTTAGTCGAAATCACCGCAAGCCCGCGTTTGACAAGGTAATTGTTTCCATAGCCATCGGAGACGCGAACCGTCTCTCCCTTCTTTCCGACGTTTTTCACATCGGCTAGCAAAATGACTTCCATTTCAGTTGTCTCCTTCCTGGTTGACGCTGCTCCTCGCCTGATCGAGATAATCGTCCAAGGTAACCGTCAACGTGTTGACCACGCGCTCTATCGTCGTGGAGGTAAAGGCCGCGGCTGCCATCGTGAAATGCCCGCCGCCGCCCATCTTCTCGCAAAGCAGCTGGACGTTGACCGTTCCGTCGCTTCTCGCAGATAGGCGAATCGTTTTCTCATCCGTCTTTCCGATGACGAAGGCGGCATTGACGCCCTTGATCTGCATGAGCTGATTCGCCACCTTCGAAAGAGTCGAGCGCTCGATGATGTCGCTATCGGGGGAAACGCAATACCACACTCCATAGTGAGGCGATTGCATCGTGGACACGATCTTCGAGATGAGGTAGTACTCTTCGTATTCGTCTTTGAGGTAATCGTCGGCCACCGCATTGTCGGCTCCGTTCTCCTTAAGGATTTCGCAAGCCTCGAAAGTTCTTTTTCCCGTTGCCTTCGCCTTGAAGAAGTTCGAATCGAGGAAGATGCCCGATAGCATGATCGTCGCATATTGGCTCTTGATCGCAATCGGCGGGTTGGCCGTCGCATAACGCGTCATCTCGGCGATGAGCTCGCTCGCGGACGCCGCCGAGGTTTCGATGTAGGCAAGGACCGGGGACTCGATGAACTTGTCGCCCCGGCGATGGTGGTCGATCACGATTATTTTCTTGGCTTTTTCGAGAAGCTTAGGAGCCATCGTCATCATTGGGACCGAGACATCGCAGACGATGAGAAGGGTGCCGCTTCTGATCGAATTGAGGGCTTCCTCCGGCGAAATGGTAATTTCGTCGGCCTCTTGCCGAGAGAAGGCACTTTGGAAAGCCAACCGCGTCTTCTTTTCGACCTGGCGCTGGTTATAGACGATCTTGCATGATTTTTCGGCGTATTCGCACATGGCCTTGATGCCAAGGCAGCTACCGAGGGCGTCCATGTCGAGATCGGTATGGCCCATGACATAGACATTGGACGCGCTTTTGATGAGGGCCATGACGGAGTCGGCAATGGAGCGCACCTTGACTTTCGAGCTGCTTTCGATGGCCGCCGTTTTGCCGCCGAAGAACCGAAGATCGTGGCCGTGTTGGCTTACAACGGCTTGGTCGCCGCCCCTCGAAAGGGCAACGTCCACGGCGGAAGCCGCCATTTCATTGAGGCGGGCAATGTCCGGAAAGTCATGGGCGAAGCCAATCGAAAGCGTAAGCGGCTTAGCTTCGTTTTGCCCAGCCGAACGGACATCGGTAAGAAGCGAGAATCCGTCCTGCTCCATCTTGGAAAGCGAAGCGAAATTGCAAACGGCGAAATAGGTGTCGGCCTTGACGCGGCGGAGCAGCACCCCGAACTTTCGGCAATAATCCGTGATGATCCCGCGAATTTTGTTGACGTAATCGGCGGATTCGTCCGTATCGCTCGCCGCGTCGGAGTAGTTGTCGAGCATGATGACGCCAAGAACCGTCGCTTCCTCTTTGTGCAGCTTGGCTTCATCGACGTATTCGTTAACGTCGCGGAAGATGAAGAGTCTGGATTCGGAAATGAACTTTACTTGATAGGCCGTCCCCTTGATCTCGAGTTCGATGACTTTGTTCACCGGGGCATTGACGAGCTCCTTCAGCTGGGGTTGCCAATCGAAGGCCGATGTGTCGACAAGGTCCATCTGGCGGTCGGAAAAAAGCGAATTCGTCCACATGATGGTCCCCATTTGGTCGACCACCATCAGGCCTATCTGGCCGAAGTCGAAGGCCTTTTGCATGTCGCCGCCGACGAGGGCGGCCGAATCGAGATCGTTTTTTAGTCGCTTTTTGTAAACGCTACTGAGCGATAGCCAGACAAAGAACGTATCTGCGATCAAAAACGCGGCCACAACCGAGATGAGGATGATCGCTATGTTCGGAAAGGCCTTTATGTTGAAAACGTTGAAGTACCAGAAGAGGCCAAGGGTTCCCAACAGGACAGCCTCGACGGCAAAAACGCCAAAACAGATAATGCGGATTTTTCGGAGAGTCTTGCTCATGCCGAGTCATTATATTCCGTGACGGTTTCCCTACCAAGGGTAGGGACGATAAAGAAAGGGCTGGGTTTTGTATCCGCCGTACCCAGCCCTTTCCCGAAAGGAGGCAGAGGAGCGCTTTCGTATACCCCACAGACTTTCCGCCGTTTCCGGCGGGCGCTCCTATGACCACCTATAGTGTAAGCGCTTTCACTTCTTTTGTTAATATGAGATTTCCATGACTTTTCTTTTTGCTATTCACTTGTACAGTAACGGGCCTTCCCACATTTAAGAATGATTTCCGCTATTTAGAAAATGACTCCCGACAGAAACCCATTTCCTCTGCAAAAATGGCCTAAATTGATAAAAACAAATCGAATTTTCCAGATACATGAGCCTAACGGCTTTCCAATGCGTCTTTTTCTTTAGCCAACATCATTTCGATCGATCCCGTCATTCGCAACGACAACTTAAAACCAGCCTCCAGAAAGAAGCGGGGCCAATGACGGCGGTAAGCAAAAGAAACGGTTGGTGCCTTCTTGTATAAGAAGGCAAGTGACCGTATCTTTCTAAACGTATGAGTAATGTAAAAGCAGCTTTCTTCGATTTCGACTGGACCCTTTTCGACCACAAAACGAGATCCTTCATCCCATCGGCCAACGAGGCCATAAACAAAATCCACGAAAATGGGGTCAAGACGTTCATAAACTCGGCGCGAAGCTATTACGCCTTGATGAAACTCGGCACTTTCGACAAAATCGCCTTCGACGGGTTTGCGGTCAATAACGGGGGTGCTGCCTTCACGAAGGACAAAGTCCTCTACGCAAAATACTTCGACCCCGAAGTTGCAAGCAAAATCATTTCGACGGCCGAGAGCCACGGTTTTTCCTATCTCATCTGCACGTTGAAAAACATTTACCTCAAGACTGTCGAGGGCGATAAGAACGTATCCGATTTCTACTCTGTCTACTATGAGCCGCGCCCTCTAGACATCTCATCGTTCAAAGGAGACGAAGGAATCCTGGCCATTCAGGTCTTCATCGAAAAGAAAGACGACTTCCTTTTCGACCACGTCGAAGGATCGTTATTCAACCGCTTCTTCGAAAAGGCCATCGAGCTGACGAAGGAACATTTCAAGAAAAGCGAAGGCATTGAGGCCTTCATCAAGGAATACGGATACTCGAAGGAAGAGCTGGCCGCCTTTGGCGACGACTACAATGACATCGACATGTTCAATCTCGTCGGCAACGGCGTCTGCATGGGAAACGGCGTCGAGGAAGTGAAAAAGCATGCGAAGCTCGTTACTACCAACATCGAAAAAGACGGCATCAAGAACGGGCTGATCAAGCTAGGCCTCCTGAAATAACGACGACGGCGCTTTCCGGTCGGCAAACCTTCGTTTGCCTTCTCAATGCCGGGATGATGCGTGCCCCGAATCCTGGACACAGGAGGAGGGGCACGCATCAGGAGAGAGCCCTTTAAAACGGTTTTTCTGTCGCTTCGGGCGGATCAAACTGCCTGACCGTATAGCCCGCCGGCTTTAAAAAGAGCGAATAGTCAGAGTATTTCCCAATACCCGCTTTTACGTGACCCGATGCGTTTCAGAATTTTGCCATCGCATAGGGATTTAAGATGGCGGTAAACGGTTATTTCGGCTTTGCCAGTTGCCTTGGCCAAATCATCAATCCGGCTAAATTTGTTCTTGCGCAAGGCATCAAGTATCGCCTCGTCGACGTCGTCTTTCACATTATCGATTCCATCATTCAAGAATCGCTTGTTCCTTATGAAGAGAAAAGTGAAGCCGAACTCATCGTTTCGGTACTCGTAACCGACGCTGTTGCGAGCGCAGAGAGTAAACGTTCTCTCGAAGCCGGTTCCGAAAGCATCGATATACCCGCATTTGTAAAGCACAGACGCAATGAGCACGTTCCGTATTTTGCTGCCTACCTCCGCGGTGGCGAATTTCATTGGGTCGATGTTTTTGTAAATCGATCCCGGGTTATAAATCCGTATCGATGACTTGAATATCGTTATTTGATTGAAATCCCCTTTGACCCCGTACTTGCTATGCACAAAGCTGTTCACCACGATTTCGCGAATGGCTTCAATCGGTATTTCGGGCGTTTCGACCCTTTGAATTCCTTGAATTTCCGATTTGTAGCTTATGTGGTTCTGAATATAGGAAACCGCTTCGCGGATGCACTCAAAGATGTTTCCCTTGAACTGTTTGATTTCGCCGAATTCGGTGCGACTGTCGGTGGGATACGAGGCTTCTTTGACCATTACCGGCTTCCCTTTGCCGAAAAGATAGTATCCAGCGGTTTTTATCCTCCCGTCCTTATCGACAAGGTCTAATTTTGTCATCGCTTCCTTGAGACCTTTGTATACGTAATTGAGGCGTCCTTTTTCATTTGCCGTCCTTATGACGTCCAGAACGAGGTCCTCGTCGATATTCTCATAACCGCAATCGGCCGGCTTTTCCTCCCACCCCGAATACGTATCGTCCTTGGCTTCGAAGTATTTCTGAAGCTGATTATTCGTCATCGGGATGTCACCGTCGTCGAGCCGACAGAAATAGCGGCCATAAGCGGAATAGGGAGTGTCTTCTCCTTCCGCATAAACGCGGATTACTTTGCTTCCGTCAACTTCGACCACATTGATATCGAGCGTAGTTGGCATCGGCTTCAGGCTTGTCCTTATTTCGTTCGAAAGATCAGGTAGCGTCTTGGGGCCAATGGTGAGCGGATGGGGCTTTTTGTCGGGACCAATACCGAAAAAGACTTCTCCGCGATGGCTTTTGTTCAGCATAGCGCTTAGCGAAATGACGCCTTCCCTTTCTTGGCTGAGAGACTTTTTATATTCAGTGACGACATCCTCGTTTTTCATGCCTTCCGCTCCTTTGAACTAACTGCTGTTTTATCTTATCATTTATCTTATCATTGATGAAATAAAATGATGATATAAAAACCGGGCAGCAGTCTGCTTATCTTGGCGATTGGTAAACAATCACGGACTTTGTTATTCGTCTTGATCATAAAACCCATCTACTTATCAACCCCGTAGGCAACCGGTCGAGGGGAACACTCAGGTCAAACTAATCTATTCTAGGCTCGTCGCGAAGCCATGCGGGCACGTTTGGGAAGCGTTTCTGACGGGCCAGGCGATTCGTCAAGGCAAAAGAAAAGGGCCTTCCTAAGAAGGTCCCTCTCGTAGAGCGAACTTCCATGCGTCTAAGAAGACAATGGAAGGCGCTCAGCACCAACAATATGTGTCGCCGCACGGAGCCATCCGTCCCCGAAACTACGATCTTCTCCCTTCTAGGGCGATCATGCCGCGTTTCCCCCCAATCCGCGAACGACTTTTCCAAAGGATTATTGCGCCTTTATCGGTATACTTTGATTTGGATTTGATCGCAAAATCCCTTTAAAGACATGGCCAAAAAGAAGACATACGTCGAATCGGTTAAAAAGGAGGCTGAGCCCAAATGGGTGAGGGCCCTTCGATACTCGGCAGCCGCGATTTTGATCGCCGCCGGATTGGGGCTATCGATCGCCAGCAACTATTGCGAGCCCCTTTCCTCCCCGTTTTGGTCGATATTCATATTCGCCCTTTTGTTCGTCGGCATCCTCTTCATGATCTTCTGCCGGAAAAAGCAGCTCCCCCTTTTGCCTTTGTTTTATGTCGCCTTCGCCGATTGCCTTATCTTCCTTCCCCTATTCGTAAGCGCCAAAATATTCTCCCTCGTGACTTGGCTTTACGCCCTGCTCGGCTTGGGTTTGACGGTTTTCGTCAAACTCAAGAAGAAAAAGGACTATGAGCTGAAAAACGAATTCGAGGCCTGGGTTTTCATCCCCGCCCTATTGTGCATATTGCCCTCCGCCCTATTCGTTTTAAAGGCCGACTTTGATTCGGGCTTCCCCTTTTGGCTTCCCTGCTTGATAGTCTCCTGCTTGGCCGGGGTCATCATGCTATCTTCTTGCCTCATTAGGAAGAAGCAAGACAAGGGCCAAACGCCGAAGAAAAGTAAATACCCCGCTTGGCTGCGCTACACCGGCTTTAGCCTAACCGCTTTCTTCTTCGCCTTCTTGCTCGCCTGGGACAGCCTATTGGTCATAAACGT
Source organism: uncultured Bacilli bacterium (assembly GCA_944375905.1). GTDB lineage: Bacteria > Bacillota_I > Bacilli_A > RFN20 > CAG-826 > UBA4951. The sequence goes on from CALWAS010000017.1 coordinate 10,611, forward strand.
CTGCTTTGACTTTTCCCAAGCCGAGGTGAATTCCTTCGCCATCGTTGACAAGGACGTCGACATCGGGACAAGACACGTCCCGACTACCTATAACCTAAAAATCGAACTCGATGGGGATGAGCGCTCCATAAAGGTCCCAAAGCACGTTTATGACGCAAAGGAGATCGGGGACTCTATCGAGGTAGGCTATTATGACGGTCTTCTTGGCGAGCCATATTACATATACACAGGCTACGTCTTTTGAATAGGATCCCACGGCCTTCTCGCAAACCGCCGTCAGGAGGCTCCTCCAGTAGCATCCGTTCCTAGGCGAGGCACGCCCGTCTTCACATTCCGCTGTGGAATCCAGGAGGACGCCCTCCACAGCCTCGCTGAAATCCTTCTCCATCCCGCATCTTAGCATCTCGCCAGCGGGAATGGGGCTTCCCCAAGGGAGCCCTTCGCGTCGTCTTTTGCCATGCGGCTTTCTCTTTCCTAGGCAAATGCAAGGATAGAAGTCTACATCTTGGGAATCTAGCCCTTCCGCGGTAGCCCAGTGGACGTTCGCGGACGGGTTTTAGCTTACACAACATTTATCCGCGGTCCCGAAGATTAGGCCAACGCTTCCCCCGCGTGTGAATTCCCTCTCCCAATGTCAAATGGCTTCCTTCCCAAGGAATAAATCGATTGCATTTATGTGGCGAACCCCTTCTTGCTGATCTCTAAGCAGATCAAGGGAAACGATATATCGGGGATAGCCATCTCTTATTTCCCTAAATGGCCTATATTCCCTTTCCTTGGTTTCCTCGTTTCCCGTCATCGTATATGCGACTTGGATATAGGCATAATCGCCATTTTGCTTTCTTACGATAAAATCGCATGCGAAATTGCCGATTTTCCCTATGCTTACTTGGTATCCGTTGCTAACCAAATAAAGATAAACAATGTTTTCCAATGAGTGGCCATAGTTCAATTTGTTATTGACGTTAGTTGAAAAATACAACGCCAAATCTGCTAGGTAATACTTTTGTTCTCTCAACAAGGACCTTTTGGATTTCAAATCGAATCTATCGCATTCATATATGATTTTGGCTTTCTTTAAAACCTCAATGTAGTTCTTAATCGTTGCGATCTTTGCTTTAATGCCGGCTTTAGTTAACGAATCGTGAAAGCTTTTTAGGGAAAAGGGCGAAGCGTAATTGTTGATGATGTATGACTGAACCCTCTCAAAAAGGGCTAGATTGGAAATCCTGTTTCTGGTTTTGACGTCTTTATTGAATATTTCGGCGATTATCTGGCTTGTATATAGTTGTTTGGCGCTAAAATCGTCAAACTCCAAAGCCTTTGGAAAACCGCCTTCCATGATATAGGAGTGAAATTCTTCGTAAACATTATTCTTGATTGTCTTGCTGAAGAATTTTTTCATTTCAAGATATTCGCGAAAATCCAATGGATATGTTTCGAAAGCAACATATCTTCCGGTCAATTTAGTCGAAATTTCATCGCTTAAAAGATATGAATTTGAACCGGTTAAAAAAACCGAGTAGCCTTCTTCTTCGTATTGAAGCACCACTTTTTCAAAACCTTTGACATTTTGGACCTCATCGATAAATAGATAATATCTGCCTGAGTCATGAATCCGTTCTTCGATTTTGCTTTCCAGTTGCGTTGGGGTGACGATATTCTTGTATCCCCTTTTATCCAAGGGCAAATAAATGATTCTGTCAGACAGGTTCCTTGACTCCAGTTCGCTGATAATGGCTTTCAAAATCGATGTTTTGCCAGACCTTCTAATGCCCGTAATAACCTTTACGACATCGCTATCGTAAAATGGCCTGATTTTCGACAAGTACTTTTCCCTAGGATAAATCATATTCTCCATAAGTTTGTTTCCGTCCAATGGTTTTATATCATTAAATTGGGTTTAAGGGTAGTGTTTTGGAGAAAAATTAAAAAACAGTCCCCTTAAACGGCCATTTACTTGCAAAACGGAAGTCCTTGGCTTATTGACTTTTTTCGCCCCTTTAAAGCCCCCACTCTTCCAAAAATGGGCTGCTCGATGGTTAACCCGAAGGCGAGGATAGGCAAGGCTCAGGAAGAAAGATTTCATTGATTACGTTTTCAATGAATATGTTTTCAATTAAAATACCCATATAGATAGGAGGCTTCGGCATGAAAGAGTTGTTTGGCAGGAAAAACGAATTGGGGTTGCTGGAAAAACGGTATGAGAGCCCCCATTTTGAATTCGGCTATGTCTATGGGCAGCGCCGAATCGGGAAAACGG
>CALWAS010000018.1 GCA_944375905.1 uncultured Bacilli bacterium
GCCACCGTCAACGCGGAAAAGTTTATGGGTATCGTCCGAAAGCACCTTGCCTTTGAGGAACTTACCCCCACCCTCTTGCGGGAGATGATTGAGAAAATCGTCGTGCATGAGTGCAGCTATGACGAGAACGGCACCCGCAGGCAAGACATTGAGATTTATTACAGCTTTGTCGGCAAGATTGACTTGCCCGAAGCCTAACGCCCGACCTATCCGACACAATGGCCAAGTGCCGGATAGGAACGGCAAAATTTTTTACACTTCTATTACTTCTTTATCGCACATAAGCAAAATACGCGGGGATCTTGTGCGAGTCGAAGCATTACCGGTGGAACAAGCCCGGAAGCGAGGCCCTCGCCTTCGAGAACCTGATCGGCAACCGCTGGGGCGCGTCGAGGCCGGCGGAGATCCTGGTCTCGGACATGACGGCCTTCTACGCGAAGGGAACCTATTACGAACTGACGTTGTACTTCGACACGTTCAACAGGGAGATCGTGGGATTCGGGCTCACGGACAGAAGGGGCGACGTCAGGCCGTACTTCGACGGGCTGGCCCAGGCCATCGAGGCCATGGAAGGGAAAGAGCAGGGCGCCCCGACCATCCTGCACACGGACCGGGGCGCGGTCTATTCTTCCAGAGCGTTCAACGAGCTCCTCTCCGATCATGCCGTCGTCCATTCCATGTCGCGAGCGGGGACCCCGACGGACAACCCGATCGACGAATCCCTCAACGGCTGGATCAAGGACGAGCTCTTCATCGACTTCAACCTGAGGAAATGCGACGACGTTTTATCATTGATAAAGGCCTACGTCGATTACTACAACAACGAACGGCCCATGTGCTGCCTGGGATACAAAACCCCACGTCAGTACAGGACCGACATGGGGTATTAAGGCTTTTTATGGATTGTCTACTTTTTGTGGACTACTCCATTAATTCCTGGCCTTTTTCCATCTTTAATCCCGACTAAAGAGATCCCTCGTGTATACCTTGTCGATGACGGGATCGAGTTCCTTGCTCAGGCGGTTGGCGAGAATGATGTCGCTCCGGCTGACAAAAGCGGAGAAGCTCTCCACCGCTTCGATTCCCCCGAAGGACGAGGAACTGAGTTTTGGTTCGTAGACGATTAGGTTATCGAAGCTCTTTTGAAGCAAGCCGATCACGTCAATGACCGCGGATTCCCGGAAGTTATCCGAACCTTCTTTGGCCACAAGCCGATAAATCCCTATGACCGGGCAACGACCGTTCTTTTCCTCGAAATCCTTGGCCTTGGAAAGGATGTCTTCATATATGAACCGCTTGCGGGTGTCATTCGACTCGACCGTCGCGGTTATGAGCTTTTCGGGAACAGATTGGAAGTTGGCTTTGAGCTGCTTGGTATCCTTGGGCAGGCAATATCCCCCGTATCCGAAAGACGGGTTGTTGTAGTAATCGCCGATTCGCGGGTCGAGGGATACTCCCTTTACGAGGTGGGCAGTCGACAAGCCGCGACTCTTGGCATAGGTATCGAGCTCGTTGAAGAAGGCGACCCGCATCGCAAGATACGCATTGGAAAAGAGCTTGATTGCTTCGGCCTCCGACGAGGAAACAAAAAGAGTTGGCACGTCTTTGCTCTCCGAGCAGGAAAGCAGGGCTTCGGCAAACTCTTTCCCTCTCTTCATGCTCTCATCGTCGTCTTTGGCCAAGCCGATTACGATGCGGGAAGGAGAAACCGTGTCTAGATAGGCACGGGACTCCCTCAGGAACTCCGGGGCAAAGACAAAGCGAAGAGACGGAAACCGACGGCTTATTTCTTCCGTGTAGCCGACCGGAACCGTCGATTTGATGACGACGGTCGCATCGGGGCAGCGATTGCTGATTTCTCCAATCACTTCCTCAACGTGGCTTGTATCGAAGGAATTAAGCTTGGGATCGTAATTGGTCGATGTGGCAATCACGACGACATCCGAACCTGGATAAGCCAAAGTGGGATCGTCGGTAACGAATGGAAGCTTGCCCAACTTATCGATGGCTTTCTGGGTTTCCTTGTCTCCGATGGGCGAATGCCCATTTCGCAAGAAAGAAACCTTCCCCTCGTCCACGTCAATGGCTCTTACTTCGTATTTCTTGCTTAGCGCGATGGCAAGGGCTGTTCCTACGTAGCCAAGGCCGGCAACAGTAATTTTCATTTTGCAAGCGTTCCTAGCTCGTCACGATTGTATCAACTTGCGGCGGATTGTGGAGAAAAAGGAAACGAATATGCAAGAGCCGGCCGAAAACAAAGGAAGACAGTCGATTAGGAAGACCAAAAAAACCATAAAGGCGACTTCGGGAGCGATAAATAAAGGCAATCAATCATAAGCTCAAGAAGGTGTGCTTTCGTGAAGAAAGGTCGCTGCAAGCCGTAAGTGTATATGGGTGCATCGGGCTTCGCAGGACATTGTAAAAGGAGGAACCCATATGTTATCTAGGAAGAAACTAAAATTTGTTGCTATTGATTAGTAATCTATTCTCGTAGGAAATAGTTCTTTCAGAACACTCGTCTTGATTATTAGTTTTTGCAAAGCGAGAAACGTTAGAATATAGCCTTTACAGTGCCTCGGTTTTACGTATGCGTTCCAGAGCGTAAAATAGCGACGTTAATCCAAGGTGGAACAACCATGTCTCAAAAAACATATGCATTGATAATAGCGGGTGGCGTCGGAGCCCGGATGAAAACCGACATACCAAAGCAATTCCTGAGCGTCTTTGACAGACCAGTTATTTCCTACACCATGGAGGCCTTTGAGAATGACGAAAGGATCGACGGCATCGCCGTGGTATGCGTCGAGGGGTGGGATCATCTTCTGGATGCCATCGCCAAGCAGTACAAGATTAGTAAATACATGGGTAGTTGCCTCGGAGGCGATACCGGTCAACATTCCATATATAACGGGCTTGCCTTCTTGAAGCAGAGGGTCGACGAAAACGACATCGTGCTGATACACGATGCCATTCGGCCGTTGGTCTCGGAGGAGATAATTGACGACTGCATCGATAAGATCAAGGAATATGGAAACGCCGTTTCGGTCATCCCCTGCAACGAAGTGATACTTAGGAACGCCGAAGGATCGAACGAGACCTCTGACGGCACCATCGACAGATCCACCCTCAAGCGAACCCAGACGCCGCAAGGCGCCACGTTGAAAACGCTTCTCGAAATGCACGAAAAGGCGAAAAGGGAAGGAAAGGCTTACATCGCCACCGCCGACCTACTCCTGGGGTCGGGATACGTGGTCCATTACTCATTGGGGTCGGAAAAGAACGTCAAGCTCACGACGCAGGACGATTTAGACATCATGAAAGCCCTCCTTGAGGTGTCAGGTCATGGAAAGTAAGAGCGCTTTCTTGCGTTTCCTTCGCGAGGAAAAGGAAAAAACACTTCGGGCCAATTTGCTGCTGCATGCCGAAGGGCTGGCTCCCCTTACGTGGGGCAACGTCAGCGAACGCGCCTATTTTGAAGGTAATGCCTATATCTTCATAAAGCCGTCTGGCGTCGACTACGGAGCAATGACTGCCGACGACATAGCGGTCGTAGACGAAAGCGGAAAGAAGATTGACGGGGGATTAAAGCCGTCGACCGATCTGCCGACCCACTTAATGATCTACAGAGCCTACAAGAATGTTTTTGGCGTTTGCCATGCCCATCCTGAGTTTGCAGTTGCATGGGCCCAAGCGAAGCGAGATATCCCAAATTACGGAACGACTCATTCCGACTTTGCCCTAGGGCCAATCAAATGCACTAGGGATCTCAGGAAAGAAGAAATCCAAAGCGATTACGAAGCCAACACCGGACTTGCCATTTTGGAATGCGCAAACGAGACCATGCCCGGGATCAACGCGAGTTCTCACGGCCCATTTACCTGGGGGAAGTCTGGTTTGGATGCCGTTAAGAACATGATCACGCTAGAGAAAATTGCAAAGATGGCATTTCTGACTGAAGAACTGAATAGCAAGGCAAACCAGATTTCAGATACCGATCTAGCCAAAAAGCACTACTACCGCAAGCACGGGAAGGATGCCTATTATGGACAATAAGCTTTACGAATATCTAAAGTCTGATTTCGAGACCATTTTTTCCACAAAACTCTCAAAAGTCTTGCCGCAGCTCAATCACTCTTCTTTTCTTATTACCGGCGCTACCGGGCTCATTGGCAAATATCTTTCATATTTCCTCATTTATCTAGTCGAGAAGAAGGGCTTCGATTTAGATCTAACCTTTTCTTCCTATGGCGAGGCAGAGTTGAATCAAGCATTTGGTTTTTCTAAGGCCAGCGTTCATTTGTTGCCGGGCGATATAACCAAAGGGCTGCCTTTTGACGGTAAGGCCGATTACGTTATCCATTTAGCTAGCAATGCGAATCCTGCCCTTTATATGCAGAAGCCGATAGATACCGAACTTGGAATCATAGTCGGAACGAACAACGTCCTTTCTTTGGCTTCGAAATCGAATTCCAAAAGAGTTTTCTTCGCCTCGACAACTGATGTTTACGGAAACCCGATCAAATCGGGGCCTCTCTCGGAAGATGACATAGGCGTTTTCAATTGCAATAGTCTTCGAGGAGTTTATAACGAAGCCAAAAGAGCTGCTGAATCGCTTTGCCAAGGCTGGATTTCTGAAAAGGGATTAGATGTCGTCATCGGCCGGTTCTCGCGCCTTTTTGGCCCGACCGCCAACTTCAATTCATCCCTGGCCTCTGTTGCTTTCTTTAAAAAGGCCGTTTTGAATGAACCAATTGAAATTCTGAAGCCCACCACAGCTCGTTATTCGTTTACCTATGTCGGCAATGCCGTTGCCGCCATACTGCACTTATTGATCTGTGGCAAATCCGGACAGGCTTACAACATAGCTACAAAAGATTGCTTGGCGGAGGTTGATGGCTTTGCAAAGCAAATAATTACCGGGTCCGGTAGTCAGTCAGACATCATATATAAATCCGAAAGGACAAAGGGCCACGATGTCATATTAGAAACAGGGAAACTAGAAGCCAGCGGGTTTGAGGCCCCATTTGGTTCTAACTATGGAATCGAAAAAACAGCTATCAAATTAAAGGCAGGTTTGTTTTAAGAATCCTCAGAATTTAGTTCATAGAACATAGCGAGCCTAAAACCATTATGGCAGTTCTTTAGTTTAATCAGCACATGGCCTTAGGCTTTAAAATGAAAGTAAAAACTGCCTAATTGCTAGTCTTTAATGGCATCTTCGTTGAAAGAGACACCGCATGTGAAATGGTGTGCAACGCGATCGCCTTCAGGCGGCAGTTGCATGTAGTTTCCATAAACCCACCTAAGATACTCATCCCACTTTTTGGGGGCCGAAACTTTTCTGCCTTCAAAAACAACAGTTGTTCTCCCAACAAAAAGATCTGCCGGGCATCGTGCGAGAAGGTTGTCGCCAACATTGATGAATTTTTCTCGACCGGATGAATGTTTCCTAAGGTAGGTATTTCTTATTTTTCTGGCCTTGGTGGAGGAGCACCAGAAAAAAGCGGCATGGCCAGCAACTTGAAGCAAAAAATGTAAAAACGGGCGCTTCGGTTTCCCGAGTCTCAAAAAGTCTTTCGGGAAGCACTTAACATCAAGCAGAAGCAACCAAATGTCTCTAAGCGCCCCCCTAACAGACTTTTTAGAGGGCGTTGGCAATAAAGGAAAAATATCAATGAAAATCCCCTTGCTGGAATCGTGGCTTTGCTTGACATATTCATCATAAATAGTTCCGCGCATCATGAGCTTAGCAAAACTTTGCCAAGTTCGTGGATCTCGTTCTTCGACATCCAAATAGAAGAGATCAGTATCATCAAATGTGTCAATCAACCTGTAGTAGTCCTTGGCCGGCATTGCAACATCAAGGTCATCGTCCCAAGGAATATATCCTTTATGTCTTGCGGCCCCAAGCAAAGTGCCTCCAATAACAATGTAATCAAAAGCATTTTTGTTACAGTAATCAATAAAGAAATCTAGGATTTTCAGTTGGGTTTTACGAAGTTTTTTGCACTCTTCTTTAGTAAGTTCCACCACTGGCATTATCTCTGCATTTTTAACTACCATGATTTTCAACCTCCAATTCAATCCGCTCAATCTTGTTCTTTTATGCTCATTTAAAATCGCAATAGAGCAACTGCCATTTAATGTTAACCGCTTAAAGCTTTTGATTCTTACCAATTCTTCTAAGAATTTCATTAAATAGTGAGAAAGTTTTGAACTAGCCCCAATTTGGAGGTTACTAATTTTTAAGGAACCGGTGATGAAGCGCTTCTCTAATCAACCACAAAGTCAGTAGCCCCACGCACGTAATGAAGGACGGCAATATTTGGTTTTTCTTAAGAATATAGCCAGTTAATTTTCATATGATCATCCAGGTTATGACTCCAAACAAAAACCAATAGAGGAAAAACAACAAATGAGGACACGGTTAGTCAATCGGGCCACACGAAAGGCTATCGTACATTCCAGTATTTCCTTAAACCGTAAAAAGCCCAATGAGCGAGGAAATAAATTCTTTTCAAAAAAGGAACGCCAACTTTTTTATATGCTCTGAATTGCCATTTGATTAGCCGGATCTTTTTACGACTTTTTGAATCCGGATGTATCCTTAGCGTTCCAAGAACTTTTTGATTACCTACAGCATGGGTTCCATCCTTAAGGAGATTCAAAAAGAAAACCAAGTCCTCGCATTTCTTCATATCAACGGGGAATCGGAGATCAAGATATGCATTACGCTTATATATCGTTCCAAGAGGAGCCATCGGATTGCCACCCAAGACAAGATTGAATGTGATGTCGCGGGGAACAATAAAATCAGTGACAGAGTTTGAAGCCGCCCGACGATAGCTTGACACAACTACCTTGGCATTTGTTTCAGCTACAACGTGCAACTGTTCCTCTAAATAATTTGCATCATATTCATCGTCAGCATCCAAAAACGAAACGAAATCGCCCTTTGCCATATCGAGCGCAGCATTCCTAGCCGCAGCCGTTCCGCTATTTTTTGAAAGTTTAGCAACCTTGATGCGAGAATCGCTCTTTGCGATATTCAATGCTATTTGATAAGAGTCATCGGTTGAGCAGTCATCGACAATTATCATTTCCCAGTTTTGATGCGTTTGTCGCAATACGCTTTCAACAGCCGCTTTCAAAAATCTTCCATAATTATAGAGGGGGGTAATTATTGTTACCAAAGGCAAACTCATGGCTGAATTATACATATAAAGCGAATCTTTTATATACGGCTTAACAATGGCCGCATCTGCTGTGAAATGGTTTCTTTATGCGTAAAAGTAAATCAAGGATAAGATTGGCTTTCGTGAACAAATAGTCAACTGAAATTCAACATGCTGAGAAGTTCTTTTTCAGAATTGACATCTGCACTCTTTATTTGCCGCATAACGTTATTGGGGCCGTTTCTTATTTCAAGCGATAACTCGAGCACTTCTCGGCACAAATAGGCTGCGTGCTTCTTGAATGCAAAAGCAGAAGAATTTTTCTGTCTAAACGAACGCTAAACTTCCTCCTTAAGAAACTTCATCAACGCTTCTGAATCCATCGAGCATATCACTGCGGCCCCATGGCCAAATACGGCATGCAAACAAACGTCATAGGCTTTTCTGATGCAGTCCGTCACTTCAGCTCTTCAACACATGTAATAAAATCATCCAAATAATTATCAAGATCAAACTTACAAGCCTGTTCTCTGGCCCTCAATTCATATTCTTTAATAATGGCAGGGTTGCGTTGCAGAGACTCTATTGATTCTTTCAATTGAGAAACCAAATCCTTGTTTGTGTCAATAACGATGGCAGAATCGCCAACTATTTCTGGAATTCCTCCATCGTTTGTTGTGACAAGCGCCTTTCCACAAGCTAGTGCTTCGAAAACAGTAAGGGGGCAAGGATCGCCCCAGTCGGAAGGCAAACACACAACATCGGATATGGCATATATGGCCGGCATCTGATCATGCTTGACGTAACCAGTAAAAACGATTCTATCTTTTATTTCTAGACAACTGCCTCGCAATTCAGACTCAAACGGGCTCTTTACTGATGTGTCGTAAAAATTGTTCCCCACAATCAAAAGAACCTTATTTGGAACCGAAACACGTTTGAAGGCCTCAACTAAATATCCGATTCCTTTTTCAGCACAGATTCTTCCAACAAAAAGGATAACAAAACTACCTTTCGGTATGCCGAAGCGTTTAAATAAACATTCTTTGTCTATCTTTATCGGTTTGTATTGCTTCAGATCAACGGCATTGAACAGCGTCTTTACACTTGTTTGCTCCGACTCAATGCAATCGATTTTGCCAAAAATGCCTGTCACATAATCGGAAACAGTAATTATTCCCATTAATGACCCCAGCACGCCCTCAACACCGTAAAGTCTTTTTGGAATTGAGTGGGCATGATAAACAACTTTTTGTTTCAAAAAGTGGCGATCGCTCTTTAAAAACGCCCTTAACACGGGAATCGAGTTTTCCTCAACCAAACAGTCAAAATCGAGTTGTTTTATTATTCTGCTGGCCTTTTTATAGTAACTGCGAGTCCTGAACATAAAACCATATGACATAGTCCTTTGGCTTTTAAGTAATTTGAGAATGCAGGTGAAAGCTGAATCCAGAAGGCAAGCGACTTTTGAAGGTTTGATAAAGATAAAGTCAGAATTTTCATATTTTTTTGATGACGCTTGGGCTTCTATGTCAAATGCGCTTATAACAACAAACTTGGCGCGTTTTAAAATCTCGTTTCTTTTTAAGAGTCCGTCCTCAATTAGGGTTTCAACCGCCCCGCCGTGTACTGCAGGAACCGGAAGCTTGTTTCCGCATAGCATTACAATTTTTTTCATTTAATGCCTCCTTTTTCCCAAATATGACATCAGATCTTTCCTAAATTTAGATGATTGCTCCCCTTTGTTAAAGAATGTCGTGGCCACGTTAAATTGATTTTCTCTTGATGTCTCGAGACGTTTAAAATTGTTCGCGTTAAATTCCGTAAGAACTATTTTTAGCGTTTCCTCATCATTAACTGACAATCCTGAATCGGTCGCCCTAAAAAAATCTATGGTGCCAGAGCTAGAAGGGCCAAATGCTATTATTGGCTTTCCAGAACAGACATAATCGCCGACTTTAGTGCTAAGGGCGAATTCGGTTGATCGGATGTTTCCTTTTTTAAATCCTTCCGCAACTAATAACCCATCAGCTTTATTTTTAATGATCTCGATTACTTTTGAATATGGGATGCCTTTGTGTAAAGTCAAACAAGACGGCAATTTTTTCCCATCAAAACGTTCAATATCTGGCGCATATACATATATTTTCAAATCAGGGTATTTGTATTTGGAAATTCTAGCAAAAGTCAATATTGACTTGTCTCTCCCAAGAGAAAGATTCCCAAAGTAATATAAGTTTGTGAGTTTTTTGGAACCTGAACTCTGCGTTGGCCGTATTTCACTTGGTATATAAACCACGCTGCCATCAAGACCATACTCATCTTTGAAATGTTTCCTAATTTTGTCAGAATTAAATATTCCGTATCCATCTTTTGACATTAATCCTTTAACATATTTCAAAAAATTACGATGATAGTGGGAGTAAAGGGGCGTTTTCTTGTCGTAGTTGTATGGAAAGTCATCAGCGATGTAATAAAAAATTGGAATGTTAAAAAGTTTCTGATAATGCTCGGCTATTTCAAAAAGGAAAAAGTCATATGAAAATCCCAAAAAAATCGCTTCTGGCTTAAATGCAAGAACCTCTTTTTCAAGTTCCTTTGTGTCCCAGACACCGTTTTTCCAAATCCATTTTCTTAAGTAATACGAAAGAATGCCTCTTTTCTTAAACGAAAGCCTTTTAATAGAATCATCTTGTTCCCATTCGTCTTTCAAGGAATCAGAAAAGAACAGTTTTCCAATTTTCCGTTTTTTATTGATCTTGTGAATCAAAAGGTCAATGTCCTTTATTTGATAAAAAGTTGAACAGTGACCTCTGCACGGAACGCGGGGATCGGCAAAGATTTGAAATAGTTTTTCAGATGGATAGGACCAAAAGCATGAATCAAAGGCCCTTGTTTGCATGGATTTATTATAGGGGACAACAGAAACTACAAGGATTCTTGGCAGCGATGCACCTAGAAGGCTTTTTTGGTCTTTTTTTTCTTTCATTTGGCCTCCTCCATATAGGCTTAGCCTCAGTCAGTTTAAACTAGCTATCAGCTATCGTTCCTAAGCTCTATTGATTATTGTTTGGTTCCAATAAGAACAAACAACGACACGTGGTAAAACCGTTAGAAGGCGAAATTAAACTCATATGGATAAATGTTGATTGAAGGATCCAAGTATATCGTATAAATGAAAAATAAAGCAAAACACAATATGAATAACCAGGCAAGCGGACGTCTGATCTTTTTTACTCGCTCAACGCTTGGCACATTCGAAATTAATACGCAGACAGCAGGCAAAAAGAACCACGTAAGCCTGGGAACAATGGTTGATGCGCTTGAAAAAGCTTGAATTGCGGCTGCCAAAAAAGCAGGCCCTATGAAAGTTGCGGTTTCAATTTCATCTGATCTGGACAACGTATATCGATTTCTCCTTGGTGGCATGGAGTCGAGTGAAGCGAATAGCTTTATGCTAAAAAGGTATTTGTTCAAATAATCAAATAATTCGTTAGAAAGAAGGCAAAACGAACATCCAAGGGCCAACAATAAATACACAACCGAGAGCATTCCTACGCCTTGTTCTGTCGGAAGGTACGAAGTATGAACCGAAAACATAGAAATGGCGAATCTATAAATCTGGTTTCCGAACAGCATAACGAGAACGGTTAGCGAAGCCATTAAGGCAACCCTCGGCCAAGTCCATCTAAATTTCCAAAGGGGGGCAAAAGCAAAAGCCAAAATAGCCGATTTGTGAAAAGTAATTGAGAGCAATACAATAACAGTAAATAAGAACAGGCCAATAAACGAATTCTTTGACTTATACAAAGCGACCAACGCCAAGCAAACAAGAGCCACTGCGCAAAATTGCCTAAGAGCGGAGAGGCCTGAGAAGAAAAGACCAATTCCAAGAAACGAAGCGGCAAAAAGAGAGATGTTTTTCGAAAAAAAGTACGCAAAAATTCCAAAACAAGTGTAGCACAGCAGGTAAATAAAGCATTGAAACCATTTGAAACTCATTCCGAGATGAGAAATTAAGCTAGCCACGAAAACAAAGCCAGGCTCAAATCCCTTGTATGAAAAGACTGGAAATTCGGCATTAGCTATCTCGTTGTATGCAATCAGATATTGCTCTGTATCGATTCCAACAACGTTGTCTTTAAAAACGGAAACAAGAAACAAGGCGCTAAAACATAATATGCAGGCGAGCAAGCGAGACGTCTTCCTGTTTTTTAAAAACAATACGTCCAGTAAGGGGCCAATTATTATGGAAAACAAAAACACTGTCGAATAAACAATCATTAGAAATTAAGCGGCCCCCCGTCCTTCCTGGCGAAAATATCGGATCTGTCATAAAACAAAGATCGGCCGTCGCAAAATGCAGAAGCCGCCAAAAGCACAAACAATAGCCCGCAAAGTAGGGAAACGCCAGTGGACGACAATAGAACAAACGCTATCCCAGAACAATATATAGTAGGTCGGGAAAGACACAGCAGCATAAACAAAAGAATAATTAAACTAGATAGAACAACTGGCGCCCTTTTAATCGTATTCGTCTTGTTCAAAAAGATATATGAAACACCGATTGTGACAAATGAGCACAATAAAGCAAATGAAAAAAGCAAACGCTGCAAATCATTGTTCTTCCAGTAAAACGAATGGTTAGAAATTATTGCCTTTTGCAAGTCAGAGGAAGCATTCTCTCCTGACAAAGAAACTATTGAGTATTCCGTTTCAAATTGATTTCCAACATTTCTTAAAACTGGATTTAAAATTTGGAGCGAACTTGCAGTTTCATTTACGTTTCCTCTAAAAAGAAAGTCCAGTGAAATCCCATACATGTAATAAGTACAGTACAAGGGTCCAGCAAAACAAAGTTCATTACCGCCAGTGATCATAAAATCCGAGCAAGACTCGTCAGTAACAATTCCAACAACTACAGAATTGAATTTATAGTCATACGGCTTTTTAATGTCCGTTTGAATCTCACGACCAACTACATCTTTAATGCTTCTTAGACCCAACGAAGCCACTAATGAGTTTGCTAGAGTTTCATTAACTAGTACATCTTGGTCGCGCATTAAAGAATCTACACTGCCATCAATAAATTCAAAATCAGAAAAGTACTCCAGCGTTGTAATCGAAGCAAAGACCGATGGCTGTATGTTTTCATTCATAACAAAGCCAGCCGAGCTACGTTGATAGTAACAAGAAACTGTTTCTTTCAGAATTGGATTAGCCGCGATGCTTCTGGCGACATCCCTAAAAGGAAGGAGCGAATCAACTGTTGCGTCGGCGTTGTCTTGGCTAATAGACAAGCAAGCGAATTCAGCACCGGCGCTATCGACATAAGTCTGAAGAGTATATGCGTCGGCCTCAAAAGAATCGCCATCTGAAAAAGTTCCAACAGCAAGTGAAAAAACACAAAAAGTAAGAGTCGCGACTTCAAAAAATAGGAAGGATGCTTTTTTCTTCTTAAACAGGAGTTTGAAGGATCTTCTTGCATTATCTAGCTTATCCCCCAAAAATGAAATTTTCTTAGGCAACAGTTCTCTGCAAATCACAGCGACTTCGGATTTAAAAAATATCAGCAAATAAGCAACATCTATAATTAAATATGCAAAAAAGCCAGGAATGGCCTCGTCGAAAATGAAGGCTGTGAAGTAGAAGAGCAAAACAGCTAATATGAGGCCAATAATATTTTTTGAAAAGTTGATATTGAAGTCGGCTTTCATTCTCCAAGCTACAAACAGATACCAGATTAAAGATCCCAGCACCTGAGCTAAGGCCATAACAACAATATTTCTAGTCGTAAAATAGAAAACCAGACTAAAGCAAACATAAGAAGCAAGTCCGATAATGGAATAAAGAGAGAACCTGATGTTTTTTTTGACGACTTTAAAATATGTCTGGAGGACTACGAAAAGGCACGAACAAATAAGGACGTTAGGCATCAACAGGGTCAGTATTGTAATAGATGGGACATATTTAGTAATCCAATGTTGGATGATATATACTGCAGGAAAATATGCGACTAGCAAAAACGATGCCGCAATACACATGGCAGCCCCTGCAACAGGATAAAACTTATCAAGTTTTTCTTTGCTAAGTCTTTTCAAAATAGGAAACATTGCAGTTGCGCATGCAGTTAAAGCAGTATTGACAAGAGACATTACAGAAGAACAAAACGAATAATAGGCAAATTGTTCTTTTGGAAATAAAAGTTGGATGGCCTGCGGCACAGACGAGGTAGAAAAATTGATGATGGCGTCACATATCAATAGTGGCAGTCCAAATTTAAAAATTTCCAAGATGTCCTTCTTACAGTCTCTTAAACGCGCAGCCTTCCCAAATATCAAATTTCTATAGGTAAAGACGTACATTATCATTAAAACTGCAAAAATTAAGACATATGCCAACGTATAAGCCTCAAAAGAAATCAAACTAGTTAAGCCAAAAATTTGGAAAAGCCAAAAAATGCCAACAACTGCTATTTTCAATAAAGCTTGGAGGATGAAACGCCGGGAATATTCGCCCAGTCTTAAAGTTACCTGCGAAAGCAGCTGAAAATATGTGTTGATATTTGAACAAAGAGAATATATGGAGATAAAAGCCAAAATGGATCTGGTTGTGATGTCAGAGATAAAAAACGAAACCGAGAACAGAGATAAGCTTATAAAGATTTCGATGAATCCGAAAAAACGAGAAAACAGTCGGAATTTTTGGCTGTCTAATTCATCCAGACACTTGTCGCCATATAGGAGGTAAATTCCGCTTGCAAAACCAATCTGGAAAAAATTTACGTAGCCGGCATATAAAGTAAACGTCCTAAATAAACCGTAATCGTTTACACTAAGAATGTTGGGAACGACGAAACTGGCTAATACCCCGCTTAAGAGAAGGATTAGATTAGAAACGACTACGAAAGCAGTGCCTCTTAAAAGGGAGGATTTAGTAATTTTTGTTGCCTGATTGGTTTTTGACATTTTTTCGTGAATAGTTTACTTCTTGAGAACCTGGAAGTAATCCCCAAAACGATTGCCATATTTAGAAGCTAACTTTTCGGCTTTAGAAGGTTCTGTCATGCAAATCCATTACGTGCACAAATTAACTAAAATAGATTCAATTAAAAAAGAGGCTCTGTTCAAATCGGGCTGCAGAGAGACATTTCGGCGCCTTAATTTTTGGGACACACTTTACATTGTGAGACATGTCCAAATCAGAGCAAGACGCCCAGGCTTATTTCTAAAGAAAGACTAACATTAAGGAAGCCCGGTATTTCAGTCGCTCAATAAACAATGCATAGTTTAATTTGATATAGAATTGCTCTTGTTATCATTTACTATTAGTCACGATTTGAATTTGGGAGAAAACCATGGCTGGACATAAGCTGAAACTAGTAACCATCGTCGGAACACGTCCTGAGATAATTCGTCTTTCTGAAGTGTTAAAAAAAGCAGACAAATATTTTGACCACAAGCTCGTCCATACCGGTCAGAACTATGATTATGAACTCAATGGCGTCTTTTTCAAAGAGCTGGGCTTGAGAGTTCCTGACTATGTCCTTAACTGTGCAGGAAAAGACCTAGGAGAAACAATGGGCAACGTCATTGCCCAAAGCTATACGGTTCTCAAGAAAGAGAATCCGGATGCCGTTCTAGTTCTAGGAGACACAAATTCTGCCCTGTCCGCTATCGCTGCAAAGAGGCTCAAACTACCAATCTTTCATATGGAAGCTGGTAATAGATGCTGGGACTGGAACGTCGCAGAAATGACCAATAGGACCATCGTTGACCACATTTCGGACGTGAATCTGCCATATACAGAGAATTCAAGACTATATCTTTTAAAAGAAGGGATCGATCCTAAACGCGTATTTGTCACTGGGTCGCCAATGCATGAGGTAATTAAAGTTCATCGCGATGAAATCATCAGTTCGAAGGCCCTAGACAAACTAGGAATTAAGAGGAATGGTTACATTATCCTTTCCGCCCACAGGGAAGAGAACATCGACATCGATGACAATCTCGATTATCTAGTTGACTCTGTCAATACCATTGCGGAAACCTATAGGTTGCCTGTTATTTATTCACTTCACCCAAGATCCAGAAAAAAACTTGAAGCAAGGCGAATAGAACTTCACCCCCTTGTCAAAGAAATGAAGCCGTTCGGTTTCTTCGATTACGTGAATCTCGAGATGAATGCGAAACTAGTCATCTCCGATTCCGGGACTCTTACTGAAGAAGCATCGATGGTTAACTTCCCCGCCGTCCTCCTGAGAACATCTACGGAAAGGCCAGAAGGCCTTGACGAAGGAAACATCGTCGTTGGCGGCATTAAAAGGAATGATGTTCTAAGGGCTGCCGAACTAGCCATGTCCATGCATGAAAACCGCGACGATGCCTACACACTCCATCACGACTATGAAGACACAGATGTATCTAGCAAGATTATAAAGATAATCCAAAGTTATTATCACATCGTCAAAAAAGAAACGTGGCTACAGTAATTTTTATGCTTTCTGAAAAAAAGATTTGCTATCTGAACAGTTCAACTACAGGATCAACTGGCGTCATTGTCAATTCTTTAGCAAGAGCCGCAGCGACTCATGGCTATGAAAGCATGTTCCTATCCCGCGGAACAAAAAACCCAAATTATTTAGGCGAATATACGAATATTCTGCCCCACCGCTTCTCCTATTTATTTTCTAGAACGCCAACATTTTTAATTGACGGGGACGGCTTTCGGTCTAAGAATGCGACAAAGCTTGCCCTAGGGGCTATCGATGCTTTTAAACCGCAAATTATTCATATTCACAATCCTCATGGCTCCATTATCAATATTCAATCAATATGCAAATATGCGAAATCGAATGGCATAAAAATAATCTGGACATTGCATGACGCTTGGACAGTAACTGGCCGTTGCGGCTATCCTTTTTTCTGCAAAGGTTGGAAAACTGGATGCAAAACGTGCCCTAATCATGCCTTTTACCCACGAGTGTTTTTTTCTCAATCAAAAAAATTTTTTAGGCTGAAGCATGATCTGATCGATTTGCTCATCACCTCGCAGGCCATATTTGTCTCTCCGTCAATGTGGCTGGTAAACTTTTTCAGGAGTTCTTATCCAAATGCTGACGTTCGCCTGATACGTAACGGGATCGACATTTCCATTTTTAAACCAGACGGCGGACAGAACGATCAAATCCTCAAGTTTGCTAGCGGACGAAAAGTCATCGGCGGCACATCTTTATCGGCAGGAAAGGGCGGATTCTATTTTGAAGAACTTAGTAAGCACCTAGATCCCAAGAAATATTGCATTGTTGTAGTTGGATGTCCCGAAAGCAAAATCGTCTCAACAACTTTAATGAACTTAAAATCCCTTTCTTCAAGAGAAGAGATGGCAAGTTTTTACCGTACTATTTGGGTTCTTTTAAGCCCAACGCAGAATGATAATTTCCCCACAACGCATTTGGAAAGTATTTCCTGTGGCGCTCCCGTTCTTACATTTAATGTCGGAGGGGCTTCTGAAATGATTGAACAGGGTGTAAACGGATACAGTGTTTCATTGAACGACAAAGAAGCGTTATTTAAAAAACTATTTGAGATGCTTGACCGCGATTGGGACAGAAAGATTGTTAGCTCTAGCCAAACTCTAACATCAAATAGAATGTCCGACGAATATGTTAATACCTATGATCAAATGCTAAACAGGTAACCGTTTATTGTATAAAACGTAGTATCTTCGTAACATCACAGAAAAACAAGGCGCATGGGATCAATTGTAATTGACAATAAAAGCAAAGGACTATTCCCTATACGTATCTGGTTCCTTAGCTTCATACTCCTCGCTTGCCCAGATTAGGGTCATAGCATCGGTATCTCCGACATTTTCTATTTCATGGAAATAGCCGGGAATAACATCAATGACAGTGTAGTTGTCTCCGTCGCAAGCAATATCGATGGAAGTCATTTCGTCTTTCTTTCCCACAGGCCACATTCGATAAACAACATGACCAGTGAGACAGATGAACTTTTCGATCTTGGTCTCATGGTAGTGGCCACCTTTGACCTTGTGGGGAGCGATTACGTTCATTGAAATCTGGCCCATGTTTCCAAGACGAAGAAGTTCATTAAATGATCCCCTTGGCTCCTTACTCACCGGAATCAGATAGGAAATGTCTTCGGTAGGAAGATAGCTTAGATAAGTGGCAAACAGTTTCTTTCTAAGCCCTTCCTGAAGGGGAATTTCCTTGCTAATCCGGCTTTTCCTGCACGATTTCAGAAAACCGTTAAGCCTTCCTAAATTGGTGTCGTATTCAGGAACTACATGCGGCCAAGGACGTGGCAAGTCACTTTCCATCTCGCCGACGAACGCCCTGGCAACGTCTACGACATAAACAAGCGTTATGGGGCGATCCGGATCGTCCACCCTCGTCTTCTCGTCATGCGCTATCTGATAGCACCAGGTTGCTACGACCGAGTTATAGAAAGGCCGACACCCCTTCCCGAACACATTGGGAAGACGAAAGATCGACGGAATGAAACCATATTCCTCGCTCTTCTTTTCGATGAGAATCTCGGCCTCCCGCTTGCTGTTTCCGTATGGGCAATCGCGTTCGGCTTGAATCGAGGAAGCAAAGATGAGTTTCTTGCCTTTTCCGCCTTCCTTCATGGCCTCGCAGATCCTCTCCGTAAGGCCGACGTTCACGGTCTCAAACGAAGAAACGTCCTTTGGGCGATTCTCTCCCGCCAAATGGATGATTGCGTCACATTTAGAAACGATAGAGGGCAAAGTCTCCGGATCGTCGTTCCGATCAAAAGGAACAACTTCGTGTCCACGCCGCAAAAGCTCGCGGTAGACGTGCTGCCCGATGAACCCGCTTGCGCCGGTAAGAAGGACTTTCATGCAGATTCCTCAGAAAAGATCAGTTAGACGAAGGAGCTGCTCCTCCATGCCTTTGAGATCAAGCCTTTCAGTATTGTGGGAATTGTAGGATTCGGCAATGTCGATGTGCTTGTTGCCTTTTTCTACATACTTATCGTAATTGAGGTCTCGATTGTCGGCCTTAATGCGGAAGAACCCTCCTTCGTCGACGGCCCTTACCATTTCCTCGGAAGTGACGAGCGTCTCATAGAGTTTCTCGCCGTGTCTAGTGCCAATGTATTCAACCCCGACATCTGAGTGCTTAAGATCGAGAACCGCTTTTGCCAAGGTATCAATCGTCGCCGAAGGAGCCTTTTGAACGAAGAGATCCCCCTGCTCGCCATGCTCAAACGCATAGAGAACAAGCTCCACCGCATCCTCCAAGGTCATCATGAACCTGGTCATATCCGGATTAGTTATGGTAAGCGGCTTTCCGGCAGCAATCTGCTCGAGGAAAAGAGGTATGACGCTTCCGCGTGAAGCCATGACATTGCCATAGCGGGTAAGACAAAAAACCGTATCCCCTTCAAGACATTGCCGAGAACGGGCAATGACATTCTTTTCCATTAAGGCTTTAGTCATGCCCATGGCATTGATTGGGTAAGCTGCTTTGTCAGTCGAAAGGAACACTGCTTTCTTGACATGGTTATGAAGGCAAGCCGTCATGACATTGTTAGAGCCGATGACATTGGTCTTAACGGCTTCCATTGGATAGAACTCGCAGGATGGAACTTGCTTGAGGGCAGCAGCCGAGAAAACGAAATCGACCCCACGGAACGCCCCTTCGATTGCCGATAAATCTCGGACGTCGCCGATATAGAACTTAAGGCGGTCATTCGCGTAATGCTTCCGCATGTCGTCCTGCTTTTTCTCGTCGCGGGAAAGAATGCGGATCTCGTCGATGTCGGTTTTAAGGAAGCGGTCAACGGCCGCATGGCCGAAGGAGCCAGTACCGCCCGTAATAAGAAGTTTCATTCCCTTGTAGCTTTTCATATGCACCTCTTCAATCCATCATAGAATACTCGTAACGACGTTTGGAAAAAAGGACGTGGGCTAACGGGTCAGGCCTCTTTCTTTCGAAGGAAGAGGGATTTGATTTCCTTATGGAATGTAAGGAAGGCCAAAAGAACGAAGACAAAGGAAAAGAGAATGGCTTCGATCAAGAACGAAGGAATGTATCCAATGCTCGAAGTCGGTATGACGGCTTTGCTGAAAAAATAGACGGCGACCGCCGACCCAGCAGCAAAAGCCAACAAGAGAAGGGCTTTCCAAAGGTGAGAGGGAACCGGGAGTCTTAACTTCCGCCAATAAATGAAATGGTTAACGATGCCAAACGCGATGAAGGAAGCCGATCCAAGACCGATGACCGGCCCATAGACTTTGTATTCGTCCGGGAGATAGATGACGAGGAGAGCGGCAGCAAGAGCCCCTAGAAGGGCGATTCCCAAATCGATTCCGGCGATGAGGCCGTGCTTCTTCTTGGCACGCGCAACCTCCATGGCCGCATTCCCGGTAAGCGGAATGGCAAAGCACCAAAGATAGGCGCATCCTAGGTAGAACACCGTGTCCTTGGCCCAGGAATCGAGTCCCGTATTGTTGAGCCAAGCATAGACGAATTCATGCCCGGAAGCCGTGAATCCTCCGGCTATGAGGGCGACGACAAGAGCCGTCGCGAACGAACATTTCCGATAAAGGGCATTTGCTTCCTCACCGTTACCGGATACCACTGCTTCGTTAATCGAAGGAATGAATACGCGGGATATGGAAAGGGCGAATAGCGACTCGTAAGTGAAGAACTCGATGCCATAGGCGACCAACGTTACGTCCTCGACGGCTCCGAAGGCCCCGACGGCCCAGCGTCCGAAACCGGCATTGAGTTCGGAAACGACCATCGACATGAATACGAAGGCCGAGAAGGAGAGCACCTCTTTGAGAAGCGGCTTGGCCTCGTTTAGGCTCAGCCTTTCAAAGCCCATTTCATGGTGGAAAAGCGAGGCGATTAAGCAAACGATCCCGCTTATGAGATTGGCGATGATCACTGCTATGGCAACGTAGATGGCATCTCCCCCGACGGTAAGGGCGACGGCCCCGATGGTCGCGGCGATTATCTTGGTCAGTATGTGCGCCCCTTGGTAGACGACGAAGTGGGTTTTGAAGAAGAGATGCCACGAGAAAAGCGATAGGAAGAATCCGATTCCTTGCGACAATCCGAGAATGAGCACGTAATTGGTCATCAACTCGTGCTCTGGAATGTCATATCCGGTCACGACGATGCCTGATTTGAAAAACGAATAGACGATGAGGGTGCCGATGATCTCGGCCATGGCGATGGCACCAAAAAGCCAAAGGTAGAACGTGTTGACCTTCTTGAGCCGATCTGGGCCCTCTTTCTCCGCCTTGGTGGCGAAGCGGACATAGGAGTTCTCGATTCCGAACGAGAGAAGGGAAAGGAAAAGAACGATGCTAGCCGCGTATTGATAGATCCCGTCTTTCGTCTCGCCGACAATGCTCAAGCAGTATGGAGGATAGAGAAGGGAAACGACGAGGGAGACGAGAACGGCCAGAAACGACATGAAGACGCCGGTCCTTATCCCGGCTCCATGACGCGGCTCAATGACTTTTGATGGCATAGCTACCTACCTTTTACCCAAGGGTAAACCAGTCCGAAACGAACCGGGCAAGATGATATACGATTGGCAAAGAGGAAGCACCTATTTCTTCGCGAGCTGCTTCTTGTTGCGAAGCACCTTCCTCTCGTACAAATCGTCCATCTTGGCTTCAGCGATTAGATTGTGGCGGTCGAACGCGTGTTCGATGGCCATGAAGTAATCGTCAAAGCCGCTATCGACCATCTTAGCCGGCCTTAGCACATAAACGAGCGACCAAAGAACGACCGCAAAAAGAGACGATGTAAGAACGAGGAACCCGTCTTCGGGAATCACGACGCTGACGCCAAAAGCGAAAACTAGCGATCCGATGACGACGAAGAGATACGGAACATAATTTCTCACAAGAGTCGTGATTGGAACATTGCTTTTGAAAAGAAATGGGATCGCGATGAAAGCAACGGCCAAGGCAAGCGAAAGAATGACGGCAATGCCCGGATCGACAAGGAAAGGAACGACATAGGCAAGCACGAGAAGGATGGTTCCTCCTAAAAGGGCAAATAGCCGCGAGAATAAGGAGAACTTCTGATCATAAGAGCCGAATACAGCCGGAGCGAAGACGGCATAAATAGCCATGCAGAAGACGCAAGCCATCCCCTTCGGCGTGGAAATGCCTACTAATTCGGAAGTTAGCCAAATTCCGAAGACAACGGGGAGGGCGCTGAAGAAAAGCGACCTCTTCAAGGCATAGTTGGTTCTTGGCCCATCGACGATGGCGTGGGTTTTGTAGGTCGAGTAATCGGCCATGACGGCTTCCTCGATTTCAGGATGCTTATGCAAATGGTTGTAAGTCAGCGGGACGAGGGCGACAACGGCATAGAAGCCAAGCGTGGCCGAATCAAAGATCATGAGTCCGCCCATCTCGAAGAAGGTTCTTACCAAAACGGCGACGTAGATTCCAAGCGACACCGTCGATTCCTTGCATCCGCGGGCCATGGCCTTGAGTATCACGACAAGAACCGCAATCCAGACGATGACATTGAGCGAAAGGCCCAAAATGCCATTCGAAAGGTAACTGTATATCCAGTCATTATCGGTCGGAAGGCCATGGAAGACGGAACCGGAATTGGCGCCGAAGAAAACCATCAGAGAAGATTTGACGCCCAGTCCGAAGAACATGCCGATTGGACCAAATCCATTAACCGTGTCGATGGCCTTAAGCGTCCACTCCCATCTCGCGCCAACCGTGTCGAAGCCAATGTTGATTATGCTGGCGAAGATGTCTTTGAAGACATTGAGAAGAGGGGCATTTCCCTTTTCGTCTGGAATTACGAAGTAGATGACGATTCCAGCTAAAACAAGCAAAACCCCCATCAAAATTAGTAAGTTCCTAATCTTATGGGCTTTGAATGACCGGGCAAAGCACATGATCGGCATCACTATCATCATGAACAGCACGATGATCGAATGGGTCCTGGACATAAGCGGAATCTGCATGAGGGCAAGGAAGACCACGATCAGCCACCGCCACCACCGCGGGGTCCGCGCCAGGACGAGAAACTCCGAAAGGAAAGCGACGAAAAGGACGAACCCGAATATATTCTTGTTAGCATAAAAGCTCCCAATGTCTTGGTTCATTTTCCCTTCCGTGAAGAAGAGCTTCCACGCCTCGTTTTCCATGACCAGCGACCCGGCAATTGAAAGAATCGCAATGAAGACGATTATCCTGAGAACGTACCTTATCCACATCGTTCCGCCAATAATCCTGGGAAGAACGCTGTAAGCCAAGAAAAAGGTCAGGGCATTGAGAAAGCCAAGGATGATGAACCTCGCCTTATAAGCAATATCGAAAGTGAATACTACATTGCCGTCGTAGATAACATCATTGCAGTTCATGACAACCGCGACGGTATTGCCGGCCGCAAGCAAAAGCGCTATTAAAAGCCAGCCCCACTGAGTGGTAGTCCGATAGCCGAAATAGGCTATGGAAAGAATGGATACCCCCAATAGAAAAGCTAGTCCGGAAAGAGCAAAGAATTGAAAGTTGTCGATTTTGCCTATGAAATCGCCATTCGCCAAAAGCCCGTTTCCCTCAAGCAAGAAGAAGAAAACGATTACGTACAGCGTCCCCAGAATCCCAACCATGAACGATTGGGGCCGAGGAGGCACGATTTTTCGATGAATGATGGACGATATGGCTGCCATACAGTGCGGCTACCTTACCATTTTCAGTTTGACTTTGCATCCCCTTCAAAGAAGGGGGAGACAAAATCGAGGATGTCGCGATAGACTTCTTCCTTCTTCGCCTCATTGAGAATCTCGTGGCGCATGCCGCCATATATCTTGCACGAAACATCCCTCACCCCAAGATTTTCGTACATCCGCCGGAGCCTTATCACGCCTTTCGACATCTCGCCGACCGGATCGTCTTCGCCAGCCAGGAGAAGGAGATGCTCTTTCTTCGCGATCTTTTTCAGGTTCCCCTTTTTGTAAATTTCGCTCATGCCGCGGAGGAACTCCTTCCAAAAGCCGTTCGTGTTCACGGCCCCGCAATAGGGATCGTTCCGGTAGGAAGCGACATTTCCCTCGTCATAGGAAAGCCAGTCGAAATCGGACTTGCGGTTCTTGATGGCTTTTGAGTATGCGCCCAAACCCATCTTTTGGACTAGATGGCTGGGCTTATCGAAGTTCTTCTCATTCGCGATGAGCGAAGAAATGGCAAAGGCCAGTTTCATTTTCATGAGACACGGCCCGTTTGAGCCAATCATCACCGCGAAGGATACCGTCGAAGGAAACAACTCGAGATAGCGCTGAACCATGAATGACCCCATCGAGTGGCCCATGATTCCAACGGGCAGCGCGCGTTCCTTCCGGAGCTTTTCGACCATCTTGTTGGCAAAGCGCACGGTATCGTCGAAGTCCCCCTTCTTCCACACTTGAAGACGGTCGGGGGAATCGGCATTGAGACCTTGGCCCGGCGCATCGAGGACATAAAGGGAAATGCCGTTTTCGTTCAAGAAACGGGCAAAGTCCTCATAGCGGAGGGAATGCTCGTCCATCCCAGTGAGAAAAACGACATCTATCCTTGGATTTTCAACGGCAAAAGCCCTTCCTTTTAAGCATTTTCCGCGAATTCCGTCTAGAGAAAACGTTTCCATGTGGCAACCGTCCTTTTCTCAATTATAAGGGGAGGAAACGCAAGAAACTACGAACGCTTTCTAGACAAAAGGAACGCAACAAGCAAAGAGAAGATGGAAAGAATTAGGACAACGAGGATGCCATAGGCCGACATTGGGAAAAGAACATCGAAGGCATCGCCATCGACAAACGATCCAAGAAGATAGTTGACCCCGAGAGACGCAAGGTATCCAACAAGGAGCGAAGCAGTAGCTCCGACTGCAACATACTGAACTCCCCGTTCCTTCAAATATGCGGCGACCAAGCTGCAATAGACATATCCATACATCGCGGCGATGAGCACGACCAGCACGACAAGGAAGGCCCCCATCCCAAAATCGGAAACGGAGAAGACGGCGCCGGCCAAGGCCGCGCCAATTCCGGAAAGCAAGCCAAATAAAGCCAAGAGCAGATATGTAAACCACTCATTCCTGAGATGATTTCCGAGATTGATGGGAGGGTAGACATCGCCCAGGCGTTCGTAGCGCCCGATCTCGGTTTCCCTCACATGAGGCTTGTTCCTTCTTTTGAAGACAATAGGCAATTCCCTAGAGGTAGAAAAAAGCTTCAATAGCTCTTCTTCCCTACCGCGGTTTTCCCTTTCGTCTAAATCGAAGGATAGATAAAGGCAGTTTTCTTCTTTAAGAGACTTGAGAAGACCGGATACGCGATCTTCGTTGCTCTGTTCGTCTTCGCCCTTCTTTGGAGATAGGGAAGCAATGTGCTCGACGATCTCCTTTTGTTTCTCATAAGGGGCAAGAAAAACGGCTTTGGCGAATCCGATCTTCCTTATCGAAAGAGCCAACTCAAAAAACGGTTCCTTAACATCCTTCGAAGAGAAAATCTCCTTCTCGCCATCAAGAATCTTGACCTCGCCGTCTTCATAGTACGGGGACATGAATCCGATCAAATCAAAGTCATCGGAGTTCAGAATGTTTACTCCAGGAGAAAGAGAAACGACGAGGGCGTCGCCGCCATCACGCTTGGCAATGAATCTAATGGAGCCCATCGACGAAATCATAAACCCTGGCCAAAGATATGAATAGGGCCGACAGACGCTGCGAACTCTGGCTCTATTTCTTTACATATTGCGACTCGGCTTTTTGACATTCGCCTCGAATTCGAAGAAGATATGTCGAATGCTGGCCCCGGGGCAAAAGATATATCTTCCTATCAAGCGGCTTGTCGACATCGGCGGTTCCCTTTTCGGAATCATCGTTTTGTCCCCCATTTTGCTTTTTGCCCTCATTGCCGGTGCGATATCCTTCCATGGCCATCCGATCTTCAAGTCGATTCGGCTGGGAAAAAACGAAAAGCCGTTCGCCTTCTATAAGTTCCGCTCGATGAAAATCGGCGCCCCGATGAAAGGAGCCGAGGACTTCACCGACGAGGAAAAGAAGAAATACACGACGAAATGGGGAACCTTCATAAGGAAAACCTCGATCGACGAAATGCTTCAGCTTTTCTCGATTCTCAAAGGCGACATGTCGTTCATCGGCCCGCGTCCGATGCTCTCGGCCGAACTCGAACCCGAGCTCTATGCTGCCCGCAAATCGTTCAAGCCGACCGCCTTTGAGATGAGGCCGGGTTTATCGGGCTATGCCCAGATCGTCATGAAACGCGACCCCGACGTCATGGAAAAGGCCAAAAACGATTCCTATTACGTCAAGAATTTTTCCATGTGGATGGACATCAAGCTCTTCGTCCTCTCCTTCATGGTGCTGTTCGGCTATAACGCCGGAAAATGAAAAACAGCCGGCAAAAACCGGCTGCTTTCCTTCGATTCTATTGAATCCCGTTCGGGTTTTTCCTCTGGAAATTGTAGGCGTCCCGGCAAGCGTCCTCGACCGTTAGACTCGCCTTCCAATGGAGCTCCCTTTCGGCTTTGCTGCAGTCCGCGTAGTTGCTCGCGACGTCTCCAGGGCGCCGAGGGGCGATCACATAGGGAATCTTGACGCCGGTGGCCTTTTCGAAGGCGTGGACGACCTCGAGGACCGAAGTCCCCTTCCCCGTCCCGAGATTGTAGATGTCGAGCCCGTCCAAGGTGTCGAACCGCTTGATGGCCGCGACGTGTCCCCTCGCGAGATCCACGACATGGATGTAGTCGCGCACCCCGGTCCCGTCCGGCGTCGGGTAGTCGTTCCCATTGACGTTGAGGTGGTCGAGCTTCCCGATGGCCACTTGGGTGACATATGGCATGAGGTTATTCGGGATTCCGTTCGGGTCCTCGCCCAGAAGACCGGAAGGATGGGCCCCGATCGGATTGAAATAACGGAGGAGAATCACCTTGAGCGAAGGATCGGCCTTGGAGGCATCCTCGAGGATGCGCTCAATCATGATCTTGGTCTCGCCATATGGATTCGTGGCCGATCCGACCGGGTCGGTCTCGACCAGCGGAAGGCGCTTGGGCACGCCGTAGACGGTAGCCGAGGAGGAAAAGACGATGCAATGGACGCCATGCTTCTTCATGAGCTTGAGGACCGTCAAGGCCGAGCCGAGATTGTTCTCATAGTACTCGATCGGCTTCCTCGTCGACTCGGCGACCGCCTTGTAGCCGGCGAAGTGGATGACGGCCTCGATCTTTTCCTTGGAAAATACTTCCTCCATCGCCTTCTCGTCGCAGGCATCGACCTCGTAGAAAGGAGGGCGGACCCCGGTAAGCTCTTCGATGCGGTCGAGCACCGAGGCCTTGGCGTTGTATAGATTGTCGACGACGATCGGCTCGTAGCCATTGGCGATGAGCTCGATGGTGGTCTCGCTTCCGATGAAGCCGAGTCCCCCGGTGACCAAGATCCGTTTCATTTTCCTTCCTCCTTTTTCTTGGCTATCTTCTCTTTCCTTTTCTTTTCGCTCGTTAGTTTCTTCGCCTCGCTTTTTTCCTTCTTTCCCTCGCTCTTACTTATCTTCCGCTCGATTTTCGGGGAAGGGGGTTCCATTTCCATGTCTTCTTTGACGAGGGAAAGGAGCGTCGAGGCAAGAAGGCGGTTCGCGACCGCCTGGACGGAGGCTCGAAGGGCAAGGAGAGCAAGGCGGTCGCGAAGGTCCTTCCTGGCCTTTTCCGGATTGTCTTCCCTTTCCTTCTCGTAGGTTTTCTTGAAAGCGCCGGCCTGCGATTCGAGGCGATGCGAGGCATCGGAGAAAATGTCCATCGACATCGTCTTGAAGAAGCCATAGAGAATCGACTTGTCCTCGCTTACCTGGGCGTCCATGTCGATGAGGAGGGAGATTTCCCCCATCGATAGCGACTTCTTGAGAAGCGAGATGGCGATGAGATATCCGATTTGATCCTTCTTGTAACGCTTGCGTTCCGGCTCGGCGATGACGTTGGCCTTCACGTAGTTGTTGACCATGAAAGAGGTAAGGGCCTCGCTTCCGTCCTTGCTGAAGGGGGAAAGGACCTCGTTTACGTAATCGAGGACCTGCTCCATGTAAAGCCCGACCGAAGGCAGTTCCTTGTAGGAGGGCAGCTCAAAGGAGGACAAGGCGTGGAGATAGTCCTCGAGCTGGTCGTAGATGTCCTTCATTCCATCAAATGATAGCCCATCGACGGCTTAAAGTCCCGAAGGAGGTAGGAGGCGAGGAAGAGAGAAAAAAGAAGCGGCTCGCCGCCGCTTCTTCCATGACGCGCTTCAACGCTTGGCAAGTTCCTCCCGGAGCTTGGCCATGACCGCGGATGGCTTGGCCTTGCCCTTCGATAGTTTCATGACCTGTCCGACGAGGTAGGAGATGGCCCTCTCCTTCCCGGCCTTGTAATCGGCAATCGACTGAGGATTGGCGTCGAGGGCCGCCGTGACGAAGGAAAGGATGGCCCCTTCGTCGTCGACCATCGCCTCGATGTGGAGTTCCTTCTTGGCCACATCGATCGAGCAATGGTCGTCGAGGCATTTGAAGAGGATGTCAGCGCATTGGCGGTGGGTGAGCTTTTCCTTTTTCCCGAGGAGGGTGATTTTCCCTAGCTCGAGCGGGTCGAAGCCGAGTTCTCCGATGGCAATGCCTTTCTTATTGAGGTAGCTATTGATCTCGGTGATGAGGAAATTGGCCGCCTCCTTGGCCTCGCATCCCGAAGGGAGGGTTCCCTCGAAATAGGCGGCCATGTCGGGACTCGAAAGAATGATCTCGGCATCCTTTTCGGCGAGCCCGAGGGCGAGATAGCGCTCGAACTTGCTATCGTAAAGCTCGGGGCAGGTCGCGATGGCATCCTCGACGAACTCGTCGCTCAGCTTCACCGGGACGATGTTCGGCTCGGGGAAGTACTTGTAGTCCACCGCATCCGTCTTGACGCGCATGAGGACGGTCTCGCCCCGGCTTTCGTCATAGCGGCGCGTTTCCTGGCGGATCTTCTCGCCCTTGAGGAGAAGGGCGCTTTGCCTCTCCCGCTCGAACTCGATGGCTTCCTGGATATTCTTGAGGGAGTTGAGGTTCTTGATCTCGACTTTGGTCCCGAACTCCTTTTGCCCAAACGGGCGGAGGGAGATGTTGACGTCGCAGCGGAGCGACCCCTCTTCCATCTTCCCGTCGGAAGTCCCGGAATAGACGACGATGTTCCTTATCGCCTCGACGTACTTCATCGCCTCGTAGCCGTCGTGCATCTCCGGGCGGGAGACGATCTCGACGAGCGGCACGCCAGCCCGGTTATAGTCGAGGAGGGTATAGTCGACGAAGTGCGTCTGCTTGCAGGTATCCTCCTCCATGTGGATTCGCTCGATGCCGATCTTCTTCTTCGCTCCGTTCTTCCTGATCTCGAGGTAGCCGTCGGAACCGATCGGCCGGCGCTGCTGGGTGATCTGGAATCCCTTCGGAAGGTCGGGGTAGAAGTAGTTCTTCCGGTCGAAATGGAGTTCGTGGTCGATTTTCATGTGGAGGGCATTCGCGACCCTGATCGCCATCCTGACCGCCTCTTTGTTGAGGCGCGGCATCGTGCCGGGGAAGGCCATGTCGAAGACGGTGACCTCGCTATTGGGCTTCCGGGAAAAGGAATTGGGCGAAGCGGAGAACATCTTGCTCCGCGTCTTCATCTCGACGTGGATCTCGAGACCGATGACTGCTTCGAAATTCATAGTTTTCCCTCCTTTTTGTTCATGACGGAAAGGCCGGAGAGGCCGCTTATCTCCTCAAGCGCCTTGGCAAAGGCGAATAGCGGTCCTTCCTCATAGGCCCTGGCCATCGCGTTCACCCCGAGCGGCATCCCGCTTTCGAAAGCGAGCGGAACCGTGATCGAGGGAAGGCCGGCGAAATTGCCGAGGGCCAGATGGTTGTCGTCGATGAGATACTCGGCGGATAGCTTGTCGGAGGCGTCGACGAAGCGCGGGGCAATCGAAGGCGCGGCCGGGAGATAGACGATGTCGTGATTTTGATAGATCTCGCTTAGGCGGTCGACGATCATGTGGCGGAGCCGCTGGGCGCGCAGGAACAGCTCTTCCTGGTTCTCGGCCATCAGGCAATAGCTTCCGATGACGAAGCGGCGCTTGATGAGTTCGCTGAAGCCGGCGGTCCGGGCCTTGCTCATCGCTTCCTCGTAGTTCTTGCCATCGTAATAGGGGCCGAACTTGATGCCGTCGAGGTTTGCGTCGTTGCTCGTCGCCTCGGCGCAGGAAATGACCATGTAGGCCGGGTAGACGGCCTTGAGGAGGTCGAGGCCGAAACTGACTTCCTCGACGATGGCCCCCCGCTTCTTGAGCTCTTCGAGCGAAGAAAGGAACTTTTCCTTCATCGTCTCGTCCTTGAGGGAGGAGACGATTTCCGAGAAATAGCAGACGCGGACGCCGGAGATTCCCTTATCGAGGTAGGAGGCGTAGTCCTCCACCGGGCGATAGGAAGAAGTCATGTCCTTGTCGTCCCTTCCGGCGAGGAAGGAAAGAAGAACGGCGGAACTCGCGACGTCGCGAGTGAAATAGCCGACGTGATCGAGGGATGGGGCAAAGGGGAAAAGCCCGAAGCGGGAAATCCTTCCCCAGCTCGGCTTCATCCCGACGAGCCCG
Organism: uncultured Bacilli bacterium; assembly: GCA_944375905.1. Lineage (GTDB taxonomy): Bacteria > Bacillota_I > Bacilli_A > RFN20 > CAG-826 > UBA4951. Next base: position 29,845 of record CALWAS010000018.1, read on the forward strand.
GCGAAGGAAGCCGGCTTCCTCACCGAGTCGCCGGTGTCGCTTCCGAGGGCAAAGGAACCGATTCCAGAGGCAAGGGCCGCGGCCGATCCGGAGGAAGAGCCCCCAACCATCCGCTCGTGGGAGGGGTCGTACGGGTTATAGGTCATGCCGATATGGGAGGTCGTTCCCGTCCCGCCCATCGCGAGTTCGTCGAGCGAGGTCTTGGCGATGAGGACGCACTTCCTTTCCTTGAGCCGGGCGATGACTTCGGCATCGAAAAGGGGAACGTAGCCCTTTAGCACATTGCTCGAGGCCGTCGTCTCGATTCCCTTCGTCGAGAAGTTGTCCTTGGCTAAATAGGGAATGCCCCAGAGGACATTGTCCTTTTCGGGCTCGACGAGCTGCTCGGCTTCCTTGAGCGCCTCCTCCTCGAGGATCTTCTCGAAGGCGTTGCAGTCATTTTCCTTGGCCCGCCTTATGGCTTCTTTGCATAGTTCCAGCGGGGTCGTCTTCTTCTCCACGAGGGCCTCGTGGAGAGAGAGGATATCCATGTCGAGATAGTTCATCAGCCTACCACCTTCGGGAGCTTGATCTCCCCGTCTTTCACGTTGCCGGCGTTCTTGAGGACGTCTTCCTCGCTGAGCGGCTCGGCCGGGACGTCGTCCCGGAGATACGAATTAGATACATCGAAGGGGAAGGTCATCGGCTCGAATTTCTCGATGCCCCTCACTTCCTTCATCATCTCCATCTGCTTGGTAAGGATGGAAAACTCCTCAAGCAGGGTGTCGAGTTCCTCGCCCTTCATCGAGAAGAGCAGGCGCGTGCTCGCGTCGATGAGGACGTCGCGGTTTACTTTCTTCATTTTCTACCTTCCTTCGTTCATTCTGGCCAAATGGTCGATGGCCGTCTTCTCGTCCATGACCTCGATGCCGAGTTCCTGGGCCTTGGCTAGCTTCGACCCGGCCCCGGGCCCGGCGATCACGATGTCCGTCTTCTTCGAGACGCTTCCCGACACCTTGGCCCCGATTCCCTCGAGAATCTCGGTCATTTGGTCCCGGCTGTAGCGCTCGAGGGTACCCGTGAGGACGACCGTCTTCTTGTAGAAGTAGGAATTCACGTCGACCTGATCGGTCCCGAGATATTCCATGTTGAGCCCGTGGAGGCGGAGCTTCGCGATGAGGGCGATGTTCTCCTCGTCGTGGAAGTAGGAGAAGATCGAATGGGCGACGATGGGCCCGATGTCGTCCATCTCGAGGAGCGTCTCCTCCTTGGCGTCCATGAGGGCATCCATGTTCTTGAAGCGACGGGCGAGCGACTTGGCGGTCTTCTCCCCCACTTCCTTGATGCCAAGGCCGTAGACGAGGCGCTCGAGGGACTGCTTCTTGCTTGCCTCGATCGCCGCGATGAGAGAATTGATCGACTTGTCGCTCCAGCCGTCGAGGCTCTTGATGTCGGAGGCCCGGTTCTCGAGGTCGTAGAGGTCGGGGATGTCGTGGATGAAGCCCTCGCCGAAGAATTCCTCGACGACGCTCTCGCCCATCCCGTCGATATCCATCGCGTTCCGGCTCGAGAAGTGGATGATGGCCTCGATCTTCCGGCTTCCGCAATGGGGATTCAGGCAATAGTGGAGCCCCTTGACCCTCGTCAAAGGCCCGCCGCAGACCGGGCAGGTCTCGGGCATCCGCCATTCCCGCTCGGAGCCGTCGCGGTCCTTCTCGACGTAGCCGACGACTTCCGGGATGACGTCCGCGGCTTTCCTCAAGATGACCGTATCCCCGACTTTGAGACCCTTGTCCACGATGAAGTTCTCATTGTTTAGAGTCGCCCTTTGGACGAGGCTGCCGGCGACCCTTACCGGGGAAAGGACGGCATTCGGGGTCGCCCTACCGGTGCGGCCGATCGTCACGAAGATGTCGAGGAGCTTCGTTTTCACTTCCTCGGGCGGGAACTTGTAGGCCGTGGCCCATCGCGGTTCCCTCGCCGTGTAGCCGAGCTCGTCGTAGCTATCGAGGTCGTCGACCTTGAAGACGAGGCCGTCGATATCGTAATCGAGGCTCGGGCGCTTCTCGGTATATTCCCTTACGTAATCGAGCATCGGGGCAAGGCCGGCAAGCTTCCTTCTTTCGTGGTTGGTCCTGAATCCGAGCTCGTCGAGGAAGGATAAAGCCTCCCAGTGCGAATGGATCCCGAGTTCCCGGGCGTTTACCAAATAGTACCAATAGGCCTCGAGCTTCCTCGAGGCGGCGACCCTCGGGTCAAGGTTCCTGATCGATCCGGCCGCGGCGTTCCTCGCATTGGCGAATAGGCTCTCGTGGGCCGCCTTCCTTTCATCGTTGAGGGAAAGGAGGGAGGCTTTTGGCATGTAGACCTCGCCCCGGACCTCGAAGGGGCGCTTCTCCTTCACCTTGAGGGGAATCGATTTGATGGTGATGACGTTCTTGGTGACGTCCTCGCCCATGACGCCGTCGCCGCGGGTGACCGCGTATTGGAGCTCGCCGCCTTCATAGACGAGCGACATCCCAAGACCGTCGATCTTCATTTCGCCGACGTAGTCAACAATCGGTTCCCTCAGGGCGTCGCGGATCCTCCTGTCAAAGGCGGTTATCTCATCCTCGTTATAGACGTTTCCAAGCGAAAGCATCAGGCGTTTATGGGGGATTTTGCGGAATTCGCTTTGGACTTCGCCGCCCACTCGCTCGGTCGGCGAGTTCTTGCTCTTGAACTGGGGATAGCGCTTTTCGAGGTCCCGAAGTTCGTTCATGAGGGCGTCGAAGTCGGCGTCCGAAATCGAGGAGGCGTTGTCGACGTAGTACTCGCGGTTGTATTTCTCGATGAGGGAGGCGAGCTCCTCCATTCGCTTCTTGATGTCGGAAAGTTCCATCTTCCTTAGGCCTCCCCGCCGCGGGAAACGCGGCTTATGAGGTAATGGGACCCGACGAGGGTCTTCTTACCTTCCTTCTCGAAATCGACGACGATGATGTTCCCGTCGAGCACCTTGCTTACAACCCCGCGGCCGAATTTGCCGTGCAGGCAGATGTCGCCTACCTTCCAATCCCGGATTCCGTTGTCTTTCGGGTGGTCGGACTCTTTCTTCGCGGGCGCGGCCGGGGAGAGGTTGCTCTCGAAGGGATCCTCGTCCCGGAAGCGGGAGTCGAAATCCTTCTTCTTGGCAAAGGAATAGGACTCGAAGGAGTTCTTCTTGTAGCCGGTCGGCCAGCCCGACGCATCGAAATGCGGGGAGAAGGGAAGCTTGACCCCGGCCTCTTTGAAGAAAGGCGAAGGCGAAAGGTGGGTATCGGTCTGGTAGGAATAAGACGTGTTGCAGGAAAGGAATAGCTTCTTCCTGGCCCGCGTGATGGCGACGTAGCAAAGGCGCCTCTCCTCCTCCATCGCGTCGCGGTCCCTCTCCTCGAGGGAACGATAGGACGGAAAGGTCTTGTCGTTGAGGCCGATGACGAAGACGTAGTCGAACTCGAGGCCCTTCGCTACGTGGACGGTCATGAGGGAAACGTAGTTGCCGCCCTTCATGTCGTCTTGGCTCGTGAGAAGGGAGACGTTCTGAAGATACTCGGAGAAGTTGCTTTCGGGATGGGCGGAAAGGTAGTGGGCGATGTCCTCGAAGAGGGCGTTGACGTTTCCGAGGCGGTCCTCGTCGATATCCTCGACCTCGGCGACGTAATCGTAGTAGCCAATGTCCTTCGCGAAGTCCTGGAGGACCTGGCTATAGGCCTCGAGGTTTTCGTCGAGCTTCAGCTTCGTCTCCTCGATTTTCTTGACCATGGCAAGAAGGGAGGTCAGGGCCTTCTTCGGGATGTCGGTCCCGTCCTTTTTCTCGCCCTCGAACGAAAGGAGGTACTGGTATTCGCTGAGGCCGTGCTCCCGGCTTTCGAGGCGCAGGCGCTCCAAAGAGCCTTCTCCGACGCCCCGGCGCGGGACGTTGGCCACCCTTTCGAAGGCGACGTTGTCGAGCGGATTCATCATGAGATTGAAATACGAAAGGAGGTCCTTCACCTCCATCCGCTCATAGAAGCGGAGGCCGCCGTAGATCTTGTAGGGGATGCCGGCATCCTTGAATTCCTGCTCGAAGGGACGGGTCAGGTAAGAGGAGCGGTAAAGGACCGCGATCCTCGTGTAATCCGGGTCGCCGCTAGGAAGGCGGCGTTCCCGGGCGCATTCCTTGATGCGGCGGGCTACCCACTCGGCTTCGTCGTTCGAGCGCGGGGCGCAATAGGCGACGATGTCGTCGCCGCTTCCCTGGTTGGTGAATAGGTCCTTCGGAATCCGGTTCTTGTTATGGGCGATGAGCTCGTTGGCCGCGCCGAGGATCTTGGAGGTCGAACGGTAGTTCTCGTTCAGGATGACCGTCTTGGCCCCGACGAAGGTCTTCTCGAAGTCCATGATGATCTTCTGGTTGGCCCCCCGCCAGGTGTAGATGGTCTGGTCGGGATCGCCGACGACATAGACGGAAGCAGACGGGCTCGCGATGAGCTTGATGAGGGAGAACTGGATGTCGTTCACGTCCTGGAACTCGTCGACGAGGATGTTCGTGAATCGCGACTGCCACTTCTCGCGGATTTCCGGATAGTCGAGGAGGATCTTGTTGGCCACGAGCAGAAGGTCGTCGAAATCGAGGCCGTAGGCCGCCTTTTTCGCTTCCTCGTATCCGCGGTAGATCTTAAGGCATTCCCGCTCGTCGCTCGAGAAGATGTTCGAGGCGTTGATGTCGTCGGGATAAAGGCCCCGTCCCTTCTTCTTGCGAATGTAGCCGAGGGCGTTTTTGACGATTTCGTCGCCTTTTTTGTAACCGAAGGCGACCGCGACGTCCTTGACGAGCTTTTTCTGATCGTCCTCGTCGTAGATGGTAAAGCCGGAAGGATAATCGAAAGCCTCGTGCTCGATTCTCAGGAACCGGGCGCAGAAGCTATGGAAGGTCATGATCTTGAGGGCGAAGCCTATCTCGTGGCCGGTGAGGTCGTTGACGAGTTTGGAAGCCCGATCGGCCATCTCGCGGGCGACTTTGTTCGTGAAGGCGATGGCGAGAATGGACCCCGGATCGACGTGCTCGTTCACGATTAGGTGGGCGATTCGGTAGGTCAATACCCGGGTCTTGCCGCTGCCGGCCCCCGCGACGATACGAAGGTATTGGGCCGATGAGGATACGGCCTCGAGCTGCTTTTCATTGAGAAGGGAAGAAAAATCCATAGATGAATTGAAGTCGCCAATAGTTTAGGTTCCTTCCGCTCCCTTTAGTAGTCTTGACAAGAGGCAAAGCCTCTTTGGCCTATCCCTAATCGGCCCGCTTTGGGCGATAATCTAGCCAATGAAAGACATCTTCAGGCCGAGGAAGGGACTAGCCGAAAACGTTGCTTTCCTTTCTCTTTTCGCGGCCATCGACGCGGTTCTTGCCCTCTTAATGTCCTTTGTTCCGCTCTCCTCCCTTTTCGTCATCGTCTTCCTGCCGGGAGTCTCTTCCTTCGCCTCTTTTTTGGCCGAGAAGAAATACCTTCCTGTCTATGCCGTCGGGGCATCGCTCCTATCGGTGGCCTTCTCCTTCCACGACCTCGGATCGGCCCTCTTTTACGTCGTTCCGGCCGTATTGAGCGGAACCCTTCTCGGGCTTTTCGTCTCCAAGGGCTACGACTTCGGGCTTGCCATCTTCGCCGCCGCCTTCTTAAACACCGGCTTTGCCTATCTTTCTTTGCCGATAAGCAAGGCGCTCACAGGCGTCGATTTCGTTGAATTCGCCCTTGTTTTGCTCGGAATATCGGAGAAGGAAGGGGTTTATGAGATCATTCCGTCCTTCTTCTTCGCCTATGGGGCCGCCGCCTCTTCCCTATCGGCCTTCTTCGTTTCCTACCTCTCGAAAAGATTCATGGGCGAGGAGAGGAAGGAATCCCGGGTTGGGGAACTCCTTTCCCCTGGCCTATCGCTCCTCCTCGCCGCTATCGGACTCGCCTTATCGTGGGCATCCGTTCTCTTCTCGCTTCTTCTTTTCTCGATGGCCCTGCTTCTCGCCTTCATGGGGGCCCCGTCCCTATTCAGGAAAAACCCGTGGTGGGTTTTTGCCCTGCTCGTCGTCCTCGAGTTCGGGGCCCTCTTCCTTTTCGCCTATCTCGTCGACGGCGGCATCGGCCTCGATTCCGCTGCCAAGCTTTCCCTTTTCCTTCTCCCTTTTTCTTTCCTCAGCCTCGTATCGGCCGCGTTGCCCTATCTAGGGCCAGGAACTAAAATGGGCCGAGGCAAAAAATGAAATTCCTCAAGAACTTCGCCTTGGGGCTCCTCTGGGCCTTCCTCTCGCCCCTTCTATTGGCCATTCTGGTCATCTTCGGGGCCTATGCGCTTTTCGTTTACCTCATCGAATGCGGCAAATGCCTGATTCGCTTCTTCCAGGGAAAGAGCTTCTTCCCGCCCCTCGACGAGGACATCATGGTCGCCAAGATCAAGGAGAGGGAAATGAAGGAACTCCTCGGCGAAAAAGAAGAGGAGAAGAAAGAGGAAGCTCCCGCCGCCCCGGCTTCCCAAAGCGTTTACGTCCAGCAGAATTTCTATCAGGCTCCGCCGATGGGAGGAGCCCCCTTCCCCGGCTACATCCCCCCTTACCAAGGGGCCATTCCGCCTTCCGTTAGCCAAGGGACGGGCCCGGTTCCGCCCTTGGATGCCATCCCCGGCGTCGGAACGCCTCTCCAGCCTCCCTTCGTTGACGGCTCGGTAGAGACTCCTCCCCCGCTTGAATACAAAGGCGAAGAGCAAGGAGACAAGAAGCAATGAACGCGCTCGTCGGCATCACGCTAAACGAAAACGACCGTCGGCTGCTCGTCATTTTCCTTATCGTCTTGCTGGTCCTCTTCATCATCCTCGGACTCGTCGGGATGGCGATTCGCAGTCTTTTCATTAGCCAAGGAAAGAGAGTCGACAACGAGCTTCACGATGCCGTCGTCTACCGGGTCATCGGCTCGCCCGAAGCCCTCAGGAAATACGGGCGCAAGAAAAACGCCCAGCTTTTCGTTCGCCAGTCGTCGCCTGCCATCCTCATCGGGATCTTCCTTATTGCCTTCTACCTCGTCTATTCCTCGATAAGCGGCGAATGGACAGTCGACCACTTCTCGCGCTTCGGCACCCTCTTCTACGAATACGATTGGGAAGACGAATCGATTTACGTCACCCTATGGGGAATGAGGCTTCTCAACGAGTGGCCGCCCCTCGTCCACGGGCCATACCTCGATCCGGAGTACTGGGCCTCCTACGTCATCGTCCCCCTCTTGCTCGTCTTTGCCGTCTACTACCTCGTGGCCAGCATGGCCTACCTTTCGCGCACGATCATGCTCAACCGGCGGGCGCGGAGCGTCTATGAGAAAACCCTCGAGGGATACAATTTCTACGATGCTTTGAAGGGCGATAAGGAAAAGGCCCTCGCGAGCGAAGCCGCGAAGGCCGACATAAAGAAGGAAGAGGAAGCTAAAGAGCAAAAATCATGATGATCTCGGCCACGATAAGGCCGAGCATCACAAGGCAAAGGGCCAAGACGAGGAAAGTGAGGCGCTTCGAGGAAAGCGCCTTTCTTTCTTCTTCGGTGACGATCTTGCTTTCTTCCATCTATCGGCTCCTTAGTAACGAAGGGTCCCGGAGGTTCTCGGGTAGGGTTCGGTGTCCCTGATGTTGGCGATACCCGTAATGTAGCTTAGGAAGCGGTCGAAGCCAAGCCCGAAGCCGGCATGGGGAGCGCTCCCGTAGCGGCGGAGGTTGTAGTACCACTCGAGCCCGTCGAAGTTGCCGAGTTTATCCATCTTGGCCTTGAGCACTTCGGGGCGGACTTCCCTCTCGCTTCCCCCGACGATTTCCCCTTCGCCCGGAACGAGAAGGTCGCAGGCGGCGACGGTCTTGCCATCGTCGTTTTCCTTCATGTAGAAGGCCTTGATCTCCTTCGGGTAGTCGATGAGGAATAGCGGGCCGCCGGCATGCTCCTCGGTAAGGTAACGCTCATGCTCGCTTTGCAAGTCCATTCCCCACTTGATGTCGGCGTTCTCGAACTTGTGGCCGTTCTTCACCGCTTCTTCGAGGATCTTGATTCCCTCGCTATAGGTCATCCGCTTGAAGGGAGCCGATTCGACCTTCCTGAGCTTCTCGAGAAGGCCAGGCTGGATGAACTTGTCGAAGAAGGCCATCTCGTCGGGGCAAAGCCTCAGCGTTTCCCTGATGAGGTATTTGAGGAAGTCTTCGATGAGCTCCATGTCGTCTTCGAGGTGGGCGAAGGCGATTTCCGGCTCGATCATCCAGAACTCGGCGGCGTGGCGCGGGGTGTTGCTCTTCTCCGCCCGGAAAGTCGGGCCGAAGGTATAGACGTCCTTGAAAGCCAAGGCGAAAGCCTCGACGTGAAGCTGGCCGGAAACGGTCAACGAGGCCCTCCGCCCGAAGAAGTCCTTGTAGGGATCCTTGGCGCCGGTCGCGACGGTGAATACCTGCCCGGCTCCCTCCGCGTCGTTGGCGGTGATTTCCGGGGTGTGGACATAGACGAAGCCCCGTTCCTGAAAATAGCGATGGATGTTCATCGCAAGGACCGAGCGGACCCGGTAAAGAGCCTGGAAGGTGTTGGCCCGCGGCCGTAGATAGGCCTGCTCGCGAAGGAATTCGAAAGAGGCCCGTTTCTTCTGCAGGGGATAGTCTTCGTCGACGTCTCCGACGAGGACGATGTTCGAGGCATGGATCTCGAATGGCTGCTTGGCCTCCGGGGTAAGGAGGAAGCTGCCGGTCACTTCGATGGCCGCACCCGTGCGGAGGCGCGAGTACTCGCTTTCCCCCTTATAGACGATCTGAACGCCCTTGAAGACGGTTCCGTCATGAAGCTCGATGAAGCCGATTTGGCCGTTGTCGCGGTTCGTCCTGATCCAACCGTCGACGACGATTTCCTCTTTGGATAGTTCCGCCCCGCTATCTAGGTAGAGCGAATACAAATCGCGGACCGTAAGCTTTTTGGCCATCGTTAAACTCCTTTGCTGATGCCCCGATATTGTAGAGCAAGCGCGGTTTTTTGCCATTTCGGAAATGAAAAAGGCGGCAAGATGCCGCCTAAAAGCGAAGGCAAAGCGACTAGAACTCCCGGAAATCCTCGATTTGCCAGTTCGGATCGACGTCGATGTCCAATGAGCAGACGATGCCGGCCTTGAAGAGCTTTTCGGCCACCTTGGTAATCATGGCCGCGTTGTCGGTCGTGCACCAAAGAGGCGGGATCGTCAGCTTGATGCCGGTTCCCTCGAAGGCCTTCGTGGCTTCCGCGCGAAGGTAGGAATTGGCGCTTACCCCTCCAGCCAAGACGACTTGCCTGACCTTGAATTCCCTTGCCGCGGCCAGGGCCCGCTCGACGATCGGGTCGATCGCCGCCTTCTCGAAGCTCATCGCGACGTCGTCGATCGAGTAGCTCTCGCCCTTGACGCGTTTATGCTCGGCGAAGTTGAGGACGGCCGTCTTGAGGCCGGAATAGGAAAACGAGTAGTCGTACTTCTCGGTCCCTGGAATGTGATGGAGGGGCTGGGACGGGAAATCGTAAATGGCCTTTCCTTTTTTCGCGTGCTGGTCGATCGGAAGGCCGCCGGGATAGGGAAGGCCGAGTATCCTGGCCACTTTGTCGAAGCTTTCCCCGACCGCGTCGTCCTTCGTCTCGCCGATGATCTTGAAGGAAAGCGGGCCTTCCATCAAAACGAGCTCGGTATTGCCTCCGGAAACGACGACCGCAAGAAGCGGGAACTCGAAGGTATCCACGAATTCGTTGGCATATATGTGGCCAGCCAGGTGATGGACCGGGACGAGAGGCTTATGGTAAAGCATGGCGAGAGCCTTGGCCGCTTCGCAAGCCGCGTGGAGGGAGCCGATGAGGCCCGGGCCTCTCGTGAAGCCGATGGCATCGAGATCCTCGTAGCCGACATTAGCCTTTTCCATCGCTTCCTTGAGGACGACCCCTATGTTCTCGACGTGCAGGCGGCTTGCCACCTCCGGCATGACGCCGCCGTACTTGGCATGGATGTCGGCTTGGGAGGAAATGACGCTCGAGAGAAGCTTCCCGTCTTCGACGACGGCCGCCGCGGTTTCGTCACAGCTCGATTCGATTCCTAGTATGAGACTCATGAAATAAGGCTCCTTAGTAAGTAGAGGGCGTCTTCGCCGTCCTCGTAATAGGCCCGCTTCGTAGTCACGAAGACATAGCCTTTTTTCTTGTAGAGATCGATGGCCGCTTGGTTGGATTTCCTCACCTCGAGGGTTATCCACTCGACCTGATCGCCCTCTTGGCTCCGGCAGATCCGCTCCATCTCGTCCATGAGCGAAGAAGCGATTCCCCTTCTTCGATAGTCCGGGCTCACGGCAATGGCCATCACGGTCGCCGAGGTGAAGGTGATCATGAAGTCGAGCCAGGCAACGACCTTTCCGTCTTCCTCGTCGACGAGGATGCGGGAGAGCTCGTTTTCCTTGAATTCGGCCTCGATGGCTTTTTTCGGCCAGGCGCCTTTCTTGAAGGAAGCGGCCTCGACCTCGCTTATCGCGTCGAGGTCGGCCAATGTCGCCTCCCTTATCACCGGAGAGGCCCCCTGAGGTAGGCAGGGGCGGCCTTGAGAGTATCGACCGGCTCTCCGTCCTTGGCCTCCAGCATGTTGAGGAAGACGTTTCCCTTCGCGGTAGGCTCGATCCCGAGATAGGCCGTTTCCCCGGCAATCAGGCATTCCGGATTGGCCTTGAGGTAGGCAAGGACCTCGTCATTGCCCACGATGGTGTCCTCGACGAGAGCCTCGCCGCCTTCGTAGACGGCGAAATAGCTCCTTTTTGCCCGGGCATCCATCATGATGGCCGTTTTCCTTTTCCCGTCCTTCATGATCTTGAGGCTCGAAACGAGGTAAAGCGGGACTCCGAGGGCAAGGGCCATGACCTTTCCGCCGGTCATCGCGATCCTCACCCCGGTATACGAACCGGGCCCGCGGCTTACGATGACGGAACCGATGTCGCTTCTTTCGGTCTTCGTCTCCTTGAGCAGCCGATCGAGCGTCGGAATCATGTCCTCGCTTTGCCTCATGTAGGCCTCTTGGTCATAGGAGGCGAGAATTCTCCCGTCTTCGGCGACGGCCACCCTTAGGTGGGTGAAGGAGGTATCTAGCAGGATGTCTTTCATTTTCCGAATATCCCCCTGAGCATTTCCTCGGCCCGCTTCCCCTTGGCCGTAAAGACGATTTTCCTTTGCTCGTCGCCTAGTTTCTCGAAATCGAGGACAAGGCACTCCTCGGGCAAAATCGCGGCAAGGTAAACGGGCCATTCGATGAAGGTGATTCCGTTTCCGTAAATCGCTTCTTCGAGGCCGATGTCGAGATTTTGCCCTTCGAGGCGGTACCCGTCGATGTGGTACATCGGGAGGCTTCCCTTGAAGTAGCACTTCAGGATATTGAAGGTCGGCGAAATGACCGGGTCCTTGACCCCGAGGGCCTCGCCCGCCCCTTTAACGAGGGTGGTCTTGCCGCTTCCAAGACCGCCGTTTAGAAGCACGACGTCGCCCGGCATCGCAAGCGACGCGATTTTCTTCCCTAGTTCCATCGTCTCCTCTTTCGAGGAGGTAATAAGACTGTTTTCCTTCATGGCCATGCCATTATAGGCTTTTTGGGCCGCTTCTATTTGAACGGCGAGTTTTTGATGTTTCCGTTTCCTATGCGGCTCAAAGCAACTAACCTATGCGCATGGAAAAATTCGAAGCCATTGTCTTAGGCGGCGGGCCGGTTGGGATGCACGCCTTCGCCCTGCTTAGGAAAAGCGGGGTCGACGTCGCCATCTTAGAGGCATCGCCGTCGCTTGGAGGGCAACTCGAAAAACTCTACCCCAAAAAGACCGTCGACGACGTAAAGGGATATCCGCCGCTCAAGGGACATGAGCTCTTCTTGGCTTTCCTCAAGGAAATCGACATGGCTAGGGTGAGGCTAAATACCAAAGTCGCCTCCATCGAAAGGAAAGGCGATCTTTATTCAATCGCCACCTCGAAGGGGGAATACCTCGCAAAGTTCGTCTTCCTGGCAACCGGGCTTGGCTTTTACGAGCCGAGGAAGCTCGGCCTTGAGGGGGAAGAGAAAGCCGGAAACATTCTTTATTCCCTCAAGGACCCCGAGGAACTCAAAGGAAAGAGGGTCGCCGTTTTCGGCGGCGGGGACAGCGCGCTCGACTGGGCAAGGGAACTTTCCGCTCTTTCCTCCGTCTCGCTTGTCCATCGTCGGGACGAATTCAGGGGCGATGGGAAAAAAATAAACGGCCTTCCCATCGACGTCTATCTTTCCTTCGTGCCGGACGAACTCGAATTAATAGACGGGGTTTGCAAGGGAATTTGGATAAAGTCTCTCAAAAGCGGAGGAAGAAAGCTCTTGCCGGTCGACTTCGTGCTCGTGAACTTCGGATCCGTCCCTTCCATCATCGACCTGCCATATCCGAAATCGAGCCAAGGATTCGGCTTGCTAAGCGATGAGAACTCCATGGTCGACGATAACCTTTTCGCAATCGGGGACATTTCGTACAAGGAAGGCAAAAGAAAAAGGATGGAGCCCGGCTTCGAGGAAGCCGAGCGGGCCATCCGCTTCTGTCTTTCGAGGCGCGGCTAATCGGCGTCCTCTTTCTTAGGCTTTCCCTCGTAAGGACGGTTGTAGGCGACGAAGAGGTCATAGAGCCTTTTGACTTCGCCGTCGATGAACGGGAAGGCCCTGGCCTTCATCATTTCCTCGACTTTCTTTTCCTGCTTGATGCAGATTTTGACCGTATCCTCGTCGTAGCCGTATTCGGCGCTATGGCGACGGAATTCCTTTTCGTCTAGTTCCTTGATGGCCTCGTCGGGGAAAAGCTTCACGTCGAGGTCGTAATCGATGTAGCGAAGGAATCCCTGGTCATAGATGGTCGGGGAGGCGATGTTCGTGTAATAGACGATGCCCTTTCCTTCCTTCATCATCGCTATGACATTCATCCACTCGTGCTTGAAAAGGAAGAATATCGCGTTTTCGGAGGTCATCCACCGCCGACCGCCGGCCTCGGTCACGAGCGAAGCCCGGGAAGCCAAGGCGTAGAAACGATCCGTTTCCTCCACGAGGAAAGCCGGCGACCATTCCCGATGGATGGAGCCGTCGTGCTTATAGGCCTGGACTTTTATCCAGCGCCAGAATCTCTTGTTGCGATCTACGGTAAAAGGCATGCAATGCTCATGCGTATTATACGCGTAGGACAGCATTTGACTTAGCTATATGAGAAAAAGCGCATCGTAGGGCGCCTTTTATCCTTAATGGAGGCTTTTCTAGCCCATGAGTCGGATCAACTTAAAAAGGGCCGGAACGGCCGGCCCTCTTAATGAATCGATGCTATTGGCGCTCGATGCTCTTGTCGAGAGCATCGACGATGGCGAATACCTTTTCGACATCGCCTTTGAAGTGCATCGTCGGATAAGGATCGAACGGCTTCTCGAGCGGGAGAATCATGAGGTTGTCCTCATATCCAAATAGGAAGAAGGTCTTGCCCGGCTTAACAACGATCGAGAAATCGACGAGGGTAGCGTCGGTATCGATCTTCGAGATGGCCGCCCGGACATCCTTGCTCAGGAGCCGCTTTCCGTCGTGCTCGCCATAGACGATCATGGTCTTGGTGTCTTCGAGCAAATTCCGTCCCTCGAGAGTCGTCGGCGGAAGGGCCCGCTTATTGCCTTTTAGGTAAACGACGAGCTCATTGCCCTTGTAAAGGTTGTCGATGCACATGAATTTGCCGACGAAAACCGTTTCGAGCGCCTTGGCCCCTTTGACTTGGGCCGCGGCATCCGAGAAGGTCACGTGATGTCCCTTATAGTCGAAGCCAATGCAATCGCGGCTCCCGACCTTGGCAACGTCCTTGTATAGTCCCGCCTCGTTGAACGTCTCGGGCGGAAGCTTCGCGTCGACGTCGCCCGTCCTTTCCTTGGCGATGGAGCCGAAAACGAAATCGTCGCTCCCGCGATAGTAGCCGAGGAAATAGTTCCTGGTTTCCCGCTCGACTCCCTTTTTGAAGAAAATGTTGTAAACGACGAGGATGGCGAGGCCTAGGACGATTCCGCCGATGCCAATGCCAAGCGTGATTTCGCTAGGAAGGGCGATGGCGTTGCCTTCGGCGTCGGTTCCCGTCGTGATGAAGTTAGGAACCAGCCAGCAGACGAGAATGATCACGAGGATGACCGCGGTCACGATCCACTTGATCCTGTTCATCTTCTTGTAGAACTTGAAGAAAGTCTGCCTAGCGGCCTCAATTCCCTGCAAATCCTGCTCGTTTTCCAAGATTTCGGCGCCGGATTCCTTTTTTTTGCCTTTTTGGCCTTCCTCAGCCTTGTCACCTTCTTCGGGGGAGGGCTTTTCTTCCTCTTTGTAGAGATCGATGGCCGGGGCCTTCGGCTCCTCCTCGGTGCTCTTTGCTTCCGGCTCGAGCTCGGCCTGGCTTTTATAGACGGATGAAATGTCCTCGTCCGAAGTGAACCCGTCCTCGTCCGGCTCTATCTCTTTCGGCTCGGCCGGCTTCGTTTCCTGGTCCTCTTCGGCGTCCAATGCGAAGTCGGCGCCGGTAGCCGTATCCTCTTCCCCGGCCGCCGGGGAAAGGGCTTCTCCTTCGTCTTCGATGAGCTTTTCGACTAGGCCTTCTTTTTTCTTGTCTTCCATGGTCATGCCTCTTTACCAACTATTTAGTGACTATACCATCTTTATTAACGCGTTAGGGACCGCATGGTTGGGTTAAATCTTCCAATTTATCGGTTGGCTTCCGTTTTCGACGAGGAAAGCGTTGCACCGAGAGAAATGGTGATTGCCGAACCAGCCGCCCCTGTTGGCAGAAAGGGGAGACGGATGGACGCTTTCCAGAACGAGCCTATTTGGGTTCGTGACTTTGAATCTGTAGCGCCTTGCAAACGAGCCCCAAAGAAAGAAAACGATCGGTTGCGGAAGGTTGTCGATGTAGGAAAGGACGTCGTCCATGAATTCGTCGTATTCGGGTCGCTTGTGGGAAAGCGGCTTCCCGGCCACGACCGAAAGGTAAGCGTTGAGCAAGAGGACGCCTTGCTCCGCCCATGGGGTCAAATCGCCGCGTTCGTAGTCCATCTTCGTTCCCGTATCGGCCTCGATTTCCTTATAGATGTTGATGAGGCTCGGCGGCGGGTCGATGCCGATCGGAACCGAAAAGGACATTCCCATCGCCTCGGCCGGGTTGTGATACGGGTCTTGTCCGATGATGACGGCCTTGAGGGTAAACGGCGAGGTGAAGCGAAAGGCTTGAAACATCATGTCCCGCGGCGGATAGATGGTCTTCGTCCGATATTCCTCGTCGAGAAAGGCCTTCAACGTCTTGGAGTAAGGCTTTTTTTCCACTTGCTGGAAAAGATCTTTCCAATCTTTGAACACCTCGAAAGTATACCTTTTCTCCCGGTCAAGGTGAGAAGGTGCCTATAATTCCCATCGAATGAACATTTTCTGGGTCTTCAACCACCCGGCTCCCTACAAGGTGGCCCTTCACGAAGAGCTCTCGCATCGCGTCGAAGGCCTAACGGCGGTCTATGAGCGCAGCTCCGAGGGCGACCGCAACAAAGACTGGTACCTCAAGCGCAAAGTGTCATACGAAGCGATTTGCCTGAAAGCCCTGCCGCTTGGGCCCCATAACGCCGTCTCGCTCAAATTGCCTTCCATCTATCGAAGAAAGAAATACGACATAGTCGTCGTAAACGGCTATTCGACGGTGGCCGAAATGGTTTTCATCGACTACCTTCGCCGCCATGACATACCCTATGTGTTCGCCATAAACGGGGGAATAGCCAAATCGCGGGAAAACCCGATAAAGGAGAAAGTCAAACGCCACTACATTTCCGGGGCCTCCCTATATTTGGCCCCCGACGAAAACAGCGTTTCCTATCTTTTGCATTACGGAGCGGACAAGGAGAAAATCCGTCTTTACCCGTATTCGACTGTCTATGAAAAAGATGTCTTGAAAAAGCCTCTGACCAAAGAGGAGAAACGCGCCGGCTGGAAAGCGGATACGCTATCGCAAGGGCGCCTTGCCGGCTTTGAACGTGTATATGTCGCGGTAGGCAGCTTCATTGAGCGCAAGAACAATGCGCGCCTTCTTGAGCTCTGGAAGAAAGCGAGACGCGATTACGCCCTCGTTCTCATCGGTGACGGCCCGGAAGAGCAAAAATACCGATCCTTTGTCGAAAAGAACGGGATGGGCAATGTCTTCATCTATCCATTCCTTTCTCATCCGGAAACGCTTAAGCGCCTTTCCTATGCCGATATGTCAATCTTCCTTACGAAGGAAGACATCTACGGTCATGTAGTCAATGAATCGCTCTCTCAAGGGACGCCGGTAATCGCAAGCCGACACGCCAACGCATCGCTTAAACTAATAGAAAACGGGTCGACTGGCTATCTTCTCGAAGATGAGGAAGACGACACCTTCCTGGCGGCAGTGAACGCAAGCGCCGACGGGAGAATGCCGTTTGAATGTCTAAAAAAAGCAAGGGAAAACACCATCGAGAAAATGGCAGACCGCCACTATGAGATCTTCAAAGAGTATCTCGGGGACGAAAAATGAGAATCCTCTATTTCACCAAAGCCCTTCCTTCATCGCTCTACAATGCGCTTCTCAATGAAGGGCATTTGGTGAACAATCCATCAAATCAGAATTTTCACTTAAGGATGATTGACGCTCTTTCCATGAGGAATGAAGTCGAAATAGTATCGACTTTGCCCAGTGCTTTCGAGTCGAGGCACATAGAGCGTAAAAAGAATTGGCACTTTATAGCAGATCATGGTTTCTTAAGGAACACCGCTACTATAGCCAAGGAATTTGACGGTCAAAAAATCGACGTGCTTTTGTTTGACTCCCTTGCGATAAAACTTGGTTTCGAAGCAATTGGATTTTCTAAAAAGAAAGGCGTTTTTGCATGCGCAATCATCACCGACAATCCAATTAATCTCACTTCCTCGCCCCTCTACTTCCGATTGGCCTTTCGTAAGCTCTTATCCAAAGCTGACGGAGGGATCGCCCTCTCGCCTGGCCTTCAAGGCCTAAAGCCCGGTTCGCTTTTGCTTCCGGGGGTAGTAAGGCCGAGCACCTGCCCACCGCATAGAGAAGCAACCCCCTATCTCTACTTTGCGGGTTCTCTTCTCCCGCAGTACGGACTCCCGAAATTGATTGACGCTTATATTAAGGCAAACTTATCCTGGCCGTTCTTTATAGCCGGCCATTCGTCTTCCCTTAAGCCGAGAGATGGGCGAGTCAGGTTCCTTGGTCAATTGAGCGAGCAGGAAAACGCTTCGTTTCAAGCGGGGGCCGGCTTGCTTCTCAATCCTCGCCCGCTTAACGCGAAACGCGACATGGAATCAATCCCCAGCAAGCTCTTCGAATATCTTGCGAGCGGATCGCCGATTGTTTCCACTGCCCATCCTTTCTTTGCGAAGCACTTTCCCGACGACATCGATTTCATAGATGAAAACGGGTTCTTCGACTATTTCCTCGCCCATCGGCAAAAAGACGGCAGCCTTGCCTTCTTAAAAAAGAATGCTGCCTCGGAGAGAGTCGTCAATGAATTCGGCCTCGAGGCGACAAACAGAAAATTGGGAGACTACTTGGAAGAGGTTATTTCGCGTTCCAGGGAATCCATTACTTTTTCAAAGGAATAGCGATCTTCATAGGCCTCGGCATTTCTCTTTCCCATTTTGGCCAGTTGCTCATCGGATAGGAGCATCGCTTTCTTCAATGTCTCCGCGATGTGCTTTTCACCTTCCCTTGCGATGAGGCTTCCGCCTATTTGCTCGAGGAGCTCTCTTCCGTCGCCTTCGATAATTCCGAAGATGGGTTTTCCATAAGCCAAGGAGGAAATCAATTTGTTGGGAATGGTCTTGTAGACCGGGCTCGCTCCTCCGCGAAGGGGCACGAGAATCACGGAAGCATCCCGGTAGAAAGACGAAGCTTCTTCGACTGAAAGCGTTCCGTAGAAAAAGACTTTGTCGGAAAGTCCCTTCTCCTCGACTTCTTTCTTGGCCTTTTCGAGATTCGATCCGGTGCCGACGACATGGAAGGAAACGTTCGCGTCTTTGCCTAGCAACGCGATGGCATCGACGACCTCCTCGATAAGCTGGAGTTTTCCGACATTGCCAACGTAAACGAGGTTGAAGCAGTTTCCAAGCTCCTTTTTATCGAGGCTTTCCCCTTTTTCCACGAGGGGAGGCTGGGGGACGAAGACGATATTGCCAGGGCTAAGGCGAAGTACCGAGACGAAATATTCTTTGAACGAAGGGGACGAAATCAGGATCTTGGTTGCCGAAAGGTAGATTTTTCTCGACCAGCGATAGAGTATGCGATAGAAGATGCTTTCGGGTTTGATGTTTCCTGCAACGACCGCCGACTCGGGCCAGAGATCCAAACAATGGAGAACATGGGGAATATGGTGCTTCCTCGCGAATTCACCGGCGCCTTGAACCGACATGACCGGAGACATCGACATCGAGTAAACGACATCGAAGTCGCCCTTTAGCCTCCTTAGGAACTTCCGGGACGAAAAATTGAAGCTCAGGTAGTTGGCTATGAGGGAAAGCTTTCCCTTCTTCCTTGGGCAAAGGGGCATCCGATGTATCCTTACGCCGTTCAGCTCCTCGTAAGATACTTTCCGATACTCGTCCGGTATTCCGCCGAGACCATAGTTAGGCCTCCCCGTAACGACCGTAACTTCATGCCCGCGGCGAACGAGATCTTCGGCAATCGGGGTAATGGCAACGTTTTCCGGAAAGTAATACTGACAGACTATGAGAATTCTCATGCCCGGCCATTATCGCATAGCGCAAGCAATCCGAATTACGAAAAAGATTCTCTTTGCCAATGTTTCACTATAATGGGGCGGATGCTCCAAGAGGGAATGCACGAAAACCTTAGGCTCCGGGCCATCGTCGAGCCGTTCCGAGGATTGGTCAAAGCCATTTCCCCGGTTCTTTACGTCAAGCTCCAATACCGTTACCTGACCCATCGCAAGCTCAACCTTGCAAACCCCGTGCGCTACACGGAAAAGCTCCAGCACCTGCGCCTATATGAATATCCTCGCGACCCTCTTGTCAAAGAGTGCGCTTCCCGACTCGGGGCAAGGGAATATTTGAAAAGGACCGGGCATGGCGATCTCCTGGTCCCGCTAATTGGATCGTATTCGAGTTTCGAGGAGATAGACTTTTCCGCTTTTCCGGACTCGTTTGTCCTAAAGTGCAACCACGCTTCGGGATTCAATGCCATCGTTGAAGATAAAAATGCGATGGATAAGGCGGTTTTGGCGAAGAAATTCAAAAAATGGTTGGCAACCGACTATGGAAAGATGACGGTTGAGCCGCACTATAGCGAAATCGAGCGCAAGATCGTCGCCGAAAGGATGCTAAGGGAAAACGGCCATCTTCCGACCGAATACAAAATCCACTGCTTCAACGGAAAAGCCAAGAACCTTTATGTCGTAAGGGGGCGTGGAAAGGACATACGCTACGACCAGCTCTATATCGATTGGACTCCTTTCGACGAATCTCAGTTCAATGGCTGGAAAAAAGGAGACGTTCCGCCAGAGCGGCCGTCGAATTTCGACGAGATGGCAAAAATAGCGGAGGAACTCTCGAAGCCGTTTCCCTTTGTCCGCGTCGACCTCTACTCGATCGACGGCCGGATATACTTCTCCGAGTTGACGTTCACTCCCGCCAAGGGGACGCTCGTCTTTGACGACGACAAGGCCGATTTCATCCAGGGCGAATGGCTTAGCTTGCCCAGATAGAATCGACGAACATCACCTCGTAAAGCAAGAGGCCGAAGTGAGTTTCGCTTTCGTCGGAAGCAAGGGCCGATATTTTTCCGTCGCCCTCGCCAACATCCAAGAAGGAGTCGCGGTAATTGGAATAGCTGATTCCATAGCCGACTAACCCATTCGGATCGATCCCGATGTCCTCGAACGAGAAACCGGTGAATGAGCAGGCCTCGCCGCCGTTGTCCGTATTGACATAGGTGTCCTTCAATGTCAGTTCCACGACGCTGCTCGAATAATAGAGATCAATCTTCAAATCGATGATCGAAAGGCGCGCCGTCGTATCCCCGTCATGGCTGCGGTCATCGCTTCCGCCACGGAAGGAAACAAGGAAATAATCGCTGTCGGAAAGTTGCCTCGGAAGCCTCGTCGAGAATCCCGTCTCATCGATCGAGACAAACGAGAGCGAATGGGTTCCTGCACAGTACATCTGGCCATTGTAGAGCTTGGAAAGATAGCCATAGGCGAACGCGTCGCCCCCAACGGTCGAAAGGCATTTGGTCTTCCCGAAATCCGTCCCTATCTTTCCGTCGTCTCCGTTCGGCTCCTTGCTGAGAACCCAATTGGCGCTCACGGTCGTGGCCAAACTGCTGCCATTGTAGGAAAGCATGTCGGAATAGCCGGCATCGCGAAGGCCCAAGTGAACTGGAAGGTCTTGCCCATTGTCGATTGCCTTGCCTTGGCGGCCCTTCTGGGAGGGATCGAAGTTCTGCGATCCGTCCCCATAGACAGACCCATTGAAATAGTCGCCTGTCCCGTCCTCCAAGATCGGGGTCAGCTCCCTGCTCTCGACTTCCAAGGACCCATCATCCATTTCGTGATAGCCGAGATAATAGAAGGCCTCGAAGTCGGAATTTATGTTGATAGACGGGTCCATGAGCCCTTTGACGTTGGAACAACCGGCTAGGGAAAGCGAAACGAGGGCCAAGGCCCACGTGGTCTTATTCTTCTTCATTGGCGCGAACCTCCAAAGCGAATTTCCTACGGAAATAAACCGGGCGATAAGAAAGGCCCACGAGGAATAGAACGGAGCTGAATAGAACGCTTCCGCCGAAAGGCGAAACATAGGCATTGGCTTCGCTTTGGAGGACGTACGGGGTCATGTCCATGAAGAATGTCATATAGGCAGCGTAACCAAGGCCGATGCCGCCGACCAAAAGCGAGAACGGCGATTTCTTTTCGTCGTGTATCAAAAGATAGACGAGGACGATGCTTGAGAATAGAAAGGCGAGGAAGGAAAGGAAGCCGACAAGCCCGCCCTCCATAAACGGCACGATCTCGAAGGTCTTGAGATCGGTGCTGATCCAGGGAGTCGACGACCAAAGGGAACGGTTGTAATAGGTTCCGACGCTCGTCGAATAGAACGGGTTCATGCCGAAGAGAAGCGAAAGGAAAGAGGCGTCGCCATTATGGTAGAACGTCGCCGAAATCACGTCGTTGATTGGCTTTGTCCATCTTCCGTTATTGAAAATCTTCCGCAAAATCCCTTCCGAAAAAAGAGAATTGCTATTGGAGAGAATGATTCCGAAGTAAGCTGCGAGGACGATGCCGAAGACCGACACGATGGCAATCGAGGCGATTTTAATCCATTTCGGGGCCTCTTCTTTTAGCTTCATGAAGCGAAGGCCAAGGGCCAGCAAGTAAACGACGGCCGTAACGGCAATCGAGGCGACGAGCGGCACGCTGATGGCAAATAGGATCCCGATTCCGGCAACGACGGAAAGGAAGATCCCCTTCCCTCTTTCCTTCTTCCAATCGATGAAAAGGAGGGCGGTGCCGGAAGAAGCGAGGACGGTTGAAAAACCGCCGGCGTAATTGATGCTCACCCGGGCGATGGAAGTTCCTAGAAGAAAAGCGGCTTCGTTATCCACATCGTATGCGACGCCGTGCCAATAGTATTGTTTCCCGGCATAGATAATCGTGTGCCACGGCCCGTAAAGGACCATCGTCGAGATCCAGCTCACGAGGACAAGAAGCGCCAGTCCCCCGAGAAGGAAATAGACAAAAAGCCACCGGTCTATCTTCCTTTCAAGCTTGGCGGCGATTCCGAAAAAGAAACATCCGGCCATCCCAAGGAAGGAAAGCAAGCCCGCGACGATTCCCGAAAAGGCGTTCGCATAGCTGTTTATCTGAAACACGCCGAGCGAACAGGTGAGAAGGAAGAGAAGGAATGGCCCGGCGTACATCCAGAAAGATACCTTCTCGCCCTTATCGAATTTTCTATTCGCCCCGAATAGCAGGAGAATGGCCAAGGCAAAGAGGATCGTCCCGGCTACGGAGACGAGTAGGCTTTCGCCAAATGAGAAAGCGAGGACGGCTAGGACGAAGGCGCCGATGAGCGGCAAGGCATTGTCCTTCGTGAACATGGCTTTTATTTTCATTTCACCAAATGCTACCACCCTCGCTATCTCATAGATAGGAAAGATGGGAAAAGCGCCGAGCATTTCCTTCTTGTTCAACAAGTGCAAAGAGAGCGGTCTTTTCTATAAGGAGCGCCCCGCCTATAATCTTTGTGCTTGCTAAGCAAGCAAGGCAATTTGAAGGAGTAAGACAGAATGCCATTCATTGAAAATGTCCACGCCCGCCAAATCATCGACTCGCGCGGCAATCCGACCGTCGAAGTCGAAGTAACGACCGAATCCGGCGCCTTCGGGCGCGCGGCCGTCCCGAGCGGTGCTTCCACCGGCGAAAGGGAAGCCCTCGAACTCCGCGACGGCGACAAGAAGGTCTACGGCGGGAAGGGCGTCCTCAAGGCCGTCGAGAACGTCAACAAGATCATTGCCCCGAAGCTCATCGGGCTCAATGTCATGGAGCAGGTTGAAATCGACAACCTCATGCTCAAACTCGACGGGACCGATACCAAGAGCAACCTCGGCGCCAACGCCATCCTCGGCGTTTCGCTCGCCGTTGCCAAGGCCGCGGCCGATTATCTCGGCATTCCGCTTTATCGCTATATCGGAGGCCCGAACGCCAAGACCCTCCCGATCCCGATGATGAACGTCATCAACGGTGGCAAGCACGCCGATTCGAGCGTCGACTTCCAGGAATACATGATCATGCCGGTCGGCGCCAAGAGCGTTAAGGAAGCCATCGAGATGGGCGCCGAAACCTTCGCGGCCCTCAAGAAGATCATCAAGGATCGCGGCGACGTCACCGCCGTCGGCGACGAAGGCGGCTTTGCCCCGAATGGGCTAAAGAACAACGAGGAGCCGCTTGAGCTTCTCGTCGAAGCCATCAAGGCTGCCGGCTACGTCCCGGGCAAGGACATCTACCTTGGCATGGACGTTGCCTCGAGCGAGTTCTACGACGAGGAAACCGGCCTTTACGACCTCAAGCGGTCGGGCGAAGGCAAGAAGACGAGCGACGAGATGATCGAGCTCATCGCCGGCCTCGTCGACAAGTATCCGCTCATCACCGTCGAAGACGGACTCAGCGAGAACGACTGGGAAGGCTGGAAGAAGCTTACTGCCCGCCTTGGCAAGAAGGTCCAGCTCGTCGGCGACGACCTCTTCGTCACCAACAAGGTCTACGTCCAGAAGGGCATCGAGATGGGCTGCGCCAATAGCGTCCTCATCAAGCTCAACCAAATCGGGACCCTCACCGAGACCCTCGATACCTGCGAAACCGCGATGCGTCACGGCTACACCTGCGTCGTCTCGCACCGTTCGGGCGAAACCGAAGACACCACGATTGCCGATCTCGTCGTTGCCCTCAATGCCGGGCAGATCAAGACTGGCTCGATGTCCCGTACCGACCGTATCTGCAAGTACAACCAGCTCCTCCGCATCGAAGAAGAGCTCGGCGACACCGCTACCTATCCGGGCCTCAAGGCCTTCTACAACATCGGCAAGTAAAGCCGATTCGCGTAGGCAAAAAGGCCGCTCGGGAAACCGAGCGGCTTTTCTTGCGCAAAGGTCGGAGTCAATGGGCCGACTCGCAGTTAACGTCTAAATAGGATGTTTCTCCAAATAGCCTTTTGCATACGAGCAAATCGGTACGATCTCGTATGAGTTCTCTTTCGCTTCCGCCACGGCCCTTTCCATGAGTTTGGCCGCTAGGCCCTGTCCGCGGTAGGCGGCATCGACAAAAGTATGCTCTATCGCCATCCTGTCACCGGCCAAAGCATAGGTTAGGTATCCAGCCAGCTTGCTCCCATCGTAAAGGAAGAGGCCATTGTTTTTCTTTACAAGTTCCATGGCGACATTTTGGAGGAACTAAAGCGAAAAGGGAAATCAAACGCTCTATCTCGCCCCATTTCCCTCGCCGCGTGAAGGAAGTCCCTCGCCGCTGTCGTTTCGATAGAGAAGCTTCAGGAAAATCGGGGTAAGGAACGAAGTGAGAACGATGAGGATGAGGGCAAAGGGCATGATCGAGGAAGACACGAGGCCGGCGTCGATTCCGGTTTGGGTCGTGACGATCAGGACTTCTGCCCGAGCCATCATGCCGACTCCGATTCGAAGACTGTCCTTGAGCTTGAATTTGCCGATGAGGGCACCCGTTCCGGCCCCGATGACCTTTCCGAGCATTCCGAGGAGAACCCAGACGATTCCGAAAACGATGACGATCCAATTGGTCAAATCGAAGTCCGCGGAATACATCTTGAGGGCTACCGAGGCAAAGAAAATGGGGATGAAGAACACATTGCTCGTCGTTTCCGTCCGATGGTCGATGTAATCGGAAGGGGCCGTGGAGGCAAGCATCAAGCCGGCTACATATCCTCCGGTAATGTCCGCGATTTGAAAGAAGGCCTGGGCGACATAGGCCCAAAGGAAGGCAAAGGCAAAGGCAAGGATCGGTATCCTAATATGATGGGGATATTTCTTGCCCAGCCAATTGAACCCCTTCCTTATGAGGATTCCCACCCCAAAGGAAAGGGCGAAGAAAACGGCCATGTTGACGACGATAACCACCACTTCCGTAACCGCGTCGAGATGGCCGCCGCATGATTCGATGATGAACTGGAGGAGATTGAAATCGGTCGTTCCTTGGCTCGTTCCCGAAAGGGAGATGACTAGCGAGAGGAGGATGATGCCGATGATGTCGTCGATGATCGAAGCGGCTACGAGAGCCGATCCAACCGGGGTGTCGAGCTTCCCCATTTCCTTGAGGGTCGCGACCGTGATGGAAACCGAAGTCGCGGTGAGGATGACTCCATAGTAGATGTCGCTATAGATCGGATTCACGCCATCGGAAAGGAAATTGGTTGGCAATCCGCCGTATGTTCGGAAAAGGAAGGCGGCCAAAAAGCCGAAGGCAAGCGGAAACACGACGCCTAGGGACGTGATGATGACCGAAGCCTTGCCGACTGCCTTTATCTGCTTCACGTTCGTTTCGATGCCGGCGCTGAAAAGTATCAAAACCACGCCGAATTTGGCGAGGATATTTATTCCTTCCTCGGTATAAGGAGTGAGGATGCTTTCGCCCGGGACGAACGTGATGAGCCCGACCAGGAGGCCAGCCAGAAGGAAGCCTATGACCTGTGGCACTTTGAATTTCTCGAGGAAAATCGATATGAGCTTGGCGAATATGAGTATTAAGGCGACTGGCAATAGCACTTGAAAGGCTTGCCCGGCCTCGATGATGTCAGCAAGAAACATGGGACATCCCCCTTCGGACCCGATTATATGATTCGGCGGCGAAAAGGGTAGGCAAAAAAGCGCCCCATTGCCAAACGAAGGGAAAAACGTTTAGAAACCGGTGTACTTTATATAGCCGAAGTAACTGAGAAGGAAAATAAGGGCGACGTGAAGAACGAGGAAGGCGAGGCTGATCCAGAGGAACCGCCGCCCGTTTAGCGAATCCTCGTTCCTTATCTCCTTGAACGATATGTAGGAAATAAGGAGCCCTAGGCTTCCGAGAAGGAAGCCGCACACGAGAACTTCTCCTTCGTTTACGTGGAAGGATGGCTTGTAGTCTTCGTCATAGAGATGCCTTAGCTCTAGGGCGTAACGCGTCGAAAGGACGATGACCGAAAAGGTCATGAACACGAGAGCCAAGACGATCCAATAGAATTCCATGTGTGAAGACTATAACGAGCTGACGGCGCTTTCAACAGCGCTTCGGTCGCCGATCGCGCCGGTAAGAAGGAGGACGATGACCGTCACGATGAGGGCAAATCCCAGGCCAACCATGATCCAAATGGCCAGGTTGCTGAACTTCCCCATCAGCCGTCGATGGAAGAAAAGCCATCCCGAACCGAACGGGGTGGCTTTTTCATTCTTGTCGACGGTGTATTTCTTTTCGCTATCTTCCATCGCTAGAAGTTTACTTCTTGACGACGTACTTCTTCATGTCGAGGGAAACGGCAATGAGAATGATCGCGCCCTTGACGAGGTTGATGTAGGCCGGTCCGGCGCCGAGGGCGAGAAGACAGCTGTCGATGATCTTGAGAAGGGCCGAGCCGAGGACGACGCCGGAAATGCGGCCGATGCCACCGGTGAACGAGACGCCGCCGATGACGGCTGCCGTAATCGGGTCGAGTTCGCCGCCCTGCCCGGTACCGAGCTGCGCGCCGCCGTTGATCGGGTTGTAGATGAAGCCGCCGAAGCCGTAGAGGATGCCGGCCAGCATGAAGGTAAGGATGATCGTCTTGAACGAATTGATGCCGGAGACGTTGGCCGCTTCGGGATTGCAGCCGACGGCGAACATGCTCTTGCCGAATTTCGTCTTGTTCCAGACAAACCACATGATTCCGACGAGGATGATGGCGTAGAAGATGTACCATTCGAACTTGGTCTGCCCAATGAGGAAGCCGCCGGCGACGAAGTCGCGGTAATCGGTCGAGATTTGGACGGTCGAATCGCGGTAGAGAACCGAGAAGTTCATTTGGTCGCCGAGGAGAAGGATGACGCCGTAGATGATCAACTGGCTGGCGAGAGTGACGATGAATGGGTGAATCGAGAACTTAGCCGTGAAGAAGCCATTGAAGGCACCGCAGAAGCCGCCGATGGCCATGACGATGACGAGAACGACGAGAATCCAGATCCAGGGCATCGTGGTCGTCCAAGGAAGGACGGCGCCGTCGGTAGATCCGAAGCCGAGGAGAATGCCGGACATTAGAGCTGTAAGGCCCCAGACGCGGCCAAGCGATAGGTCGGTACCGGCAAGAACGATACAGCCGGCGACGCCGAGCGAGAGAGGCAATAGCGCCGCGGTGTTCTTGATGATGACGATGATCGTGGCAGGGTTCAGCCAACTCGGGGTGGATGCGGCCGTCACGATGACGAGGAGAAGGATGATGAGGTAGACGGCGTTATGGACGAACCAATCCTTGAATCCGTCCCAAGAGGTGAAGGCCTTCTTCTGGCGTTCGGCGAAGCGGACGCCCCAGTTCCTCCACCAAACCCCGAACCGGTACCAAGCCGGAGCGACGTTCGTGTAATTTTGGCGAATGGAATCGGCCTCGGCCTTGATCGGGCTGAGGGCCTTTTTCATTTCGGCCCGCTTGTTCTTCAAGAGCGTCTTCATCCGATCGTGGACGAGATCGTAATCGTTTTTGTAAGTCTTGGCCTTCTCTTTGTGGGAAGCGATAAGGGCTTTCATCTCGTGCTCTTTGGAGAGCGCCTTCAAGTCGGCTTCGCCCGAGACATGGTAGATTTCCGATTTCAGCGAATCGAGCTTCGAGGCTTTTTCCGCCCGCTTCATCGGCGTCTTCTTTACTTCTTTGTATTGATTCTTGAGCTCTTTGACTTTTTCCTTGGCTTCTAGATTGATTGAGGCGATTTCCTCCTTGATCGAGGAAAGCTCGATCTCGAAAGAGCGGTTCTCCTCCTCCATCAAAGCATCGTAGGTTCTCTTCGCGCGCTCGAGTTCCTCAGGAGACGTCGTGTTTTCCGTCGAGGTCTTGATTTTTTCGATTTCGGCAGCAAAACGGGCTTTTATTTCCGCTATTTCGGCTTTCTTCTCGTCAAGCGCGGCACGCGTCTTGGCAACGTTGTCCTTAAAGGCTGCTTCTTCCTTGGCGTAGTCTTCGTATATCCCCTGCTTGGCCGTTTCGAAATCGGCCGCGCTCAGGCCATCGAATTGAAGATCGTAGATGCGGCCCTTGATTTCGCGCTTTTCCGCCCGAAGATTGGCTTTCTGGCGAACGAGCGGCAGTTCATCCGCCTGCTTCGCGTTGGCGATTTCGTTTTCTTTGATCGTCGCTTCCATCTGTACGATCCTCCTTTACATGTATTTGAGGGAGAGGCTCATGAGCTTCTCCTGGGTGGCGTCCTTGATGTCGACGACACCGGCAAGCCGGTGCCCGCTCATGACGGCGATTCGGTCGCAGATGCCAAGGAGCTCTGGCATTTCGCTCGAGCACATCAGAATGGTTTTCCCTTCCTCGGCCATCTTGATGATCAATTGGTAGATTTCGTATTTGGCGCCGACGTCGATACCCCGGGTAGGTTCATCGAGGAGCAAGACCTCGGGGTTGGTGAGAAGCCACCGCCCAAGGATGACTTTCTGCTGGTTTCCGCCCGAGAGCGAGCGAATCTGGGTTTTTTGCGACGGCGTCTTGACGTTCATCGAATCGATGACCCAGTCGGTGTCTTTCGTCATCCTCGTGTTGTTGAGGCCAAGCGGGGTTATGTAGGAAGAAAGATTGGCCATCGTGGCGTTTTCCTTGATGGTAAGCGAGCCGAAGATGCCAGTCGCCCGCCGCTCTTCGGTAAGAAGGGCAAACCCGTTCTTGATTGCCGCGATCGAATTGTGGTTATGGCATAGGCGCCCGTCGAGGAGAACGTGCCCGCCGGATTTGGTCCTAACCCCGAAAATTGTTTCTAGAAGCTCTGAGCGGCCGGATCCAACGAGGCCGGCTAGCCCGAATATCTCGCCCCTCCGAACCGAGAAGGACACATCGTGGATGGCGTTGTTTCCGTATTTGGAAGAGAGATGGGATACTTCCAGGCTGACGTTTCCCGGCTTGTTGTGCTTCGGCGGGAAGCGGTTCGTCAGCTCGCGGCCGACCATCTTCTTGATGATCGCCCCCATCGTCAAATCCTTGGCGTAATCGGTCGAGACCCATTTCCCGTCACGCATGATGGTGACTTCGTCGGAAATGCGAAGGATCTCGTCCATCTTGTGGGAAATGTAAATGATGCCGCAGCCTTTTTTCTTAAGGCCTTCGATTATCGCGAAAAGCCGCTCGATTTCGTTGTCCGAAAGCGAAGATGTCGGCTCGTCGAAGACGACGATCTTGGCGTTGTAGGAAACTGCTTTAGCAATTTCGATCATCTGCCGGTCGGCAACGGAAAGCGACGAAATCACGGCATTGGGATCGATGTAGTCGATTCCGAGTTCCTGAAAGACGGCGGTCGTCATTTGGAACATGCGGCCCGAATCGATCATGAAGCCGCCCAACATCGGGTAACGCCCGAGCCATAGGTTATCCATGACCGACATTTTCTGAGCTTGGTTCAGTTCCTGCTGAACCATGGCGATTCCATCTTCGAGAGCCTCTTTCGTCGAATGGTAAGTGACCGAGCGGCCATTGAAGATGACATCTCCGCTGTCCCTCGTATAAAGGCCGAAAAGGCACTTCATGAGGGTAGATTTGCCAGCGCCGTTTTCGCCCATGAGCGAGTGGACGGTTCCGGGACGAACCTTGAGCTGGGCATGGTCAAGAGCTTTGACGCCAGGAAATGACTTGCAGATGTCAAGCATCTGAAGAAGATAGGTCTTGGAGTCCCTCTCTTCCCTTTCAAGGGCCGTTTCCTTTTCATCGATTGCCATGTTCTTCTCCTTGGTTCGCGATTAAGAGGGAGGGCGATTTGCTCGCCCTCCCTTTTTGATGATGTTTTTAGTTGGCGGTGTAGGTTCCGTAGGGGATACGGATCTTGCGGACGCTCGTGGACTCCCAAGCATAGTCGGTGCCGGCTAGGAAGTCGGCTCCTTCGAGGGCATTCTTCGAGAGGGCGGCAATGCACTTGGCCATCGCCTCGCCATCCTGCTTGACGGTGCCGTACATGGAGCCTTCGTCGATGGCGCTTACGCCAGCGGAAGTAGCATCGACGCCGACGACGAGGACCTTCTTGTCGTTGCCTTCGACATCGGCAACGTTCCAAGAGGACTGTTGGAGAGCGGCAATGGCGCCGAGAGCCATGTCGTCGTTGTTGGCGATGATGAGCTCAATCGGGTTGTTCTTGCCTTCCTGTCCGGGGAGGCCGTAGTTGCCGATCCAGTTCGCGGTGGTCGACTGGGCCTTCTCCTTGTTCCACTCAGCATTGAACGGCTCGGCAAGCTGATTGAGTTTCGGAAGATTATGCTTTTCGAGGGCTTCGTTGCAGACATCAACCGAATATTTGGTGCGGCCGTCGGCTTCCGGGTTCCCCGGGTCAGCGCGGAGCATTAGGTAGTTGATCTTGCCATCGCCATTCTTGTCCCAGTCTGGGTTGAGTTTCCCCTCTTCGGTGATGAGGGCCTGGGCAAGGATTTCGCCCTGCATGACGCCGGCTTCGTCCGGATCGGTGCCGATGAAGGCTGCCTTTTCCCAATTAACGGCGGCATCGCTGACTTCACGGTTGAAGAAGATGACCGGGGTGTCGCTGTTCTGTGCCTTCTCAAGGACCGATTCGCCAGTCGCGACGTCGACGGTGTTGACGACTAGCAGGCTCGAGCCGCCGGCGATGGCCGCTTCGATCTGCTGGGTCTGGGTCTGCTGGACGTTTTGGGCGTCGAGGAAGTTGGCCTGGATTCCGAGGCGACTGTACTCGTTTTGGAGAGCCGTGCGGACCGTCGTGATGTACGTATCAGAGAACTGATAGATGAAGACGTTGGCCTGTCCGTTCTTTGGAGTGGAGCACGCGGCAAGTACGCCGACACAACCTAGGGCGAGGAGCGGAATAAGTTTCTTTTTCATTGTTTCCTCCTTGATTCCTGCTTTCGGGCCGGCTGCTCAACGCATGGGGCCCTGTCTACAGGCCTGATTTTCAAAGAAAGCGCTTTCACGATAAATGGAATTTTCTCTACTGAAACTTGAAAAATCTCTACTCCCGCTTTTGAAAAGCAAAAAGAAAAAATAAGGTTTTATCGAATGCTTTTGCTTGTTTTTTACACCAAGGAGGAATAAATTCCTCCTTCAACGTAATAGTAGTTGCCTTCTTCTGAAACGAATTCCGGAACCTTTCCGAGCTCTTCCCCTTTTAGGAGGTGGGAAATGATCTTGGAAATCCATTCGCACTGCCCATGGGCATCATTTACGACCGTGCCAATGATATCGCCTTGATCCACCGCTTCCCGTCCTTGCGCGGTCGCATCGACGCCGACGATGGGAAAGTAGGCTTCGGTTATGGACTCTTCTTCCTTACCTGCCGAATCGACTTTCAAATAATCGACCACCCCGAGAGCCATATCGTCGTTGTTGGAAAAAAGAAGCTCGATGTCGTCGATCGGGAAAGACGTCATCTCATTGAAGGCCGATTGCCGTTCCCAGTTCCCGTACGCCGTCTTCACTACATCGATGGAATATCCGAGCTCCTCGAGTCCGGAAAGGCAGGCACTCGTTCTTTCTTCGGCATCCTGATGGCCTTGCTCTCCCTTCATCACGGCCACCTGGACGAGGCCATCTCCGTTGCGGTCGAATTCGCCCTTGGCAAATTTGCCAGGCCCCCCGAAAAAAGCGTTGGCTATTTCTGCTTGGGCCCTTCCTTCATAAAGGGGATAGCTGCCGACATAGAAACAGTTTTCATCGATCCACCTAGAATAGTCGGCATCAACCGCCTTTGGATTGAAGTCGCTACTGAGCGGCTTTCTGTTCGCGAATACTATCGGCACGTCTTCGCGGTAGGCCTTCTCGATAATGGCCCCCGCCGATAGTCGATCGACGAGGTTGATGATAAGGGCGTCGGTCCCTCCTTCGATGGCCGAGATGGCGGCCAATGTCTGGGCGGCCTGTTCGCGTTCGGCAAAGGAAACGGAGAAATCGAAATCGCCGTCGAGGATACCCTCCATTTCCTCGGCGAACGAGGCCATGAAAGTATCGTTGCTATCGTAGACGAACATCGTTACGCGAAGGCGTGGCGACCCTTGGCAGGCAAAAAGACAAAGAGATAGCAAAATCCATGGCAAAAACCATTTATTCGCCTTCATTTTCCCTCGCTCCTTTCAACGGTATGATCAAAGTTACCTTGGTGCCTACATCGGGCGTGCTTTCGATTTTCACATCGCTTTCGTTTCCGTAGTAGACGCGAAGGCGCTCATAGACATTCTTCAGCCCTACGCCTTGATATGTTTCCTTGCTCCGCATCGAGGCATCGAGCTCGGCCAGTTTGGCCGGCAGCATCCCATAGCCGTTGTCCTCAATTGAAAGGTAAAGGTATTTTTCGTCCTTTTCGGCCCTTATTGAGATATGCCCGACTTCCCCTTCCCTCATGCCGTGGTTGATTGAATTCTCAATGACCGGCTGCAGCACGAGCTTGACTACGTAAAGTCCGTCGAGTCCTTCCGCCTTCTCGATCTTGAAGTCGAACGCATCCCCAAAGCGCATCTTTTGAATCAAAAGGTAGTTGCGCGCATGTTCGATCTCATCGCCGAGGGGAATGATGTTATGCCCGCGCGAGATGGAAATCCGGAAGAAACGGGAAAGCGCCACGACCATCTTTTCCGCCTTTTCTCCCTCCCCTCTATCGATGAGGGCAATTATTGAGTCGAGGGTATTGTATAGAAAGTGCGGGTTTATTTGGTTTTGAAGGGCTTTGAGTTCGCTTCTCTTCTGCTCTTCCTTCTCCTTGACCACGTCGTCCATCAGCTGGCGGATTCTCTTCATCATGTTCTCGAAGCTTCGAGAAAGCTCATTGACTTCGCGGCTTCCGCTTATGCCGGTCGAAAGGTATGCCTCGTATTCCAGCCCCTCAACCCGGCTCATCTCCCTTTGGAGGAGAAGGATGGGCTTGGTAATTCGACTGGCGAGAAGAGAGGCAAAGACGAGGTAAATGATGATGGCGGCAAGGGCAACGAGGGATATCGACCAAGCGAAGGTCGATATGGCAGTCGTGAGACTGTCGACGTTGATGAAAATGGCCACTCGCCAGGTCGTGTTGGAAATCGTCATGCAGTAAAGGTAGAAACTATGCCCTTCGAGATTCACGGTCGTCGAGCCGAGGACGAGCCGATGAATGTAAGAATAGGCCTCGTCGAGGCTCGACTCGTTTGAAGCGTAAATCGTCCGGTAGTCCCGATCGTAAATGATGAAGCGTCCTCCCTCGCCGAGGGAAACCGGCGAAATGGTCTCCACGATTTGCGAAAAATCGAAGTCGATTTTGGCTACGGCATCGATTCCGCCCTCGACGTCGCTTACCAAATAGCGCGAGAGGATGAAGGAATAGGGAACGCCGTCGGAAAAGCCTCTCGTGAAAACGTTGATATAGGGATCTTCGAGAGCGCCGAGAAACCAATCGCTGTCCATGATGTCGTAAATGAAATACGAATTGCTGTCGCGGGCGATCGGCTCTCCGTTTGAGGCGTTGTAAACAGAGATGGACAGGATTTCGGGCTTAAGCTCGATGAGGGTATCGAAATAATCGGTCAACTCGCCGGAATCGAGAGGGGAAAGCGTCGCGTATTTCGAATAGATTCCGTCGCTAACCTGGACGGCTGAGTCGAAGTAGGTTTCGTAGTTGCGGAGGACCTGCTCGGAAGTGGCTTCCATTTGGGTATAGCTCGAGTTCCTGACGTTGCTCGAATAGATAAAGAAAGCCGAAAGGGCCAAGCCGCCGACCATCAATAGGAAAAGGAACGAGGTCGGGACGATAAGAAGCGTCCTAAGCTTAGGATACTTCCGCATTTTTCCGATACTCCATCGGCGATTTGCCAACGATTTTCTTGAAGCAGTGACTGAAGTAGTATGGATCGTCGTATCCGACTTCGAGCGCGATCTCAGCTATCGGGCGCTCGCTTTGAAGAAGCCTTTTCTTCGCCTCCTCCATGCGAAGGGAGGATAGGGCCTTCGTAAAGGAATTGTCATGGCGCTTCAAGATCGCCGAGACATAGGAGAGGCTATATCCGAGAGACGAAGCCAGAAGCGGAAGGCTCAAATTCCGATCGCGGTAGTTTTCCTTGATGTAGTTGAGAACGGCTTCGTAAGCCTCGTCGACCCCGCCCTTTCTTTTCTTGCCGTTTATTTCGGTAATGCGGTCGACAATCGATGACATGGCATTGGAAACGGCTGCCGCCCCGCGGGCCGAGAAAACCATTTCGGTCATCTCGATGTGAGTCATGTACCCTTCGTAGAATTGGTCAAGGGCCAAGCATCCCTTGAGGATGGCGTCGACGATGTTGTTGGCAATTAGGAAATAGGAATCGCGGAAGTCTTCATTCGAAATGGCATTCACCAGCCGACGGATGGCGTCTTTTGCCTCGTCGGCCTTGCCAGAAAGAATCAGGGAAGTAAGTCTTCGGTATTCGTTCTCGTCGACTTTGCCGACGGTCGAGGGGTGCTTTTGGAGATCATCGTAGAAAAGAGCCACCCCCTGACCGACGACGGTCCGGTATTCAAGCGCCCAGCGGGCGTGACGATAAAGTTTGCGGTAAGAGAACGGCTCGGAAAGGCTCGCCCAGTCGCTGACCCCGCACGAAATGACGAGCCCCGACGACTTGTTGAACCGACCTATGACAAGGCGGAGGCGCCTGGCGAATTTCTCCTTGTCGTATGGATGGTTTGAAACGACGAGCACGACCTTGGAAGGCGGCATCGAATAGGAATATCCGCGAAGGTCGTCGAACTCTTCGTCGAGGAGACGCGAAAGTTCGCCTTCCATCGCTTCCGATTCATCGAGAGTCAGCTCATTCTCGTCCTTGTCGGGGTCGAAAGCGACAACGAGGACGCCTTCCCCGCTTAAGTCAATGCCGTCGGCCTTCAGTTTCGACTCGAAAGCCGGAGGAACGTCCTTGAGGGTCAATAGTTTCTGAATATCGGCCTCCCAGTCGAGGCGATGATCGTCCTTCGATGCTTCTTTCTCTTTGGCAATCTCGAAATACTCGTCGAGTTTGGACTTGGCCTTGGAAAGGGAAGTCGCCATTTCCTCATAGTCGATCGGCTTGCTGATGTAGCCCACCACTCCTAACTCAATGCCTTTTTTGGCATAGTCGAAAGAATCAAAGCCCGAGATGATAATCGATTGGACGACCGGCAGTTCCTGCTTGGCCCGCTCGATAAGCTCGAGCCCGTCCACGAAAGGCATCTTCACATCGGTAATAATGAGATCTGGTTCCTGAGGTATTCCGTACATCAGTGCGTCATAGCCGTTTTCGTAACTGCCGAGCAAGCGAAAATCATCGGCAGCCCGCTTTTCCAAAAAGGAAACGATTCTTTCGCGGACGCTCGATTCGTCATCCACCACGATTACGCTATACATCTTTCTAATGATACCAAATTTGAAAGGGCTTTCATGAAAGCCAACGCAAAAACGGAAACCATTCGAGCCGCTCGTTCGCGGCCAACGATGAATCGCGACCTTAACAAAAAAGGTTCGAGCAGGCATTGTGCCATGTCAAACCCATTCAATCAATTTGGTGGAGCCGAGGGGAATCGAACCCCTGTCCGAAGAAGACCCGACGAGAACGCCTACAGTTTAGGCTAAATCAGGATCTCGCCCACCCGGCCGATTTAACCAAGGCCGGAAGGACCAGGCTGGACCGCGTTTTCGTCGCCTTGCCTCAGCCAAGGCTCGGCGCTTATCGCCTTTAATGACGCCTGCACCGGCCAATAGGCGCTAAATGGCCGGGAGACGTGCTGCCCTCGGATCTATGCCGAGGAACCCGTAGGCTACCTATTAGGCGCAAGCATACGAAGCGCGCATAGCGGGCTTCGCATAGAGATAACTGTGGTTGTCAGTTATTTTGGTTTGGCGTTTAGGCTCGCCACGCCACTGCAGTCCAAGCCGGAATCATTCCCCGTCAAAACCAGAACGACCCCAACGTTGCCTCATGTGAGGCTTATTTATTATATAGAAAAACGAACTCCTTGGTTTTCCTTTACAACGCAAAGATAAAGGCCTAGCCTAGCGGGTAGAAAGGGGGCCTCTAAAAATCTATGGCCAACAAAGTATTCAACATCCTCAAGATCGCTTTCAAGGCGATTGCCGTCGCCTTGGCGCTCATTTCCTTCTTCATGCCGGCTATCGCCAGCATAACCGTCGACACCACCGGAATGCCGACTTCTACCA
Source organism: uncultured Bacilli bacterium (assembly GCA_944375905.1). Lineage (GTDB taxonomy): Bacteria > Bacillota_I > Bacilli_A > RFN20 > CAG-826 > UBA4951. The sequence continues at coordinate 65,791 of CALWAS010000018.1, forward strand.
TCTATGTCGATGCGCTTATGCCGACCGGCTTTGTCCTGGCCGTCATCGCCTGCTTCGTCGGCGGGCTCCTCACCTTCGCCGGCAAGAAGGAAATCGAGCTCACCGGCTATGGTCTCTTCCTCGCTCCGATTCTCGCCGTCATCGCCATCGTGATGGAGAAGACCCCGGCCACGCAAACCATGTACACGATGGGCACCGGAACGATTTTCATGATTGTCGCCGCCGCCCTTGTCGTCCTCAGCATTGCCATGGGCCTCATCGCGATGCTCCTTGCCCCGAATGCCAACAGCGCCAAGAGCCTCGACGAGCGCATCGATACCCTCAAGACCTTCAAGGAACTTCTGGAAGAAGGCATCATTACTGACGAGGAATACGAAGCCAAGCGCTGCGAGCTTCTAAAGATCCAAGGCGTCAAGAAACCAGCCGCCAAAGACAACAAACTAGCCAAGTAACCATTAGCCAATGCTTGCTCAAGAAGACCCGCTTTAGCGGGTTTTCTTTGTTCTATCTCCTGCTTCGGTGTATTGTTACCTAGCCCGAAAGCAAGGTATAGCAATGTCAAACAAGAAGAAAATCAAAGCCCAGAAGGTGAATGCCGCCCCAAAAGGCGGAAAGAAGCCCAACGTCTGGAAAGCAAAAATCTGGCCGGCGATCAAATCGTGGGCCAGGACTCTAATTAGCAACGACGCCTGCGTCGAAAAGCGGAATGCCAAATGGTATGGTCCTTTGGCGGTTGCCATCGTTTCCCTCATCGTCGCCTTGGTGCCGATGATGGTGACGAGCTTCTCCCAGTCGGGAGGAACCGTCATCGATTCGCCGACCTACAACATGGACATCGGCCTCGCCGAATTCTCCCGCTACCTCGAAGCCAACGACATCGTCCTTGAAGTCGAGGACGGCAAGCTCGTCAATCCCGGCAATACATGGCGGGCTCACTTCGCCGAAAAGACTCCGCAGGCCTACTTGCACTCCTACACCTACCAAACGGTAGTGATTCCGCCCACGGGCAACGACAGCTCGAGCTCGAGTTCCAGCGAACAGCAGAATCCGGTTTACGAAACCGTCACATCGTTCGACTTTGCTGTCTATTTCATCGGCGACAGCGACCTGACGCCAGCCGAATACGCATCGGAAAACGTCCTTTCGAGGAGCCCGATGACCATCGGCGACGGCACCTACAATCCGAAGACCACTTCCTTCATGGTCCTTTCCAACAACGGGTTCGTCATTTACAAGATGCCGAACTATGACGGCGGCGATTCCAATTCCGTCCTGGCCTCGACGGCCGGGGAATGGTCGACCTCGAGTCTCGAAGGCCTCAGCCTTGGATCATTGGCCAGCAAGAATCTCGAAGGGACCCCCTACACCGCTTCCTACGAAAGCGACCCGCGGGCTTATGTGAATGAAGTTCGCCTCGCTTGGCGCCAGCTCTTCCACGACGGAGCCGCCTACGGCGTCATGATCAACGGCCTTACCTGGGTTGGCATCGTCGCCGCCATCTTCGTGGCTCTTACCTTCATCCTCGGCTTGACCGTGTTCCTCATGACCCGCGGCAAGAGAAACCCATTCAACGTCTATACTTTCTGGCAATCCCAGAAGATTGCCTATTGGGCAAGTTTCACTCCAGCCGTCCTTGCGATGATCCTCTCCTTCATCGTTCCGAGCTGGGCCATCCTCTTCTACATATTCCTCTTCGGCATGAGAATCATGTGGATGAGCATGCGGAGCCTCCGTCCCCAATACACCGAATAGAAAGCAAAAGCGCCCCGGAATAAACTGGACCCCGTAATTCGGACAGTCTAGAAAAAACCACGACCAAAAGATTGCCTCCGATTACAATGTGATTGGAGGTTTTCTCATGTCCAGAAAATCGTATTCCCCCGAGGAGATTTCGCTCAT
>CALWAS010000019.1 GCA_944375905.1 uncultured Bacilli bacterium
CGCCCGGCGGATAGACGTATGAATTCGATTGCTTGTACCTCTCGATGCACTCGAGCTTGAATTCTAACGTGTACTTCATGAAAAATACCCCTCCTCCTGGATGTCCAGGATTTGGGGTACAGTTCAATTGGCGACCCCCTTTTCTTTTTTGCCGTTACTTCTTGGACAGCCTTTCGGCTTCCTCGGCACGGTTGAAAGCCTTGAGGGCCTTATAAGGCTCCTTGAGGGCTGGATAGAGCTTTAGATACACGTTTCTGTAAAGAAAGTCGTACTTTGCAGCTATTTTCGGCTCTGGCTCGAAGCGGGCGGTCTTCCTAACCATGCTTTGCACCGCCTCTTTGGCGCTTCCGAAATGCTTGGTTGCGAGGAAAACGGCCATCGCCGCCCCAAGCGAAGAAGTCTCGGTCGTCTGCACCTTCTCGATGGGACGGTCGAATACATTGGCGGCTATCTGGCAGATGTCGTCGCTATTCGCGCCTCCGCCCGAAACGCGGATCACCGGTATCTTGTGATGCACCTTCCGCTCGAACGATTCGAAGGATTCCCTTAGCGCATAGTCGATGCCCTCGATGATGGCGCGGTAGAAGTGGGCAGCGTCCGAGCTGTCGCTCCAGCCGATGACCGATCCCTTCGTGAGGGGCCTAGCAAGGCCGGATCCCCAATACGGTTGAAGGACGAGGCCGTCGGCTCCCGGCGGAACCCGCTTTAGCATTTGATCAAGTTCGCGCGGCGTGGCCTTGTAGGCGAATTCCTTTCGGAACCACGAAATCATCCAAAAGCCGCGGTAGATCTGGACATCCAAATTGAAATAGCCGGGAATACAAGAAGGATATCCGGGCAAAAAGCGTTCGGATTCAATGTATTTGGGGACGGTGGTCTCGATGGTACAGGCCGTTCCGAAGCTCAAGGCGGCCATCGAGCTGTCGATGACGCCAAGGCCGAGGGTCTCGCACGATTTGTCGCTTCCGGAAGCGATGATGGGCAGGCCTTCCGGGAGTCCGGTCTTAAGCGAGCACTCGTGGGAAATTCTTCCAAGGAGTTCTCCTTCCATCACCAAACGCGAAAGCTGACTGCCCTTGACCCCGAAAATCTGCCCTTTCAAGTGGCGTTCCGGATTCTTGTACCAGCGATGCCTTTTGAAGTCGATTGGATAATGACCCGCCGTCGCGGAAGGGGAATCGCTAAGCTCGCCCGTGATGAGGTAATTGAAATAGGCCGAGGCATTGACGTACTTCGCTGTCTTGGCCCACACTTCCGGCTCGTTTTCCCTAACCCAGTTGGCAAAGCTCCTCTGCCTGTTCAAGACGACGGTCTCCGTCATTCCGACGAGGGCGAAAAGGAAGCGCGACCAAAGGGGAAGCTTCTTTTCTCCCCGAGCCATGCGCTGGTCCAGCCATATGATCATCGGGCGGACCGGCTTCATGTCCTTGTCGAGCAAGACGGCCGAGTCGCGGAAGCAATCGACCGTGCCGGCGCTTATCCTTTCCATCAATTCCGGATGGGAAGAAGTAAGGCGCTTCGCCGCGCGGCACATGCATTCGTAGAAATAGTCGGGGCGCTGTTCGGCGAAATTGGGAAGGGGGCTTACGTAAGGCTCCTCGTAATCTTCCTTCTCGAAGGCCACGACGTCTCCGCGGTCATCGAAAAGCGCGACTTTGACACTTTGCGTCCCGAAGTCAAAGGTCAAAGCCAAGGGTGAGTCATGTTTCATCGTAGGTGCATTGTATCACCCTAACGGGCGCGGCCGCATGGTAAAATGGCCACCGCCCAGGAAGGAGACACCATGCTCATATCGCGCGCGCCCTTCCGCGTCAGCTTCGCTGGCGGCGGAAGCGACATTCCATCGTTTTACGAAAAATACGGAGGCTGCGTCCTTTCGACCAGCATCCGCAAATATTGCTACATAGCGCTCAATCCCCAATTCTACAAAGACGAGATCACGCTCAAATACAGCGAAACCGAAGTCGTTAAAAGCCCAGACGAGATCCGCCACCGCATTTTCCGCCAGGTTTTCAAGGACTTCGGCGTCCGCGGGGTGGAAGTGACCTCGATCGCCGACATCCCGGCCGGGACGGGCCTCGGCTCATCATCTTCGTTCACTGTTGCGCTCCTGCGCTTGCTCTATACCTACATCGGCAAGCCGGTCAGTGCCTACAAAGTGGCGAAACGGGCATGCGAAATCGAAATCAACGAGCTTGGTAACCCGATTGGGAAGCAAGACCAGTTCGCGGCCTCGTTCGGCGGTCTCAAATACTATGAGTTCTGCCCGGACGGCTTCGTGAAAGTGGAGCCCATCGTAATGCACCGCGATTCTTATAGCGAGCTAGAGCACAGCCTCCTCATGTTCTATACCGGAAAGCTCCATGACGCCAACGCCATCCTTGCCAAGGAAACGGCATCGCTAGCGACCGAAAGCGACAAGATCGAGGCGACGAAGAAACTCTGCGAGCTTGCCCGCGAGCTTCGCTTTGAGCTCCAAGGGAACAATGTCTACGCGGTCGGCCCCGCCCTTCTCAAGGGCTGGGAAATAAAAAAGAGCCTGGCAAACGGCATTTCCAATCCGCTTATCGACGAAGCTTTTGCCCGCGGAATGAACGCCGGGGCGAGCGGAGGCAAGCTCCTTGGAGCCGGGGGCGGCGGATTCCTCCTTTTCCAAGTGAAGGACGATGCGACGCGCAAGGCCGTTCGCGAGGCGATGAAAGACTACATCGAGATGAAGTTCGAGCTCGACCAGGCCGGATGCTCGATCATCTTCATGGAATGATGAGGGCCCTAATTCAAGCCGGCGGAGCCGGAACCCGCTTGGCGTCGATAACGAGGAACATCATTCCGAAGCCGATGGTGAGAATCGGCGGAAAGCCGATCCTCGAACATCAGGTTTCCCTTTTGACGCGCGAAGGGATACGCGACATAGCGATTTCGATTTCCAAATCCGGGGAAGCCATTCCCGACTACTTCGGAGACGGCAGCAAATTCGGGTGCCGCATATCCTACATAAGGGAAGACGAGCCGCTCGGGTCGGGCGGCGCCATCGGCTTTCTTCCGCCTTCGGAAGAAGAGACGCTTTTCCTCTTCGGCGACCTCATGCTCGACATATCGATTTCCCGCTTCCTCGCCTTTCATCTAGAGAGAGGAGGGATGCTCACTGCCTTTGCCCATCCGAACGGCCATCCTTACGACAGCGACGTCCTATTGTTGGGCAAATCGTCTCTCATCAAGGGCATATTGGGAAAGAAGGTCGAACGGACGGACTTCTATCCGAACCTTACCAATGCCGGCGTATACATCCTTTCCCCGAAACTGGTCTCTTCCTTCGGAAAGCCGAGAAAAGCCGATTTCGAAAAAGACGTCATGGCCCCGCTCGTAGGCGAACGCCAGGCATATGCCTACTGCTCGCCCGAATATGTCAAGGATGCGGGCACGGTCGATCGCTTTGAACAGGTGAATGAAGACCTGGCTAGCGGAATTATCGCCAGCAAAAACCTATCGAAAAAGCAGAAAGCCATCTTCCTCGACCGCGATGGAACGCTGAATGTCTTCGGCGACTTCGTCACTTCCCCAGAGAAGCTTTTCCTTGCCCCGGGGGCGGCTGAAGCCGTCAAGATGATCAACGAAAGCTCGTATCTCGCCATAGTGATCACGAACCAGCCCGTCGTGGCACGCGGGGAAACCAGCTTTGAGGAACTAGACCGCATACACATGAAGCTGGCTGACCTCCTTGGGGAAAAAGGGGCTTATGTGGACGCCCTCTATTTCTGCCCCCATCACCCGAAGAGCGGATTCCCCGGCGAGAGAAAAGAACTGAAGATCGAGTGCTCTTGCCGCAAGCCGAAGCCCGGAATGATCCTTGAGGCCGCCAAGCGCTTCAACATCGATCTCGCCTCCTCTTGGATGGTCGGCGACACCAGGCAAGACGTGCAAACCGGTATCAACGCGGGAACGAAAACGGTTCTGCTCACCTCCGGCGACCAAAGGAACAATCCCCTTTACGAAAAATCGGAGCCGACCTTCGTCGCCTACGATTTGCTCGAAGCCGTCAAGAAGATACTCGGCTAACAAAGGTGCTAAGATTCTCAAGGAGACAAAAAATGATCGATTTCAAGAAAGAGATTGCCGCCTATTACGAAAGGGAAATCGAGGCAATCAAGAACCTTAACCTCGATGAGCTAAACGAAGCGATGAACGTTCTTCTTGAGCATTACGAGAAAGGAACCAACATCTACGTCTTCGGAAACGGAGGCTCATCGGCCACCGCTTCCCACATGGTTTGCGACTTCAACAAGGGGACTTGCATGGACCTCGAGAAGCGCTTTCGCTTCATCTGCCTCAACGACAACATCCCAACCCTCATGGCCGTCGCGAACGACATCGCCTTCGAAGACGTCTTCTATTACCAACTTGAAAACAAGCTTAGCAAGGACGACCTAATCCTCGCCATCTCCGGCTCCGGCAATTCGAAGAACGTCATCAAGGCGGTCGAGTATGCGAAGAAAGTCGGCTGTGAAGTCATCGGCATGACCGGATACGACGGCGGGAAGCTGCGCCTTCTAAGCGACTACCACCTCCACGTGAACGTAAACGACATGCAGATCACGGAAGACCTCCACATGGGGTTCGATCACATGATCATGCAGATTTTCTGGCACTACCTCTACGCCAAGGCCGGCGTTGCCGTGAAGTAGGCCGGGATTCCCTGGATTAAGGATTCTTGGCGGGCGCGCCAGTCGCCCGCTTTTTCATTTCGCGACGATAAGAAAAAGCCGCCGCGGCGGCTTTTCGAGTCTTTTGCCTTCAGTCTTTGAATGTAAAGTTCTCGTAGGTGATCAAATCGGCGTATGGGGCGACGTCTTTCTTGGCCTGGGCACTTCTGATCGTCCAGACGTTGATCAAACGGCCGCTTTTTCGGAAAGCGACGACCTTTTTGTCGAGCAAGATGCGATCCTCGACATCGAGGGAGTCGAAGCAATGCCTGAACATGAGGGTCCATTTCTTTTCGAGGCAGACGAGAAGGCTGCGATGATAGCCGTCTTTCTTCCCGAAGCCCCAAAGGGCCCGCGGATCGAAGGAAATGATCATTACCCGCCGCGGGTCGACCTTTCCCTTCAAGTAGGCGCCGGCTTCCTTCCCGAGCCGGCGGATGTCCTTCGGCTTTCCGTATGCCTTTAGCTCGATTACCATCGGCACCTTGCCGTCGTTGAGGGCGAGCACTTCGTCCAAGGTCGGTATTTCCTCTCCGTCCAAGAGGCGGTAATCACGCTTAATCTGTTCAAGCGTGAGCTCCTCGACGATTCCTTCCCGGCCGGTAACGCGCTTCAGCTCGCTGTCGTGGACGACGACGAGCTTCCCGTCCTTCGTGAGGTGGATGTCGAACTCGAAAGCCGAGTCGATGTCGATGGCGGCCTTGAATGCCTTGAGGCCGTTTTCAGTCTTCTCCGCATCGTGGAGGCCCCGATGGGCGATTCCCTTTTCGAAGCGGGGGTCCAAATAGCTTTTCCAATCACGCATGGCTCTATGTTAAGCCAAAAACAGGGGCCGTGCTTTCTTCTTCTAAGAAGAAGTTGGGGGTGCTATGATTTCATTCGCCAGGGGACGGCTTTTGTGCCGTGCCCGATACTAGGAGGAAAACATGGCAGAAAAGAAATACGTCTTCTCCTTCAAGGAAGCCACCGAGAAGCACCTCGGCAAGGAAATCCTTGGCGGAAAAGGCTATGGCCTCGCCGAAATGACGGCGGCCGGCGTCAACATCCCGGCTGGTTTCACCATTTCGACCGAAGCCTGCACCCTCTACTACGAAAGCGGGAAGAAGATCCCCGACTTCGTGTGGGAAGACATCGTGAATCACATTCACGAAGTCGAGAAAGTCGATAACAAGAGCTTCGGGGGCGGAACTGGCGTTCCTCTCCTCGTCTCCGTTCGCTCGGGCGCCCGCATCTCGATGCCGGGCATGATGGACACGATCCTCAACCTCGGTCTCAACGACACGACCGTGGAGGAACTCGCCAAGGCCAGCAGCAATGAGCGCTTTGCCTACGACTGCTACCGCCGCTTCATCCTCATGTTCACGAACATCGCCAAGGGCCATCCCCGTACCGACATGGACCGGATGCTCGACGAAATCAAGGAAAAGCACGGCTATAAGCTCGACACCGAGGTCACGACCGAACAGCTCAAGGACCTCGTCGTCAAGTACAAGGCCTATTACAAGAAGACCTTCGGGGAAGATTTCCCGACCGATCCTTACGTTCAGCTTCGCGAAGCGGTCGCGGCCGTCTTCCGCAGCTGGGACAACGAACGCGCCAACGTGTACCGTCAGATGAACGGCATCCCCTACGAGTGGGGCACTGCCGTCAACGTCCAGACGATGGTCTTCGGCAACATGGGCGAGGATAGCGGCACCGGCGTTGCCTTCTCCCGCAACCCCTCGACCGGCGAAAAGAAGATCTATGCCGAGTTCCTCCCGAATGCCCAGGGCGAAGACGTCGTCGCCGGCATCCGGACCCCGCTTCACATCGACGAACTCGCGAAGCGGATGCCCGAAGTCTATAAAGAGTTCATGGCCACCATCGAGCGCATGGAGCACTACTTCCGCGACATGCAGGACATGGAGTACACCATCGAGCGCGGAAGGCTCTACTTCCTCCAGACCCGCAATGGCAAGAGGACGGCCCGCGCCGCTGTCAAGATCGCCTGCGATCTCGTCGACGAAGGACTCATCGACGAAGAAGAAGCGACCCTTCGCGTCGAGCCGAAGGCCCTCAATGACCTTCTCCACCCGACCTTCGATCCGGCCGATCTCAAGAAGCACGCCCCGATCGCGACTGGCCTCCCGGCTTCCCCGGGTGCCGGCACCGGCGCTCTCGTCTTCTCCGCCGACGAAGCCAAGGAACGCCACGACGCTGGCGAGAAAGTCGTTCTTGCCCGCGCCGAGACCTCCCCTGAGGACATCATCGGCATGGTCAACGCCGAAGCCATCATCACGGCTCGCGGCGGCATGACCTCCCACGCGGCCGTCGTTGCCCGTTCGATGGGCAAGTGCTGCGTCGCCGGCTGCACCGACGCCATCATCGACGAAGAAGCCAAGACCATGACCATCAAGGGCCATGTCTACAAAGATGGCGACATCGTCTCGGTCGATGGTTCCACCGGCTATGTCTACGAAGGCGCCATCGCGATGATCGACGCCTCGCTCTCTGGCGACTTCGGCCGCCTCATGGGCTGGGCCGACAAATACCGCAGGCTCAAGATCCGCGCCAACTGCAACACCCCGCTCGATGCGGAGAACGCTCGCAAGTTCGGCGCCGAAGGCATCGGTCTCTGCCGCACGGAGCGTATGTTCTTCGCCGACGATCGTATCCTCAACATGAGGTCGATGATCCTCTCGGATACCGCCGAGCAGCGCGAAGCCGCCCTTGAGCGTCTCCGGCCGTACCAGGTCTCCGACTTCTATGCCATGTACATGGCCAACCCCGATAGCCATGTCTGCATCCGTCTCCTCGATCCGCCTCTCCACGAGTTCCTCCCGGAAATCCACGAAGAAGAGAAGATCGAAGGCATCGCCAAGGCCCTCGGCGTCACTGTTAAGAAGGTCAAGGATCGGATCGGACAGCTCCACCAGGCCAACCCGATGATGGGTTTCCGCGGCTGCCGTCTCTGCGTTGCCTACCCGGAAATCTACCGCATGCAGGCCACTGCCATCATCCAAGCTGCCCTCAAGGCCAGCAAGGAACTCGGCCACGACATCGAGCCGGAAATCATGATCCCGCTCGCCGGCGAGCTTAAGGAGTTCAAGTGGGCCAAGACCGTCGTCACCGAGGCCGTCGAGGCCGAGATGAAGAAGGAAGGCCACACCCTCTCCTACAAGATCGGCACCATGATCGAGATTCCGAGAGCCTGCCTCCGCGCTGGCGACATCGCCAAGGAAGCCGAGTTCTTCTCCTTCGGGACCAACGACCTCACGCAGCTCACCATGGGCTTCTCCCGCGATGACAGCGGCCAGTTCCTCCCCTTCTACTACGATCGCAAGATCTATGAGTTCGACCCCTTCCAGACCGTCGACAAGGAAGGCGTCGGCGAACTCGTCAAGATCGCCTTCGACCGCGGCCGTGCCACTCGCCCCGAGCTCATCGTCGGCGTTTGCGGCGAGACCGGCGGCGATCCGGCTTCCATCGAGTTCTACGACAGCGTCGGCCTCGATTACGTCTCCTGCTCTCCGTTCCGGGTTCCGCTTGCCCGCCTTGCCGCGGCCCAGGCGAACATCCGCCACAAGAGGGCGGTTGCCAAGAAGTAAAGCTTCCGGCAATCAAAGGAGCTCACCCGTCTGGGTGGGCTCTTTTTTTCTACCGCTCAAGGCCAAAGGCTGGTTAAATGGGGAGCGGCATATGAAACGAAGCGAAAAAGAGAAAATGCTGGCTGGCGAAATATACAACCCGTCGGACCCGGAGCTTTCGCGGCTAGCCATCGAAGCCAAGCACAAGGCATACCTTCTTAACCAATGCGATCCGTCGGACTCGATGGAATACGAAAAAAGACTGCGGAGCCTTTTCCCCCTCTTGGGGCCCAATTCATACATAGCCCCGAATGTACAAGTCGATTACGGAATCAATTTCGCCACCGGGAAGAACTTCTTCGCCAATTATGGGCTGGTCGTCCTGGATTGCTGCCCGGTCACGGTAGGAGACGACGTCATGTGCGGCGTAGGCGTGCACATCGTCACGCCCGTGCATCCGTTGCTCTCGGAAGAGCGAAGCCAACGGCTCCATGAAGACGGCCGAATCTACGATTACGAATACGCTAAGCCAATCGCGATCGGCAACGGAGTATGGCTTGCTTCCGACGTAACCGTTTGCGGAGGGGTAAGGATCGGCGACCGTTCCGTAATCGCGGCCGGCGCCGTCGTTGTAAATGACATTCCTCCTGACGTTTTAGCCGGAGGGGTGCCTTGCAAGGTCATAAGAAAGCTTACCGAGGAAGACCGACTCGGCATTTACAAAGCGAATGGCGATTAATCGAATTCGTTTAGCAAAAGCGTCTTTTCGCTTTCGTAATCGAAGGCGGTGATTTCCTGCTTTCGAAAAGCTACCTCCAAGACCGCCATCGCTTGGCTTTTGGCCTTGGACAAACGCAGTCTTTCAACCTCTTGAAGGATTTTTTCGCGAGAAGAAAGGCTTTTTTGCGGGGATTTTTTCTTAAAAAGCTTTGAAATGAAACTCATTGCAGCAGTTCTCCGTAAATCTCAGAGTCCTCTTTGTCAACAATGGCGAAGATGATAATGGGAGCCGTATCGTGACGGTTTAGATAAGTGTCTACGGCATCGACGGCAATCCGCGCCGCTTCTTTCTTGGGATAGCGGTTGCCTCCCGTGCCTAGCGCCGGAAAAGCGATGGTTTTGAGTCCGGCTTCCTCGGCCAGGCGTAACGACGACCAATAGCAGTACTTGAGGTCCGTCTCGTCTTTGCGGGAAGGGCGGACGCCGACTTTCGGGGCAATGGCATGGATGACGTAACTTGCCGGTATGTTTCTCGCTTTGGTAAGAAACGCTTTGCCAGGCGCGGCAAGAGACCCATGGAGTTCGTTTCGATAAGGAGCTAGCTCCTCGAGGAGCGAAAGTCCGCACGCCTGGTGAATCTGCGCATCAAGCGAAGTGTCGAAGGGGACTTTCGATCCCTCCAAAGTAGGAGAAGCAGAATCGACGATTGCATCTACTTGAAGGCGGAGAATATCCCCCTCGTAGACAGCGACCTTTGCCAGCCCGCTGACCGGTAGCGAATAGGCGCTTACCCAGCCGCGTTCGCGGCTCTCTTCGGAGAGAATCCCATCGAGGGCCAAAACGACTTCCTGTGGCGCCCTTTTGGTTCCGAAAAAGGAAACGAGGGCCGCAAGGGCCCTTCGTTTTTCGCTATAGGTGGCCAATCTCGGCGGGATGAATCGCTCAAAAGACGGAAGCTCGCCTCGAAAGTACGAGAGGAGAAAATCGACTCTTTGCTCGCGACTCGCGAAGTTCATTTCATCTCAATCAGTTCGTACTCGCGAGAACCGAGACCGATTTCCTGGCCATGGATAAGCGCGGCTTCCCAGTCAACATGCGGATTGGAGTCGTGGAACACCTGTCCGGTCGCTTCTTCTTTCGCGAGACGATCGCCCAATTGAGAATTGCGGAATGCCGTCTGCTTGTTGCAAAGGTCGACGCAAGCCTGATCAAGGGCGACCGGGTCAGTAGAGCAAAGCATTCCGACGTCAGGAATGATCGGGGCATCGTTTTCGCCATGGCAGTCGCAATTCGGCGAAACGTCGGTAATGAGGCTTATGTGGAAGCAGGGACGTCCGGTGACAACGGCTTTGGCGTATTCGGCCATCTTGTAACCCAAAAGCGTATTGGAGTTGTACTCGATGGGAGAAATGGCATCGAAGGCGCAGGCGCCAATGCAGCGGCCGCACCCCTTGCACTTCTCTAGGTCGACAACGGCTTTGTTATCGACGTAGGTGATGGCGTCCGAACCGCATTCCTTGGCGCATTTGCGGCAGCCGCGGCACTTGTCATGATCGAACCGCGGTTTTCCGTTGCTGTGCTGGTCCATTTTGCCGGCTCTTGAGCCGCAGCCCATGCCGATGTTCTTGATGGCCCCGCCAAATCCGGCTTCCTCGTGTCCTTTGAAATGGCTGAGTGAAATAAAGATGTCCGCATCCATTACAGCGCGGCCAATATGGGCTTCTTTGATATAGGTTCCGCCCTCAACGGGAACCTCCACTTCATCCGTTCCCTTCAAACCATCGCCAATTATTACGTGGCAGCCGGTCGTGGTTTCGTTAAAACCGTTTAATTGGGCGCAAGTGAGATGATCTAGGGCGTTTTTTCGATATCCAGGGTAAAGAGTGTTGCAGTCGGTCAAAAACGGCCTGCCGCCCTGTTCCTTGACGAGATCGGCAACCGCTTTAGCGTAATTCGGGCGAAGGAACGAAAGGTTCCCGTACTCGCCGAAATGCATCTTGATGGCAACGAACTTTCCATCAAAATCAATGTCTTTCAACCCGCCCTTTATCAAAAGGCGCTGAAGTTTGTGAGTTAGAGATTCACCAACCTTAACGCGAAAATCAGCAAAAAAGACCTTGCTAGACATTCCTTATAACCTCCTAAAGCTTGTCGATGGCATTTTTAAACGATGTGGTCCCTTTAATTTTAGCCTCATCGGTGTTCGTATTAACCACGGGGTTTCTGCTTTTTGGCAATCCGGAAACCGCTATCAGGTCTTGCTCGCGCTTCGGCAAAATTGTGGGTTGTGTCGGAGAAGGAATCTTTTGGCCAGCCGCGAGTTGAAATGGGATGCCGTTGGTTCTTACAACAGCTTTGAGAAAAAGGGTTACGGCTGCAGTCATCGATAGACCGATATCGTCGAGTACGACTTCGGCCGAATGTTTTAGTTCACCATCAATTCGTAAATTAAGCGTATCTTTTGACATTTCATCGAAATAATAATCGATTTTTTGATGTAAAGCCATTGTAACGTCGTTGTAACGCTATTTGCATTACGTTAACGTACTACCAAGTGCTGCAAAACGAAAAAAGCCTCCACAGAGGCTCGGTTATATTCAATGTGCTTTAGCCTATGGCCTTAAGCTGAATGTCGTTTCGCGAATCAATTTCGCCTTTTAACGATCCTCCGAAGTAAACATCGCCAACATCATCGATGTATCCAATCTTGACCCCATTGCGATAGAACCCACCTTCCGAATCAATTTGGCAAAATACCTTATTGCCCACATAGAGAATGCCCACGCCTTCGCTGTCAGAATCGACATACCCTATTCTTTCGCCGTTCAGATAAACATCTCTGTTGTAAACGCAAGTCCAATCCATATAAGGTCTGCAATGCAATTTAAGATATAGATTTTAGGTATAGAAATACTTAGGTAATATCGAACCTATATGTCATTTATCTTTATTATTCTTCTTTAATTCCGCCCGCTTATGAAGCACAATCGAGTATCCAGGCTTGTTTGATTGGCGGCTTCTGGCAATTGCCATGGCATCCTGTTCAACGTTGTCTGTAATCGTGCTCCCTGCGGCTACGAAACACCCGTTTCCAAGAACGACCGGGGATATCAAGGTAGACCCGGAACCGACAAAAACGCGATCGCCGATGTCGCTGTGGAATTTATTAACGCCATCGTAATTGGCAACGATCGTTCCGCATCCAATGTTGCACCCAGATCCGATCTTCGCGTCGCCTAGATACGAAAGATGCATGGCCTTCGTCCCTTCACCGAAGTCGACGTTCTTTAATTCCATGAAGTTGCCGATATGGCCTTTGTCATGGACCTTGCTATTTCCCCTAAGGCGCGCAAACGGACCAACCTGAACTTCTTCGCCAAGCTCGCAATCGACGACATGGGAGAAAGTGATGAAACCTCTTGAACCCATTTTTACGTTTTCGAGGTATGAATTGGGCCCGATTACGCTCTCTTCCCCGATCTCGGTCGCTCCCAAAATAGTGGTATTGGGCTTTATAACCGCGTCTGCGCCGATCTTTACGTATGGCCCGATATAGGCGGTTTCGGGATCTTCGATCGTAACGCCGCTAAGCATTAGGGCCTCATTGATCCTTTTTTGGAGTGCCTTCGCGGCGGCAGCCAATTGAACGCGATCGTTGATACCGGACATTTCAACGGGATCAGGAGCGACGTAGCCATCTACCTTAAGTCCCTTATTCGCAAAAATGGAAATGACATCGGTCAGGTAATATTCGCCGGCGGCGTTGTCTGTCGTCAAAAGCTTCAACGACTCGAACAGGGTCCTGTTGTCGAATACATAAACGCCGGCATTGACTTCTTTTATGTTGTTTTGGTCTCCGACGAGATCCTTCTGCTCGACGATTCCTTTGACCAGCCCGTTTTCCCTAACGATACGGCCATATCCTTTTGGGTTATCCGCGTGGAAGGTCAAAACAGTCAAATCATTATGATTGTTTTCGTGAAATTCAAAGAGGTTTTGCAGGGTTTTTCCCTTAAGAAGGGGCGTGTCGCCGCAGCATACGATGGTTTCGCCGTCCATTCCTTCGAGGAGAGGGGCCGCCATCATGACGGCATGTCCGGATCCCTTCTGTTCCTTTTGCCAGACGATGTCGGCGCGACCTTCCGCTATTTTCTTCGACGTCTCGCCGCCGAAGCCAAGCACCGTTATCAGCTTGCTAAGCGAGCACGTCTCCAGCGCGTCCATAACGTATCCGAGGAGAGGAACGCCCAAAATGGGATAGGAAACCTTCGAGACATCGTCTCGCTTCGACTTCATTCTCGAGCCCTTCCCGGCGGCGAGGATGATTGCATATCTTGTATTGGCCATGGGCCAATTATACTAGTGTCTTGGTCAGCCTTGTAACGTAGCCAAGTTCGTCGTACTTCCTGTAGGATTCCTTGGCCAGTCTTTGGTCGTTTGTTAAGGCAAAGACGGTTGAGCCGGATCCGCTCATCGAAACGGCTTTGAAACCGTCAAAGCGGAGAAACTCAATTATTTCATCGATTTCCGGAAGTAGATTTATGCTAGCCGCCATAAGATCGTTGCCGATGGCTTTTCCAAGGGCGGCATCGTCGCCTTGCTTCAAGGCCTCTACGACTTTGGCGGTATCGGTTGTAAGCGGTTGGCATTTGAGCTCGTCATACGTCTCGAAAACTTTTTTGGTCGAAAGGCCGGTTACGGGTTTTACCAAAAGGCAATAAAAGGACTTGCTTAGCTCGAACGGCTCAAGCCTTTCTCCGATACCGCGAACGATAGACGGCTTCATTGAAAGGAAGAAAGGAACGTCGGCCCCGATTTGGAGCCCGATTTCGCTTAGGATTTCCGGCGTCGTCTTAATGCCAAGAAGGTTCACAAGCCCCTTCATGACGGCCGCCGCATTGCTTGAGCCGCCGCCAAGACCGGCCGCAAAAGGTATTTCTTTGTGAATGTTCACGACGAAGTTTTCCTTGAAGCCGAAAGCCTCGCGCATCTTTTCGATTGCCTTGGTACAAAGGTTGTGGCGAGGGAAATCAAGGCTCGCATCGTCGCACGTGACGAAGGTATCGACCGAATACGGCGCCTTGCTAATCGATATGACGTCGTGAAGATCGAGTGGCAAATTTACCATTTCGAGATCGTGGAAGCCGTTTGAAAGGGATGAAATGACTTTGATCGAGACGTTGATCTTGGCACACGACCTAACGACTAGGCTGCTTCGATGGAAGAACATACTGACAGGCAGAATATTAGTTGAAAGACGCCTCATTGCAACGAGGAAAGTAGCTTTGCGAAAGCGTCGATATCGAGCTCCTCTGGCCGCTTCCTTGCATCAATGCAGGATTTTAGCAGCGCCGATGCCGCTTTCTCGCCGTTTCCCAAATAAGCCGAGAGGCTATTGAGAACCGTTTTTCGGCGCCGGGAGAAAAGAGCCTTCGCAAGCGCGTAGAGCGCGCTGGCACGCTCAATCGACACCCCGCCCTTCCTACTCAAGGAAAAGACGGTGGAAGAGACATGCGGACGCGGGACGAAAGAAGACGGAGGGACGTTTAGAAGCCGCTTGCCCTCATAAAGAAACGAAATGAGGACGTTCATGGGGCCGTAATCCTCCCCGGAGGTCGCTGCCAGGCGCGAATAGGCTTCTTTTTGAACCATGAAGACGGCCTTTTGACATTTGGACGCGGTGAGAAGGAAGCGCTCGATGATCGAACTCGTTATGTAGTAAGGGAGGTTCCCGATGATCTTGTCATAGCTAGACAAGTCGGCCGAGAGGACGTTTTGGAGCTTTGGGTGAATGCCGTTCAAAGAGGCAAAGTCCTCTTTCAGCTTTTCAATGAACCGCGAGTCGATGTCAAATAGATCGCAATCTCCGGAGGTCAGGGAAAGGAAATAGCTAAGGGATCCGGCGCCCGGGCCGATTTCGAGAACCTTCTCCCCGGGATGGATATCGAGGGCGTCGACTATCTGCTCGGCGACTTTCTGATCGACAAGGAAGTTCTGGCCGATGTCCTTCGAGGCCATCAGCTCGTATTGCTTTATTTTCTCGAAATACTTATCGGCATTCATCTTCAAGCTCCTTTAGAGTAATCCCCAGCGCGTTTATCCGACGAAGGAAGCTTTTCCCGTTTGTATGACCTAAGTGGAATTTGCGGGCGATTTTTTCTCTTAAGGCCGAGGAATCGGGGCTCCCTATGAGGCCGAGGGAAGTAAGGTCGGAAACGGTTATGGCGCCTCTAGGCGCCTCGCTGCCGCCGGGAAGCAAATGGGCAAGCGCGTCCATCACCGTTTCCGGATCGCTTTCGGCGACGCCGACCTTTCCGCCCTTTATGCACTTTTCTTTAGGGACGAAAGCCTCAAGGACCCCTGGGATCTCCCTGGCGATGATGTTCCTAATCCTTGTCCCTGGATAATCCGGGTCCGTAAGAACGATGATTTTCCTTCTGGAGGCCGCCTCTTTAAGGAAGTCGATTGTTTCACGTGGAACGGCACTTCCGTTTGTCGTGACGACATCGCAGTCCAAAAAAGTTCCGATGAAGTCGGAGTCCGTCTTTCCTTCAACGACCAAAATGGCGTCAATGACCGCTTTTTTCATAGTTTCACGTGGAACAACCTTATAAAATTGTCGCTCGTTTTTTCAGCAACTACCCTTAAGGGTAGGTCCTTCAGTGCCGAAACCGCTTCGGCAATCAATGGTATGTATTTGGGCTCGTTCCTTTTCCCTCGGAAGGGAACCGGGGTCATATAAGGCGAATCGGTTTCGAGTAGCAGGCGATCGATGGGGCATTCTTTCACGCATTCTTTCGGAGAAACGGCATTTTTGAAAGTTATGGGGCCGTCGAAGCCGAAATAGAGGCCCAACTCGGCGAATTGCCTAAGCATCTCCGGAGAACCGCTATAGCAATGGAGAACTGCCGAATGCAGAGCATTGTGTTCCCTTAGCATTTCATAAGTATCCTGGCTCGCGTCCCTGGCGTGAATCGAGAGAGGCAAGCCGAGTCTATTGGCCAGTTCGATTTGGGCGGCGAAGCATCGTTTCTGAGAAAGCTTTGTCTCCTCTTTGCTGTCCCAATGGTAATCGAGACCGCATTCTCCTATGGCTAGGCATTTGTCGTCCGTTGCCAATTTCTCGATTTCGAGCAGGTCTTCCTTCCAAGACGGAGTGATGTTTTCCGGCTGGATGCCGGCCGCAAAATAAACGCCATCGAATTTCCTTGCGATGTCCCTTGCAAGGCGCGAGCTGGCAAGATCCCATCCGGGAATCAGCATCATCGTCACGCCGTTTTCCTTTGCCTCGGCAATCGCCTTAGAAAAATCGCTCGCAAAAGCCTCGTCGTTTAAATGAACGTGGGAATCTACCAGCATAATTTCACTTACCCACACAGAAGCGAGAGAATATCTCTTCGCTCAAATCAAGCGTCGCCTCTTCCCCAAGGAGGCGTCGCACGGCCGAATACGCCGACAAAACGGAGCTCGAAGCCAAGTCGATCGCTCCCGATTCGAAGCACGAGACGGCCTCGTCCAAATCGCTGCTTGCGTTCTTGAGAAGAGAGAGCTGCCGGCTGGAGGAAAGGGACGGCCGAGCAAAAGCCCCGTTCGATATTCCGGCCTTCTCGGCCAAAGCATCGAGAATAGGCTCTCGCTCTCCTTTGATGGCGGAAAGATAAATCCGGCCGCCATCCGCCTTTTTCTCCCTTAGAAGGTCGCTTTTGTTGACGGCCACCAAGAAAATCTTGCCTTTGGCGAGACCCTCCACCAGGCGTTCTTCCTCGTCGAATGGCTTATCTTCGTCGAGCACGAGGAGGACGGCATCCGCCTCCTTAACGGCATTGAGCGATTTCTCGATTCCTATCTTCTCTATCGACTCCGGGTTGTCCCTAAGACCTGCCGTATCGAGGAAAAGGAAGGTCAGACCCTTATGCCGAACGGATCCCTCGACGATGTCGCGGGTCGTCCCCGCGGCCTCGCTTAC
This sequence comes from uncultured Bacilli bacterium, assembly GCA_944375905.1. Lineage (GTDB taxonomy): Bacteria > Bacillota_I > Bacilli_A > RFN20 > CAG-826 > UBA4951. The sequence goes on from CALWAS010000019.1 coordinate 16,953, forward strand.
GATGGCCTTGTCTTCCTTCAACAAGGCGTTGAGGATGGTCGACTTCCCAACGTTTGGCCTTCCTACGATGGCAACCTTGATTCCGTCCTTGATAATGCGCCCTTCTTCGCCCTCGGCGATCAACGAGTCGATTTCTTGCTTGATCGATTTGGCTTTGGATTTCGCTTCATCGACGGAAAGGGCCGTCTCTTCCTCGTATTCCGGAAAATCGAATCCCACTTCGACCGAAGAAAGCAAATCGGCCAATCGGTCTCTAACAGGCTTAAGAAGGGAGCTGGCCTTCCCTTCAAGGGAAAGGAGCGCCAGCTTTCTGGACTCGTCGCTGGCGGCTTCGATGATGTCGTTGACCGCTTCGGCTTCGACAAGATCCATTTTCCCGTTTAGAAAAGCCCGGGAAGTGAATTCCCCGTTTTTGGCATATCTGGCCCCTAGGGCGAGAAAAGAGTCGATTATCCGTTCGGAAAGGAGCGGATTGCCATGGCAAATCACTTCAACGGTATCTTCTCCCGTCATCGAATGGGCGGCTGGATAGGCCAAAACGACGACTTGGTCGATCCTTTGCCCGTTTTCGTCTTTCCAGTACCCGACGAATGATGATCTTTCCTCGGTTTCCGCCACTTTCTTTTGAAACAGGGCAGCGGCAATGGAAAAAACGCCCTCGCCGGTCGAGCGAACGACGGCGAGCGCGCTTTTGAGAGGCGGCGTAGCAAGAGCTACGATGGGCTTTCCCATGTCAGTCTTTCCGCATCTTCCCCTTAACGGAGTGCACGCGAATGCTTCCGCCCATCGATTTGGCGAGCCCGCGGGCGTAGGCAATCGCCTCTTCCTGGGTCGCGAAGAGCCTTATGGCCTTGACGCCGGTAGCGAGTTTTACCTGCCATTTGCCGCTGTCGGGCTGACGCGAAACGTGATAGACCCTCGGGCGGTTGTTGTAAGTCGCGATGCCTTTGGTCTTTTCGGCAGCCATCGTGGCCCTCTCCTCGGCTTCTTCGGTTTCCGGATCGGAAGACGTAATGGTGACTCCGTCTATCTTCGTCTCGTCTTTGGCCGCGGCCTTCTTGGGGGCTGCAACCGTGACGCGGCCATTTTTGGGTAGAGGCTCTTCTCGATAGGCGTCGGCCAGCTCCTTGTTGGGCTTCTTAACGAGAATGACTTTCCTTCTCTCTACCGGGGCTGGGGTCTCGACGACCGGGGACGGCGCCTCTTCGACGACCGGCGCGGGAGTTTGCTCCGGCGCTTCCTCGGCCTTGGGTTCGGCTTCTTCCTCGGCTTTTTCAGGCTCGGGCACGACCGGCACTTCCGTGGGGGCCGCTTCTTCTTCGACAGCCGGTTCGGCAGGGACTTCCTCGACAATCATCTTCGGTTCCTTCTTGGCCTCGGATTTTTCCTCGGCGCTAGCAAGCCCGTGCTGAATGAGCCAATAGATCACCCCGACGAGATAGGATCCAACGGCCGTCCCGACAATGGAAAGGATGAAGACGTAAAGCTCGACGTGCGCGTAATCGAAGAACGGATAACCGGCAAACCCGTCGGGCAGACCCCAATTGAAGACGCCGAACAAGGCGTTCATGACCAAGTAGGCATAAGCGACGACTGGATAAAGAAGCGTCAAAACGAACGGGGTTTTGGGGGTAAATTCGGTGAAAAGGCCGCTAATGAGCGCGAGAACGGGCGCGATTACGATGAGCCCGTAGACATTGTGGCCGATCCCGTTCCATTCAATGGCGGCAATGGGATCCTTGTAAAGGAAGCTCACGATAACGGTGAAAATCGCCGCCGAAACGGCCGAGACGGTTGCCGAGTTTTTGCAGTAAACCCAGAACTTCCCTTTCACTTCCGGCTTCTTTAGACGGACGATGTCGAGGATTATCTGGGCCAGCAAGGCGATGCCAAGGAAGCCGTCGGCAACGTAAATGAACAGGTAAAGAAGATGCCTTGGGGAACGGTTTATGGTAGCGACGGCCGGCCACATGCTCGGCCACCCCTCAACGCCGAAGTATTGGCAAAAGAACGATGCCAATATCACCAATAGGATGAGGAACGCTAGCAGGTTCAGAACCAAAGAAGCGACGGTGCGGGATTTTTTCATGCGCTTTCTCCTTCTTTACTAATTATCAATAATGATATATGCGCCGGGCTTTTAATTGCAAAAAATCATAGAAAAAGCGGCCCGGAGGCCGCGTTTTCAATCGACGTACTTGATTACGACGCGGCGCTCGGAGCCTTCTCCCTCGCTTTCGGTGGAGATGTGTTCCATTCCGTTGAGGCAATTATGGACAACCCGGCGCTCGTCGGGCGTCATCGGCTCGAGCTTGCTGTCCATCTTGTCGCGGAGGACATCGCGGGCAACGCGCTTGGCGATTCTTTCGATCCGCTCGTACTTGTCTTCCTTGTATCCGCCAACGTCAAGGAGAATCCGGAAACGATGATGGAACTTGTTAGAGACGGCAAGCCTCACCAATTCGTTGATGGCCTGAAGCGTGCGGCCGCCCTTGCCGATGAGAACGGGATTGCGTTCGCTGTCGATCAAGATGCGGATCACGTCGTCCTCGACGGTCGCGGAGGTGGTGACGTCGATGCCTAGGGCGGCAATCGATTCTTTTAGGTATTCCTGAGCGTAGTCGACGGCATCGTCGAGGCCGTAGACCTCGATGGTGGCTTTCTTGGAAAAGAGGCCGTTCTTTTCTTCTATGACCTTATAGGCGAGCGACTTGGCGTCGACGCCCTGATCGATGGCCGCGTCTTCGAGAGCCGCCTCGACCGTCTTGTTGGTGTATTGCTTCATTTTGCTCCTCCGTTCCTCTTTTTGAGTTTACGACCCATGAAGTATTGGGTTATTGCCGTTTGAATCATCGAGATGAGGGCGCCGATGGCCCAGTAGATACCCATGGCTGCCGGAAGCGAGAAGCCCATCACGATGGTAATCACGACCATTATGATGTTTACCCACTTCATCGTCTTGGCGTTCTTGTCGGCGGCCGGGTTGGCCGTCATCTTCTGGAGCTTCTTGTTGCGGCGTTTCGTGATCCACTGCGGAAGCATCATCGCCAAGAACTGCAGCGTTCCCATGATGATGAAGAGGACTAGAGCCGTCCACCATCCGGTGGAATTAAGGTACCATTCGCCGGTAAAGTTGAAGATTATCGACGAAATCGAACTCGATAACTGCAAGTTGAGGAATTCGCCGGAGGTAAGGGCGGCGCTCCCTTGGAGGGCGCCCCAAACCGCAATGAAGATCGGGAACTGGAAGACCAGCACCAAGATCATCGAAAGCGGATTGATGTGGTTCCGCTTATAGAGAAGCATTTGCTCTTGCCCAAGGCGCTGGCGCTCGGCTTGGTTGGTGTTCGAATTCGGGTATTTGGCCTGCAATTTGGCTAGCTGCGGTTGGATGGCTTGGGTCTTTTGCTGATCCAGGGTGCTCTTCAAGGTGAGCAACTGGACGACAGCGCGGACGATGAAGGTCACGAAAACGATCGACCAAATCTGTCCAACGCCGCTCAGCGACGGATCGAGGCCGTTCGCGAACGTGTCGACAAGCCAAGCCACGGGGTAGACGATCAATCCTTCAAGGAAGCCCTTGCCCCAGGCATAGCCCCAGTCTTTCAAAGACATCGAGACCTGCCAATTGCCGTTCGGACCGTAATGGCCGTAGGCATCGTTTATCGTGTCGTTGGGGACGGTGGCGATGCATCCGCGGTTGACGAACATCGTGTTCTGGACCGTCGTCTTGTAGAAGTTCAGGAAGTCGTTGCTAATCGAGGCGGAAATCCCAAGTTCGAGATCTATTTCATCGATCCACTGGTCGAAATTGCCCCAGAGGGTGTCGTTCTCGCCATAGAACTTGACGTAGCCGAAAAGACGGAGAACCGAGTCGTCGTTCTTGCTTACGCCCGCTTCCAAACCGGTGACGTCCGGTTCGCTGTACGGGTTTATTTCCGCTGCGGTTATCGTCGAGGTCGAGTAGTTGTATCCGTTCTCGTTGGCGGTGGCGATGGCTTCGTCTAGAACCTTCTGGTCAAGCGCTTTCCAAAACTCATAAGTCGGGGCGACATAATGAGAACTGGCGGCCGAGGCCAAGACGTTGGAATCGAGATACTGTGCCTTCTTGGCGGCATAGGTGCCGTCGGCGTTCACCGGAATGTAGGCATAGAGGCTATCGTTGTCATCGTAGACCTTCCACGATAGGCCTTCTCCACGGTATTCCTCCGGGATTTCGTCGGCGTCGCAGTAGACGGTTACCCCCTGCTCATAGGCATAGCCGAGGCCGGCTAAGTCGCTATTCGAGCAGAACGAAGCCGTGCAACTCGAAAGGGCAAAGGCCCCGCCGACGAGAACGAGGCCCCCCAATAGTTTGATCTTCGCGGACTTTTTCAATGTTGGACTCCAAGTTTGCCAAGAGCCGCGAGCAGCTCCTCCTTCGCTTCCGCGAAAGAGGATGGCTCGTAGCTCCTTCTGGCTACGACGACGAGATCGATCGGGCTATCTGCCGACACGGCTCCGTCGACGATGGCGCGGAGCTGACGCTTGATTTTATTGCGTCGAACCGCGTTCCCGTTCTTTTTGGAAACCGAGATCCCCACGCGGGCTTTGCTCTCGCCTTCGCGGAGGAAGACGAGAAGGCTCGGCGTTTTGATGGAGCGGCCCTTCCGTTCGATTTCGACGAACTCTTCGTGACGGAGGATCCGGTTGCCTTTTTTCATCGCTTAGGCAGCAATGCGGGCGCGGCCCTTGGCGCGGCGGCGGGCAAGTACTTTCCGGCCGTTGTGGGTGGCCATCCTGGCGCGGAAGCCAGCGACGTTCCGATGTTTGACCTTGGAAGGCTGATACGGTTTCTTCATGTTTATATCCTCCGAAAATGCGTGCGGGGTGATTATAGCCAGCCAAGGGGGACCCCACAACAAAAACCGCGTATGCGCGTGCGACACAAAGCAAATGTCACAATTGACAGTTTTGGATGGCGGTGATTCCCAAAAGCGCCTTGCCATCGAGCCTTCCTGCCTTTTTCCACACACGATTGAGAGTATGGAAAACTTTCAACAGCGGCAGGCAAAAGACGGAAGCCCAAACAGGAGAAAAAGTCCAGAATTTCTTTTCCACACACATGTTGACGGATTTTCCACAATTTGGTTGATATATCGCCTTTTGGTCGATGGAATCTTTTCTTTTTGAAGATAATTGTCAGTGGATAACGGTTCGAAATTCGCTGTTTTCCACAGCTGAAGTTTTCCACCGACTTTATCCACAAGTTTTCCACATGTGAAAAGTTGTGGAAAACCTAAATAAGTCGGCACGGCGCGGGGTTTTTCTTCTTTTGATTGTGGATAACTTAACGAAAAAGTGGAAAATCCTTCCACAATTCCTCCTTTTGGCTAAACTTACGGCGTCAAACCTATGGAAAACACCCTCAGCGAACTAACGGCCCTATGGGGACGGGTTCTAAATCGAATCAAAGCCGAACTCGCGGACGACCCCCTCGTTTACGACAGCTTTTTCAAAGACTCCTACATCCATTCCCTCGACGGGAAGACGATCAATGTCGTCGTGAATTCCTCCCTAGCCGTCCAAATACTTCGCTCGCAGTACGAAAAAACGGTGCTCGGTGCGCTGGCCGATTGTACCGAAACCAACTTCGACGTCCATTTCCTAAGCAAGGATCAGATATCGTCTTCTGCCGCGATAAAGCCCGCAAAACCCGCTTATTTTTCTGATTCTTACATAAATCCGAACTACACTTTCGACAATTTCGTCGTCGGGGAAAGCAATCGCGAAGCCTACCAAGCGTCCCTCATGATCGCCCAGAACCCCGGCCACCTCTACAACCCGGTCCTGATCTTCGGCGAATCGGGGCTCGGCAAAACCCACCTCCTTCACGCCATCGGCAACAAAGTCAAAAGCAAGTACCCGGCAATGAAGGTGCTTTACATACACGCGCAGGAATTCCTCAACGAATACGTTAAGTTCGTTTCCGGGGACATGGCCGGCATCTCCATATCGGACTGGTTCAAAAACGAGGTCGACTTCCTGCTCATCGACGATGTGCAGTTCCTTGCGAACAAGGAAAGGACCGAGGAGACTTTCTTCACCATTTACAACGACTTCTACAGCCGCGGGAAGCAAGTCGTCCTCACCTGCGACCAGCACCCAAGCAAGCTGAACGGACTCGACGAAAGGCTAAAGACGAGATTCGTCCAGGGGCTGCCGCTCTGCATAGCCCAGCCGGAACGCGAAACCTGCGAGCAGATCTTGCGAATGAGAATCAGGGCGAACGGCCTCAAGGAAAGCGATTTCGACCCCGAGGTCATCACCTTCTTCGCCAACACCTTCCACAAGAACGTTAGGGAACTCGAAGGGGCTTTCGACCGGTTGCTCTTCTTTGCCGTCCAAATGAACGGGTCCAACCACGTAACCCTAAAAATAGCTCAGACGGCCGTCTCTTCCCTGGTCGACGTCAAAGCGGCGACAGGCACGCTTTCCGCCGAGAAAGTAATCGACGCGGTGGCCGACTATTACGGCATACCCTCTTACCAGCTGACCGGCAAAATCAGGACGTCGCAGATCGCCTTGGCCCGGCACATCGCCATGTACCTCATACGCTCAAGGCTTGACGCCCCCTTTGCCAAAATCGGCTCTCTCTTCGGGGGACGCGACCACGCTACGGTGATGAACGGTGTAAACAAAGTGGAGAACTCGTTGAAAACGGACAAAGGTCTCCAAAAGGCGGTTTCCGACATTAATAAGAGATTGAAATAGTCAGGAGCAATCGAATGAATCAGTTGCTAAAAGCTATGAATTCAGGCCTCGGACGCCGACGCGTTTCGCCGCTTGAAATAAGACTTTTCCACCATTTCCACCGCCCTAATAATAATTAGTCGTATATATTTCCTATCGGGAAAGGATGTATTGATATGCGCTTCACTATCGACAAAGAACAATTTCTGAAGGGTCTGCTCATCGCTTCGCACGGCATCGGAGCCAAATCGGTCCTTCCGGAGCTGCTGTGCTTCAAGCTCGAACTGACCGATGCCGGACTCGACATCGAGGCGAGCGGCAGCGACCTAACGATATGGACCCTCGTTCCAAGCAAAATCAACGGAACCGAAATCATCCGCAACGCCCAGCCTGGCGCGACCCTCATTTCGGCCCACGTCCTCACCGAAGTAATCCGGAAGATGGACGGAAAGGAAATCAGCCTCGAAGTCATAGACAATCGAATCGCCAAAATAGAAGACGGGACGGCTTCCTTTAAGCTGAACTGCATCTCGGCCGGGGAATACCCGGATATTTCAAACGACAAGAACGGCGTCGCCCTTGTCATGCCGTGCGCGGAACTCGCCAAGCTTTGCGAGCAGACGGCCTTTGCCGCCTTCGAGAAGGACACGAGGCCCATCCTTACCGCCATCAATCTATCGGCCCAAGGGGGAACCCTCACCGCCATCGCGACGAACTCCGCCCGCCTATCGAGGAAAGAGGTGTCGATCGATCCTTCGGTCCGCTTCGTTGCCAACGTCCCGGCCAAATCGCTCGTGGAAGTCACTCGCCTCTTTGAGGGGGCCGAGGAAGTCGAGATCGTGGTGGCCCCCAAGAAAATTCTCTTCTCCTTTGGAACCACCCTCGTTTCCAGCCGCGTATTCGAGGACGATTACCCGGTAAATGGCTCGATCGTGCCCCAGAGCTTCAATTACTTCCTTTCCGTCAACGCGGCCCAGTTCCTCAACGCCATCGACCGCGTTTCGATTCTCTCCCGCGACCATGGGACGGTCGTTAAGCTTTCGATGGACGAGGATCGCGTCGAGGTCTCGTCTTCCGGCGATCAGACCGGCAGCGGCGTCGAGCGCCTCGCGGCCGTCCAGTACACCGGGAGCCGCCTCGACATCGCCTTCAACGCCCTCTTCGTCACGCAGGCAGTCAAGGCCGTCGGCAGCGAGGACGTAACCCTCTGCTTCACCGCCGAGATGAAGCCTTTCGTGGTCAAGAACCCGAACGACGAATCGATCGTCGAGCTGATCACGCCGATGCGCACCCGCTGACCCGTTCTGAAAATGCCAGAAAGCGCCCTTAGGGGCGTTTTCTTTTTTACTACTATGTAGTAAACTTACCGCATGGGAAAAACGCTTCCGACGCCGGTTTCGCTATCCACCCCCTACATCACCCTCGGGCAGCTTTTGAAGTATGCATCCGTGGTCGATGAAGGAAGCGAGGCAAAGCGCCTCATCGTGGCTGGGGAAGTCAAGGTGAACGGAGAGACCGAGACCCGGCGGGGGCGGAAGCTCCGTCCCGGCGACGCGGTCGAGGTACGGGGAAGGGTTTTTGCCCTAACGGCCGAAGATGAAGCTTCTTAGGCTTTCGCTCCGCTCCTTCCGGAACTACGACGAATGCCGGATCGAGCCGGGCGAGGGCGTGAACCTTTTTCTCGGCGAAAACGGGAGCGGAAAGACGAACCTCGCCGAAGCCGTCTACTGCCTCTCGCTTGGGCGCGGCTGGCGAAGCCCCGACATTGCCCCGCTCATCAAGGACGGAGCCAAGGAGGCCCTCGTCGAGGCGAGAGTCGAGTCGCGCGGGCTGACGCACGACATCGAACTGCGCTTCATGAAAAAGGGCCGCCAAGCGAAAATCGACGGCCACCCGGTCAGGAAGCTCTCCGAGCTATCGAGCCTCGTCTCCGTCGTCTCCTACGCTCCGGAGGACGCCCTCTTCTACAAAGGCCCTCCCGGCGTCAGGCGCGCCTTCCTCGACCTCGCCATCTCCAAGGCCGACGAAGGCTACTTCCGCTTGGCAAAGACGCACCATAAGCTCCTCGAGGAACGAAACGCGTTGCTGAAGGGCGAGACGGTCGACCGGCTGGCCCTGGAAGTGCTGACCGAGCGACTCGTGATGTGCGAGGCCCCAATCGACGAGGCGCGCAAGAAGTTCCTCTCCCTACTCGAGCATCGGGTGTCGGGTTTGCTGAGCGAGCTCAAGGGCGAGGAGATGGAGGCGAGAATCGACTACCGGCCGTTCTTGAAAAGCGACGACCCGATCCCCGAGGCGAGGGCGCTCTACGCAAGGGCGCTCGCGACCGACCTCGAGAGAAGGACGACGACGGTCGGCACCCATCGCGAGGACTTCGCCCTCCTCGAGGACGGGAAGTCGGTCGGGGCCTACGGCTCCCAAGGCGAAAATCGCCTCGCCTCGATAGCCACCAAGCTGGCGCCGGCCATGATGGCGGGCAAAGAAGGCTCGATTGTCATTCTCGACGACGCTTGGAGCGAACTCGACGAGAAGCGGGGCGAGAATCTCAAGGCCCTCCTACCTAGGCTTGGGCAATGCTTCGTTACGGCGACGTCATTCGACTACGAAGGCGCACGCCGGTTCGATATCGGCCGCGGGACCGCGGCCACGGAGGAATGAAATGGCAGACGAAGAAAAGAAAGCGGTCGAAGCGATCCCCGAGGAAGATCGTTTCGTCTACCGGGAGGTCTCTAGCGACAACGAGACGGTCATTGAAAAGGCCGACTCGAAATACACCGCCGAGAACATTCAGGTTCTCGAGGGCCTCGAGGCCGTCAGGAAGCGGCCTGGCATGTACATCGGAACGACGGCTGCTGCCGGTCTCCACCACCTCGTCTGGGAGATCGTCGACAACGCCATCGACGAGGCGCTTGCCGGCTACTGCCGCCACATCGAGGTGACGATCAACCCCGGCAACTCGGTTACCGTCCAGGACGATGGCCGCGGCATCCCGGTCGACAAGGTGGCCAAAAGCGGCCTATCCGGCGTCGAGACGGCTTACACCATGCTTCACGCCGGCGGCAAATTCGGGGAGGGCGGCGGATACAAGGTTTCCGGCGGCCTCCACGGCGTCGGCGCCTCGGTCGTCAACGCCCTTTCGCTTTGGTGCGAAGTAACCGTCCATAAAGACGGCGGCATCTACTTCGTTCGCTTTGAAGACGGCGGCAAGATAAAAGAGCACCTCAAGCGGATCGGCGACTGCTCCGATTCCGGAACCAAGGTAACCTTCCTTCCCGATCCTTCGGTCTTCACCGAAACGACCATCTTCAATTACGAAACCATCAAGAACCACCTCCGCCAGATGGCCTTCCTCAACGGCGGGGTCAAGATCACCATCACCGACGCGAGGGAAGACGAGCCCAAGACCGAGTCGTTCCTCTTCGACGGCGGCATCAAGGAATACGTTTCCTTCATCAATACCGGCAAACTTCCGATCAATCAGGACGTGATCTACTGCTCGGGCGCCGAGGAAGTCACCCTCCTCGACGGGACGAACGAACGGATTTACGCCGAAATCGCGATGCAGTGGACCGACCATTACAACAGCGACGGCGTCTATTCCTTCTGCAACAACATATCGACGAAGGAGGGCGGCACCCACGTCGAAGGCTTCAACATGGCCCTCAACCGGACGATCAACGATTATGCCCGCTCCTTCAAGCTCCTCGACGACAAATCGCCGAATTTCACGACGGACGATTGCCGCGAGGGCCTTACCTGCGTCATTTCGGTCAAGCACCCGAACCCGCAATACGAAGGCCAGACCAAGACCAAGCTCGGCAATAGCGAAGTCCGCAAGATCGTCTCGACGATCGTCGGCCAGCAGCTGAAGCAATATCTCCTCGAGCATCCGGATGCCGCCAAAGCCATCGTCGAAAAGGTCAAGACGGCCGCCAAGGGACGGCTCGCCGCCCAAGCGGCCAGGGAGACGATCAGGAAGACGTCGCTAGGCGTCACCACCCTCCCCGGCAAGTTGGCCGATTGCTCGAGCAAGAACCCGGAAGAGTGCGAGCTCTACATCGTCGAGGGCGATTCGGCCGGCGGCTCGGCCAAGACCGGCCGCGACCGCAAGACCCAGGCCATCCTTCCGCTCCGCGGCAAGATCCTCAACGTCGAGAAAGCCCGCGAGGACCGCATCTTCAAAAACGGGGAAATCGGCAACATGATCACCGCGATCGGAGCCGGGATCCGCGACAACTTCGACGTCAGCAAGATCCGCTATCACAAGATCGTCATCATGACCGATGCCGATGTCGACGGCGACCACATCCGCATTCTCTTGCTCACCTTCTTCTACCGCTTCATGAAGCCGCTTCTCGAGGGCGGATATGTCTACATTGCCCAACCGCCGCTATACAAGGTCGAGGTTCGCGGCAACGCCTACTACGCCTACAACGACGATCAGCTCGAAGAGCTCAAGAAGGCTCTTGATTTGAAGCCCGGATACCCGTTCCAACGCTACAAGGGCCTTGGCGAAATGGATGCCCAACAGCTTTGGGAAACGACCATGGATCCGGCCGTCAGGAAGATGATCCGCATCACGATCGACGACGCCGCCAGGGCGGAGAAGGCCTTTTCCGACCTCATGGGCGACGAAGTCGAGCCGCGCAAGCAGTTCATCTCGAAGAACGCGAAGTTCGTCCAGAACCTCGACATATAAGGGGGTAGCCACTAATGGATAACGAAGAAAAGAAAGACCTTCCGGAAGGAGTCCAGGCTGGAATCGCTTCCGGATTGACCGAGCGCGAAATCACCGAGGAAGTTGAAACCGCCTTCCTTTCCTACGCGATGTCGGTCATCGAGGCCCGGGCCATTCCCGATGTGAGGGACGGTCTCAAGCCCGTTCAGCGCCGTGTCATCTACGGCATGAACGAGGCCGGGATGCAGCCTGGGAAGCCATACAAGAAATCGGCGCGTATCGTCGGCGACGTCATGGGCAAATACCACCCGCACGGCGATAGCGCCATCTACATGACCCTCGTCCGCCTCGCCCAGCCTTTCTCGATGAGGTACACCCTCGTCGACGGACACGGCAACTTCGGCTCGGTCGACGGCGATGCCCCGGCCGCCATGCGTTATACCGAGGCGAGGATGAACCGCCTCTCGGTCGAAATGGTCCGCGATCTCGACAAGGACACGGTCGATTTCGTCTCGAACTACGATGGCACCGAAAAGGAGCCTAGCGTCCTTCCTTCCCGCTTCCCGAACCTCGTCGTGAACGGCTCGGAAGGCATTGCCGTCGGCATGGCGACCAACATGCCGCCCCACAACCTTTCCGAGGCGATCGACGCGGTCGTGGCCCTTGCCAAGAACCCCGATCTCACCCCGCTTGAGCTGATGCAGAATTACATCCACGGCCCGGATTTCCCGACCGGTGGCGTCATTCTCGGCCGGCAAGGCATTCTCGATTACTTCGAGAAGGGGACCGGGTCGGTTACCATCCGTTCCAAATTCGAAATCGAGGAAGAGAGCGCCGGGCGCTCGCGGATCATCGTCAGCGAGATTCCTTACCAGGTCAACAAATCGGCCATGATCGAGAACATGGCCAATCTCGTCCGCGACAAGGTAATCGACGGGATTTCGGACATCCGCGACGAGTCGAACAAGGAAGGCATCAGGGTCGTCATCGAGGTCAAGCGCGATTTCATGCCGGAAGTCGTGGCCAACAACCTCCTCAAGCACACCCAACTCCAGATCAACTTCGGGGTCATCAACCTTTGCCTTGTCGACGGCGAGCCGAAGATCCTCCCGATGAAGGAACTCCTATCCAATTACATCAGGTTCCAGATTGAGGTTTTGACGCGCCGGACCAAGTTCCTCCTCAAGCGCGACAGCGACCGCGACCACATCGTCCAGGGATTGATCCTTGCCCACGACAACATCGACGAAGTCATCCACATCATCCGCGACAGCAAAAACGACGAGGAGTCGACTTCCCGCCTCCACGAGCGCTTCGGCCTAAGCGAAGCCCAGACGGCTGCCATCCTCGCGATGACCCTCCGCCGCCTTCAAGGGCTCGAGCAGGAGAAGCTGCGCGCCGAGCACGCCGAGCTAGAGAAGAACATCGCCGAGTACAACCGCCTCCTTTCGAGCGAGGACAACATCAGGGAACTGATGGTCGAGGAACTCCTCGAGGTCAAATCGCGCTTCGGCGACAAGCGGCTGACCGAGATTTCCGACGAGGCGGCCAACATCGACAACGAAGACCTGCTGCCTCAGGAAGACATCGTCATCGTCCTTACCAAGAACGGATACCTCAAGCGGATGAACGACCATTCGTTCCGTACCCAGAACCGCGGAGGACGCGGGGTGAGGGGCATCTCGACGACGGCCGGCGACATGGTCTCGATCATGCTCCACGCCAAAACGCATACCGACATTCTCTTCTTCTCGAGCTATGGGATCGTCTACCGCCTTCGCGGCTACATGATCCCGGACGGAAGCAGGGACGGGAAAGGCATACCGGCGATCAACCTTCTCAACCTCGAACAGGAGGAGAAGATCGTCTCGATCGTGCCGTGCGACGATTATCCGGAAGGCGACTACCTCTTCTTCGCGACCGTCCAAGGCATCGTGAAGCGGACCGCCCTTAGCGAATTCGCTTCCATCCATCAAAACGGCAAGCGGGCCCTTTCGCTCAAAGAGGGCGATGCCTTGCTCGACGTGAAGCGGACCGACGGAACGGCCATCGTTTCCCTTGCTTCGAGCAACGGCAAAGTCTGCTCTTTCTTTGAAAGCGATGTCAGGGCGATGGGGCGCTCGGCCGCTGGCGTCAAGGGCATGGACCTTTCCGACGGCAGCTCCCTCGTCGATGTCACCACTTCGATGGAAGGCGACAAGATCCTCGTCCTCACCGACAAGGGCTTCGGCAAGATCTCGTATTGCAAGGATACCGACGTCACGATGGAGGACGGGAGCACCCGCCATTACGACGGCTACCGCCTTACCAGCCGGGGAGCCAAGGGCGTCCTGTCGCTCAAGATGACGCCGAAGACCGGCGCGCTTACGGCGATGAGGGCCGTGCACGGCGACGAAGACCTCATGGTCATCTCGACGCACGGAATCGTCATCCGGATGCCGCTCGAGCAGGTGAAGGTCGCTGGGCGCAACACGCAGGGCGTCAAGATAATCGCCCTCGATCCGCGTCAGAAGGTGGCTTCCCTCGCCATCGTCCCGCACGTCGAAGAAAGCGCGGCGGAGGAGGAGGCGGAACCGGAAGAGGTCAATCCTGCGCTCGTCGGGGAAGACGAGGGCAAGAAGGACGAGCCGGTTCACGTCCCGACCAAAGAGGAAATCGAGGGCGAGTAAAGGGTGAAGGTCCTTATCGACTACGATCCGAGCCCGAGGGCCGACCGCTTCTTGGGGACTCGGCTTCGCAAGAACATCAAGGGCGCCCTCGAACTCGTCGGCACCTCGTGGGTCGAGTCGATGTTCGCCGGCCCGGACATCGTCCACCTTCTTTCTCCCGACGACGAGGCGAGGGCCCATGACGCTCGGGAAGAAGGGGCTGCCCTCGTCGTGAGCGCCCTATACGCGGAAGACGACCCGACGGCCCGCTTCACGGTTCTTTCGGGAGACGGCACCCGCTCGCTAAAATCGAAGTCGGAGCGCCTTCTCTCGGAGGCCGACGCCGTCCTCGTTCCGAGCGAGGCGGCCCGGGCCGCCCTCGTTTCCCTTGGGATCGAGGAGGGGAAGATCAACGTCGTCACCCCAGGCGTCAACCTCGCGAGATTCGACCCTCGCAGCGACGTCGAGAAGATCATCTTCCGCCGCTACTTCAGGCTTAGCGAGGCTCAGCCTTATTGCCTCTCGGTCGGAACCATCGACGACGAGGACAAGATCGAGGCCCTTTCCAAAATCGCGGCACTCGTGCCTTCGGTTCATTTCTATTACCTGGGAGCTGCCGGGAAAACGCCCGCAAAAGCCTCTTATCTTCATAGAAAAGAGAAAAAGCTGCCGCATAATCTGTTCCTCACGCCGCTAATCGAGGACGATGTCTATCGCTCTGGGATGATCGGCGCGCGGGCCTACATAAGCTTCTCTTCCCTTTCGAGCGACGAGATCGTGGTCCTCGAGGCCTTTGCCTCCAAGACCCCGGTCCTCGCCCTCGGCCGGCCCTACTGGTCGAACGGGTTGCTCGAGAGCAAGTCCTATCGCTGTTTCCAAAGCATCGAAAGGCTCGCCAAAGGCATCGAAACGCTCTCCCTCGAGAAAAAGCCGACGGGTATAATCGAGGGGTACCGCCTCGCCCGCTCGCGATCGCTCAAAGAGCTCGGGAGGGAACTGATGGGGATCTACGGACGCGTATTGCCCCGCCCCTAGAAAGAAGGTCAAAAGATGATTGACATCCATTACATCGAAGAACATCCGGAAGAGGTAAGGGAACGGCTGAAGAAGAAAAACTGGGATTTCGATCCGAAGCCCGTTCTCGACTTGATCGAGGAAAGGAGGTCGCTCCGTCACGAAGTCGAGGCGGCCAAAGCCGAACAGAACCGCCTTTCGGGACTTGTTCCGGCCAAGAAAAAAGCCGGAGAAGACGTCCGCCCGATCTTTGAGGAAGTAAAGAAGATCGGCGCCGAAAACAAAGCCAAGGAAGAACGCCTCAAGGAAGTCGAGGACGGCATCAAGGCCCTCGTCGAAGTGCTCCCCAACCTCCCCGATCCCGACCTCGCCCCGGGCGGCAAGGAAGACAACGAGCCGATTTACAAATGGGGAACCCCCCGCAAGTTCGACCCGAAGACGATGAAAGACCACGTCGAGCTCGCGGAATCGCTCGGCCTCATCGATTACAAGCGGGCCGCGAAGGTTTCCGGAAGCGGAACCTGGATCTACACGGGTCTCGGCGCCCGCCTGGAATGGGCGCTCATCAATTATTTCGTCGCCAATCACCTCGCCGACGGCTACGAGATGATCCTCCCGCCGCACATCCTCAATTACGAAAGCGGATATACGGCCGGACAGTTCCCGAAGTTTCAGGACGAAGTGTTCTGGCTTCAGGGGATGGAACCCCGCAAGTTCATCCTCCCGACCGCCGAGACGGCTCTCGTGAACCTCTATCGGAACGAGATTCTTTCCTATAAGGATCTGCCGAAGAAGTTCTTCGCCTACACCCCCTGCTACCGCAAGGAGGCCGGCAGCTACCGGACCGAGGAACGCGGAATGATCAGGGGATACCAATTCAACAAGGTCGAGATGGTCCAATACACGACCGACGACGGAAGCGACGCCGCCTTCGAGGAACTCGTGAAGAAAGCCCAGCGCCTCATCGAGGGCCTCGGACTTGCCTATCAGGTCGACAAACTCGCGGCTGCCGATTGCTCCCATTCGATGGCGAGGACCTACGACATCGAGGTCTACATTCCGTCGATGGGCATATACAAGGAAGTGTCCTCCGTTTCCAATGCCCGCGACTATCAAGCCCGCCGCGGCATGATCCGTTACAAAGACGAAGCCGGCAAAACCCACTTCTGCCACACCTTGAACGGGTCGGGCCTCGCGACTTCGCGTGTCTTCCCGGCCCTCCTCGAGGAGAATCAGCAACCCGATGGATCGGTCGTGATCCCGGAAGTCCTCCGTCCGTTCATGGGCGGGGTCAGCAAGATCGAGCCGAAGAAGTGAAAGCAAAAGACCGCCGCAGCTCCCAAACGAGGGGATGGGCGGTCTTTTTTTCTGTCTTCCGAAGCAATGCACGATCGGCAGCTGGGAGCAGGTAAGACAATTGTAACATAAAAGTTTGTTTTCACAACCAACCTTTGTCTTTCCTTTTAGGTGGGCTTTTCCTTCTTTCGGCGTATAATGCCTACGCCATCGCGATGGAAGGTTTCCGAACCAGGTCAGGCGGGGAACCGAGCAGCCTTAAGGCTTCCGACCATGCGCGGTGGTTTTTATCTTGCTAACATACTGCCGTGAACGACGAAGAACTCATGAACGAAGCCCTCATCGAGGCCAAGAGGGCATATGACGAGGGGGAAGTACCGGTCGGGGCCGTCGTTGCCCTCGACGGGGAAATCGTAGGGCGCGGCCACAACGGACGGGAGGAAAAGCATTCGATCGCTTCGCATGCGGAAATCGAGGCGATTCTCGACGCCGAGAGGAACCTCGGCCGGACGAGGCTCGACGGATGCAGCATTTACGTCACTCTCGAGCCGTGCCTCATGTGTGCCGGCGCGATCATCCAAAGCAGGCTTTTCCGCCTCGTTTACGCCGTTGACGATCCGAAGGCCGGGGCCGTAAGGAGCCGTTTTCACGCTTTCGACGATCCGACCGAAGACGGCGTCCCTCTCCTTTCCGTTGGCCTAAGAGGAGAGGAAGCCGCGAAGTTACTTCGTGCTTTCTTCCTCGAAAGGCGTTAATTAAATGGCAGAAATGGAAAACGCCCCTCTTCTTCTTTTGCACGGCATCGGAAAGGACTATTCGGTCGACGGGCATCCCTTCAGGGCCCTCGACGAAATAAGCGTTTCCTTTCCGCGTCGCGGATTCGTGTCGATCCTCGGGCCTTCGGGCTGCGGCAAAACGACCCTCCTCAACATCATCGGCGGACTCGATCGGGCCAGCCGGGGAGAGCTTGTGATCGACGGGAAGAGCACTGCCTCCTATCGCGATGCCGATTGGGACGCTTATCGAAATGCCCGCCTGGGCTTCGTCTTCCAAAGCTATAACCTGATTGAGCGGGAAAGCGCGCTCGCCAATGTCGAGCTGCCCCTTTTATTGGCTGGGGTTTCCTCCTCCAAAAGGAAAAAGATGGCTCTCAAGGCCCTTTCTAGGGTCGGCCTCGACGGAATATCCTCGAAAAAGCCCAACCAGCTTTCGGGCGGCCAGATGCAGCGGGTTGCCATTGCCAGGGCAATCGTGGGAAGCCCGTCGATCGTCTTGGCCGACGAGCCGACGGGCGCCCTCGATAGCGCCTCGTCGAAAACGGTTGCCGAAATATTGAAGGAGATATCGAAAGACCGGCTCGTCATCCTCGTAACCCACAACCGGGAATTGGCCTTGCGTTATAGCGATCGCGTCATCGAGATGGCCGACGGCAGGATCGTTTCCGATTCGAGCCCCCTTCCCGTCGATGAAGGCGGAACCGAAGGAAAGCGCCACGAAAAGACTTCCATGTCCTTCCTTTCGGCAATCAAAAACGCCGTCATGAGCGCTTTCGCGAAAAAAGGACGCACCTTCCTTACCGCGATTGCCTCGAGTGTCGGCATAGCCGGGGTAGCCCTCGTGCTTTCGATTTCCAGTGGCTTTTCCTCTTATGTCTCGACCGTCGAGACATCGATGGCGTCCGCCGTGCCGATTACCATATCGAAGCGGACGATGGCTTACGCATCGTCGAGCGCGGGAAGTTCGAGCGGGGAAGAATATCCGGACGAGGATGTCGTCTATGCCTACGAGACAACCGGGCAGAGCTATGTCGTGAGAACCAACGACCTCAGCCGCGAATACGTGGAGTATGTCGAAGCGCTTGTGAGTGATCCGGAACTGAAGTCGAGGAACCTCGCAAGCGACGTCATAGTCGAGCGCGAGAATCTTTCGTTCAACATCATCACCTCGTCTACCCTCGACGAAAGCGATCCGAACGCTTCGTTCTTCCTCCTCGACCAAGGGGCATCGGCTTCACAGTCGTCCTTGACGTCGATGGTCACTTCGGCCAGCTCGCTTCCGACGAGCATTTTCCATCCTCTATACGGGATAGGAAGCGAGGAAGACCCGAGCGACCAATACGACCTGATATACGGGCGCTTTCCGAAGGACCCGACCGACCTCGTATTGATCGTCGATAGGAAAAACCAAGTTAACATATCGACGCTCAAGGGGCTCGGCATCGTGGACGATTCGGCTTCCGGAGGAACGGCGGTTTCCTTTGCCGATATTGTCGAAAAGAAAAAATACAAGGCGTATTTGCAGAAGGATTTCTATGATTCGGAGCACACTTTGAGCTATGTTGACGAAGCGTATTCCAACGTTAGGATCGTCTCCGACGGAAACGGCGGGTTTGATGCCGTAAGCGATGGCTTGGAGCCGAAGGAGGTCACGGCTTACCTTGCTCCCGGAACGGATTCCGATTCCTACCGCGACTTTTACTTCGACGAGAGCCACAACCCGATCGAACTTCGAATCGTCGGAATCATCCGGCCCAGCCGAAATAGCTTCATATCCACGATGCCGTGCAGCATCGGCTACCTGCCGTCCATGGATGCCCTTTTTCAAGGCGAGAGCAATGACGAAACGCGGGCAATGGCCGAAAAGCAGACCACGAACTGGTACATTCCGAAAACCAATTATCAAAAGGAGGACGGACTCGCGGCGCTCAACGAATTGCTCGACGATCTTCAGCCCGTCCTTCAAGGAAATCCCCTGGATCTTTCTTCCCTTTCGGAACTCGCCGCTTCCATTTCCGATCTTCTCTGCTATCGAAGCTTCTTCGCTCCTTGGAGTTATATCGAAACGAAATACGCCCCCGACCGACTTACCATGTACGGAATGCTCGCCTATTCGAGAAAGGTTGGCGGCCATTTCAAAGAGGAGAAAGCCAAAAAGGTCGTGGACGGGCTTATGGGAAACGACCCGACGGGCCTTTACCTCTTCTTATCCTCCCTCTTTGATGGCTCGTTCTTCTCGGCGACTTCCGAGGTAGCGAACGCCATGGATTTGATTGCCTATGCCGAAGCGTATTCGTTAGTGAGCGACATACTCGTCTTCCCGTCATCGATGACCACCAAAGGCGATTTGAAGGCTTATCTTGACGCCTACAACGAAGGCCGGCCCGAGGCCCAGCGCGTGACTTACGTCGACGCGATGAGCGACTTTACAGAGTCGCTTGGCGAACTCGTTTCCGTCTTGGCGGTCGTCTTAATACTTTTCGCCTCCATTTCTCTTTTCGTTTCGTCGATCATGATGGCGGTAATTACGTATGTATCAGTTCTCGAAAGAACGAAGGAAATCGGTATACTTAGGGCATGCGGCGCTCGCAAAAGAGACGTGGGGCGGCTCTTTGAGGCGGAATGCATGTTGGTCGGGGCTCTTGCCGGAATCATCGGCGTGGCCTTGTCCTACATCCTTACAATCCCGCTTAACTTGATCATCTCGTCCTTGTTCTCTTCCTACATTGCCTTGGGCAATCTAGCGAGCCTTCCGCTCTGGATCGGCCTCGTCCTCGTCGTCTGCTCGATTGCCCTCTCCTTTATATCGGGTCTCGTGCCGGCACGTATTGCGGCTCGCCGGAATCCTGTCGAAGCTTTAAGGAGCGAGTAGGAAAATGAAAGACATCGCCAGTCGGCTTGCCGCCGAATTAAACAAGCGAATTGCCAATGCCCGGCCCATCGAGGCCGATTTCATGTACGGCCTTAGCGACGAAGAGGTGGCCGAACGGAAGAAAGACGGTCTTGGCAACAAGGTCAAGAAGCAGGTAACCAAATCGTATTGGCGGATATTGGCCGATAATTTCCTGACGTTCTTCAACATCGTCTTCTTCGTGATCGCGGCCCTCATGATCATCGGAAGGCTCCCCATCACTTCGTTCTTTTTCCTCGGCCCGCTTTGCTTAAACATCGCCATCGGCCTTTTGGCCGACATTCGCGTGCGCTTACTAACCGATCGCCTCAGGGTGGTCACGGGCGAGAGAGCGACCGTCATGCGGAACGGAAAGGAGATTTCCCTGCCCCTCGGGGAACTCGTTCTTAGCGACATCGTCGTCATAAAAGCCGGGGACCAGATACCGTGCGACTCATTGATCGTTTCCGGCGATCTCGAGGTCGACGAATCCCTTCTTACCGGAGAGAGCGATACGGTGAAAAAGAAAGAAGGGGATCGCATCCTCTCCGGCTCGTTCGCGAAAGCCGGGAAGTGCTACGCTCGAATCGAGAAGGTCGGTTCGGCCAATTATGCCGAGTCCCTTCAAAAAGAAGCAAAGCGCTGGACGCGCCCGAAAAGCGAAATCAAACGCACATGCCTGGCGATCTTCTGGACGACGGGCATAACGGCGATCGTCATGGGGCTTGCGATGTTCGCCACGGAGCTCATTCAAAACGGATGGTTCGAGTCCCTGGAGGAATACGGCGATTTCATAAAGTCGCTCTCCGGATCCCTCGTGGCGATGATCCCAGCCGGTCTTTACGTCCTCACTTCCGCTACGCTCGCCATCGGCGTCTACAACCTTTACAAGAAGCGGATGAACGTTCAGGAACTTTATTGCATCGAGATGCTGGCCCGCGTCGACACCGTTTGCTTCGACAAGACGGGAACCCTCACGGACGGAAAGCTTCAGGTTGGCGAAGTTTTCCAATACGACGAAACGAGCCTCGACGAGATCAAAGGCATCCTTGCCAGCCTCGAGGAGGCGACGGGCGATAGCAACGCGACCTCGGAAGCCTTGCTGCGCTTTTCCTCTGGCGAGGAGACCATGCCGGCTTCCCTCGTCGTCCCATTCGACAGCGGGCGTAAATACGCGGCCGCCACGTTCGAAGGCAAGGGAACCTACATAATCGGGGCAAGCGAGTTCATCAACGGAAAAATGCCCGACATTGCCATCAAGGATGCAACCCGCCTGATGAAATCCGGCTACCGGATCATTGGCCTTTTTCATTCGAAAGATCCAATAAAAGACGGAAAAATTCCCAGCAAATCCTCATTGATTTGCCAAATTTCGCTTATCGATCACATAAAGGAAGACGCCAAGTCAAACATTGAATGGTTCCAGTCTTCCGGAGTCCAGGTAAAAATCATTTCCGGAGACAACCCGCTCA
Organism: uncultured Bacilli bacterium; assembly: GCA_944375905.1. Classification (GTDB taxonomy): domain Bacteria; phylum Bacillota_I; class Bacilli_A; order RFN20; family CAG-826; genus UBA4951. The sequence continues at coordinate 38,459 of CALWAS010000019.1, forward strand.
CCGTTTCCGAAATCGCCAGGCGGTGCGGCGTCGCCGGTGCCGATCGATTCATTTCGATGGAAAACGTGAAAGACGAGGACATCCAAAAGGCCGTTGCCGAATACTCGGTATTTGGCCGCGTTAGGCCGGAACAAAAAGCCAAGATCGTCGAAGCCATTCAAAACGAAGGGCACAAGGTTGCCATGACCGGCGACGGCGTCAACGACATACTAGCCCTCAAGAAAGCCGATTGCTCGATCGCGATGGCTTCTGGTTCCTCTGCCGCGCGCAACGTTGCCCATATGGTTAGCTTGGACAACGATTTCAGCAAATTGCCGGCAGTCGTCAAAGAAGGCCGACGTGTCATAAACAACATTCAGCGAACCGCTTCCCTCTTCCTTTCGAAGACCACGTTTGCAATCGTTCTATCCCTCGTCTTCCTGATAACCGACTGGGCCGTCGGCTACGACTACCCGCTTTCCACGAACAACATGACCATGTGGGAGTTCTTCACGATCGGCCTTGCTGGGTTCTTCCTCGCTTTGCAGCCATCGAACGAGAGGCTTGAGGGAAAGGTCATGTTCAACATTCTTTCGAAGGCGCTTCCGGCCGGGCTTTGCGAAGCCCTCTCGGTAGGGCTTTGCTATTTGCTGGCCGCCTTCTACCCTGCCCTTTGGAGCGGCGATGGACAGTTGATAATAACGATGGCGACGATTTCGTTTACCCTGATTTCCCTATTTGCCTTCTTCCGCGTCTGCTTCCCGTTCGACAAATACAGATCATGGGTGTTCTTGCTGGTTCTCGCCGGCCTTGTATTGACCTTCGTCGTCGATCGCTACGCTCTATACCCGAACGGTTACGAGGCTTTCGGGCTTAACTTCGGCCTTCTTACCGGGGGCGAGCATGGCATTTACACTATCCTTATGATTGCTGGTATCCTCGTGGTGTGCCTTGTCATATACTACGCGTCGGTCCAGCTGATCAACCGTCTTGGCAAGAAGAAGGAGAGCTACGATGAGAATCGCGCCTGAAGTCGAGCAAGCCCTAGCCGAGAAGAAAGCGGTCGTCGCCCTTGAAAGCACGATCATTTCTCACGGCATGCCGTATCCGAAGAATCTGGAAACGGCCTACGCCCTGGAGGATATAATCCGGGAAGAAGGGGCCGTTCCGGCAACGATCGGCCTTGTCGAAGGAGAAATCGTCATCGGGCTTTCCCACTCGGAGATCGAGGAACTCGCCAAGCGGAAGGGCGTAAGGAAGGTTTCAAAACGTGACCTTCCGATCGCGATGGCAAATGGCGAATGGGGTGTGACGACCGTGAGCGGAACCATCCTTTGCGCCTCGAAAGCCGGGATTGACGTCTTTGCCACCGGCGGCATTGGCGGCGTCCATCGCGGAGCCGAAAAGACTTTCGACGTTTCCCGCGACCTTCTTGAGCTCGGCAGCGAGCCGATGCTTGTCGTCTGCTCCGGCGCCAAGGCCATTCTCGACCTTCCGAAAACGATAGAGGTGCTTGAAACGCAGGGAGTCACCGTCCTTTCCTACGAGAGCGACAGCTTCGCTTCCTTTTATTCGCGTTCCTCCGGGCTCCCCGTCGATTATGTCTTCCACGATCCATCCGAGGCGGCCAAGGTCCTAAAAGCCCGCCGTGACCTCGAACTGACTGGCGGAATTCTCGTTTCGAACCCGTGTCCCGAGGATATGGCCATGGACAATAAGGTCATCGAGAAAGTCATCGAAGAAGCGGTAAAGGAAGCCGATAAGAACGAAATCCACGGCAAATCCCTTACGCCTTTCCTCCTTTCTAGGATTGCCGAACTCACGAAAGGCGACTCCCTTGAAACCAATATGGCTCTTGTGAAGAACAACGCCCGACTCGGGGCGAGGATCGCGGTTGCCTACGCGAAGATGAAATAGACGATGCTAACCGAAGCCAAATTCAAGCGGGCGTTGAGGGAGATGATGCTTTCGTCGCCGCTTAAAGACATAACCGTCAGATCCCTATGCGAGTATTGCGGATCCCACCGCCAGACTTTCTATTACCACTATCAGGACATATACGACCTCTTGAATTCGATCTTCCTGACCGAAACCGTCCCCGGATTCATCGAAGGGGCAGAACCGACGTCCAACTTGAAGGCAATCCAGACCTATGCCAAGGACAATTTCGCGTTTTTGAGGGCCGCCTACAATTCCGCGGCTAGCGAATTGCCGGACGACTTCTTCTTTTCGAAGGTAATGACGAGCTGTTTTTCCTTTTACGCCAAGCGTCCTCCCGAAGGCCTAAGCAAAGAAGGAACCAGGGTGGCTTGCCGCCGCTTTTCGAGGATGGTCGCCGATGAATACGGGTACCTTTTCCGCAATCAGGAAGTTACTCCCCTCCGCTTCGACCGTCAGATGACGCGCTTTCTCGCCGTTGCCAAAGATCGTCTTTTCCCGGCCATCGTCTCGGCAACCGTTGAAGAAAGAAAACGTTAAACTGTAGATTGCTCCCACCAATGGCCTATAATGGCCATGCCTTGCGGCAGACACGTCGTCAAGCCTCCCTTAGGCCTCGAGACCAATTAGGAACACGTGTGGTTGGCCTAGCCAGTCACGAAGCCAAGGGAACGCCGGAAGAGCGTCCCCAAAAGGAGGTTGAAACATGAAGAAAAGCGAGATCATGGGATATCTCGTCTACGCGATCCTTTTCGCAATGGCGATATTGGTCGGCATTTTCGTCGTCCGCCCGATCATGACCGATTACGGAAGCTACGCCCCGATGGAGCCAATCGTTTTCCTAATCGTGGCGATAGTCGTCGGAATCGTGCTGAACGCCGCTTTCATCGAGCTTGGCCATTTCGTAGGGGCCAAGATCGGGCATTACAAGGTGTATTTCCTCACCTGTCTTTGGCTTGGCTGGAAGGAAAAGGAAGGAAAGATGCGCTTTGGCGCCCAAGGTTTCGACGGATTCCTCGGGGAGACGAAGATTGCTCCGAAGAACGACAAGTCCAACCCAAAGCCTTTCATCTACATGCCGTTGGTTTTCTTCCTGATCGAGGTAATTGCCGGCGTCGTTCTCATAGCCATCAGCACTTCGTATGCGGAGGGGCCGGAAGCCAATCTTACCTGGGAATGGTACAAGCTCCTTGGCATCGTGATTCTGACCTGCGGAGGAATCGTCTACGTCTATGACATTTTCCCTGCTGCGCTGGACAGCAAGAACGACGGCTATCTCCTTACCGTCCTCACCAACAAGACAAACATCGAGGCCTATAACGATCTTCTAAGCGCCGAATACAAAATCTACAAAGGCGAGAAGACCGAGGGCAATAAGATTTACGACAAAGTGACCAACTTCACGAGTCGGATCAATGCGATATCCACCGCTGCCGCAATTGAAGATGGAGATTATGCAAAGGCCATCGCGATCGTCGATAAGACGATTGCCTGCAAAGACGATGTTTCCTCGTTCATCTACGAAGATGCTTGTGCGGACAAAGTTAGCCTCCTTCTTCTTAGCGGAAAAGAAGAGGAAGGGCGCAAGGAATACATTTCCTACCCGCTTGAAGTCAAAAAGCACATCGCTTCGATGTCGACTCCTGCCGCCGTGCGCACTTACATTCTCGTAAGCGGCCTCATCGATGAATCGAAGGGCGAACTCGAAGGAGCGATTTCCAAGGTCGATGCCGTTTTGAAAAAAGGATCCGAACAGACGCGCGCGAGCGACACCAAATTGGTCAAGGATGCGATAAAGCTGGTTCTTGAACGCCATCCCGATTGGGATCTATCCGCCTATAACCTCAACTTGGGAGAAGAGCAAAAGCCCTCGTCTGACGAAAAAGCCGCTTCTGATGCGCCCGAAGTAGCGAGTGATGCTCCTACGCCGGAAAAGACTCAAGAAAATGACGAGAAAGCCCCGGCTGAAGAGAAGGATAAGGGCGAGGATCAACAATAAGCGGTTGGAATGCCGCAAGAAGGCGCCGTTCAAAAACGGTGCCTTTTCTTTATAAGCAGATTCAGTATTCCGTCAGTGAAAAAGCGTTTTACCGCTTCCAAAGGTTTCTGTAGAGATCGGCGGCTATTAGCTTTTTAAAGGCCTTTCCCGGAACCGAGGAAGCAAAGGATGTTATGTCTTCGGCTTTCAAATGGCGTTCCCGTATGTAATTCGAAAGGGTGCTCGAATTCGCCTTTACCTCATCGATCGAAGCGCCGGACAGATAGGTTAGAAACGCTAAAGTGTCCACGTTTTCGACCGTGACCGGACTATACGGCTTTCTCAGGGTGAAGCGCTTGGAAAACATGTAGACTTTTTTCTTTATGGACGTTGCCTTGTTCGTAACGACCTCCAATTCATCCTCGTCGGAAAGGCTTCCATTCAAATAAAACCGAATGAAAGACTTTCCCGAAAAGAATCCGTACACCTCTCCCTGAGATTCGATGTAGCGGAGACGGATGGCATCGATGGCAGTCGGCGTCAAAGACGGGTTCTTATTTGGCATGAAGAATATTCCATAGGCGAATGATTTGACCAGCCCAGCTTTACGCAATTCGAATAAGTCAGATTTAATGGTTTCAAGGTCGACCGATTTGGTCTTTAGTTGCTCGGCTTGGAATAGCTCGCCCGGCTTGAATCGTCTTTGTATTATGGAATAAGTCTGATTCATGATTAAAAATAAAAACTAATAATTAGGTATTAAAAAGAATAGTAAATATCAAAATATTTATCAATATGGTGAAAATAAAAAAGCAGGAAGGATCCTGCTTTCAAACCGCTTGGGCGATGCTATTTGCCGCCGATCGACATGCTTCTCACATAGACGTCTGGCGACGAAATTCCATCAAGGCCGAGGACGGCGTTGGAATCTATGTCCTTGATGTCTTCCATCATCTTGAGAAGGCTTCCGCTTAACGTAATGAGAGTGAGAGGCTCACACGTTTTTCCATCCCTTATCATGAATCCCGAGGCTTGGCATGAGAAGTCTCCGTTAATTGAGTTCATTCCGGTGCCGAGACCCTGAATCGACGTGATGTAAACGCCTTTCTTGATGGGGGCAATCATCTCTTCGAAACCCTTCTTCGACGGCTTTACGAAGATTGTTCCGTACCCAATCCCAATCTTTCCGCCGGAAAATTCAGCATTGCCAGTCGATTCAACGCCATCTTTTTTCGCTGTATCGCGGTTATAAAGATAAGTTTCGAGTCGGCCGTTCTTTATGATGTTCTTGTTGTAGCGGGCAACCCCTTCAACATCGAAATACGAGAAGAACGGCGTTTTTTCCAACGGCCTTTCGGAAACGGTAAGCTTGCTGGAACCGACCTTCGTACCGAGCTTGCCGGCCAAGAACGAAGATTTCTTTTGAACTTGCTCACTGCTGGCAGCCGACACCACATAGTCAATTAAAGAGGCGAACACATCGTTCTTGATGACGGTGGGATATTTTCCGCTCTCGCAAGGAACCCCGCCAAACTGGCTGCGGACATCTTTGATCGCCTCGTCGATCATCTTGGCAAGATTCATCTTGGAAGGATCGATTCCGAAATCGAATTGATCGCTGTTGCGAAGTTCTTCGCCGTTTCTTGCATATAGCGCGACGACATAATAGTAGGAACTCTTTTTGTTGACGAGTTTCAATCCGTGCGAATTGTAGAACTCTGAGGAGCTCGAGACCTTCTCGAAAGACGCATTGAAATCAGTGATGCGAGGCTCTTTCGCTCGAGCCCCTTCTTCTAATTGGTAAAGATTTTTAAGTACATCGTCCAAGGCAATCGAATCAATCGACTTGTTGTATATGTTCTTTTTGCGATACTTCGGCGAGCCGGGGAAAAAATCCGTTCCGCTTCCGGACTCGTTGGCTTTGGCGGCCTTTATTATCCCGTCAACTAGCCATGGTATGGTTTTTTGATCGATTCGATCGGTTCTCACGCTTCCATAACGTCCTTCGAAAAGGCCGGAGGCAACCGCGGATTGGTTGTCCGCGATGCTATAGTTCTCTATCGCGTGATTGAATGTTTCGATCGAAGAGCATTTGGAACGGTTGATAACGAGCTGAGAAGCGGTGATTCCGCGTTCTTTTGCTAGTTCGAAAAACTTTTTGACGTTCATTCGAGTTTACCTCCCCGTCCACCGACGGTAATTTCCTTAAGGCGAATCGTGGGCTGTCCAACGCAAACAGGAATGCTTCCGGATGCAGCTCCGCAATACCCCTGTCCCAGGTCAAGATCGTTTCCCACGCGGTCAATGTTCATCAAAACCTCGTCTCCTCGCCCTATGAGCGTGCAGCCTTTGACCGGTTCCGCTATCTTCCCGTCTCTTACTATGTAGGCTTCGCAAGCCGAAAAGTTGAATTCGCCCGTGCTTGGGTCAACCGATCCTCCACCGAAATCCGCTACATATATTCCCAGCTTCGTATCTTTCACGATGTCTTGAGGATCGTCTTTTCCGGCTGCTATGTAGGTGTTTGACATGCGGCTGGTAGGGGCATATCGGTAAGACTGGCGCCTTGAGGTTCCGTTCGGCTCCATATTCAGCCGGCGCCCGTTGAGTCTATCCACGAGATATCCAACGCAAATCCCGTCTTTAATCAATTGGTTTTTATGTGTTCCAACGCCTTCGTCATCGACGTTCGAAGACCCGAACGCACCCCCTATGGTGCCATCGTCGAAAGCCGAAACGATCGGGCTTGCAATCTGTTTTCCTATGCAGTTTGAGAAAATCGACAGATTCCTTGAAGTGGCGCTGGCCTCCAGTGGGTGGCCGCACGACTCGTGGAACAAAACGCCTCCCCATCCGTTGGCAATGATCACGGGATAGCGTCCGGAGGGACATTCTTTGGCGGAAAGCATGGTTATGGCCTTCTTTGCTGCTTTCCTGGCTATTTCGGCCGGGTCGTTTTTCGCCTGGCATTCTTTCCAGCCGCAGGCAAGGCCTGGGCCCATCCGGCCGGTTTCGGTGCTCTTTCCATCACTTGCTACGCAGCTAATCGAGAGGCGGACGCGGCATTCGACGTTGTCACTCTCAATGGCATTTGGGCCGCTAGCCGAAACGACGTTCCTAACGCTTTTCGTGCTTGATAGCGAGGCCATGATCCTTACGAGTCTTTCGTCGTATTCTTTGGCGGCTTCGTAACCCTTTCTAAGGTAGGCAAGCTTTTCTTCGAGCGGGGCTTCGATGACGGGGTCGGGAACCCGATTTACCTTGCCGACTCGCGCCTTGGAGATAGTCTCTACTTTTATGGTTCTTTCACCCTCGAAGCTTTTGGCTAGGTCGGCAGCCAAGGAAAGAAGGGATTTTTTCGAAAAGTCGCTGGTCGTTCCGTAAACCGAGCCAAGGCCCTTCAGGATGCGAATTCCAACTCCGCTTGTTTTCGACAAAGCCGGGGGTTCGCTTTTTCCGTTGTCGAGAAGGAGCGATTCGCTATCGGTGTCTTCGTAGAATATTTCCGCATAGTCGCCGCCAGTCGAAAGAGCTTCGTTGAGCGCGGCGATCAAGAGGGATCTGCTAATCATCTATTCCATTTCCTCCGTCGGCTATGCTAGACGAGTTTTGAAAAAAGGAAAGCATTAATACAGACGCCAGTCATCGTTTAAAATCAGCTCATGGAAAAGATGGGTTTCTCATCGCTTAAGGAAGGGTGGGAAAGGCTAAGGCCTCTTCTAAGTCGGGAAGACATCCGTTTCATAGCGTCCAAAGACACCTTCCGCAAAAGGCTTAGAGGATTCTTGACCCCCGCATACTGGAAAAGAGAGCGCCTTATTAAGGAGTCAAGCGTCGTGTGGGGCTTGGTGTTCAAGGAGTGGCACGGCAATCCCTCGGAAGCAGGCAATTACTACCGGGATTGGGTGCTTTTTTCGCCATCGACATCCGTCAACGAGGATCCCCGTCTTTTGTTTGAAGCCGCGAGCGCTCTTCGAAGCGGAAAAGAGACGCCTCCGAAAAGCAAGAAAGAGATCTCGCTCCGCAATGTTCTCGAAAAGCCGCTTAGCGACGCAAGCTACTTCAAATTGCCTCCAGAGGCAACAGGAGGCGAACTAATCTATCTCTCGATCGTTGAAAGGCCATATGATTTGAACGACGGTTTCAATTTGGGGCTTCACCCGGTTCTCATGAATCCGTCCATAAGCAAGGAAATCATTTTTCTTCCAAACAAGTATTGGCGCGAGGAAGAAAAGAAAAGGGAGACGCAAAATGGCTAGGCTCTTTTATCAAGGACACAGCAGTTTCCGCATCACTTCGGACGCTGGGAAAGTGTGTTTCATCGATCCTTTTGCGGGCGTCGGATATCAAACGCCGGCCGACTTGGTTCTCATAACGCACGAGCATTACGACCACAATGCCATCGACAAGATAACGATGGCTCCGGGCTGCGTGGTCATTCGAAGCAAAGACGCCATAAATGGTGGAATATACAGGGAATTTGCGGAGAAAGGATACAAAATCAAGGCAGTGCCTGCTTACAATTCCCACCACCCCAGAGGTTTTGGTTGCGGCTATCTAATCGAGGTAGACGGCGTGAAGATATACCATGCTGGCGACACTGACTTCATACCGGAGATGGCCTCGCTCAAAGGCGAGAATATCAATTATGCGCTTCTTCCAATCGACGGCTTCTATACGATGAGCCCGGAGGATGCCGATCGCGCTGCCGAGGCGATTGCTCCGGTCCACTTCATTCCAATGCATATGAAACCGGGCATGGATTTCGTCATGGCGCAGGCCATGAAGGTCCATTCTCCTCGAGCCATGCTGATGCGCCCGAACGACGAAATAACGTTGGAGAAAGGATTTTAGGATGGAAGCGCGTGCCATTTTGAAGAAGCTGGCCCTTTACCTGGTTTTCTTCGTTGCCTCGGTCATCTTCACTTACTTCATGACTTCCATAGGCCTTTTCTTCTTCTCCGAAGGGGCGTTCCCGGTTGAAGAAGAGCCTCTTTTTGGGAAAATCGTCATGCCGATCATGTATGCGGCGGTGGCCTTGGGCGTTTCCCTCGTCGTCGAGTTCGGCGTGCTTGGGACCCCGAGCGAACCCACGGAGAGAAAAATCTTCGCTTGGGGACTTGTCGTCGTCTTCCTCTTTCACTTGGCTGTGCTGGCCGTCGTCCTCATCGTCGGATCGACTTTCATCAAGCCAGAGCATCCTGACTTTTCCTTCCTTGCCGTTCCCCTCGTCCCTCCTTTGGTCTTCGTTTTGGGCCAACTTGCATACGGCATTTCGATGCTTGTAAGCCTTATGAGGACTCATAAAGAAGAAAATGGTCCGAATTTGGCGGAAAAAGCTAACGTAATTGATGGAAAACGAGACGACTGTGTTTAAAATGAAAACAATTAGGGGGAGGGGTTGGCGCTTCTGCCCCGAAAGTCCCGAATAGGAGGAGACAAAAATGTACAAGTGCCCGAAGTGCGGACAGGTCTTCGAAGGAGAGGCCCGATTCTGCCCCAATTGCGGACAGCCGTTTGTTTATCCCGCTCAGGAAGACGAGGGGAAGACCCTTCATGTCTACCTTCACCACGTAAAAGAAGAGGAAGAGGCTCCGAAGAAGGAAGAACCGCTTCCAATCGAGGAGCCGGCGCCAGCCAAGGCGGAAGAGGAACCCGAAGAAACCGAAACCGTTGGCAAGCCGGTGGACAATGCGGTCCAACGCAAGTATGTTGCCTCGGCGGTGTTCGGCGCCATCGCCAACTTGATGGGACTCGGCCTTCTCGTCTTCGCGGTCGTCTTCTGCTATGTGGTGCCGGTTGGCTTCCTGAACGGCGAGACCTGGAGTTTCCAAGCCGAGGTGGCCACGACTCTCAATTACTTCATTAATTCCATAAAGAACTTCGATGGAACCACCGAGGGCGTGATCGGACTCGTTGCCCAAATCATCCCGCTTTGCCTTGCCCTAATCGGAGCCATCTTCGCGATCGTCGATTTCTTCGTGCTTTGCGTCTACGGCGCGAAGAGCCACGAAAAGGTTTCCAAGCTTGCCATTTCCACTGCCGGCGGAAAGGGCGGGAAGGGAGTCGCTTCCCACGTTTGGCCCGCTTTTGCTTTTATCTTCGGTGCCACGCTCATTTACAACGTCATCTCGTGCGTGCTTCTCGTCATCTACCAAAACGAGGGATTTCCCATTATCGACTTCAAATGGGACCACGCTCTATTCACTTACATCGCGATTGGCATCCTCGTCGTTTACTTCATCTTCGCCATCATTGCCTCGAGCATTCTTCGCTCGGTCAAGAAGGACATCAGGAAGACGCTTCTTCTCAACTAGTTTCGATTTGGAATCGGCAGGGGCCCCTTTGGGCCCCTTTTCCATTGAAAAAGTCAATTTCTGCCTGTATCATCTTGACCGCAACTCTCTTTGTGGGAGAAGCCCACAAGGCTGAAAGGAGTGAAACATGAAGAAAGGCATCCATCCCGAGTACCACGAGTGCACGGTGACCTGCGTCAGCTGCGGGAACACGTTCAAGACCGGAAGCGTCCTTAAGGAAATCAAGGTCGAAACATGCAGCAACTGCCATCCCTTCTACACCGGGAAGCAGCGCAACGTCCAAGCCGATGGCCGCATCGACAAGTTCAACAAGAAACTTGCCAAGGCCCAGAACAGCGGGAAGTAAGTCGTTAGCTATTGCGGCCGCGGTGAAATCCGCGGCCTTTCCTTTATAAGGAAACGCCATTACGATTAACCACGGGAGAGATCCATGAGCAAGAAGTTCTATATTACGACGCCGATTTACTATCCGAGTGCTTCTCCGCACCTCGGCCACGCCTATTGCACGACTTTGTCCGATGTCATTGCCCGCGGAAAGAGAATGCGCGGATATGACACCTTCTTTTTGACCGGGCTTGACGAGCATGGCGAGAAAATAGAAGAAAACGCCAAGGCGAAGGGCATTACTCCCCAAGAGTTCGTCGACGAAGTGGCCGTGAAGTTCATCGACCTTTGGAAAACGATGGGAATCTCCTACGATCATTTCATAAGGACGACCGACAAAAGCCACGTCGAAACGGTCAAGAAGATCTTTTCCCGCTTCGCCAAGCAAGACGACGTCTACCTCTCGAGCTATGAGGGCTGGTATTGCGTCCACGAGGAAAGCTATTGGACGGAGACTCAGGTCGGTCCCGAACACCTTTGCCCCGAATGCCATCGTCCGGTCGAGAAAAAGGAAGAGCCGGCTTATTTCTTCCGCTGCAGCAAATACGTCGGCGACCTTTTGAAGTTCTATGACGAGCACCCGGATTTCGTCATTCCGGAAGGCCGCAAGACTGAAATGATCAACAACTTCATCAAGCCAGGGCTGACCGACCTATGCGTTACCAGGACGACTTTCGATTGGGGAATCCCGATCAACGAGGCCGCGGGACATGTAATCTACGTGTGGTTGGATGCCCTAACGAATTACATTTCCGCTTTGGGCTACCTTCAAGAGGACGATTCCCTCTTCAAGCGCTTCTGGGAAGATCCGGAGACCGAAATCGTTCACGTCATCGGCGCGGACATCAATCGTTTCCACACGATTTACTGGCCGATGTTCCTTGAAGCACTGGGCCTTCGCGAGCCGACTCACGTCTTCGTCCACGGGCTCATGATGATGAAAGACGGAAAGATGTCGAAGTCGAAGGGAAACGTTATTCCCGTTCCACCTCTCGTCGAGCATTTCGGCGTCGATGCCGTTCGCTACTATCTAACGAGGGAAATCGTTTTCGGGCAGGACGGGCAGTTTACCCCGGAACAGTTTGTCGACCGGCTAAACATCGATTTGGCAAACGACCTTGGCAATCTCCTCAACCGCACCGTTTCCATGATAGAGAAATACTTTGGCGGCGAGATCCCTCCTTACGAGGGAGACTTGAACGATCTTGACAGAAATCTCTATGACGCTGCCAGGGAAACGGTAAGGACATATGAAAGCCTCGTTGATTCATTGAAAGTCACCGAAGCGTACGCATCGGTCATGGACCTCGTATCCAAGGCCAACAAATACATCGAGCAGTCGGCTCCGTGGGCACTGGCCAAGGATCCTGAGAAAAAGCCGCTTTTGGCTTCCTGCATGGCTCACCTTGCAGGCGTGCTTTTCCTAGCTGGCGAATTGCTTAGCCCCATCTTGATAACAAAGAGCAACGACCTCTTCGACCAACTTGGTCTCGCCAAGGAAGAGCGGACCTACGAAAAGGCAACTTCATTGTCGTCGCTAGGCGGACACCGCGTGGTAAAGGGCACGCCTTTGTTCCCGCGTCTCGATGTGGCCAAGGAAACCGAATTCATAAAGAACCTCATGGCCGCGCCGAAGGAAAAGGCCGCGGCTTGAAGATGGAACGGATTCCTGCCTACGAAGGAAAGTGCATCGGCTACACCCACCTCGGGGTCGGCATTTTCCTTTCCCCTTCCTTCGAAGGCAGGATTCTTGTTTCCGGAATGGTGCCCGGCGACGAAGGATTTGTGGAAATTTCATACAAAAGAGCCGGGAATTGCTTTGGTAAAATCAAAAAATTGACCGCTCTTTCCAAAGACAGGATCGTCCCGGCATGCCCGGTTCATACTTCCTGCGGCGGGTGCTTATTCCAAAACGTTTCCTATGAACGCCAACTCGGCTTCAAAAAAGAGCTCGTCGAATCGCAACTGAAGCGCGTCGACGGACTGTCGTTTTCTCTAGAAGACACGGTTCCGAGCATTCCGAACACCGGAATTCGGAACAAGGTGCAAGTTCCTTTTGGCCGCGACAGAAAGGGAAGGCTGGTATATGGCTTCTACAAAGAACTCAGCCATGAAATCGTCCCTTATCCCGATTGCGTAAACGCCGACCCCAGGGCAAATGCCATTTTGTCGAAAGTGCATGACGCGGCGATGCGCACGGGCCTCGCCCCATACGACGAAAGGAACGAGAGCGGAGAGCTTCGGCATGCCATAGTAAGAACAAGCCGCTTTTATGACGAAAAGATGCTCACCATCGTCACGAAAGACAGGGACTTCCCCGAGAAGGAAGAGTTCTTTGACCTCATCGCTGCATCTCTTGGGAAAGCCGATCACCTCATCCACAACATTAACGGCAAAAGCACAAACGTCATTCTCGGGAGCGAAGAGGAGGTTATCTATGGGACCCCCTATTTGCGCGATCGACTTCTTGGGAAAGAGTTCCTGATCTCGTCCCGCTCTTTTTATCAGACCAATCCCTACATTGCCGAGAAAGTTTACGAAACGGTTCGAGAGGAACTTGAACTAAGCGGAGAGGAAACCGTTCTCGATGCATACGGCGGAATAGGGACCATCGGAATCGTGCTTAGCGACAAAGCAAAGGAAGTCATTTCGGTGGAAAACGTTTGCCAGGCGACTCTCGACGCAAGGAAGAATGCCGAGCTCAATGGCGTGCGCAACTTCGAAGCCGTTTGCCTCGATGTTGGCGAAGCTCTTGAGAAAATGGCCAAAGACGGAAAGAAGATCGACGTAGCCGTTCTCGATCCGGCCCGCAGGGGATGCGGCCGCTTTGCCTGCGAGAAGATTCTTGAACTCGCGCCGGCCAAGATCGCCTACGTTTCGTGCTCTCCTATGTCGCTAGCGAAAGACCTCGATGTGCTCAAGGACAATTACTTCATTCGTCTGGTTAAGCCATTCGACATGTTCCCTTTTACCCCACATGTCGAGACGGTCGTCATTCTATCGAGAAAATGAACTTTTTTAGCCTTTAGGAAAGGTATTTCGAGAAAAAGGAAACAATCCTTTCCCAAGGGATGGCATTTTTTCCTCCTCCATCATAAAGGTCGGTATGAACGGCGTCGGGAATCGACAGGAAGAACTTGTTTTCCGAATATTTGTTGCCGTCCATCATGCGGTCGTAGGCATCCTTTCCGAAATAATATGAGTGGGCCTTTTGACCATGCATTATCAATACGGAGGAACGTATCTCGTTTGAATAGACGTCAATCGGCTGGTTCATGAAGGAAATGCACCCGATTTTGGCCCATCCACCGTTCGAATTGAGGGAGCGCGGATGATAACCGCGTTTGGTCTTGTAGTAATCGTAGTAGTCTTTGACGAAGAAGGGTGCGTCGGCCGGAAGCGGATCGACTACTCCGCCTGCTAGCGGATAGTTCCCTTCAATGTAGTCTTTCGTTCTTTCCTTACTGAGGGCGACCCTTTTGGCGTGGCGAGCTTCTTCGTTGTTTTCACTGTCGAAATAACCGTTGGCATTCACCCTCGACATATCGTACATGGTTGAGACGAGGGTCGCTTTGATCCTCGTATCGATGGCTGCCGCATTGAGGGCAAGCCCTCCCCAACCGCAAATTCCGATGATTCCGATTTTTTCGCGGTCTACCTCGGAAGAAGCGGAAAGATAGTCGACCGCGGCTTGGAAATCTTCCGTGTTGATGTCCGGGGAAGCCATGTAGCGCGGGAACCCTCCGCTTTCGCCAGTGAAAGATGGATCGAAGGCGATTGTCAAAAAGCCATTCTCGGCCATTTTTTGGGCATAAAGGCCGGATGCTTGTTCTTTCGCTGCTCCAAAGGGTCCGCAAACGGCGATGGCCGGGAGCCTTCCTTTTGCCCCGATCGGCTTATATTTGTCAGCTACTAGCTCTATGCCGTATCGATTGCGGAAACTAATTTTTTCGTGTTCGGCTTTCTCGCTTTTCGGGAAAGTCTTGTCCCAAATTTCGGCATTCATGTCTGCTCCTCCGAAAACCAATATAGATAAAAAGGCTCAATCCCGGCGAAATATGACTTTCTAAAATGGCCCCCTTGCCTATTTGGCATTGTTTTAAGGACTTTTAAAAATGGGCGAGCCTTGATTCAAACGCAGCGTGCTTTTTAATTTGATAGCGAAAATTTAAGTAGAAAAACGGATGCCTTGCAATTTCACAAAGTCTATTTTTAACCTCGTTTTAAAAATGGCGCCGATAGCTTGGCATTCCATTTTTCATTGACGAAGAAACATTAATTGCTCGGCCGTGGTGTTTCCTTTTTTGAGGACATGGGCTCGGCAACCAAAAACGCCTTCACGTTTTCCTGTTCTTCCTTTCTCAGCCTCTGACAGATTCCTTGATTTAACGGAAAAAATGACGATTTCGGACAGGTCCCGGGGTTCCTTGACTTTAATCTTTGGCATGTTACCCTAGGCTAGCCAGAGCCGAGCGCTCGGCCTTTTTTAGGGTAAGCCCCTTTAGTTTTGAGGTGATTCCATGAAGGACCAAGCATTTTTCGAGCGGACTAAAATTCCAAAGCTTTTTCTTTATGCGGCCATTCCCGGTGCCATCGGGATGTTTGCGTCCGTCATTTACCAATTTGTCGATGCCATTTTCGTTTCCCACGCCCTAGGCCCAACTGCCTTTGCCGCCGTCAACCTCGGCTTTCCTTTCGTCATAGCGGCCTTCGCCGTTTCCGACATGATTGCCGTAGGCTCCTCTGTCTTGATATCGATCAAGATGGGGCGGAAGGAATACTCGGATGCCAACCGTCTCTTTACCAACGCCGTTTTGTTGATCCTTATCGTTACCGTCGCCCTTGGCCTTTTCTTCGGAACATCGGCACGCTGGCTTATCTCCCTGATGGGCGCGGAAGGGGAACTTCTGGAAATGGCCAGTTCATATCTAAGGATATATTCGGCCTTTTTGCCCCTGACTGCGTATTTCTTCGCCTTTGATAACTACCTTCGCATCTGCGGGAAGATCAAGACAAGCATGACGATCAATCTCATATCGTCCTTTTTAATAATCGGATTAGAGGCCATATTCCTTTTTGCCTTGCGCCTTCCCCTTTGGTCTTCGGCCCTGGCGGCCTGCCTTTCGTTTGCTTTTGGGGCGCTTGCCTCGTCAATGCCGTTCCTCCTTGGCAAGCTTCAGCTGCGATTGGCGAAGCCGCATTTCGAATGGAAGGAGAATTGGGCTATCGCCAGAAACGGCTTTCCATCCTTTTTGAGCAACATTGCCGGACGCGTCACGTCCGTCGTGTTCAACACGCTTTTGCTTTCGATGGGAGGGGAAGCTGCCATCAATGCCTATGGCGTCCTCATGTACGTAGACGGATTCGTTCTGTCGATTCTTTATGGAATGTGCGATTCGTTGCAGCCAGCCATTGGCTATAACTACGGCGCGAGGAAAATGGACCGCGTGAAAAAACTCGGAGGCTTATGCTTTTTGGCTTCCGGGTTGGTCTGTCTCGTCGGGCTTTTGGCATGTTTACTTGCCCCCGGTCCAATATCGTCTCTATTCCTCAATTCCTCTAGCGTCGCGGAAATAGGCATCTCGGAAGCAGCGCTTTTCGTCTTCGGCTTTTCGTACCTGCTCAGGTGGGTTTCCTATGCAGGGCAAAGTTATAGCTCGGCCCTTGAGAGGCCCGGCGCTTCGCTTCTAATTTCCGTTTCGCACAACATGTTCTTTCCGCTCGTCCTTGTCGGTTGCCTTTACACCTTGGGTCTCGATGGCATTTGGCTCAATTTTCCGCTGACAAGCGTCGGCTCGGCCATCGTTACCGGCGCGACGTTTTTCTTCCTGATCAAGAAAAGCGGCCTTTTCGAAAGGCCGCTCACCCTTGAAGAAAACGCCGACGTCTGAGGGCGATGCAAATTGAGCCAGCAGCAGGATTGCCGCTTTATCCCAGCCGAATGGCAAATTCGCCTTCGGAAAGCACGTCGATTTTGGAAGCGTTAGAAATTAGCGGCTTGCCATCGAGGGAAAGCGGAGATTTGCCCATGTTTATTTCGAGAGCGGCCTCTTCGCTTCCGAGCCTTCTTTCCAAGCGAAGAAGGCCGTCTTTCTCGGTTGCATGGAATTCGCCTGAGCGGAATGGCTCCCTGCTTTTGAGATCGAGTAGGCTCCTGACCGTTTTGCTGTGTTGAGAGATGGAAGAGGCCTTCTCCCACGGGAAGCAGCGGCGGCAGTCCGGGTCCATTTCACCTTCGAGAGGAATCTCGTCTCCATAATAAATGCACGGCATTCCCGGATAGAAAACGATGATTGCCATGGCTGTCTCAAGTGCTTTCACATTCCCTTTGGCAAGGGTGATGAAGCGCGCCGTATCATGGCTGTCTATGAGATTCAGCATCATCTTCGTTACGTTCTTGCGATATAGGAGGTAGATGTCGTTCAAACGATCGGCCATTTCCTTTGCGCTTAGGCATTTCGCGACGATGAAATCGACCATGGCGTAATAGAGCGGATAGTTCATCATGCCGTCGAATTCGTCTCCCCGGAGGAAGGAGGGACCGACATGCCAGTTCTCGCCGATCAGGATCGCTTCCGGGAATCTTTCTTTCACGATGTCGTGCAGGCGTCTCCAGAAGCGGTGGGAAATCTCGTCTCCCACGTCGAGACGCCAGCCATCGATGCCAAGCTCCAAATAATGGAGCGCAACATCCTGGAGATAATGTTCGGCTTCCGCGTTGTCCACGTTGATCTTCGGCATGTAGGCAGCGCTCGAAAAAGTTTCGTAGTTTCTTTTGAGAAAAGACGGCTTCTCGCCTTTCAGGCAAAACCATTTCGCATACGGGGAGCCGTATCCGTTTTCCACGACGTCCTGGAACTTGTCCGAAAAGAACGACATATGGTTGTAAACCCCGTCGAGGATGATGCGCATGCCTTTGCGGTGGGCCTTGTCGATCAATTCCCGAAGATCGTCTTCGCTCCCGAATTGCGGGTCGATTTTCATATAGTCGAGGGTGTCGTATTTGTGATTGGTGCCAGAAAGGAAAATGGGGGTCAGGTAAATGGCGTTTGCCCCGACTTCCTTGATGTAATCGAGGGAATCGATTATTCCGCGCAAGTCTCCGCCGGCATGGGAATCGCGTTCCGGGGAAGCTCCCCACGCCATGTTGACGTAGGTTAGGTCCTTGTCGCGGTTGCCCATCTTGAAACGATCGGGGAAGATTTGATAGAACCTCGCTCCCTCTACCCATGACGGGACGTGAACGCAGTCGCTTTCGTGGACGTAAGGAAACTGGAAGTAGTCTTTGTAGGAATCTTCGAATCGATAGCTTTCCGTTAGTCCTCTTTCGGTCAGGAAAAGCGAATCGCCTTTGCGATCGACGAGCTCGAAGACATATGCGATCCTTCGGTCGTCAAGCGGGGCAATTGCCGAGTAATAGGAGAAGAGGCCGTCGCTTCTTTCGAAGGAAAGGTCGATGACGTGCCTGCTTTTCGAAAAGAGGTACTTGTTTCCGTAGTGAACGGCGATCCTTTTGATTTCATCGCCTTTTTTTGCTCGAAGGCGAAAATATAGAGACGACGTATCGATTGGGTCGACGTAGGGGTAATCGGGTATGTGGTAGATTGCTTCTTTGACCATGCCTCAAATCATAGACAAATTAACGTCGAACTTCCTCAACGAGACTTCTCTTTTTTTCGCATGTAGACGATCAAAGACACATAGATCAGGTCGCTATTCGGCACTTTGTAGAGAAGCTTTTCGCCTTTGTTGAAACCGATATCGGTAGGGTCGGTTTCTCACCCCATTTTAAGTTGATGTAGGATTCGTCTTTGCCCCTCTCGCCGCGGAAAAAGCGGTCAGGGAAGATTTGATAGAAAACGGCGTTTTGCGTCCATTCGGGCAATCGCGGCACGGCGCCTTCGTGAACGTACGGGTATTGAAAGAAATCCTCGTAGGAGTGCTCGAAGTCATAGCCTTTGGAGAGGCCGCGCTCGGAAAGGAAGAGGCTTTCGCCGCCTTCTTTTATCTCGAATACGCAGGCCAAGCGGGGATCGTCTAGCTGGCAGACCGCCTCGAAATAGACGAAGTTCCTCGTTTCGTATAGCGGTTTTGCCTCGGCGGTGTTTCGCCTTTTGGGGAATAGGTACTTGTTTCCGAAATGAACGAGTACTTTGTCGCCTTTGTCCTCGATTCCAAGGCGCAGGCGAAATAGAAACATCCCCTTTCCAAGCGGCGTGGCAAAGGGCGATTCGCTTTGGTGATAGATGGCCGATTCGTTCATGTTTTTAAGTAAGGGGTCAATTCTTGTCTTCTTTCGGTATAATTACCGGCTGATGGCTAGGAAGAGGGTTACGCTCAAGGACATTGCGAAGGAGGCCGGGGTTTCCATCGCGACCGTCTCCTATGTTCTTTCCGAGAGGAAGGACCAGAAGATTTCGGATGCCAAGAGGAAGAAGATCCTCCAGCTGGCCAATCTTTACCATTACGTCAAGAATCCGTCCGCTTCCTCCTTGGCGCTTGGGCGCCGCAATCTCGTTTCCCTTCTTTTTCCCGAGGCGTCTTGCCTTTTGGAGAAGGCCAACGACTTCATCGTCTCGGAACGTCTTTCCCTCGCCTTCCTTGAAAGGGGATACCAGACGGCCATCGAGGCTTCCAAGCTGATGCCGACCGGACACGGAAGCGACGCGATCATCGCCTTCGGGTTCGACAAGTCACGCTTTCAGGAAGTCGGGGACAATATCTTCGTCCCGCTCATAGCGGTCGATTCGATCATTGACCTCTGGCTTTTCAACGAGGTGAACGACGATTACGACTCTCTCGAAAGGGGAGTCCTGATGTCGCTTCCGCTTCGCTCGTCCTCGTATCGGGATTATCTTTCTTCCCGCTTTGAGCTAAGAGTCGTAAGCGACGAAGCCGAAGCCATCGACACGGCCAGGAACAATCCCGGTCTCTATGTGCGCGACCCGGCTCTCATGTCGCTCCTTCAGAGGGAAGGAATCGCCTTCAGGGATATCGACGCTTTCCGCGCCGCCAAGTTGGAAGGCATCGTCGAAACGACGATTGCCTCGATTAACGAGGAAGGCGATTCCGCCCATCTCAAGGTCAAGTAGGCAATAAGGAACGAGGAAGGCGCCGGGGGAAAGAGATCCCGGCGCCTTTTTCCTCTTCCTAGGCTAAGGTCGTGGGGGTGACGGTAACCATTTGCGAGTAGACGTTGATCGCAATGTTGTAGCTACCGGCGACGAGGCATTTGAAGTTGTAGTTCTTGTCGGCTGGCGCATAGGCTGCCCAGGCTGGCGTATCGTCGGCAAGGGTCTCCGGCTTTTTCTTAAACATGCTTGTCCTCCTTTGCTTGTGAACTTAAGCGTTTAAGTTGCTTAAGCGATAAAGTGACGATAAACGCATGTCAATACGGAATTGAAAGCGCTTGCATTCGCGCGCGCATGTGTAAATATTTTGTGTTGGTTATCACTACCACGTTGCCCGTGGCTTCTTATTGGCGCACACTTTAGCCATGGCAAAGAAATGTTATGTCACCGGTTCCGGTGGAATGGTCGGCACCCATCTTGTTGAAGCCCTCCATAAGGCTGGCTACCGCGTCGAAGGATCCTATTACAATCCGACGGTCGAGCTAGACGAAGTGCTTGCCCTTCCGGCGGACAAGCTTTTTGAGCTCGACATCAGGGACCACGCGAAAATGAAGGAGTACCTCTCATCCTACCGCCCCGATATCGTTTTCCACCTCGCCGCCCAATCCTTCCCGGTGAAGAGTTGGTCGGATCCCTATTACACGATGGACGTCAACGTGAACGGGACCGTCGGGCTTCTCGAAGCGGTGAAGGACATCAAGAAAGAGGATCCCTCCTACGATCCGAACATCGTCATCATCTCGTCTTCGGCCATCTACGGGGAAGCCCTCCTTTCCTATACGCCGGATAACCTTCCGGACGAAAGTTGCCCTCTGCTCCCGCTTCACCCGTACGGCGTGAGCAAGGTTGCCGAGGATCTACTGGCTTTCCAGTATCAAAGAAACTACGGTCTCCGCACCTGCCGCATCCGTTTGTTCAACTGCACCGGCCCTCGAAAGAAGGGCGACATCACGGGCGACTTCACCTATCGGGCGGTCATGGCCGAAAAGAACGGGACCGACACCCTGGTGGTCGGAAACCTCTCCGCGACCAGGGCCATCCTCGACGTGAGGGATCTCTGTTCTGCCCTCATGATCCTTGGAGAGAAGCTGGTTCCCGGCGAGGCTTACAACATCTGCTCGAGCCACGTCTTCAAGATGACGCACGTAATCGAGTGCATCGAGGAAGTCACCGGCAAGAAATTCAAGCTCATCCAGGATCCGAAGCTCCTGAGGGCAGCCGACGAAAGGCTTTATGCCGGGCGCTGCGACAAGATCAAGGCCCTTGGCTGGGAAGAAAAGCTCACGTATCTCGATACCGTCCGCGACATGATCAACTATTGGCGGGAAAAGCTTCTCTAATTAACAAGCACAAAAAGAAAAGGCGCCGACCGGCGCCTTTTTGAATGGATCTCGTTAGGCGATTCTCTTGCTCGGGAAGAGAAGATTGACCCTTGCCATTGGGATGTAAAGAGCCTCGAGGCAAGCGAGGGTGACGGCCCCCGTTACCGGAATGTAGACCCCGTTGTAGGCAACGGCTGCCGGCAGGGTGTATCCGTAGATGACCATCGAGGAAACCGTCGAGCCGAAGAGGCGGACGAGGGTCATGAGGATCGAACCGATGGCGATGTAAAGGAATCCCCATTTGTTCCATCCTTCCTTTCCGGAGAAGACGAGCTTGCTAAAGAAGCCGAGGCAGGCAATCGAGCCGAAGCCGATCAGGTAATCGAACGGATAGGTCTGGAAGCCGTATCCATCGGTAAGGCAGGTTATCAGGCCATAGACGAGGCCGCCGGCGATGAAGCCTTTGGTCGGGCCGTGTCGAAGGGCGATTACGGAAAGAGGAACGAGTCCCAAATTGATCGATCCGCCGGAAGCTCCGACGGGAATCTTTATGAACTGAAGGGCAATGGCCAGCGCCGAAAGAATTCCGATTTCCGATATG
This sequence comes from uncultured Bacilli bacterium, assembly GCA_944375905.1. Taxonomy (GTDB): domain Bacteria; phylum Bacillota_I; class Bacilli_A; order RFN20; family CAG-826; genus UBA4951. Next base: position 60,109 of record CALWAS010000019.1, read on the forward strand.
TCCCGTATGGAAATGGATACTTCCTGGGTCGAAAGGGAAAGGCTCACGATGGCCGAAACGAATAGAAGGACGGCCATGACGAGCGTTCCCGAGGAGAACGATGGGGCGGCCGCGGCCAGGTAATCGTATCCGGGTCCTCCCCAATCGAGAGCGATGTCATAGCCGATGGCGTGCCAGCATTCCCCGTAGGCCAATAGACTCGGGGAGACGAGGATGAGGACGCCGGCGACGAGGGAAACCATCGAGGCAGCTAGTGATAGCTGGGCGATGTATTTCCTGCAAATCGCCCCTATGATTAGCAAAATCAAGGAAACGACCGGCAGCATGTACACCCAAAGGACCATCCAGTTGACGCCGTTTTCAAAGAAGGAAGCAAAGAACAATTCGCTTTCTCCGACGGCCTCGAACACGTAGCCCGAGGTCCATTCCCCATCTTCGTTTAGCACCGGTCCTCCCGAAACGGAGATGACGTTTTGCTCGAATTGCGGGGCCGTGAGGGCCAAGAAGACGACTGCAGCGAAGACGATGGCCACGAGCCAAAGCCACTTTTTCAGGAATTCCTGCAGGTCGAATTCCCTTTTCGCGCTTGCCTGTTCATCCATTTAAAAAGCCTCCTTTTGCTCAGGAGGCACCCAAAGAAAAATGGTTACCTCCGCCAGCATTATCTGGATCAGGTACCGTCGGGCCGCCGTTATCGGCCCCTCTCAGCCTCCTCGGGGAAGCTCCGGGCAAGAAAATGATAGAGCCTCTTCCTCTTCTTTCAAGGGCGGTTTTGCTAAGATTCTCGCCGTGAACAATTTTTGGAAAGAGAAAACGGAACTTCCGGAAGGGCTCAAGGCTGAGCTCGGGGAGCTTGCAAGCGGGGAACCCGTCTTTTCGTTTCAGATCGGAAATAGGAGGGCAGCCCTCCTCAAAGTCGACCATCGCGCATTCAGGAAGGCCTTCGACCTCAACCGGCCCTATCTTTTTCATGGAGAATTCACCGCCAAGGGAGAAGACAACGACTATTCGAAGGCCGATACCTATCTCCTCGAAGGCGGCCTCGCGGGGTTTGCCGTTTCGTCTGACGGCTGGGCATATTCGCTTTTCTCCAACGAGAGGGGAGGCTTCTTGAAGGGCGTCGCCCCGTTTTTCAAAAAGAAGTCGAACAAACTCTGCTGCCTTTGCGGCGAGCATAACGATAGGCTAGCAAGGGCTTATTCCGACCTCCTCGGCTATGTCTTGGCAGCCGAGACAGCCGACGACGAAGCGAGGATGAGAACGTATTACGACGACGAATTTGTCAATTATTTCGTGGAAATGAACGGTAAGCCCCGTCATCTTTTCTTCGTCGCGCCTCCGTTGAAGGAAAAGGCGAAGACGGTCGCAAGCTACTACGACGGCGTAGATTTCATATCCTCTCTATACCCATTGGAATCCTGATTTCCTTGCCCGGAACGGTTCACAAACCATACAATGTTTTTAAACATATGCACAATATCAAGGTAATCGAGGTCAGGCAGTCGGTTTTTGCCCACAACGAGAAGAAAGCCGACGAACTCCGCCTTAAGCTTAAGGAGCAGGGAACATACCTCCTCAACGTCATGTCGTCGCCGGGAAGCGGCAAGACGACCCTTTTGGTCGCCCTCATCAACCTGCTCAAGGAGAAGCTCAGGATCGGCGTCATGGAAGCCGACATCGATGCGCGGGTCGACGCGGACAAGGTTCACGGGCTGACCGGCGTCAAAACGATCGAGCTTCATACCGGCGGCGCTTGCCATCTCGACGCGAAAATGTGCGAGGAAGGGCTCGATGCCCTCGGGGTCGACGGCCTCGATCTCGTCATCCTCGAGAATGTCGGGAACCTAGTCTGCCCGGCTGAATTCGATACCGGATCCGCCTCGAACCTAAATATCCTTTCGATCCCGGAAGGCGACGACAAGCCGCTCAAGTATCCGCTCATGTTCCAGGTTTGCTCGGCCTTCGTCTTCTCGAAAATCGATACGATGCCCGTCTTCGACTTTTCGATCGAACGCGCCAAGGCGAACATCCTCAAGCTCAATGGAAAAGCGCGTTTCTTCCCGGTTTCGGCCAAAACCGGAGAGGGAATGGACGAACTGGCTGCCTACATCTACGAAACGGTTAGGGCCTTCAAAGAAGGTCGCTAAGACATAGTTCCATAAGGAGGATGGATATGGACGAGAAGAAGTACCGCGTCGAACGCCAAGGCTACGCCGAGGAAGAATACCGCCTCGGCGCAAGGAAGAATTCGCTTCCGGCCGGAGAAAAGGAGCGGAAGTGGATAACTCGGCTCGCCAACCACATCCAGAATCTTCCGACGGCCCATGTCGTGGCCGGAGACCCCGAATACAACGCCCTGGCTTGCTGCGTAAGCGACGAAGAGGCGAAGATCGTCTGCAAGATGAAGCTTCGGAAGCACTACTCGCTTGCCGAGCTCATCAAGAAGACGAAACTCGCCAAGGAAGTCATCGAGCCGCTTCTTACCAACCTCGCGATGACTGGCGTTCTCATGTATGACCCCGAGGATCCAGAAGTCGGCCCCGATTCCGAGAACAAGAAGCAGGGCGGCTATTGGGTTCCGATTTTCGTCCCCGGCATCATGGAGTGCCTCGTCGACAACGTGAAGCTCGCGGAAGCCCACCCGGAAATCCCGAAGGCATTCAACGAATACACCATCAAGCGGATCATGCCGCTTGCCGGCAACCTTCCCGTCGGCGGCGGCGTCATGCGCGTCATCCCGATCGAGAAAGCCATCAAGGACGACCCCAAGCACACCGTTGACGAGGAAATCAGCCATTACGTCGAGACGGCAACCGATATCTGCGTCTCGCCGTGTTCTTGCCGGGTAGCCCGAAGGATCCAAGGCGAAGGATGCGGCCATCTCGAAGATGACATGTGCATCCAGTTCAATGAGGCCGCCCGCGCCTTCATCCACGCGGGAAGGGGACGGAGGATTAGCAAGGAAGAGTGCTATGAGATCCTCAAGAAGGCCGAAGACAACGGCCTCATGCACGAAATGCCGAATACCGACGGCGTCGGTTCGACCCACGCCCTTTGCAACTGCTGCGGCTGCTCGTGCTTTTCGCTCCGGACTGGCGAGTATTTCCATACCGCCACGATGGTAAGGAGCAACTACATTTCGAAGATCGATCCGGACAAGTGCGTAGCCTGCGGCGAATGCGTCGAAGCCTGCCCGATGAACGCCTTGAAGCTCGGCGAGCGGCTTCCGAACAAGAAGCCGATCAAGGTCAAGACGCCGCTTAGTGCCTTCGACCACAAGTGGGGTGCCGACAAGTGGAACCCCGATTACCGCTACAACCGCGAGTACGTAATGGAAGAGACCGGCACGGCCCCCTGCAAGGTCGCCTGCCCCGCCCATATCGCGATCGAAGGCTATTTGGAGTTGGCCCGGCAGGGACGCTTTGCCGAAGCGCTTGCCCTCATCAAGGAAAAGAACCCGCTCCCGGCCGTTTGCGGCCGCGTTTGCAATAAGCGCTGCGAAGACGCCTGCACGAGGGGAAGCATCGACTCGCCCATTTCGATCGACGAGGTCAAGAAATACATTGCCCAGCTCGATATTGAGCAAAAGACGCGGGTTTTGCCGAGGATAGAGCATCCGGAATTCGCCTCGATCAAGATGGCGGTCGTCGGTTCGGGCCCGGCTGGGATTTCCTGCGCCTACTACCTTGCCGCCAAAGGGTACAGCGTTACCGTTTTCGAAAAGGAAGAGCGTCTCGGCGGCATGCTTACGCTAGGCATTCCCTCCTTCCGGTTGGAGAAGGACATCGTCGAAGCCGAAATCGCCGTCCTCAAAGACCTTGGCGTCGAGTTCAAGACCGGCGTCGAGGTCGGAAAGAACGTCTCCATCTCCGAACTTAAGGAAGAAGGCTACAAGGCCATCTATCTTGCCATCGGTGCCCAGGACGGGAGAAAGCTCGGGGTGCCGGGAGAAGAAAACCAAGGCGTTCTCTCGGGCATTGCCTTCCTGAAGGCCGTCAACCTCGGAAAGGCCCCGCGCCTCCACGGTCGCGTCGCCATCATGGGCGGCGGCAACGTCGCGATCGACGTCGCGAGGACGGCCATCCGCTATGGCGCTTCGGCCGTCGACCTCTATTGCCTCGAGGGCCGGGACATCATGACCGCGGCCAAAGAGGAAATCGAAGAGGCCGAGAAGGAAGGCATCCTCATCCACAACGGATGGGGCGTGAAGGAATTCCAAGGCGAGAGGGGAACGCTCAAGAAGGCCGTTCTCAAGAAGTGCGTTTCGGTCTACGACGAGCATTACCGCTTCAATCCGGCCTACGATGAAAAACAGCTCCTCGAAGTCGAGTGCGATTTCTTCATCTCGGCCATTGGCCAAAGCTACCGCTGGGGGCATCTCCTCGACGGGACCGGCTGCACGCTTCTTCCGTCGGGACGCATAAAGGCCGACCCGCTCACCTATCAAAGCGACGACCCCGACATCTTCGTCGGCGGCGATTGCTATCTCGGGCCGCGCTTCGCCATCGATGCCATCGCGACCGGGAAGGAAGGCGCGGAGAGCATGCACCGGCACGTTCACGAAGGTCAGTCCCTCCTTGTCGGGCGGGCTCAGAACCCGTATCTCGCTTCCTACATGCTCGACAAGGACAACATCGTCGTCCAGGGATTCGACAATGCCCCGCGGGTCGAGGTGCGAGTCCAAAAGCTCGACGATCCGATGAAGGACGGCCGCGTCATCCTTAGCGAGGAAGAAGTTAAGAAGGAAGCCGGGCGCTGCCTCAAGTGCGGCCGGACCTACGTCGACGAGACGATGTGCGTCGGCTGCGGCCTATGCACGACCAAGTGCAAATTCGATGCCATCAGCCTCGTCCGCCGTTTCGACGCCTATGGCGTTCCCTACGAGAAGTCGACGACGAATGCCGCTCCTCACCTCATTTCCCGGAACCTGAAGATCGTCTTCACCGGAAAGGGAAAGGAAAAGGAAGTAAGCAAGGACCTCCTCGACAAGCAAGACGCCAGGAAGGAAACGATTCGCTGATCCATGCACGAAATGGGAATCTGCCTCGAGCTTTTCGCTTCCCTCCGCGACGTGATGAAAGAGAACGGGATAACCGCGCTCTCCTCGGTGACTTTGACCCTCGGCAAGGCTTCCATGGTCGTGCCGAGGTACATGAAGGATTGCTGGGAAATCGCTAGGGACGGAACCGAATTCGCCTCGACCGAGCTCAAGATCGTCGAGACGCCCGCCCACGGACGATGCCTAGACTGCGGATTCGTTTTCGACATCGAGAAATTCGACCGCAAATGCCCGAAGTGCGGGGCCGTCGATTCATTCGTTCCGCTCGATGGCAAGGAATGTGAGATAACCGAGATCGAGGCTGCGTAACCAAAATGCATCAAATTAGCACTCTCCACTTGCGAGTGCTAAAAAGTTGTCCTAAGATTCTGCCGCAAAGGAGGTTTTATCGTTATGGACAACGGAATGATGGATTATCAAAACGACGAGAACATCCTTGAGAAGTTCGGTCGCAACATCAATTCGGACGTCAAGGCCGGCAAGATCGACCCGGTCATCGGCCGCGACGACGAAATACGCAAAGTCATCCAGATTCTTGCCCGCAAAAGCAAGAACAACGTCATCCTTCTAGGCGAGCCGGGCGTTGGCAAGACTGCCATCGTCGAAGGCCTGGCCGAGCGGATCGTCAAAGACGACGTTCCGACCTCCCTCAAGGACAAGGAAGTATACGAGCTCGACATGGGAGCCCTCCTCGCCGGAGCCAAATACCGCGGCGAATTCGAGGAGCGTCTCAAGGCCGTCCTCAACAAGATAAAGAACAGCAACGGCAAGATCATCCTCTTCATCGACGAGATACATCTCATCGTGGGGGCCGGTCGCACGGACGGGGCCATGGATGCCTCGAACATGCTCAAGCCATTGCTCGCCCGCGGCGAAATCGACTGCATCGGGGCCACGACCCTCAACGAGTATCGAAACTACATCGAAAAGGACCGCGCCCTCGAGCGCCGCTTTCAGCCTGTCATGGTCGGTGAACCGACCGTCGAGGACACCGTTTCGATTCTCCGCGGCCTCAAGGAGCGCTTCGAGTCGTTCCACGGCGTCGAGATCACCGACGGGGCCCTCGTGGCCGCGGCCGTCCTCTCGAACCGCTACATCACCAATCGCTTCCTTCCCGACAAAGCCATCGATCTCGTCGACGAAGCTTGCGCGACCATAAAGGTCGAAATCGAGTCGATGCCGGTCGAACTCGACGAAGTAAACCGCAAGATCCGGCAGCTCGAGGTCGAGAAGGTCAATCTCGCCAAGGAAAAGGACGAGTCGAGCAAGAAACGCCTCGCCGACCTTGAAGGAGAGCTTTCCTCCCTCAAGAAGCAAAACGACGAGCTCACCAAGAAGTGGGAAGTCGAAAAAGGCGAGATCAACGAAGCCAAGGAGCTAAAGAAAAGGATCGAGAAGGCCAAGTTCGACCTTCAGACGTCTTTCTCGCACGGCGACTACGAAACGGCTTCCCGCCTCCAATACCAGGAAATCCCGGAAATGGAAAAGCGCCTTTCCGCTATATCCAAGAAGGGCGCGGACGAAGAGCGCCTCGTCAACGAGGTGGTGGACGAGGATCTAATCGCCAAGATCGTCTCCAAGATGACGAACATCCCTGTTTCGAGGATCGAGAAGGGGGACCGCGAAAAAGTCCTCGACCTCAAGAAGACCCTTGAGGCACGGGTAATCGGCCAAGACGAGGCCATAACCCTCGTCTCGAATGCCATTCTCCGTCAGCGGGCCGGCATCCAGAACCCGAATCGGCCAATCGGAAGCTTTCTCTTCCTCGGGCCGACCGGCGTTGGTAAAACCGAGGTCAGCAAGGCCTTGGCGGAAGCCCTCTTCGACAACGAGAACAACATCATCAGGATCGACATGTCCGAGTACATGGAAAAGTACTCGGTCAGCCGTCTCATCGGGGCCCCGCCTGGATACGTCGGCTACGAAGAAGGGGGCCAGCTTACCGAAAAGGTGAGGCGGAACCCCTATTCGATCGTCCTCTTCGACGAAATCGAGAAGGCGAACCCGGAGGTTTACAACCTCTTGCTCCAGATTCTCGACGAAGGGCGGCTTACCGACAGCCAAGGGCGGCTCGTCGATTTCAAGAACACCATCATCATCATGACGAGCAACCTCGGGAGCGATTACATCCTAGAGGGACACAAAGAGATGGTGGAGCCGCTCCTTCACCAGACCTTCAAGCCGGAATTCCTCAACCGGATCGACGAAATCGTCTACTTCAATCCGCTGGGGAAAGAGGTGCAGAAGGACATCGTCAAGAAGATGCTTGGCGAGCTTAGGCATCGTCTCGAAGGGCGTTACTACGAAGTCGATTTCGATGAATCGCTCGTCGATTACATCCTCGATAGCGCCTACACCCCGAAATACGGTGCCCGGCCGCTAAAGCGCTTCATCTCCGACAAGATCGAGACTTTCCTCGCGACGAAGATCGTCGAAGGGAGCCTCTCGACCGAGAAGGCCTACTGTCTATCCTACGATGGGAAAGACGGGCTCCTTCTCAAGGCGAAATAGCCTTAGAGGCCCTTCCAAGCAGGGAGGGCCTTTTCGCTCTTTATATTGCATAAGGAGGTTGAACCATGGGTCTCGCAAACATCATATTCGCCCATTACGCGCTCAAGAACGACCGCAAGCGCGACAAAGGAAAGGTGCTCCCAAGCGACATCAGGGAATGGAAGGATCTTTCCTATTCTCCCGACGATGGAGTCTGGGGCATGCTCGACGTTTACCGTCCCGACCGGGAAGGCGTCTTTCCCCTCATCGTCGTCGTCCATGGCGGGGGCTTCATCTACGGGACGAAGGAAATTTACTCGCGTTACGCGAAAACCCTCGCCCACGAGGGATACGTGGTGGCCTGCTACAACTATCCGCTGGCTCCCAATAAGCGCTTCCCGTATCAGCTGAAGTCGCTCGACATGCTCATGGCCTTTCTTAAGGAAAGAAGCGGCGAGTTCGCTTTCGATCCCGACCATGTCTATCTATATGGCGATTCGGCCGGCGCCTCCCTCTCGCTTCAATACGCGATCATTATGAGCAACGAGGAATATAGGAAACTGTTCCCCGAGCTGAAGCTCCCGCTTCCGATCAGCGGGCTCTCGCTCAACTGCGGGCTCTATGAGGACCTTGGATCATCGGGCGGCACCAACGAGTTCATGATGTGGCGGAACTATCTGCCGCGCCATCGGGATAAAGACGACCCGCGCTTCAAGATCGTCGAAAACATAACTTCAAGTCTTCCGCCGTGCTTCGTCATGACGAGCGACGGGGATTTCCTCTTGCCTGGAAACGCCCCCTTGATCGAGAAGCTCAAGGAAGAAAAAGTCCCTTATCTATATGTCGAGCAAAAGGGAAAAGAGAAACCGTTAGGACATGTCTTCCATCTCGACGTCGATACCGACGACGCAATTGAAGTAAGACGAAAATCCCAGCAATTCCTGTCTAAATTTTGAGATTCATGGAAAAAGGAAGGGTTATTGCCCTTCCTTTTTTTCCTGTTCTTCTTTCCGATGGGCCTTGAGCGTCCTATAGCGGTGGATGAGGAGGACGACCGCGGTGACTGGAATGCCGAGGATGAGCAAATACCCAAGCTCCCATCCTTGGCCGGCATCGATGTCGAGTCCCATTTCGACGTAAATGGCTATTAGCAGCGTCCAGATGACCCCGATGGTCAAAAGGAAGTTCCATGATTTCTTGCCCCAGGCGGCGTTGAAGGCGATGAGGACGAAAAAGGAGATGGGAACGGCCCAGACGAAGGATATCCATCCCTGCCAGGCCCAACCCATGAGAAGGTCGCTCACGAAAAGGAAGGTCGCGAGGGTCCAGACCGAGACGACCCCGAGGCTCGTGATGATTATCTTGTTGGAAATTACGGTCCTAGGATCGTTTTCCCCGACTTCCTTGAGGACGGAGTCGCTTTGCTGATGGGTCAGGAAATCGAGGGTCACCCCATAGAAGTCCGCTAGTTCATAAAGGGTGTTGAGGTCGGGAAGGGCTTCTCCGCGTTCCCATTTGGATATGGCTTTGTCACTATAGGAAAAGCGTTCGGCCAGCTGGCCTTGGGTCAGGCCACGGTGTTTCCTCAACATGGCGAGGTTCCTTCCGACGATGGGGGTGATGTCGATCATGCGTGCCGTATTTTAGCACCCGGGCTTAGGCAAAAGAAAAGAGCGCCTTTTGCGGCGCCCGGGTTGAGACACTTTGTCGGTCTTCGTCTTAGAAATCGATGATGACGGTCTCGTTTTGATCGTCGGTTCCGAAGATCGGGCCTTTGTCGGCAAGCTCCGAGAGGAGTTCGCTATAGGCGTAGCCTTCCTGGGCCTCGAGGGCGGAATCGAGTTCTTTGTGGGATTTGAACATGGATGATTCTACCTCCTTTTTCTCTGTTCCCTTGCTCGGGAACGCCATCAATATAGAGATTCGGAAACGACGTTCAATGGATGATGGCGTGAAACCTCTTACAGAAAGTGCTTACATTAAGCGCTTTCAAGGATTTATCGAGCTTTTCCATCTTTTTTGTTTGCTGAGAATCCATCGATGATATTAGGTATTTTCATTATTTTGGAACCGTTTTCAATCCACTGCCGATTCATGTTTCGGGGCCTGTTACCGACTATCTTTCCCGGCTTTCCAGGAAGAGTGCCTGCCGCTTTCTTCCTCCATTTGCGCTATCATTCAGCAAGGAGGAGAAAGAAAGGAAGACAAAACCATAGAAAGACAGCAATTTACCTTTGAGAGCGAAGCCTCGAAGCTAGCCAAATTCCTATCGCAATTCGACTATTGCTTCATCGACACCTGCTCTTTGATGGAAGAGAGCTTCGGCCCCTTCCTCGATTGCCTGTATCTATCAAGCGAATACGACGAGACCAAAGATCTCAAATACATCGTCGTTTCCCAAGTCGTCAACGAGCTCGAGAAGCACACCAAGTCGGATTCTCTCGAGCAGAGGGTCGACGCGAAGCGGGCCATCCGTTTCCTGAAAATGGATAGGCGCGGCAAGAAACTACTCACGATCGACAAAGTCCGGGGAGTCGAAGACTTCGCGGACGCGGCCATCTACTCGTCCATCTCGGGGCTGAGAATCAACAAGAAAGTGCTTCTCATCACCCAGGACAAGACGCTAGCCGACGACGTAAGGAAACTAAATTCCCTCGATAGCCAGCACGGCAAGTACGTAAGCATCTACAAGGTGGACCCGACGGGGATCCTCCTCGAGAACAAAGGAAACCTCTACGGACCGCTTAAGAAAGAGCAGCCGCGACCCGTTTCCGCCCGTCAAAGCTTCACGCGCGACCAAGCAAAGAAGGACATGGCCGAAAAGAAGGCTGCTCCTTCTATCAAGCCGGCCGAGAAAGAAGAAGCGAAGAAGGAGAGGCCAGGCAAAAACCTCCCGGCCATCCCCGATGGCATTTCCCTTCTCGACAGGGCGATCTCGAGCAACGTGAACAATCCTTCCTATCCGTTGGCTAGGAAACTCGACGACATCGAGCGGCAGATCAAGAACCTCTCTAGTTACGAGAACTCCCAAATCTCCTCCTGGAAGCTTCTCTACGACTACGACGATCTCCTTGAAGCCAAAGGACGCCTCATCGAGGAACGTTCCAAGGCCGCCGAAGAAACCGAAGCCAAGAAGGAAGAGCCGAAAAAAGAAGCGGCTCCCGTCAAGGAAGAAAGCCCCAAGGCCAAGGAGAAGCAACCCGTTTCCCTTAAGCCGAGCGAGCTTCCCAAGACCAAGCGGCAGCCCTTTGGGAAAGGCGATACCTTCGTCTCCTCCCTCAAGGACCTTCTCTCCCGTTACGGGACGATGATCCGCGACGATGGGGTTCCCTACGTCAAGGCCATCCACGGCCCTTACGACTTCGTGATGGGCGATTTCTCGAAGCTCATCCACGACGTTGCCCTTCTCCCGACTCCCTCGAGCAAGGATGCAGCGGTGAAAGACGTTCTCTTCCACATCGAGAAGAATGCCGGCGATTACCGCGTTACCCTCGAGGAAAAGAAGCCCGAACCCATTGCCACTAAGCCGACGGAAGTCAAAAAACCCGCGCAAAAAGAGCCTAAAAAGACGGAAAAGCCCGTCCAGGCGGCTCCGAAGGCCAAGGATGAGACTCCAGCTGCGGCCAAGACTCCAGCTCCTAAGAAGACCGGCGGCCGGAAGGTCACTCATAGCGAGAACTATGAGGCGGCCATTAAAGCCGACAAGGATCTCAAGAGTAAGCTAAACAACCCAACCTATCCGGTCGAGTCCAAGATCAAGGACATCGAAGATCAGGAAGCCAGGGTTAGGACGCTTAAGCAATCAGAGCTGAAGGGCCTGACTTACACGATCAGGGGGCTGCAGAAGGAATTAAAGACACTTAAGTAACGGTAAAAGAAAAGCGCCTCAATGATGCGCGCCCCTCCTCCTGTGTCCAGGATTCGGGGCACACATCACAATGGGCGCTTTTCTTATTGTTAGTTAGAGCTATTACAGTTGGGTGAAGACAACGTTTGTCCACCATCCGCCATCGCTGTCATTCATGTCCTCTATTTCTGGAGTTCCCGTAATTGTCTTTTCGATGCTATCGTAAACCAACGTCAAGTTTTCGACTGATATGCCATCATTGAACGTTAATTCGTATACGCCATCATTGTTAACCCCTTCAGCGAAACTATGATAATCAGCGTAGTAAAGTTGGCCGTATTCGTCATCTATTGTTACGCCATTTTCATCAAATATCAGAAGTACGTAAATGCCCCAATAGGCAGGGTCGGTTATATCGGACTGCCATGTGGTTCCTACTAATTCTTGAGGAATAGTATCAATTACTTGCCCCGCTTTAGCCGCAACCTCCACATGTATAGTTTTGATTAGATTATCTGTGCTAACAGTGATTTCAGCGGTTCCTCCAGCCACAGCAGTAATTTTCATGCTTCTGAAGGAAGAACCATCTTTCTCAGAAACGGCTTCCTGCTTGTCATTCGGGCCAAGAACTACCACTTTTGGATCGCTTGATGTCCATGTGACGTCATCAGTCGCATCGTAATCAATGTATGCATAGACAGTGACGAAGTCTCCCTCATCAAGCGTTAACGATTCAACTGTGGCTGAATCAGCAGAGTTACTTTCCTTAATTTCAAGGTTAGTTGTCGGATTTGATTCCTTGCCGTCAAACGTCAATTCATATTCGTAATCAACCCCGCCCGTTATTTGAAACATCCCGTTATTTGCGTAAATTTCAAACGTTTTTTCAGGTGTTGGATCATTGAAATCGGCGGCTAGCGTTCCTGTGGATCCAAATTGATCATTGTCTATGAGATAAAGAAGTGTGGGTTCATCATTCCATTCTGCCTGATAGGGATCGTAATCGACTAATCCAAGCACTGTCCCATCTTCTTGGACGGTAATGGTAATTTCATCTGTATATTGATATGTCTCATACGCGAAATAGTCGAATACACTGAGAGTCCCCTTCCAGATTCCTACGAAACCAGACGCATCCGTTTGAGCATCAGTGCAGTTATCGAAAACCGTCATCTGCATGATCGTCACATCTTCCTTCGCAGTCAGTTTGAAATAATGCGGCGGGTATTCGAATGTTTGATTTTCACCATTAAAGCCGCCAACCTCAACGAACTTGACCCCGTCCCGCGAAGTTTCAAGCTTAAGACCTGCCGCATTGTTAGAATTGACCGCAAGCTGCGTTAATTCGCGGATGTGTGTCGATGTGATGCTGGCCCCGGCTTTCAGGGTAATCATCACGTTGCGGCCATCTCTTTCGTAGGTTCCATCGATCGCGAAATCTATGACCGCTCCAGCGGCTTGGCCGGTCGAGACAAAGCGGAGAATGTTCTTTCCGCCTTCCTCGACAATCGTTGTGTTAGTGGAATCGATTGTGAATTCGGTATCGCCAATGGCCGTGACCGGGGCCGCGGCATCTTTCGTGCCCGCGATGACCCCGGCGATGCCGCCGGCGAGGCCGACGGCAAGGACGAGGGAAGCGGCAATCGGAAGTAGTTTAGCTGTCTTCTTGTTCATTGCTTTTATCTCCTTTCTTTAAGCTTTGAGGAAGAGCTTGATGTTCTGAACGGCCGTCCAAAGGGGTTTCCCGACGAAGCCGTAATCGAAACTGACGCGGATATAGCGGTAAGCTTTGTCGAAGTCGTGCTCATAGAGCTTCATGTTGCTGCCGGAGACGCGGGTCTTGTATTCTTCCGTCCAATCGTCCGCAAGCTGCCAAGTCTCGCCGTCGTCGCTGACTTCCGTCTTGACCGAAGTGAGCCAATCGACATTCGCCTCATGGGCAATGAACGGGAGGCCATAGCGGAACGCGATGCCATCCGCTCCTTCTCCTTCGGGGTAGGCGATGGTGAATCCGGTGTCGCAGTGATCCCAGGCATTTCCGGCTTGCAAGATCAGCGCTTGCTCGGTGTCGAAGTCGAGAGGATTGTCGTAAGTGCTTTGCGGATAGGTGAGATAGACGGCTTCCGGATCATTCGCCTTGAGCTCCGGCGTCTTGCCGTCTTCGAGAGCGTCGTAGAGATCGATTTCGCCGGTCGTCTCATCCATCGTATTGAAGAAGAGATCATCGATGACGTCGGTCCTGGTCGGAACTTCGCTATCGACGACGGTGATCGTGAGTTCGTTGGACTTGATTCCCGTGCTGACGTCCTCGACGTGAATCTTTGCCGTCCCGGCCGCAAGAGCCGTGACGTAGAGCTTGCCGTCGTATCCCCAATCGAAGGTGGCGACGGCTTCATTGTCGGAAACCGGGCTCAGGGTGTAGTTGTTGGCGTTTTCCGGCAAGACCGTGCAGTCGATGACAAGCGTTTCGTCGAATTCGAGGGAGAGGTCTTCTCCTTCCGCCGGGGCGATGGCAATCGAGGTGACCGGGACTTCGACCCAAGGCTCTTCGCCTTTGTATTCGGCGTATGTCATGGCCGTTTCCGCGGTCGGAGCAGCCGGAACCGTAACAGACGTAGGGGCAGCGGTGGTTCCGAAATTCGTCCACTGGACCGAGACATAGTTGGCATTGTCGCCCCAATCGTCGAAGGCGATGAGGGAATCGATGTAGCCATCGTCGTTGATGGTGAATCCGTAATAGGCGACGTTTGATAGTTCGAATCCGAAGAAGCCGAAGAACTCCCCGGCCGTTTCGGCCACCTTCTCCTCGTCGAGGACGTAATAGATCGGCAGCCCCATCGGAGCATAGGTGATGTCTTCGTGCTTGAGCGTCTTCACTACATCGAGGAACTCCGGGGTATTGAAGTACGTGTTCTCGATCCCAAGCGGGGCATCGTGGTAACCGTAGGCAAGCCAGGCATCGCCGTGTCCTTCGTCCTCGAAGAAGAGGCGGCTCTCGCCTTCGTAGTCGTGATAGAAGAGGAAGCAGTCTTCGTAGTCGTAGCCTGAGAGGGCCATGTTGTAATCGTAGACCGCCTGATATCCATCAAAGCTGTAGACATATAGAAGGGCTACGTCCGAGCCATCGACGTTGGCGTCATACCAGAGCGTCTGGTTCGAGTAGTCTTTCTTGAGCGCCTCGTCGAAGAGCATCATCGGATCGACATAGACGCTGGTGCCAGGGGTGGACGATTCCGGTTCGCTTGTGGTTGAGGTGTCCGGCGCGGAACTCGACGTTCCTCCGGCACTCATAGACGAACTGCCGGAGCCCTCTGATCCGATGGACGAGGTCGAGGTATCGCTTGTGGACGGGACCGGATCGCATCCGGCAAGGATGATGGCGGCGCAGGCGACAAACACTGCGCCATAGCGTTTGTTCTTCACAAAAAGAACCTCCTTTGCTGTTCCCCTAAGCTCGAAAGAAGCTTGTCGGCGGGCCAATTTGCTCCCTTTTTTGCCCTAGGTTGTTGCCTATGGTGTCACTCAATGTCGATATTTTTTCAGTTTATTTTGCACAAAGCCTTTTTTCATCGATAAAACCGCTATACAAATTTCTTAATCTTTTGAATGTTGGGTGACTTTCTGCTTACTTTTGTCCAATAAGAACGGGAAAGTGTTTGTTAATAAGGTGATGGCGGCCCGGGACGGATGTTCCCACGGCCCGGACCCCATCGCGGTTACCAAAAGACAGGTTGCCCTTTGCCTGTCTTTTTTCGTTTTCCTAACGACGGAAAGGAAAAAAACGCCCCCGGCTTGCGCCAGGGGCGTTTTTGCTAGTGGAAGCCGCTATTAGGCTTCGGTAGCGGGAGCGGCCGCAATGTGGCTCGCGAGGTCGGCCGGGACGTTGTCCGTTCCGAAATCCGAGAACTCGATGACATTGTGGATGCCGTAGTAGTAGGAGTCGTCGCTCGTGACGATGAGGTAGGTATCGACGCTGAAGGTCTTGTTGTTCGGATCGAACTCAAGGCTGCCGTTGAGATACATGCTCCAGTCTTCGGAGCTCGACTGGCTCATGTTGGCCCTGGTCCATCCTTCGTAGAGGTAGCCGGTGAACGGGATCGAGCCGAGGATGAAGCTGCCGAAGCCGCTTCCCGTCCAGTCGGCGGTTACGACGCCGGTGGCACTGGTGTTAAAGCCAGTGTAGACGATGCCGGAGAGTATTTCGTCAGTCAAGGCGCCGAGCGAGAGGTACTGGTAGCCGAGATCGTCCGAGCCCTGGAAGATCTTGTAGCCGTAAGGATTGGCTCCCCAGACGGTTTCGTCGGCCGACTGGCCGAACTGCTGGCTCTTCCAATTCTCGCCCGAATCTTCGCTGGCGATGTAATAGAGGATGCCGTCGTCGTTCGGGACGTAGGCTTCGCGGTTGGTTCCGCCTTCGGAATAGACCGTGGTGCCGTTGACGTAGGTGTGCGTCGTTCCTTCGGGGGCGAAGGTCGAGGCTCCGATGCTGTCAAAGGCTTGGAGCGTGTTGGCATCGGTGATTTCCGAATACTTCCCGGTCGTGCGGCTCATTTGCTCGTAGCCGGTCTTGCTGGTGACGGTGTAGGGCGTCTTGTTGGTGCGGACGTCGGCGATGAACGAATCGAAGGCGGTGTTCTCGATCGGGTCCGGTTCCTTGTTGGAGGCGATGTAATCCTCGACCGGGGCAATCTTGCTCGACTCCCCGTCATTTGTGATGAGGATTTCGCAGATGAGTTCGGCGTCCTCGTTCAACAGGTCGATGAGAAGGCCGATTTCCTCGCCGGTTTCCTCGTCCCTGGCGATCGTTAGCGTGTTGGAGACGTAGCCGTAGTCGGCGAGAATTTCCATGCTGAGGTCGACGAGGCCGTACCCGCACTGGATGATCTGGTTGAGGGCGGTATTGTCAATCGAGACCGTCTCGGTAGCTTCGTCGTAGGAGATGGACGAGGCCCGGATCGAAAGCGGCTGCGAGAGATAGAAGGTATTGTTGATGGCGCCAGGCTCGACTTCGAGATTGTCGTAAGCCGTATTCCTCGAGTCGAGACTCTGTATCATGCCGCCCGCCCCGAGGGTGGCATTCCATCCTTCATAGTAGGAGAAGTTGTAGGAACGCCCGGCGTTCGTGTCGAGCACGCCCATGTAGACGGCCGAGACGACGCTCTCCTCTTGGGAGGCAAGCACGTAGCCGGCAAGGTAGGCGAAGTACTGCGGACGGTGGTAGATTTCGCCCGAGACATAGGCTCCTTCCTGCATGCTGGACGGGATGCCGCTGTTGAGTACCAGGAGGTAGTCGTTGCTGAGCGAGGTCACGAAGTTGATGACCTCGTTCGCGCTTTCGGAGACCGTGTCGAAGTCAAGGGCGCGGATGATGGAGTCGTTGGCGCCGACGATCTGGACCGTGAGGGTCCCGCTGCCGGTTACGGTCACTTTGTGGCCGTCGACGGTGCCGTTTCCGGTCGTCACGTTGAGGCCGAACGTCCCGTTTTCCGGGGCCGCCACGGTGATGTACTCGTCGAAGTCGACGGTGGAGCCGATGACGACCTGCGTCGGCAGGTTCATCGCGATGTTGACCCTAGTCGCGGTGTAGCCTTGCTGCTCCGAGGTAGACGTCGACGATGAATCGGTGCTCGTCCCGGTAGGAGCGCAGGCGCCGAGCACGAGACCCGTGCTAAGCACCGCTGCTAGTGCCAATCCAAGAGTGAATTTCTTTTTCATGGATTTAAGGTTCCTTTCTTGTTGTTCGCTAAGTATACGATTGTCAAACGCGATGTAAATCGTTACTTGCCGATTGCATCGTTATTGACGAGATGGAGCGTAGCGGACGTGTCGGTTTGGCTCTCGACCGAGATCGTCCAGTTGAGGGTTGAGCCATCGTTCCAGACGAGTTCGTTCTCAAAGTAGCGCCAAGCCATGAAGTTGGAGTAGGTGTAGCCGCCGTACATTTCCTTGGAATCGAATTCCTTTTCATTGGCATATTCCTCGGTTCCGAAGAGGTTCGATTGAATGCCCATGAGGTTGGCATAGGAGGACGAACGGAAGCCGTCGTCGCCCGAGGAGAGGATGGCCTCGATCTCGGCATCGCCGCCGCCGACTAGTTTGCCGTCGACGATTTTGCTCGAACGGGACGGGGTGTTGTCGGTAATGAACGTGGCAGCGGACGTGTACTTGCCATTGACGGTGGTTGCCTTGGTCGGCACTTCATCGGTGTACTCGTAGGTGGCGGTTGATTCGTCGATGGTTCCGTTGGCCTTGAGATCGGCGTGTTCGACCGCGGTCCTCGCGTCGACGTGGAACACCTGGACGCCGGCATGCCTGTACGGCCCGCCGTTTCCGGCTCCGGTCGTACCGGTCGCCTCGTTGTACTGCATCCATTCGGCATAGCCGTGGCTATCGGCCTCGTTGACGCCGGTCGGGGTGTAGTAGGTGAAGAGAAGGTACTCGTCGTAGGGGGTTCCGTTCCACGGATCGGTGGTGGTGTTCCTCACGAGAAGGACGTCGCCTTCGTCGGCGAAGCTGTTGAGGGTAATGGTGAAGTCGTCGTTGGATCCATCGACGTACATGAGGTTGACGCCTTCGTCGTCAGCGTTGTCGCGGAGCCAGTTGAAACGCATCTTCGAGTAGGCGTTGTGGTCGCCGACGTTCATGTCCATCATGTCGGCGCAGCCGGCCGGGGCCTCGTCTTTGCCGCCGGTGGAGTTGGTATCGTAGGAGTAGTAGTCGCTCAAGCCCATGGCGTGCCCGTGCTCGTGGACGAGGACGTGGGCATCGACCGGATAGTCATCGGTCGGGTAGTAGCTCGGTTTGTAGATGAAGTCGTAGGTAGCCCAGAAGTAACGGTGTAGAGTCGGATTCGCCTGAGTCCCGGCCGGGAGGCCCATGTTGCTGGTGAAATTCCACCAAAGCTCAGAAGGATTCGACGAGTTTACTTCAGCCGTCGTTTTGTAGATCAGGTTGATCGAATCGACGTAGCCGTCGCCGTTAGCGTCATAGTCGCTGATGTGCTGGGCTTCTTCCGGATAAGTCGTCTTGAACCAGTTGAAGGCAGCGCTCGCGATGTCTTGAGTCTCGGCCGCTTTGTTCGGATCGAGGCTATTGGCGCTCTTTTCGTAGACGAATTGGTCGGTTACGAAGGCATCCAGACTGAGCTTTCCGTAGCTGGATTTCTCGTAATAGGTCTTGAGGGATTCCCAAGCGGTCTTGTCTTCGTCGGAAGCGTTCGAATCGCCGCCGATGTAGGCCCGGCGGATGATGTCGATTTCGCTATCGGAATAGGCGCCCTTGTTGCCGGTCGCGGTTTCCATCCCCTTGAAGATTACCGGGACGACTAGGACCTTCGGAGTGCCGGTGGACGGGAAGTTCCCCACGCCTAGAGTACCGAGCGAGGAATCGGCCTGGCCTAGGGCAAGGCGCGAGAAGTCCTCGTCAGTCGAATAGACGGTTTTGTAGCCGTTGCCCTCGCTTGCCGTCGTTACGTCGCCCGGCTCGACGGTGATTTCGAGATCGGCATGGCGCGACTTGGCGGTAATGGTGACCTGGTAGGTTCCGGTCGGGAGGGCGTCGGACGCATCGTAGTTGACGCTCGTGTCGGGAGTTCCCCCAACAACCGGGTTGATGGTGTAACGGACTTGGTTGAAATAGTTCGTCATGTCCGTCTGTTCGTCCCCGTCGTAGTAGATGATGGTCGGCTTGCAGCCATCGAAGAAAGTCGATCCGGCCGGAATCGTTTTGTTGACGATTTCGACTTCAAGACGTTTACTCGAGGTTGTGCTTTCCGACGTGGTACCGGCGCTGCTCGTATCAGACGACGAGGTGGTGGCAGTCGGGGTGCAGGCAGCTAGTGCCATGGCAGCCAGAAGCACGGAAGCACCGATCACGGTTTTCTTTCGCATTTTCTAACCTCCTTTTAATAAAACAGGTGCGCAATGCGCGTTTTAAAAAATACACAAGGCCGTAAATACTTCAATCACTATTTTGCCAGTCTTGTGTTTTCGACTATTAAAACGCACAATAGACCGATGAATTCTAACGAAACGACAAGACTTTACGTTGAAACGGCAGTTTCGAGCGTCCTGGGCATTGTTTTGTTCGTCGCTTTTTGGCTGGCGTTATGTGATTTTTCGCGCCTTTCCGACATCCGTCCTTTCGCCGATGCTTCCTTCATTGACGCCGCGGTGATGCTCGCCTTCGTGGGCCTTCGCTTCGCCACGCGGCAGGGAACCTTCGACATCCTCGGATATGCCGGATATGCCCTCTTCCTCTCGTTCAAGCCGCAGCCGACCGAGAGAAAGTACCGGACGGCAGGCGATTACAAGATCGGGATGGGCGAGCGTCGCAAGGAAAGGAAAGTCCATTTTGTTCCATGGTTGATCAATGCAGGCGTCTATCTTCTCGTCGCCATTGTTCTTACCGTTGTTTGGAATGTTCTTTGATTGCCGAGAAAACTTCGGAAAATAATTATTGACATAATCCGGAAGCGGTGGATACTTCCATTCGCGGGTCGATACGCGCCCGCGTATTTGTTTAAAGGAAAGGAGACAGAAACCATGAAGAAACTCTTCGCTTTGTTTGGCATCGCAGGGCTTCTGGCCCTTGCTAGCTGCGGACCTACCGCCGGCGAATCAAGTTCGTCTTCATCGGGAGGCAATTCCCAAAGCTCAGGAACGACCGTGAGCGGAACTCCAGCCAATGGTATCTATGACTGGACCGAGCGTCCCGATGGTTACACTCAGCCTGAGTGGGTCGACGAGCAGTCGCACCTCCTCTACAAGATGGAGGACTACGCCCTCAGGCACCACCTCGGCGGCATCCCGCTCTACGACGACGCGAGCATCGAGCTCTTCTCGCCGCGGATCACGCTCG
>CALWAS010000020.1 GCA_944375905.1 uncultured Bacilli bacterium
TTCCAGCTTTATCTCGTCAGGGTATTTCTTAAATTTCTGCCCTTTGCCGGCCATATAAAAACCTCCTAACGATATTTTACGCTAGGAGGCTTTTTCTGCCCTGTGAACTAAATTGGGTTCAGTTCACACGAACGGGCTTTTAAATTGACAGGCAAGAAAACAGCATTGGCTCATTTAAGAGCCGGCAGTCGCGATATAATGCGAGTTAGTATGCCAGGCAACCGTTTTTCCTTCGTCTTCGACGGCCTCGAGGACGTCTCCTATCCTTCCTTCCAAGCCGAAAAGGCCATCAGGAGCTATTCCCCGGGCAACCGGCCGAATGCCTTTTCCTTTCTCAAGGGGATATACCTCGAGAGCCGAACGCCGGGAACCTATCGCGACCTCGTCTTCCGCCTCGAAAGCGACTTGCCCGGCTTTTCTTTCAAGCCCGTGCGCCTCTCGCGCCTTTCCCTTGGCGAGAAGGCGATCATCGACGCCTTCTCCTATTCTCTCGACGAGGAGGCCCTCTATCGGCTCGCCGAGCCGCGGAAGGTTTCGCTTAAGGCCGTGCTTTATAGCGGGGAAACGGCAATAGCCTCCCACGATGCGACCATCGAGGCCATGCCGATCGAACACGCCCTCGGATCCGGCGCGGAGAAAGTCCTTCTCGCTAGCTACGTCACTCCCGACGAAGCTCTCCTCGAAAACGCTTTCGAAAGGGCCAAGAAGCTAGGTCGGGAAAGGAAGGCCTCCTTCGAAGGCTATCTCGAACGCGACCCGAACGACGTATTGCTCGTCTCCGAAGCCCTATACGAGTCCTTGCTCGAGGAAAAGATCGAGCTTCTCCGCCTCCCAAGCGGGAAAGGCAGGGCCCTCGAGCGCGTGTCGCTTCCCGGATCGACCTTGCTTGACAAGAAAGGAACGAGCCTCGACATCGCCCTCGTCTATGCTTCGCTCGTCGAGAAGGCCGGGCTCCATCCCTCGATCATCCTTTACGAGGGAGGGGCGGCGGTGGGCGTCTGGCTCGACGAGGAATCGTTCCAAAGCGCCTATCAGGACAATGCGGCAGGGCTTCTCGTCATGGCCTCCAAGGGTTATGACCGGCTCCTCGTCATCGATCCATCGAGCGGCCTCGCTCCCCAGGAGGCCCGCGAAAAGGCCTATAAGGATCTCGAGGAAGGCCGCCTCTTCGTCGGGTCGATCGATGTCTTCGCCGCGAGGAAGGAACATATCGTTCCCCTTCCGACGCCCGATGCGAAGGGGACGCTAAGCTTCCCTTCATTCGAAAGCGAGAGCTCCGGGAAGATGGCGACCATCGACGAGAACAGCCATCGCTACATAGATAGCGAGGACCGCGGGGACAAAAACCGCTACGACCATTGGCTCGACAAGCTTCTCGACCTCAACTTGAAGAACCGCTTGATCAACCTTCGCCCCGGACGGAACACGCCCCAGCTCCTCGTAAGCGAGGCGGAGGCTTTCCTCGACCTGCTCAAAGGCAACCGGAAGCTCGTCGTCGCCCCTTATGAAAGCTTCGTGACGAAGGAAAGGAAGGGCGAGCACCTGCTTGACTTCCCGTCGTCCTATTTCGGCAAAATCGCCAAGGAAAGCTATGAGAAAGGCATCGTCCCGTTCCTCCTATCGGGAGCGGAAGCCACCGACGACGTGATCAAATCGCTTTCGAGAAGGAGCAATACCGCCCTCGAGGAAAGCGGCAGCAATCCCCTTTTCCTTACCGTCGGTCTCCTTCGCTATTTCGATAACGAGAAGGCAGCCGAGAAGATGAAGGGGGCGATGTACGCCCCGATTCTCCTTCTCCCGATCAAAATCCCCCTCCGCAAGGGCGGGGCGCATTTTTCCTTTGAATACGAATACGACGAGATAACGGTTAACACCACGCTCTTCGAGTATCTCAACCAGGCATATGGAATCGACCTTACGCCGATAGAGGGAACTATCAGGAAGAAGGACGGACAGGTCGACCTTCGACTCATATACAACTACATAAGGGGCAAAATCGCCTCGAAGAAAGGCTTTGCCCTCATTGAAAATGCCTCGACGATTGGCCTTTTCTCTTTCGCCCACTTCGTCATGTGGGACGATTTGCGGCGGAGGAAAGAGGATCTATTGGCCAATCCGCACATCGCTTCGATGGTAAGCGGCAAGATTTCCTTTTCCGAGCCGAGCGGTCTCCTTTCGAGCAAGGAACTCGACGAGAAGGAAGAGCTTCTTCCGCTCCCCCTCCCGGCCGACTCTTCCCAGATAAAGGCCATCGACGATGCCCTCAAGGGGGCTAGCTTCGTGATGGATGGGCCGCCCGGAACCGGCAAAAGCCAGACGATCGCGAACATGATCGTCGCCTTCCTTGCAAAGGGAAAGCGCGTCCTTTTCGTTGCCGAGAAGGAAGTCGCCCTCGAAGTGGTCAAGCGCCGCCTCGACGAGATTTCCCTTGGACGGTTTGCCCTCTTTCTTTCCTCGTCGCGAACGGCGAAAGGCGACGTGCTGAAGGCGCTTGGCGAACTGATCGGGCTCGGGCAGCTATCCTCCTCGAGCAAGTTCGATGAGGCGGCCGCTTCCCTCAAGGAAAAGACGAGGGAGCTGAATTCGCTCCTCGAAAGCCTCCATGGGCCTTCCTCTTTCCTCTTCTCGGTATCGGAAGCCATCGACGTTTACCTCGATACGATCGATTCGAAAGGCCTCTTCCGCTTCCCGATCGACCGGGCGCGGCGGCTTGACCGCGGCCTCTACGAGAAGGCCGTCGCTTCCCTTGAGCGACTATTCCGGTCCGACGAGAAAGTAGGGGGGCACCTTTCGAGCCCGTTCCTCCCCTTCGTCGGCTCTTCCTACAGCCAGCTTTCCCGGGATGCCCTTCTCAAGGATCTGAAGCCGCTGGTCGATCTCGACCAGGATCTCTACCTTGCCGAGCACAATGCTCTCTTAGGCTTCAACGGAATCCCAAAAACCAGGCAAAACGCCATTCTTTTGCGGGATATTTCGCTAATCGACGAGCAATCGGGCGGCATTTTCGCGTCCTATTGCGCGAAGGAAAGCGACGAACGGGAAGAAAGCCGGATCCGTTCTTGCCTCAAAGACGTGGAAGCCTACGGGGCGGCGCGCAGGAAAATCCTTTCCCGCTTCAAGGAAGATGTCTATTCCCTTCAAAGGGAAGCCGTCCTTTCCTTCATGAAGGAATACCGCGAAGGCGGCTTCTTCGCCTCCCGAAAGGCACGCAAGAGCTTAATCGCCCTCCTCTCGCCCCATTATCTCGGAGTCGGGAAGCCATCGAAGAAGGAACTCGATGCCTTCCTCGATGCCTACTCGGGCAGCGCTTCCTCGAAAGGCGACGTCGAAGGAGAGCTTTTCTTCCTCCGCGAGAAACTCGGCCCGATCGATCCTAGCGACCTAGAAGGGCTTTCGAAGCGCTTCGAAGCCACGCTTAAGGTCAAAGGGAAGGTCCGCGAGCTCATTGCCTCTTCCTCGAGCCCGAAGAAGGACATGAACCGCCTGGCAGCGATGCCAGGGGCCTTCTCAAGCGAGGCAATCCGCCGTCTATCCACGCTTCTAGGCGACTATCTGCGCCTATCCGGCGAGCTGCTATCCGACCACGCCTTCGACCTCAATCTTTACAAAGACGGAGACGAGTACTTCAAAAAGGAAAAGGCCAAGGTCTCGGCTTGCCTTGCCTCAAGCGGCGAAATGGCTTCCTATTTCGCCTATCTCGAGGCCAAGTCGGAGGCCGCTTCTTTGGCCGGAAGCGAAATCGTGAGCCTCTTCGAGGAAGGGAAGATCCCTCCCCGCAAGCTCGTCGGCGCCTACAAAAACGGCCTGGCCCTTCTCGTCGCGAGCGAGGAGGCGAGCGCCAAAGGCGTCTCGACCCTTTCCCATGACGAGGTTGAGCGGCTTCTCGTCGACTATGCCTCGGCTCTCAAATCCTACCAGGAAGCCTCGATCGCCGAATGCGCGGCCGCCATCACCTCGCGCTATCCCTCACCCGAAGCCGGCAGCGCCGCCTCGAGCGACCTCTATCGGATGAGAAAGCTCATTGCCAATAACGGCAGGGGAGTCTCGCTACGGAATCTCTTGAAGGAATTCGGTGGGCTCGTTTCGACCCTTTGCCCGTGCTATCTCATGTCGCCGCTCTCGGTTGCCCAATTCCTGAGGAAGGAAGACCGCTTCGACGTCGTCATCTTCGACGAAGCCTCGCAGATCCCGACGAGCGAAGCCATCGGGGCCATTTCCCATGCCGAGCAGATCGTCGTGGCCGGCGACCAGATGCAGATGCCGCCGACCGATTTCTTCAAGGCGACCGTTACCGGCGTCGAGGAAGGAATCGACAGCTTCCTGTCCCTCGACGAGGATCTTGAATCCCTCCTCGACGATGTCATCGTGATGGGCTATCCGCGCAATCGGCTCAATTTCCATTACCGTTCGCGGAACGAGAACCTAATTGCCTTCTCCAACGAGCGTTTCTACGGAAACTCCCTCTATACCTTCCCCTCGCCGATGAAAAAGGGAACCGGCGTCTCCTTCGTCCGGGTGAAGGGCGAATACCAAGTGGGACGCGGCATCAATCGGCCCGAGGCCGCCGCCCTCGTCGAGGAAGTCGTCCGCCGGCTTTCCGACCCGCTCGAAAAGAAGCGGTCCATCGGCATCGTGACTTTCAACGAAGCACAGCAGAACCTCATCCTCGACCTCCTCGAAAGAAAATGCCCGTCGGCCTTCCTTTACGAAGAAGGGCGGGAGCCGATCTTCGTCAAGAACCTCGAGAACGTCCAAGGCGACGAAAGGGACGTCATCCTTTTCTCGACGACCTACGGCCCGACCAAGGGAGGGTCGCTTTCCATCAATTTCGGTCCCCTTTCGCGGGAAAAGGGCGAGCGGCGGCTCAACGTCGCCATCACGCGGGCTCGCGAGGAAATGGTCGTCTTTTCCTCCTTCGACCCCGAGGACATCCGGGCCGAACGGGCCAAGAACGCCGGGGCCCGTTACCTTCGCGATTTCCTTTTCTTCGCCCGAGACGGAGAAAAGGCCCTCTACAAGGTCGCCGGCTCCGTTCGCTACGAGAACGTGGGCAAAGTGGCTTCCTCTTTGGCTAACGATCTCCGGAAACTCGGCTACGAAGTCGATCTCGACATCGGAACGAGCCTCTTCCGGGTCGATGTCGCGGTCAAGGGGAAAAACGGGGAGTACGTCCTCGGCGTCCTTCTCGACGGGGCAAGCTACCTTTCGGCCCCGACGTGCGAAGACCGCAATCTCGTCCAGCCCTCGATCCTTTCGAGGCTCGGATGGCGCTTCGTCCGCTTCTATTGCATCGAGTATTTCGATCGGCCCGATGAGGTGGTGAAGGAAATCGTCAATCTCATCAACGCTCCGATTCCTGCCTCCGAAGGCGAAAAGAAAGGACTCACTTTGCCTTCTTACGAAAGGAAGGCCATCAACTTGGAGCCCAATCAGACCCCTTATCGCAAGGTCGATCTTTCGCTTGCGGGCGAAAGCGACGAGGAAAAGGTCCTCCTCTTTGCCCAAAAGGCCATTGCCACCGAGGCCCCGATCGCCCATTCCCTATTGGAAAAGAGGGTGAAGGAGGCCTTCGCTCTCAAGTCGATGACCAGCAAGTTCCGCAGCTATCTAGGGATGGCCATCGAGAAGATTTCCCCGGCGAGGGAATCCTTCCCGAACGAGGAAACCTTCTACTATCCATCCGGTAGCGATCCCCGGGCCTATCGCTTCTATCGGCTGGAGGTCGCGAAGGCCGGGCGGTCAATCGAGGAAATTGGCTTTATCGAGCTTTCGAATCTCTTCCGCGACATCCTCCTCGTCGAGGGGCGGCTTTTCCGCGAAGACCTTGTGAAGCTGGCCTTGGAGCGCCTTTCGTCCTCGGCTTTCCGCAAGAAGAACAACGATCATCTTCTCCTTGCCCTCAAGTGCGCCCTCATGAACCACTGGGGAATCAAGATGGACGAAGACGGCTACGTCGTCCTCGAGGGCGGGGAAGCGACAACCGGAGAGGAAGGGAAACAATAAATGAACAAATTGCTCCACGATTCGCTCTTTTTGGTCGAAGATGAAGGCGGGATCGTCCGCCTTTCGGAAAGGCTCGAGCATCGCTCCTTGGCTCTCGAGACGCCGCCGAAGGCACTGGGCCTACCTCTTGAAAAGGGCGAGGTTTCGCTTGGGAGCCTCGTCTATCGCCTCGATGGGAACGGCCGCTTCTCGATTGAGAAAAACGGGGACAAGGCCTTTTTCGAGGTGCCTTTTGCCTACGATCCGCTCCGCACCTACGTCAAGGACAAGATAATCGACCGCGAGCACGGCCTTACGAAGGAAGGAAGCGGGAACGGCATCAGGCTCGACGACGGCTTCACTTACGAACGTCTCATTTCCTTTTCCCTTCCCAAGGATGCCGAGTTCTATGGCCTTGGCGACCACGTAGGTCCCCTTTCGAGAAGGGGATACGAGTTTGTCTGCTACAACACCGACGATCCGTCCGACCATAACGAAAACAAGAAAAGCCTCTACAAATCCTTTCCCTTTTTGCTAATTTCGATTTTCGGAGGATACCTTGCCGTCTACTTGGACAGCACTTATCGGAGCCTTTTCGACTGCGCGGTCGAGGAAGGCTCGTTCAAGATCGCCGTTTCGAAGGGACCGCTCGATCTCTACTTTTCCTTTGCCGAGGACCCGAGGGAACTGCTCATTCGGGTTTCCAGCTTCCTTGGGAGGATGGCCATGCCCCCGCGTTACGCCCTCGGCGTCCAGCAGACGCGGTGGGGCTACAAAGACGAGGGCGAGGTGCTTTCCGTCGTCGACGGCTATAAGAAAGCCGGCATCCCCCTAAGTGCCGTCTATCTCGACATCGACTACATGGACGGCTATCGGGTCTTCACCTTCGACCCGGAAAGGTTCCCGGACCCCGCCGCCTTCCTCGAAAAGCTATCGAAGGAAGGAATAAAGGCCATTACCATCGTCGATCCGGGAGTCAAACTCGATAAGGGATACCGGGTTTACGAGGAACTCGTCAAAGACGGTCTTGTCGCGACTCTGGACGGCAAGACCTATGTAAATGAGGTGTGGCCGGGCGAAGCCGTCTATCCTGCCTTCAACGACCCGAAGTGCGCCGAGATGTGGGGAAAGGAGGTTGCCTCTTTCCTCGAGCTTGGGGTTTCCGGCTTCTGGAACGACATGAATGAGCCCGCTTCTTTCCGGGGCGAGCTGCCGGCCGAGGTGGACTTTGCCGGGGTGAAGCACGATGAAATGCACAACCTCTACGGCTTTTTCATGGCCAAGGCCACGGCCGCGGCCGTCGAGAAAAAGGGAAAGCGTCCCTTCATCGTGACCCGAGCCGCTTTCATGGGCAGCCAGCGCTATTGCGTAGGCTGGACGGGCGACAACCATAGCAACTTCGATTCGCTACGGCTTCTTCCTTCGCAAATAGCCAACCTCGGCATCAGCCTCTTCCCCTTCGTCGGAAGCGACGTCGGGGGCTTTTCGGGCGATGCGACCCCCGAACTCATAAGGAAGTGGGCTGCCTTTGCCGTTGCCATGCCGCTCTTCCGCAACCACTCGGCCATCAACACGAGAAGGCAGGAGCCCTATTTCTTCGATGAACGGACGGTCGAGGCCTATCGCTCGGCTGCCGAGCTTCGCTATCGCCTCGTTCCCTTCCTTTACGATTGGTGCTTCGTCGCCTCGATTGCCGGCGCTCCGATCGTCAGGCCGCTCTTCTTCGAGTTTTTCGAAGATCCCGAGACGAAGGATGTTTCCGACGAAATCCTTCTTGGGAAAGAGACGCTCATCGCTCCGTTCCTGAACCCGGGACCGGATGTCCGCTCCGTCTATCTGCCAAAGGGAACCCGCTGGTTCCCCTTCGAGTTCGGGACTCCGATCGAAGGCGGAAACTGGATCATCGCCAAAGGGAAGAAGGAGGGAATCCCACCCATCTATGTCAAGGAAGGATCCGTCATGCCGCTTTTCGAAGAGGGCTATTTCGATCTTTCCAAGAACCCGGAGACGATCGTCCTCAAGGCCTATCCGGGCAAGGGAAAGCATTATCACTATGTCGATGCGGGAGAAGGGCTTGCTTACAAAAGCGGGGAATACACCCTTCTCGAAATCCAGAACAACGACGGGAAGCTATCGATCAAGAAGCTGCACGACGGCTACCCCATTTACAAAAAAGCCCGCGTCGAGACGATCGACGGGGCTTACGAAATCGACCTTCAGAAGCTGTAATTGCCTTCCTTCTTCTGGGGAATGGGGACGAGCGGAAGCCCTTCCCCCGTTTTCTTTGCTAGGAAGCGGGCGATTTTCACGAAGTACGAATATACCGCCTTGGCATCCCGATCCGGGTAGTCCTCGTAGCGGTCGCTCAAGTCGTTTCCCGGCGGATTGAATAGATAATCGGGAAGGCGAAAGGCCGGAAGGTCCATGAACTGGATCTGGGCGTGGCGGAAGCCCTGGGCCTCGCTGCCGACGCGTCCAGCCATGACGAGCTTCGAAACTTCCTCGAATCCGTCTCTAGCAAGGGAAAGGAATTCCTCTTGCCCTCTCTCGTCGAGCAGAAAGCTCGCGAAACGGTCTTCCTTATGGAGGAAGCGCTTCTTCCTGAGGACGCATTTTGCGTTCTCGATGTCGTAGGCATAGACGAAATGGACGGGATCGAGATCGCCTTCGTAAATGGAAGGCCCGACGAGATCGATTTGGACGAAGTATGGCATCGCCCCCGATTATCGCGCAAATGCGCGTAATATAACAACGTGGAAGAAAAGACATACATGGACAAAGCGCAAGAAAAAACGATCCGTCTATTGAAGGGCGACGAATCTCTCCTCGTTGGGGAGCTCTCGGCCTTCGGCTACCGAGTTAAAAGCAAAAAGCCTGGCAAAAGCGCTTCCTTTGGAAGACTTTCGAATATACTTTCGTCCGCGAAGGAGGGCCGGTCGATCAGTTTATGGCCGAAAAGGAAAAAGAATTCGACCTCCTCTTCCATGAATGGTGCGACGAGTTCCTCATGAAGAAAATGCCGCGCTATTTCTTTTTCGAGGTCTTTTCCCTCGCCCTCCTCATTGCCGGCATCGTCCTTTCCATCTTTTTTCTCGGTGGGGAGACATCCTACATAGGCATGATTGGCCTTCTTCTCGTGGTTTTGAGCCTTGCCGTCAGCTTCATCCTCCTCTTCAAGTTCCAAAAGCGGATAAAGGGAATCCGGCTCATGGACGCCTGCGCGATTGCCGCGCGGGAGCACATGCTATCGCTCGCAATGGCCGCGAGGCTCGAAAAGGAAAACAAAGACAAGGGCCCATCGAAGGATTGAGCCTTCTTTCTTTTTTATTCCCTAAACGGTCTCTTAGGTGTATATTTAACCGGCACGGAGGCGTACCCAAGAGGCCGAAGGGGACGGTTTGCTAAACCGTTAGACCGGGTTACCGGTGCTCGGGTTCAAATCCCGACGCCTCCGCCAGCGACAAATGCCGAAGGCTAGCCTTCGGTTTTTTTCTATTTCGCGGCGGTGGCTTCGCCTATTCCCATAACATAGAATAAATCCATGGCAAGGAAACCGAATGCCGCTTCCCCTTTCGAGGAGAGGCTCGCCTACATCGAGAAGGAAAGGAAAATCAGGCTTGCGAAGCTGATCGTTTTGATTGTCCTTGCCTCGCTTTTCGGGGCCGGAGGATTCGCCGGCATGGTCGTCTGCCTAATCGTTGAGTTTACGCCCTCTTGGGCAAGGTTCACCTTGCTCGCCGTCTCGATTGCCTCCTTTCTTCTCTTGACGATGATTACGGTCCTCAAGGCGGCTTCCATCCCTTCAAAGCATCGGGAGGACTTCTTTGAACTATTCGAGGCGGAGGCATCGAAAGGGCTCTACGACGAACTTGAGTGCGCCTATCGAATGGCAGGGAAGGACATCATCGATGCCAACGCGGAGGGGCGTCGCACAAGCGGGAAAATGCCCGATGCGGAAGCCGGCCCTTATTTGCGCGGCAAAAAGGGCAATGTGTCCTTTTATTCCTTTCCTTTTCTCGCCAACGGCCTTTCGTTCAAGGAGAGGGGAGCCCTCTCGATCGAGGAGGAAACGCTCGATGGGCGGCCCATCAAATCCAGACGTCAGCCTGGAAAGGACCTGGTCGGTCGCTACTTCCTTTTCAAGGCTCAAGAGGAATTTCCGCTCGCGGTTCACATACGCGACCGGAGGTGGCTCCGAGCCGTTCGGCGGCCATTTGGCCACTGGGTGGAGTTTAGGGGCGAATCGACGCGCTTCAACGAGTGCTTTCGCGCCTCCTATAGCGGCGGGAGCAATGAAGATGCCTATTCTTTTTTGACGCCGTCTTTCATGAGCCGCCTTCTTCTTTTGGAAGACGAATACGGCGGGTATTTTTCCTTGCTGGTGGAGGGCCGCTCGGTGCACTGCCTTCTCGACCACTACGATTCCGGGCTCAATCTTTCGCTTGCTAGGAAAATCGATCGCCGAACCGTCGATTATCTACGCGCCGAGCTTTCGCTCCCATCTAGGATCATCGAGGCATTGGGACTAAAAGACGGCCGTTAACGCAAAGGAAACGACAAAGAGGAAAAAGAGAAGGTAAAGCGGCCAGCCGATTCTTTTCGCATTGCCTTCGAAAAGCTGCATCACGACGTATGAGACGATGCCGATGGCCATTCCGTTGGAAAGGGAATAGGTAAGTACCATCCCCATGAGGGTGAAGAGGGAGGCCATGAGCGACGATCCCCCTTCCTTGGCCACTTCCTTGATCGATCCGGCCATGATAAAGAGCCCGACGTAGACAAGGGCGACTGCATTGACGGAGTTGTAGGAGAAGACCGAGAAGACGGGAAATAGGAAGCCGGCCAAGAGAAAGAGAAGCCCGACGACGATGGTTGATAGGCCGGTTCGGGCCCCGAAGGAAATGCCGACCGTCGACTCGGCAAAGCCAGTTAGGGAGGTGGTGCCCATGATTCCGCCAAGCGGAAGGGCAATGCCGTCCACGATCATGGCCCGGGAGAAAGGCGAGCCATTTCCCACTTCCACGATTCCGGCGGCCTTTCCGGTCGCGAAAAGGCAGGCGGTAGCATTGAAAAGGGCGAGGAAAACGATGGAGAAGATGGCAACATAGCTGTCCGGCTTTCCGAAGATGTTCGCGAAGGCCGACCCCCAATCGAGCGGCTGCTTGAAAGCGCCGAAGAAGAAAACGGAATCGAAACCGGCGACTCCCCAGGAAAGGGAAGGATCTAGCCAGGGGGCAAGGGGGAGATCGAAGCTATCCTGCCCGGTAGCCAAAAGGATCGAGGAGGCCGTCACCCCGATGGCAGCCGTTGCGAAAAGGGCAATGGGGAGGGCGAATTTCTGTATGACCGGGACCTTCTTGAAGGAAGAAAGGCCGAGGGCCAAGAGGATGCCGAACGACGCTAGCATCACGGCGGGGGAAGAAAAATCCCCGATGGCAAGGAGAGTGGATGGATCGCTTACGACGATCTTGGCATTGGCAAGGCCGACAAAGAGAACAAAGCCTCCGAGGCCAACCGTGATGGCTGCCCGAAGGCCCGAGGGAACGGCCTTCACCAGGACTTTCCTTATGGGCGTCATGGTCAAGAAAAGGTAGACGAGCCCGGCGATGACGATGAGGATGCTTCCTTCGGCTAATGAGAGGCCGCTGCGGTCGACGATCGTGTAGGCGAAGTAGGCATTGAGCCCCATCCCCGAGGAAAGGACAAGCGGGTAGTTGGCAAATAGCCCCATCAGGAGGGAAACGAGGAAGGTCGAGAGAGCCGTCGCGAAAAACACCCCTGATGGGTCGGCTCCGATCCCTTCGAGCATCGAGCTTTCGACCGGGAGTATGTAGAGGGTTGCGAAAAAGGTTAGAACGCCGCCGAGGATTTCGTTTCGGAAATCGGTTTTCCTTTCCTCGAATCGGAAAAACCTTCGCAAAGCCGCTCTCATTTCTTAAATATCAATATCGAGCAGAACGGGGCAGTGGTCGCTTCCGAATATTTCGGAATGAATTTCCGAGGCCTTGACCAAAGGAAGGATACGCCTCGATACGAGGAAATAGTCGATTCGCCAACCAGCGTTGTTTTCCCGGGCATGGAAGCGATACGACCACCAAGAGTAGGCGATGTCGTTCGGATGCAGTTCGCGGAAGCTATCGGCAAAACCGGCGGCCAACAGTTCGTTCATCTTCGAGCGCTCTTCTGGCGTGAAGCCGGCATTCTTGACATTGGCATCCGGGTTTTTGATGTCGATCCGTTCGTGGGCGACATTGAGGTCGCCGGCATAGATGACCGGTTTCTGGCGGTCGAGCATAAGAAGATATTCCCTTAGGCGGTCCTCATATTCCATTCGGAAAGGGAGACGCTTTAGCCCTTCGCCCGAGTTGGGGACATAGGCCCCGACGAAATAGAACGACGGGTACTCGAGAGTGATTAGCCGGCCTTCTTCGTCGTACTCCCCGTTTTGGAGCCCGTAATGGATGGATAGCGGCTCCTTGCGGAAATAGGCCATGGTGCCGCTGTAGCCCTTGCGGAGTTTGCTTGAGGTATGGACTTCTTCATATCCTTCGGGCGGAAGCGGAAAGACGTTCTTTCCGTTGTCGGTCCATTTCGTTTCCCCAACGAAGAGAATGTCGGGGGAAAGGGCGGCCACGCTCTCGAAAAAGCCCTTGCCGATAGCGGCGCGCAGCCCATTGACGTTCCAAGCGACCAAACGCATTGTCAGTCTCCCTTCTGGGCGACTTTCTTGAGGACGGCATAGGTTTCGTCGCTCAGATCGTGCTCCATCTTGCAGGCATCCTTGTATGCCTGTTCCTTGCTTACCCCGAGGCTCATCAGCCATTCTCCGAGGAAGCGGTGCCTTTCGTATGTTTTTTCAGCGATGCTTCGCCCCAAATCGGTAAGGACGATTTCCTCGTGGCGATTGACGGAAAGATAGCCGAGGCCGGTAAGCTTTTTGATTGCCTTCGAAATCGATGGTTTGCTGTAATGAAGTGAATTTGCGATGTCGATGGCGTGGACTTTGCCGGGCCCTTTTTCTTCTTCGAGCATCAGTATCCGCTCGAGGTAGTCCTCGCCCGACTCATGGATGTCTTTGTCTAATTCCATACTCAAGCGAATTATAGCCAATGTCTATACCGGGGTTAATCAATACAGAATAGTTAACCATATGCAACTTTAGTATTGACCCAACAATGGCCCGGGACTACCATACAACCGTGTTAGCCAAGACTAACTAAGGAGGCAACCATGCCATTGTCCATTGCTCCGATCAATGTGCCGCTTGTCGTCAGGCGAGTTTCCGGCGAGGCGAAGCTTCAAAAGCACCTCGTCTCCCTCGGAATCGTCCTTGGCGCTTCGATAACCGTTCTAAGCCGAAGCAGAGGAGGCGCCCTCATCGAAATAAAGGGAAGTCGCCTTGCTCTTTCTCGGGACGTGATTTCGATGATAGCGGTCAGCTGAAAGGATTTTGTATGCATTTGGATGAGTTGAAGGTGGGAGAGACCGCCTTCGTCGAGAAAATCGAAGGGGAAGGCAGAGTGCGCCGACGGCTTCTCGACATGGGAATTACCCCCGGAGCGGAGATTTACCTTCGCAAGAAGGCCCCTCTCGGGGATCCTATCGAAATCACTCTCCGCGGTTACGAATTGACGCTTAGGAAGACGGAGGCCAAAGCGGTTTCCGTCGTGAAGCGTTGAAGTGGGGCAAAGGAATATGAAGAAAGAAAAAAGCGAATTCACGGCTGCTCTTCTCGGCAATCCCAATAGCGGGAAGACGACCCTTTTCAATTCACTCACCGGAGCGACTGCCTACGTTGGCAATTGGCCGGGAGTGACGGTTGAAAAAAGAAGCGGGGAGTTCCGTTTCAAAAAAGGGGGAAGCGCGGAAATCGTCGATCTCCCTGGCATTTATTCCCTGTCGCCTTATAGCCCCGAGGAAGAGATTGCCCGTAGCTACATAATCGATTCCCGTCCCGATGTCGTCATCGACGTCGTCGACTGCACCAACCTGGAGCGAAACCTTTATCTCACGACCCAGGTTCTCGAAACGGACGTTCCCGTCGTAATCGCGCTAAACATGACGGATGCCCTGAAAAAAGAAGGAAAGGCCATCGATGCGTCGCGTCTTAGCAAGGTGCTCGGCGCAAGGGTAGTCGCCATTTCGGCTCTTAAAGGAGAGGGCCTCGACGAATTG
The DNA here is from genome assembly GCA_944375905.1 of uncultured Bacilli bacterium. Lineage (GTDB taxonomy): Bacteria > Bacillota_I > Bacilli_A > RFN20 > CAG-826 > UBA4951. Next base: position 14,158 of record CALWAS010000020.1, read on the forward strand.
ATGGCTGCCGCTAAGGAAGCGGCCAAGGAGAAAAGAAAGGGATCGAGCGTCCTTCCCTCAAGCGATGAATTGAAGGAGGCCCTCTCAATCTACTCATCGGACGAGAGCGAGGTTTCGTCCCCTCTATTCCATTCCATCAAAGCCCTCGAGAGGGACGAGCTCGAGAAGAAGGCCAATCCGCACCTATGTGAAAAAGTCGAGAAGCTCGTCGAGGGAAGCGGAATCGACTATGAAACCTGGATCGCGGATGAGCGCTACAAATTCATCGAGAGGGAATGTTCTCCCTGCCTCGAAGGAAAAAGGGAGAGCGAACGCGAGAAACTGTCGTTTTCCGATAAAGTCGACCGCGTTTTGACCAACCGCTGGGCTGGAATCCCGATTTTCGTGGCCATTCTCTTCATCGTGTTCCACATCGTCTTCTCGGAAGACTTCCTCTACCTTTCCTACACGGGCGCCATTCAGGGGACCTTTGCCGAAGGCACGATGTGGGAAGGACTCTTCTATGCTGATGGCGCCATCATGTCGCCAGGCGTCATCATGGCCAATTTCGTCAACTGCCTGACCGGTGGTCTTACAGAAGTCGTCGGAAATTGGATAAGCGATCCCTCGCTTGTCCCGCTACGTGGATTCATCTGCGACGGAATTCTCGGCGGCCTATTCGCCGTAATCGGATTCCTCCCGCAAATCCTCTTCCTATTCTTCTTTTTCTCGATTCTCGAAGACAGCGGCTACATGGCCCGCGTCGCCTTCATATTCGATCGCATCTTCAGGCGCTTCGGCCTATCCGGACGCTCGCTTCTCCCGATGATAATGGGCTTTGGGTGCTCGGTGCCGGCGATCATGAATACGCGTACCCTCAACGGAGACAAAGAAAGGATCAAGACCATCCGGGTGATACCTTTCTTCTCTTGCATGGCCAAAGCTCCGATTCTCTCGGCCGTTGCCGGCACCTTGTCGGCCGATTTCGGGTGGGCGGCCTCCGACCTCGTTGCGCTTTCGGTCTACCTCTTAGGCATCCTTGTCGCCATCATAAGCGTCGTCCTCATGCACCTTACGACCCAAAGGGAGGCGGTCCCGCCCTTTGTCATGGAGCTTCCTTCCTATCACTTGCCCCAGCCGCGCGCCCTTGCCATCCATATCTATGACAAGGCCAAGCACTTCTTCAAAAAGGCCTTCACCATCATTTTCCTCACGACCATCGCCATTTGGGTCCTATCGCACTTCAGCTGGGATTACACCTATTTGGAGAACAATCAAATCAATGTGTCGATCCTTAGCGACATCGGGCGCCTCATTCAGCCTCTCTTCACCCCGCTTGGCTTCGGCTCCCAGCTCGGTACGGCCTGGGGCTGGGCGTTTGCCGTCACGGCCATCACGGGTCTCATCGCCAAGGAGAACGTCATCATGACGATGGCCTACCTCGGGGCGGCCATCCTCCAAATCGAAGAGTTCGGCGGAAGCGATGCCGAGGCGGTAGGCGCCGTCGTGGAGGCCATTACCCTTAGCGGCGGAGTCGTGAGTTCGGGAGCCTTATTCGCCTTCATCATGTTCAACGTCCTCACGGTTCCCTGCTTCGCCGCGGTGGCAACCGCCCGGTCTGAGCTTCCCAGCGGCAAGATTGGGCCGACCCTCCTCTTCTGGCTTCTCGTCTCCTACTTAGGCGGAACCGCCTTCTATCTCATGATCGACTGGCCATGGACGATCGCGATCGTGGTCGCGCTTCTCGCTGCTGCGTTTGCCGGGGCCTTCTTCTATGACCGAAGGAAAAGCGCCTCGGAGAAAGAAAGAGCGTAAAGATGCACTGGGCTTACTATCTGACGTTCGCTCTCCTTATTTCCTACTTCTTGCTTCTCTTCGTCCTCCATTTGCGAAGGCGGAAACGCGGCGATTTGCGAAGCAGCTGCGATTGCTCCGGAAAGGGTCGGATGCTCGTTGCGTCCTACCACGCCCTCAAAAGAAAGGAAGCAAGGAAAGGAAATGAAAATCCGCCCAAGAAGGGCTAAAGCAATCGAACTTTGCTAGGGGATTTGCGGATGGTTTTAAAAAAGGGACGGAGGAAGCCGTCCCTTTTTGCATGATGTTTAGTCGAGCTCGGCCTTGCCGGTCCAGAGTTCGTAGTAACGACCCTTCTTGGCGATGAGTTCGTCGTGCGAGCCGCGCTCGATGATCCTTCCGTGGTCCATGACCATGATGCAGTCGGCATAGCGGATCGTCGATAGGCGGTGGGCGATGACGAAGGTGGTCTTGCCCTTCATGATGTTGTCCATTCCCCTCGCGATGAGGCGCTCGGTTCTCGTGTCGATCGAGCTAGTAGCCTCGTCGAGGATGAGAATCGGCGGATTCGACACGGCGCAACGGGCGATGGAAAGAAGCTGCCTCTGCCCTTGGGAAAGCGAAGCATTCTGGGCATCGATGAAGGTGTTGTAGCCCTTCTTGAGCTTCTTGATGAAACTATCGGCACATGCGATTTCGGCTGCTTTCTCGCACTCTTCGTCGGTGGCCTTAAGATGTCCGAAGCGGATGTTATCGTAGACCGTGCCCGAGAATAGATGCGTATCTTGGAGGACGAGGGTCATCGACCGCCTCATCGAGACGCGATCGATGTCCTTGAGATTGATCCCGTCGATCAATATCTCGCCCGAATCGATGTCGTAGAACCTTGTAAGCAGATTGGTGATCGTCGTCTTTCCCGCCCCGGTGGAACCGACGAGGGCGATCTTCTGCCCCGGATGGGCATACATCGTGATGTCGTCCAGAATCCTTTGCCCTCTCACATAGGAGAAGTTGACGTGGTTCATCTCGACTTCGCCGCGAACGGGCTTCGTGGTCTTCCCGTCCGTCCAATAGAAATTCCCGTCTTCGCCCTTGAATGATTTCCATTTGGCTTCGTGGAGAGAAGGCTCTGGCTCTTGGTCGACCATTTGGAAGATTCGCTCGGCCCCGGCCAAGGACGCCTGAATGGCAGTCAAAAGGTTGGAGATGGAGTTGAAAGGACGGGCCAGCATCCGGAGGAAGGTTACGTACGAAATCAAGGTTCCGGCCGTGACGGCAAAACCCCAGTCGGCCCCGCTTACGACGAGGACGGCCCCGATGATGACGACGATGGCGGTCGTCATGTTGTTTATGTTGTTGACGATCGGGATATTGCTCGAGGAAAGGAAGACCGAACGGCGGTTGTGGAGCGTGTGGCGGTAGTCGATCGACTTGAATAAGCGCGCCATGTCCTCTTCTTTGTTGAAGCACTTGACGACCTTGAGGCCGGAAAGCACCTCTTCGGCGATGCCGTTGAATTCGCCCATCGATACCTGCGTTTCGGAGAAGGCTCCGACGGAACGGTGGACGTTGAAACTCACGATGATGACGGCTATCGCCTCCATGAGGCAGACGATGAGGGCCAGGAACCAGTTGACGAGGAAGATGAAGATGACGACCCCGACCACCATGACGATGGATGTGAATATCTCCATGATGCCGGTGTTGAAGAGCTGGGCCAGGGCGTCGACGTCGTTGGTGAAGCGAGACATGATGTCCCCATGGGCCGTCTGGTCGAAATAGCGGACCGGAAGCTTTTGAAGGCGGTCGAACATGTCGTTGCGAAGCCTCATCAGGGAGGACGACCCGATTCTCGTCATCAGGTAGACCTGCGCCGCCGAGAGCAATAGGCCGATTACGTATATTCCCATCATCGAGCCGAGGATGATGCCGGTTACCGAGAGCGCTTGGATATGGGCGTTCGCGGCATGCCAGTCTATGAGGTTGAAGAACCAGCTATAGAGGCCCATCTGCGGGGCGATCGACTGGGCGAAATAGCCCTCGGGACTTCCCCCGACGAGCCAATTGCCGGTCACCGAGTAGACGGCCGGCTGAAGGACGGCATCGACGAGAGGAGCAGCCAAGAAGGCCGAGAAGAGGTTGACGGAAGATCATGGCGACCGTGATGAAGGTTACAAGGACGAAGAGCCACTTGTCGGGTCCCAGATAGCCCATGACCCGGAGAAGCGATTTCCAGGAATGTTTGGGCTTGCCATACCCGCTCCGCCGCTTGGAATAGGTTGAAGTTATTTCCTCATAGCCTTTTTCGCCGCACGAATACTCGATTTGGACGCCGTTCACGACGGGGCCTTTGCCCGTCGCGGTGAAGCCGTTGGAGAAGTTTTCCATGCGATCAATCAACCCCCTTCCTTTGGATTTCCTCTATTTCTCGGTAGATGGTGCATGTCTTCATGAGCTCGTCGTGGGTTCCTTCCCCGACGAGGGCACCGTTGTCGAGAACGAGGATCAGGTCGCAATCCTTGACCGAATCGATGCGTTGGGCGATTAGGAAGACCGTCGTCCCGATCAGCTTTTCCCTTAGCTGACGGTGGATGCGGGCCGAAGTATCGGTATCGCATGCCGAGGTCGAATCGTCGAGGATGAGGATCTTGGGCTTCTTGATGACGGCGCGGGCAATGCATAGACGCTGCTTTTGCCCGCCGGAGACCGAGCGCCCGCCCTGAGTGACCGGGGTCGAAAGCTTATCGGCAAACGAGTTAACGAAATCGCTGGCTTGGGCAATGTCCAAGGCCTCGTAGATTTCGGCGTCGCTCGCACCCTTCTTGCCCCATTGGATGTTGCTTCTAATCGTTCCGGTGAATAGGAGGTTGTTTTGAAGGACGACGCCAATGTCGTTTCTCAGGGCCTGAAGGGAATAGTCGCGGACGTCGTGCCCGCCGATCTTGACCGAACCTTCGGTTGGGTCGTAAAGCCGCGGTATTAGATTCACGAGCGAGCTTTTCCCGGCTCCGGTGCCGCCGACGATGCCAATCGTCATGCCTTCTCTCACCTTGAAGGAAATGGGCCCGAGAGCCCTCTTGTTGCGATCGCCGACATAGGAGAAGACGACGTTGTCGAATTCAACCTCGCCGCTCGAAAGCGAATCGGGGTCGAAATCGGCCGTCTTTTCCTTCGGATCGTAGGTGATGTCGATCTTCTCGGAGAGAAGGCGATCAATGCGCTCCTTCGAGGCCTCGGCCCGTCCGTAATACTGGAAGAGCATGCTCATGTAGGAGAAGGCAAGAGTAAGGAGGGCCGCGAACGAAGTCAGCATCGAAAGCTCGCCGGCATCGAAGATGGCAAGCCCGTTATTGAACGACTGCCAGAGGGGGTCGGAGAGGCTGGTGTTGATCATCGAGAAGCCGCCGAAGAGCTGGATGAGGCCGATCGTGACGTTGATCGCGAAGGTGGTGATGGCCGTGGTAAGGCCCATCTTCGAAACCGACGAGTAGGTAACGTAAGTCAGGTTTTCGTTGGCTTCGCCGAATTTGTTGTCCATGTATTGCTCGCGGCAGAAGGCCTTGACTTCGCGGACGCCTTCGGTGTCTTCCTCGACGTCGCGGTTCACGTAGTCGATGGCGGTCTGGGTCATGATGAATTCCGGACGGGTCTTCTTGATGATCCAGAGGATGAGGACGAAGGCGATGATCGTAAGCGGGACGGTGATGAGGCCGATCAGCCAGTTCAACGAGAAGATGAAGACGAAGCAGAAGATGATCATGAAAAACTGCTTGGCCCCCATTCGGATGAACATGAGCACGAAGAAGCGGATGTTGTTGCAGTCGTTGGAAAGCATCGTCGTGAGCTTCGAGACGGGGAAGCGGGCGATGTTCGAGAAGGAAAGTTCCTCTGCCTTGCCGAAGATGGTGTTTCTCAGGCGTTCGACGAAATCGCTCGAGACGATGGCGATGAGTTTCATCCCGAAAGACTGGACGAAGATGGCGACGAAGGCGCAGGCAATCATGATGCCGCCGTAAAGCCAAACCTGGGACATGGCCGGCTGATTCAATCCGCCGCCGACGATTAGAGGCTGGGGAATGCCCTCCGGAGTCAGGGCTCCGTAGCCTTCGAGACCGTACCTAATCAGCAGGCCGCTCATGAACGGGACCATGATCTCGAGGGCGACATCTAGTAGAATCAGGAAGACGTAAATGAGGATGTACTTCCAACTTGGCTTGAGGCAAGCGAGGTATATCCCCCATGTTTTTCTTCGATCGGCCTTATCGATTGCTTCGTCTTCCTTGCTATATGAAAGAGCTTGGTAGGCGCGCTTGCGTAGGGCCTTGGCCTTTTCACGCATAATCAAACCTCCACGGGGGTTGAATTATATTCCTATATATAGGATGGAGACTGCCGTTTTTAATATATGTAAACGCTTTGAGAGAAAGAGGCTGAGATAGAGGTCGGATGGGGCTCTATGAAAGACGTTTTGAGTCATTCCTCCATCAAAGGAAAATTGCAAAATGCGAGGATGGTTTAAATGGACCGGTTTGCACGCCTTCCTGAAGAATTGACTTCCGGTAGTGAAATTTATTTCATCCATTTCATTATTCTTTGATTAGAGAAAAAAGCCGCGATAATCGAGATAATCCAAGAATAAATAACAAAAGAAACAAATAATAGTTATGCATATTGGCGACAAAAAGAAAAAGTATTGAATGATCAGAGTTTCAATTTTGCGGCCAGCCGGCTGATTGATGCGTCGGACAGGAGATCGTCAATCTGCCGTTCCGAATTGATCACCGTTCCCTTGAGAAGGAAATGCAACTGGTTGATTACCCGATCGCTTTGGGTTTCGGCGAATCCGTATGGCAGGTCGCTTTCCTTTCCGAAGCGCAGTTCCTCGCCGATGAGAATGGCCATGCCGAGCCGTACATATAAAAGAATCGTTCCTTCTATCCAATAGAAGCACTTGGCTTCCCTTTTATCGAGGGCGTTTCTCAACCTGACGTAAAGGGGCAAGCCGTCTTCCTGGTTGTGCCAAAGGTCGGCGAAGACGCCGTCGAATTTCCTTCGTGACCTCGATAGGTAGGCAAAGGCATCGGAGTTGACGATCGTGACTTTTTCCTTCCGCTCGAAGCGGGGGAATAACTCTTCCTCGAATAGTTCGATTATCTCGGGGTCGGAGTCAACGACCACGACCTCGGTTACGCTTTCCTTCCTCGAAAGGAGATAGGGAAAATAGCCAAGGCCAAGACCTAGCACGAGAATGCGTCCCGAGAGGGCAGACGCGGCAAAGGCCATCGTTTCGATTTCGTGGGGGCAAAGACTCATCCAAACCGTTCCTTCTTTCGATATGGCCGGAAAAAGGAAGTCCTCGGCAAAATAACCATAAGGCTGTTCGACCTTGAAGGGGTCGTTATCGTCCGAACGCTCCTCGGCGTAGAGGAATGGATGGCGGGCGCCTATCTTTTCCCAGCCCAGGCGGCTCTTTCCCTTCTTTTTCCCCCTCAGGCCCATAAGCGAGCGAAAGTAGGGATCCGATTCGTATCTAGAAGGATCGAGGCGGCGGATTCCGCGCGCCTTGAGGAAGTCTTCCCCAAATGAATTGAGCGATGCCGAATTCAGGCGCTCATCGCGGGAAACGGCCCTTTCCAAGCGGGCAAGGTTCTTTTCCAAGGCGGATCTTTCGCGTTCGGAAAGCTCAAATATCACGGCGTTATTATATTCTCTCCCAATCGTCTACAATTTCCCCGATGGAAAAAGAACGTGGCCAGACGATACTCACGACGATGATCATGCTTTACCGCAAGGACGGATCATTTCTCGTCGAAAACCGCGTCAAGAACGATTGGCCCGGAATCAATTTTCCCGGCGGGCATGTCGAGCCCGGCGAAAGCATCGAGGCGGGCGCGATTCGCGAATGCATTGAGGAGACGGGCCTTCGACCCCTTGAGATCGAGAACTGCGGCTATTACGAATGGAACCTGCCGGCGGAAAAGATTAGGCATCTATGCTTGCTGTTCCGAAGCCCCTCCTTCGAGGGAACGATCCATTCCTCAAAAGAGGGTCAAGTGTTCTTCTTAAGGGAAGAAGACCTTGGCAAATATGCGCTGTCGACCGATTTCGTGGAAGTTCTCAGAGCCATGAAAAAGGGGTTATAGCGACCTTACTAAAATAAAAAAGCACCTGTTGGTGCTTTTCTATATGTGGAGCCTTTCTTGTATTTTCGCGAACTCGGCGGCATCGATCTTCCCGACCGGAGTGCGAGGAAGCTTATCGAGGAAGACGATCTTGGCTGGCCGGCAAAGCGGCGGGAGGTTTTTTCCGATCGCGGCGTAGATGTCGGCTTCGACCTCTTCCTTTTTCCTCATGCCCTTGGGGCCTTCCCTCTCCACGACGGCCAGGCAAAGGACGTGCCCTTTCCTTTGGTCTTCGACCGGGAAGCAATATGCTTCGTAGACGTCGAAGAGATCGAGGGCCACGTCCTCGACATCGGACGGGCAGACGGTTTCCCCGTTTATCTTCACGACGCGCCGGAGCCGCTGGCGGAAGGTCAGATACCCGTCGTCGTCCTTGTATCCGAAGTCCCGGGTCCGGAAGTACTTCCGCCCGTCGATTTCGATGAACGATTTCTTCGTTAGCTCGTCATCGTGGAGGTATCCATTCATGAGGCAATCGCCGCCAATGCAGATTTCCCCGCTCGTCCCGTTGGGGAGGACTTTGCACGTTTCGGGATCGATGATGACTTCGTGGAGGTTGGGCAGGGGCTTTCCGATGGTTCCCCGCCTGTCCCTCCCATACGTGTTGACATTGGTGACATTGACCGTTTCCGTGAGGCCGTAGCCCTCGAAAAGGCGAGCGGTCGAGCCGAATCTCGACATGGCAGTGTTCCATTGGTCGAGAAGGGACTGGGGGACGGAATCGCCGCCGATGAAGGCGACGATCTGCTTTCGAAGCCAAGGACCGTAGAAAGTGTCCCGCGAAAGGAGCGCGTTATAGAGAGCCGGAACGCCGATTATGACGCTCGCCTGCCCCTTCCGGATGAAGCGGATTGCCTCCTTGGTATTGAATTTCAGCACGAGGACGGTCGAGGCGCCCCACGAAATCGGCGTGTGGATGCCCATTGCGAGCCCGAAGCCGTGGAAAAGGGGTATGGCCGTCAGCATCATGATGTCCTTGAGCCTTCCGCCGAAAAGCGGATACCCCTTGAGAGCCAGGTTGTTGATCGAACGGGAGGAAAGGCGAACGATCTTCGGTTCGCCGTTCGTTCCGCCGGTATTGAGGTAAACGGCATCGTCGTCGGGATCGGGATGGACCGTTTTTCCTTGCTTGGACGGATGGATGCCGGCGTAGGAAATGATGCCGTGGGCCTTTTTCGATATTTTGTAGAGAACCGCAGCCTTGAGCCAATTTATCTTGAGATAAGGATTGACCGAAACGATTTTCACGTCCGAATCGAGGACCATCCTATGCTCATAGCAGGCATTCGCGAGGCAAATGAGAATCTTGGCCCCGGATTTCTCGATGTGCTTTTTCATCATCGGGGCCGGAGTGAGGGGATGTATGTTGTAGGAAATGGCCCCGATTTTGCTTATGGCATAGAAAAGGAAGAGCGCTTCCGGGCAGTTCGGCATGGCCACGGCCACGACGTCCCTTTCCTTTATTCCTAGGGAAAGCAGCTTTCGGCTGCAGATGTCGATTTCCTTCTCGAGGGCCTTGAAGGTCCATGATTTGTTCTCAAAACGGGCGGCGAGGCTATCGGGATAGGCTTTGGCCGCGTGCTCGAACTGGTCGTAGATGGATTTCCCCATTGGACGAAGCTCCTTTCTAGAATTTCAGCGTATAGCCCATCGACAGGAGGACCGAGCCGAAAACGAGATAGATGATCGGCATGTGGGCGAGATAGACATATAGGCTATGTTTCGAGAGGAAGACGAGGGGAGCGGCCCATTTTCTCTTTTTGGCAGGCAGGAAACTCTTCCTATCAGGGTAGAAAGCCTTGGCCACGACGGCCCCGAGGAAAAGGATGGCCGCGCATTGGATCGGCGGGAAATAGTCGTCTCCGGCGGCTCCAAGCCCGAAGAGCATCTTCCATGCCTCGTAGCGATCGGGCGGGAACGCATTATTGGGGTGGAAGATGGTGTTGTCGCCGTAGTTCAGCTTAAGCAAGATGCTTTCGGGCTCAAATGAGGGATCGATTAGATGGGCAAGCTGCCCCCATAGGGTCCCGTCCCCGGGGTAACGCGAATAGAAGGAAAGGGCGATCGTCGAGAGCGAGAGGGCAATTGCCACCGCGAAAATGGCCTTCAGGTTTCCATGGCAAAGCCAGTCGACGAACGAGTAGAGGAGAATCGAGATCGCGATGGCGTGGAGGATGCCGCAATAAATGAACACGTTGGCTCCGGTTAAAAAGGAGGCAAGTTCGAGCACGAGGCTCATCGCGACCGCGACGATCATGAGGTGCATCCCCCGCATTGAATTCGAACGCGCGAAACCGGTCGATATCCCAGAGAGAAAGACGAACATCATCGAGAAGAAGAACTCGAGGATGAAAAGATTTCCGCTGTTGATCAGCTGGAAGGCTTGGGTCCCAACGTCGAAAAGCGCCCTTACTCCCGCCGGCTCCGGCCCTTTACCTGCCCAGACGAAGAAACTGCCCGAAAGCATTACGGCGCAGGCAAAGTGGAGGGCGATCATCAAAATGAGGTCGAAGCCTCTCAGGAAGTCGATTTCGAATATCCTTTCCTTCTTGCGGAGGCGGCGCGGAGGCAAGCCGTATTTGTAAGGAAAGGAAGTGCTCACGACTTGAAATATAGTTCAATAATGGCCTTAAGGCCATCCTACTTTTGGCCCTCGTTAGGATAGAGTTTGAGCAATTCGCTCAATGGATGGGCGATTTGCAGGGATTAGGCACGCTTTTTTGAATAGTTCCGTCTTTTTGAAAAGATCGATGGCACAGTGGATGGAACGACGGCTTTTATCCGTCCGTTCTTCCTTCTAAGCGGGAGGCGGCGAGATTCTTCCTTTTCCTTCCTAAGCTTGATTCGGAAAGCGATGATCCCTGGGGTAAGGGGCGATTTTCGCATCGCGCGCTTTTTACGGGCCGAGGTGACCGGGACGACGAAAAGGAAGTGGAAAGAAGCCCCGATGGCCGATCCGACGATAAGCGAGAAGCCGATGTCTGAAAGGTAGTGCGAGCCGTCGATCAATTCCCCAAGCGACAAAAGAAGCGTCAAGGCGGCAATTCCGCTCCCCATAATGACGTCGGCGTTTTTCCTGTTGCCGAAATAGAGTCCGAAGGCCGAAAGACCGGCGAAAGAAGAGGCGCTCGCCATCACGGGCAATGACGGGAAGGAGGCCAGCTGCGACGCCCTTAGTCCCGGATACTCATCAAGGAGGGCCGGGGCAAAGTCATACCAAGGGCGGAAGGGCGCCATTCCCTCGGATCCGCCGTTGATGGCCGCGAACGAAGGACGCAGGGAAATGAGCGAAAAAGCAAGCGAGAAGGCAATGGCCAAGGCGGCCGCGCAAATAACGGAGGCTGAAAAGGCGGTGGCCCTTGAACGGTCGATGCCCCTAGAGGAAAAAAGGACGGCATACGAGACGATGGCAACCGTTATGATGCCGATGGCAACGGCGAGAATCCGGCTGTCGATGAATTGGCCGATCGAGATCAAACCATAGAGGATCCCGCTCACGATGCTCGAGGCAGCCGTTATGCAAATGGAAACGACGCCCGGCTTTTTCCCGTGGAATAAACCAGATGCGAGGAACGCCCCGGATGTAGCGATGAATATGTAAAAGGGGAAAGGCGCGACGATTCCGAAGAATATCGAAATCAGACTTCCGGCCGGAAAATCGGAAAGTGCCGAAGAAACGGCCAAATCGGCTCCGCTGCCGATCGCCAGGAACAGGATCCCGATCAAGCCGAGCGCAATCGGCGGCACGAGATCGAGATGGGAAAGAACCCGCTCTTTCATGCTTTCGATTATAGCGAAGCCTGCCTTCTTCCGTTAGGAAACTCGTCTTTATGCTACAATTTGCCAGATGAAAAAAACGAATAAGTCGAAGGTTTCCGCCAAAAGCGACCTCCATCCTTATACCGCGGCGATGTTCGACAACCTCAACTCAGTGCTATCTTCCAAAAACTGCGGTTGTCCGCATTGCCGGCTTTCCTTTCCTTCTTCGAGTGTCTCAGACTGGAGAGTGACCGACGACGGTCACAAGATGACCGCCCTTTGCCCCTACTGCGGTTTTACCGACGTCATACCGGATTCGAGCGGCCTTCCGATCGACGAGGAATCCCTTAGGCGAGTCGGGTCGCTTCTTTTTCCTGATGAGAAAAGCCCGATTGCGACTCAGATGAAAGCCAACTTCCTGGAGCTCTATGACCGGGATTCACTCAACGAAAGCGCAAGGAACGAAGCGCTTTTCCTGCAATATGCCAGCTTTTTTGCCGAGCAGGGCAATGCCTATGCCCTAACAAGGATCGGGCTTCTATATGAATTCGGAACCGCCTTTTCCCCGGTCGATTTGAAAACGGCCTTTTCCTATTACGCGAGCACAATCCTCCACGGCGACGGCTTTGCCCTTGCGCGCATCGGCCAATGCCTAGAGAAAGGCGCCTCTGGCGAGCCTAACTATGAGGAAGCCTACCGATGCTATGCCCATAGTGCCGCCCTCAACAACGACTATGGAAAGATGTACCTCGGCGATTGCTATCGGGATGGCCATGGCGTAAAGCAGGATCTCGAGGGCGCCGGGTCGATCTACATGGGGCTTTTCCATTCGGTGCTAAGGATGTTCATCTCCTCGCATGGCTCTAATCCGCACATTCTGCCCGAGCTTTGCCTACGAATTTCAAAGTTGATATCGCAGATCGGCGATTCCAAGGACAAGGATTTCCTGTCGCTTCGCTATTCGCTGATCGGGCTTGCCGCCCTCGAAAGCAAAAAGAAGGACCCGCTCTTCCTCCATTACGAACTCGGCGCGATCGAAAAGGAGCTCAAGTCGACGGTCGACGAACTTTCGGGAAAGCTAGGGGCGGTAAGCGATTCCCCTTATTTCGATGCCGATACGTTCTTCGACACCCTTGATCTCTTCGGCGAGAACGGTTACCTCGAGCAGGGGGCTGGACGAGCCGTCTTCCATGAAGAGGAAGGAAAGAAAGGCGTCGTCGACATGGATCTTACGATGAGCTGCGGCTATTTGTTCGTCGTCGACGTCATGACTCTTTATTGCGGCTTCGAGGAAGGAACCACGCATTGGCACTTCGAGGAAGTGGAAGGCTTCTACCCCAAGAAACGCAAGACCTTCGTTTTCTCCAACATCGATGGCATCTACCGGGTCTCGATTGGCTTCCAGTCGCCCGAAGGCCCGGAGAAGGACATGTCGTTGGAATTCTCGGAAAACGACGACGATTCGATCAAGGACAAGATCGAAAGCAAAGGGCAGGCATGAAATGGCCAAAACAGCGCTTTCGCCTTTAAGAAAATACCGAGGAAAGGTCATCCTCGCGCCGCTTCTTAAGATAATCGAGTGCATGGCCGAGCTCGCGACGCCATTCCTCGTCCGCTACGTTATCGACGACGGCATCGCCTCGCACGACATGAAGGCGATTTTCATTCTCGGCGGGATCATCGTGGCTTTGGCCGTTGTCGGCTTTGGCTCGACGATGGTTGCACAATATCTGGCCAGCAGGGTGGCGAGCGACTACGGACACGACCTCCGATCCCTCCTTTTCGCGCATTCCCTGGCCCTTGACGAAAGATCGCTTGAGAAGGCTTCCAAGGCCAAAGTCAGCACCTACATCGGAAACGATGCCTTCGCGATGCAAAACGGCGTCATGATGTTCATGCGCCTCATTTTCCGGCCTCCGATACTTCTGCTTGGGTCTTTCTGCCTCTCTTTCGTCGTTTCTCCATGGGCCGGGCTCATTTTCGGCGTTGCCATCGTTCTTTCGGCAGTCGTCATGGGGACCGTGATGCTGCTTTCGCCAAAGCGCTATCGGGCCATCCAGTCGAGGCTTGACGACCTTTCGACGATTTCGAGCGACGATATCCAGGGGCGCCGTCAAATCAAGGCCTTCAACAACCAAGAGCTCGAGAAGAGACGCTACCTCGAAGCCGCCAAGCGTTACGAAAGCGCCTCGATGGAAATGGGAAAGCTCTCCTCATTCGTCAATCCGTTGACTTTCCTCTTCATCAATGCCGGCATCGTCCTGGTCGTCTTCCTTGGTGGGAATTACGAGGGCATAGGGGGCCTCACTTCCGGGGAAATCGCCTCCCTCATCTCATACCTCGTTTCGTCATTGGCCGCGCTTACGATGTGGTCTCGTCTCGTATCCTCCCTCAATAAGGCCCTGGAAAGCAAAAGGCGGCTCGACGCCTACCTTGCCCTCGAGGAAAAAGGCGAAGGGAAGAAGGACAAGGCACCGGCACTTTTGGCCGTCCGCTTCGACAATGTCGGCTTCACCTATGGGCAGAAAGGCGATGGCAAGGCGGTGAGCGGTCTGTCCTTTGAGCTCCGTGAGGGCAAAAGCATTGGGGTAGTGGGCGGAACCGGTTCGGGAAAATCGACGGTCGCCAAGCTTCTTTCCGGCGTCTATGCGCCTAGCGAGGGCACCGTTTTCCTCAACGACCAAATAGCAAGCCAAAACGGAGAAAAGAAACTCGATTTGCGGAGCCTTTTTGCCTACGTGCCGCAAAAAACGATCCTTTTTTCCGGCACCGTGAGGTCGAATTTGCTCCTTGGCAGGCCGACGGCCAGCGACGACGAGCTGATCGAGGCTCTCAAAAAGGCGCAAGCCCTCGCCTTCCTTAAGGAAAAGGGAAGTCCCCTCGACGTGGCGGTAAGCGAAGGCGGAAGCAATTTCTCGGGCGGGCAGAGGCAGCGCATCGTGCTGGCGCGGGCCTTCCTCTCGAGCGCCCCGGCCCTCATTCTCGACGACAGCCTATCGGCCCTCGATTACATCACGGAGAAGAAAATCCGCGACGAGCTGCCTTCCCTTTTCAAAACGGCCTTCTTGGTTTCGAGCCGCCTTTCGCTCGTCGAGAAATGCGACGAGATCCTCTTCTTCGACCATGGCGAAATCGCCGCCCGGGGAAGCCACGAGGAACTGCTTGAGCGCTCTCCGGCCTATCGCGAATTCTACGAAATCCAGAAAGGAGCAATCGAATGAAGAAACTCAGGCAGCTTGCTCCCTTCGTCAAGGGAAGTCGAATCATGTTCGCCCTTTCGCTCCTCTCCGGAACGATCGCGACCGTCTCGCGCTTGCTTATCCCCTTCTTGGCCGGGAAGGCCATCAATGACATCTTCGACGGCGGCGACCACATCAGCGGCTATCTCGTCGCGATGGGGGTTCTCCTAATCGTCGGAACCGTCTTCCGATACGGCTTCGATTTCCTCACTTATCTCGTCGGCCAGCGGGTCATCACGAAGATGAGGGAAGTCGTCTTCGCCTCCTACATGGATGCTTCGCTCTCCTCCCTCGACAAGGAAAAGGAGGGCGATCTTTCCCTCCGCCTCATGTCGGACGTCGAGAACGTGAACAACGGGCTCGTGACCGGTTTTGCCACTCTTTACGACGGACTCATATCGATTGTGCTGACCATTGCCTTCATGCTGGCGCTCAACTATCTCCTCGGTCTCATCGTCATCGTCTTGACCCCTCTTTCGCTTCTTGCCTCCCGCTTCATTTCCAAATTCAACGCCAAGTATTTCAAGAAGCAGGGGAAGAATTCCGGGCAGCTTTCGAGCTTCCTCGACGAGACGCTGGAAGGAAGCGAAACCGTCCATGCCCTCGGGGCGGAAGACGAACGGACGAAGGGCTTCGAGGAAATCAACGAGGTCTACCGCGAGTCGACCTTCAAGGCGAACATGGGAGCCTCGATCATCAATCCCCTTACCAGGCTCGTGAACGGAATCGTGAACTGCGTCGTTCTCATCACCGGCGCCCTTTTCATCGCCGGCAATTGGCAGCTTGGCATCGTCTTCCTGGTCGGCGACCTCTCGGCTTTCATTACCTACGCCAGCAGCTACACCCAGCCCTTCAACGAGGTCTCCTCGGTAATGAGCGAGATTTCCTATGCGGTCGCAAGCTTCGACCGCGTCCTGGCCTCTTGCTCCCTCGAAAAAGAGGCGAAAGGCGGGGACGATGTCTCGAAGCCGGGCCTAGGGAAAATCGAAGTCAGGGACCTGATCTTCCATTACGATGGCGGCAAGGATGTCATCAAGGGCGTTTCCTTCCATCTTGAGAAAGGAAAGTCCGTGGCCCTCGTCGGGCCGACCGGCTCGGGGAAAACGACCCTCATCTCCCTCCTCATGCGGTTCTATGAAGAACAGGGCGGCAGCGTCCTTTTCGACGGCCGCGACGCGAAGGAGTTCCTGACCAAGTCCCTTCGCTCCCGCTTCGGGATGGTCTTGCAGGATTCGTGGGTTTTCAAAGGCACGGTCCGGGAGAACATCGCCTATGGACGCCCCGATGCAAGCGAAGAGGAAATCATTGCCGCCAGCAAGACGGCCGGAGCCCATTCCTTCATTTCCCGCTTGCCGAAGGGATACGATACCGAAATCGGCAACAATTCCTCATTGTCGAAAGGGGAGCGGCAGCTTCTTTCGATGGCCCGGGTCGTCCTCATGGATCCCGAGGTCGTCCTCCTCGACGAGGCGACGAGTTCCATCGACGTCCTGACCGAAAGGCGGCTTTCCCGTTCGCTCGAAAAGCTTCTCAAGGGAAAGACGAGCCTCGTCGTTGCCCATCGTCTATCGACGGTTGAGCACAGCGATCTCATCCTCGTCCTCGACGGCGGGAAGATCGTCGAGGAAGGAACCCACAAAGAGCTGGTGAAAAAAGGCGGCTTCTATGCCGGGCTTTACCAGGCGCAGTTCCAATGAGCAGGCGCTCCCCAGAGCTGAACCACCGGATCATGTCGGCCATAAAAGGCAAGGACACCGGAATCGAAAAGCGGCTAAGAAAGGCCCTTTACGAAGAAGGGATCCGCTACCGGAAGAACTCGAGCCGGGTGTTCGGACACCCGGACATTTCGATGAAAGGGCTCAAGATCGCGATTTTCTGCGATAGCGAGTTCTGGCACGGGAAGAACTTCGAAACTCAGAAGGAAAAGCTTTCGACCAATCGGGAATACTGGATAAAGAAAATCGAACGCAACATCGAGCGCGACCGCGAAGTCGATGAGAAGCTCGGGCAAGACGGCTACCTCGTCATCCGATTTTGGGGCGAGGAAATCGAGAAGGACCTGGAATCGTGCGTCGAACGCGTCAAAGCGGCGGTGGAGGAAAGGAAAACCCGCCTCCGCGAGGCGGAAGCGGGCAAAAGAAGTTAAAGGGAAGCGCTTAGGCTTCCTTTTTCTTCAACACGAGATAGGCGCCGCAAAGGGCAGCAAGGTAGCCGAAGACGGCGGGAACGATCGAGCCGGCCCCGAGAGTCGTGGCCCCGGTATTGTCGACGTTGATTCCGTTGGCCGCCGAATAGAGGGGAATCGAGAAGAGGCAGATCGTAGCGCCGGCCGCGGCCAGGACGAAGAGGCAGATGCCGAAGATCTTGGTTCCTTTGTCCCGGAGGCTCATTCCGAGGCAGGCAACGATGAAGCCAATGCCGAGGAGGAGGAAGCCGACGAGAAGGATGTAGACGATGCTCGTACCGTCGATGAGGCCGAAGGCAACTTCGAAGAAATTGCCGCGGACCGATCCCTGGTCCTCGTCGAAGGCATTGGCGAACATCGAGAAGACGCTCACCAGAAGGCAGATGGCCGCGAGAAGCGACGCGATTTTGACAGGATATTTCTTTTTCATGGGCACCAAAAACGCTTTCCGGGGCTAAGTATACGCCCGCATAGGAATGCCGGCAACGCCATATTTCCCTGAAAGGGAAGCCTTTACCCTTTCTTCGGTTTGATGGATAATTCACCCATGAGCAAAACGGCTCGCCTTTTCTTGGCGCTTCTTCCTACCCTCGCCCTTGTTTCCTGCGGAAGCATGGCCAATAGCAGCTACTCGGCCCCATCGCCGCTTACCGTTACTTTTTACGACGACAGCCCCGAGCCCGAGCCCGTCGGCTATGCCTATGTCCTTACCGGACAGCGGGCCAACCCGAACTTTTCGTCGAGCGGCTACGACTTCCTCTCCAACGATCCGGATGTCGTCCTCGCTGACGGCGAGCACCAGGTCTTCAAGTCTTGGGTCGGATATTACGACGAAGCGAAGCAAAAGCCGATCGACCTCGACTCGATTCAAGAGGATTGTTCAGTCTATGCGACTTTTGCGGTCGAAAAATACGGATTGCGCTTCCTTTTCCACAACGGGGGAAACTACATCCCGTCCGAGGAAGACCCGACCGTCCCCCTCGTCGCCAGAATGCTTTGGGGAGGGGAGAACGTCGAGATCCCGCTCCTTCCCAAAATCGAGAAATACCAACCCGACTTCCTTCTCGATTACCTCTTCGATGGGTGGACCGTATCCGGTCACGATGGATTCGGCCTATTGAAGAGCGACCTTTCGAATCTTTGCTTTGCCGACTATGACGAGGCGGCGGCAGGGGAGCCCCTTACCCTTTACCTCGATTCGTCTTCGCTGCTCGCGAACGGCGAGCGGGAATACCCGGTCTACATTTACGAAGGCGGGAGCTATCTCTCCATCGGATCTCTTTCCGAAGGGCTTACGGTCGACCTCGATTCCCATTTTGCCGAAAGCAGAAAGTCGTTCGAGGCTACCTTCGTCTTCAACGGGGAAAGCAAGACAATTTCCATTCCCGCCCATGGCCGGCTTTCCGTTTCCCGCGAAATCGATGACGCGTCGAATTATGTACTGAGTTTCCTGGCCGGCGACGAATCGGCCTCCTATTCTCTGCCCGTCTTCGAAAACGTCGGGAAGGAGCTTGCCTTCGAAGCCGTTTACGACGAGGACGCGGCCCCTCATCTCCGGGGCAATCCCGTCGATCTTGAAAACATCATCGGGCCTTTCACGGTGAATGTCGCCGCCAAGGAAACGACCCATGCCCTCCATTTCTACGACAACGACCTCGACGGGCGGCTCCTCGAGACCGTCGATCTTCCTTCGGGTGCCTTGGTAACCGCCTCCTTGACGCGCCCGGGAACCGACGAGGAAGGAAGCTTTACCGTTTCCTACGATGGAATCCCGAGCAAGTTTTCCTATCGCTTTGCCGCTTCCGAGCACATAACATCGCTCGAGCCGGCATTCCAAGGGGCCGATCCCGATGGATATCCGGTCCTCAAGGCCTCGGAGAATTCCTTTTACCTTCTCCAGGACGCATCGGTTTACCTCGACATGGATGGCGACTGGACCCTGAATTGCTATAGCGGCACCGAAATCGACGGCGATCCGGAGTCGACCCTCTCCATCCTCGAGACGACGCGGGTCGTGATGCCGGATCCGGTCTTTGATGCCGAAAAGGGCGGCTATCGCTCGAACGTGACGATCGGTCTCCATACCGCTTCGCTTCTCTATCGAAGCGACGATCCCTCCCTGTCGCTTACCCTCGTCTCGAGCGACGACCCGGCTTCCAAGACGCGGAGCATTCGCTTCGCGCTTGCCGCCTGAAGAAGAAGCTTGTACATGAAAAAAGCTAGGCTTAGCCTAGCTTTTTCAATATCCTGCCGCCTTACTCGTCTGCCTTTTCTTCTACTCCCTTCTTCCTTGCTTTCCTTTCGCTCAGGAAGAAGAAAGTGCCGGGAACGATGGCGAGCGCCATGAAGGCAAGGGAAACGATGAACATGATGGAAGTCGGGGCGTAAACTTCCTCGAAAGTGGTGGTCGAGACATATGTTTCCCCGGTTAGGTTGAAGAAAAGCTGGCTAACGTTCGAGCCGACGATCATCGGGATCATGACCGCGAAGACCATCCTGCCGCCTTGGAAAAGCCCGGCCTCCCCCTTCGGGGTCAAGTCGCGGACGATTGCCCCGAGGCAAGCCGTGCCGATGAGATAGCCGGCCATGAGGATGGTCGCGGCAATGATCACGAACCAAGGCTCGCGGGCAAAGTAGAGGAGAAGGGAACCGAGGATGCCAAGCCCGATCGAGGGATAGACGAGATTGACCTTCCCGATCTTTTCCATGAAGAAGCCGACGACGATGGCCGCGGCCGCCGAGACGACGAGGATGATGGCAAACGAGACATAGAAAAGATAGAGGCGGTCGTCGCTGTAACCTAGTCCGCCGAGCTCGGCCGGATTCTGGAAATAGACCATGTAGTAGGGAAGGAAGCTGTCGACGGCCGCGTTGAAGGCCATGAAGGTGAGGAGGGCGAGGTAAAGGCGCCCGTTCCGCTTCATGACCGACGGGCGGAATCCATGGACGAGGTTCGCCCAGTAGTTCCCTTCCTTCCGCGCGACGGTATGGCTATCGTCGATGAGGAAGAAGGCGATGATGCCCACGATGATCACCACGGCGCCGAAGGCAATGAAGAAATGCTGCCATCCGGCAGCGGATTCCGCGGCGGTTTCGGCAATCGGCCGCTCCAGGTCAACGTTGGCATTGGCCCCGAATAGCATCTGGGCGAAAAGCATGACCACGTTGGCTAGCAATGGGAGGACGGAGAGGACCGATTCGACCTTCCCGCGGTTTTCGGGGGCCGTTATGTCCGTTACCATGGCATTGAAGCAAGCATCGTTGGCCGTCGATCCGAAGAAGGTCATGACCGTATCGAGGAGGGCCATCGATAGCCCAACGGCGAGCGAGGCCCCGGCAGCCCCGAAAAGAAAGGCCATGTTCGAGTAGCTGGCAAGGGCGAAGGCCCCGACCGATATGCCCCAAAGGAGATAGCCGCCGGCGATGAAGATCTTCCGCTTGCCAAGGCGGTCGGAGAGAACGCCCATGAAGAAGGTGGTGACGGTGGCCGCGATGGCCGATATGGTCGTCATCCAAGTGATGTAGTTGCTGTTCTGCGTCTGGGAATAAACCCAGAGGTTTATCTGGTTGTTCTCGATGCACCAGGCAAGCTGGCCGGCGAGGCCAACGAGGATGACGACGAGCCAATTCCTGGCCCCAAAGCGCTTTTTGCTTTCTTCCATGCTCTTTTCCTTTACCCCATTTTAACCGAACATCGCCCGTTCGCTTCGGAAAAGACGGACGGTAAGGAAGAGGAAGAAGCCGGCGATGAGGAGCGATTCGACGATCGATATAGCCCAGTAGAGGATCGAAACCGGGGTCGAGAAGACGCTGCTCATGCAGACGATGACGTTGAGGAACGGGACGAAGGCAAACCAGATCGGCGTGAGATCGAGGGCCATCGGCAGGACGGCGAGAATGACGAGGACGGCAGTAAGGGGGCCGAGATAGCCAGTCGCTTCCTTTATCGTCTTGGCAAAGGCCGAGACGAGGCTTGAGCCGGCTACCATCATTAGAAGAAGGGAAACGACCGCGAAGAAGAGGCCCGCAATCGAAATGGGCGAGAGCGAGATGCTCATCCCGCCGAGCATCGTCGGCAGGGAAGCGATGAGGCCGAGGGCCGACACGGTTCCGGAGAGGACGGCCAAGACCGAGAGGGAAACAATCTTGCCCGTCGCGAGTTCCCAAGGCCGGATGGGGGTAATGAGGATCGAGGCGATGGTTCCTCGCTCTTTTTCGCCGGCTATCGATTCGGGGCAGATGGAGAGGCAACTCGAGAAAAGCAAGCTCGTCACGATCATCGGGAACAAAAAGGAAAAAAGGGAATTCATCGTGAACGATTCCCCTCCGACATTCGGGTTCTCGATCGAGGCGTTGACGGTATACGCGTCGTAGACGCCGGTGAGGGATAGCAGAAGCGAATAAGCCTGTTCGCTGGCTTGATGGGAGGCATTGTAGTAGATATCCACGTTCGGACGGGTCGGGGAAAGGGAGGGGCCTTCCTCGAGAATCGACTCGAATCCCTCGGAGAAGGAAATCACGATGTCGAGTTCGCCCTCCGCAAGGTCGCTTAGCATCTCGCCGCGCTTTGCCGGCTCATAGGGCAGGAAAACGCTTTCCCCCGTATGTCCGCTCGAGGCGAGATAGGAAGAAAAGGCCGTAAGCAGGGCCGGTTCCTCTTCGCTCCCGTAGTTGTCGCTATAGGCGATTCTGTAGCTGTAGTCCGGCTCGACCGAACCGATGTCAAGCCCTTGGACGAAATTTCCGAGGGCGGTGTAGATGAGAAAGATCAAAATGCCGGGAAGAAAGAGGGCGGCAAGCATCCGCGGATCGGTGAAATACCGGCGGAATTCCTTCTTCGCAATGGCCCAAATCCGTTTCATTTTCGCCCTCCATACAGGGAAAAGAACGCTTCTTCGACGCTTCCATAGCGGGCGACAAGCTCGCCTACGCTTTCCTCAAGGACAAGCTTTCCATCGATCAGGAAACCGACCCGATCGGCCAACTTGTCGACCAAGGAGAAAATGTGGGTAGAAATCACGATGGCTTTCCCGCTGGACTTTTCCTCGCGGATGAAATCCTCGACATCCCGGCTTGCCACGATGTCGAGCCCGTTGGTCGGCTCGTCGTAAACGATGAGCTCGGGGTCGGCGACGACCGACATGGCAAGCGATGCCTTTTGCTTCATGCCGGTTGAGAGGTCCTTTATCCGGGTTTCGGAAAAGCCGTCGATGCCAAAGCGGGCAAACACTTCCCGCTTGCGCCTTTTGCTTTCCTCCTCGCTCAGCCCATATAGCGTCGCTAGGAAAGAGAACGTGTAAGACGGCGAGAAAAAGGGATCGAGTTTGAGCTCGGAGGTAAGGAAACCGATCTTACCTCGGAGCGAATCGCTTTCCTTGGTGAGGGTTTTGCCGTCGATTTTTATTTCGCCCGACGTTGGCGATATAAGCGACGACACCATCCGTAGGCAAGTCGTTTTCCCGGCTCCGTTCGGTCCTAGGAGGGCGTAGATCTCGCCTCTTTCGACCTGAAAGGAGACATCGTCGACCGCCGTCAACTCGCGCGAGGAAATTCCCCGCTCCCTTGCCTGGCGGGAAGAAAGTGGGAACCGCTTCGTTAGGTGAATCGCCTCAAGACAAACTTCCATGGGTGGATTTTAGCATGGGGATTGCAGCGTTATGGCCAAAATGAGAGCGAAAGGCGGTTGCTTAGACGAGAAAGCGTATCTCGGCGAAGTTATGGAGAACGCCCTTCAGGCGCGGAAGCAAGGATTCGTCCGGCTCGCTCAGGTCGATGGCCATGTAGGTGTCGATCCCGGCATCGAGAGCCGCTTCGATGCCGTTTGGGGCGTCTTCGATCGCGATGGCTTCTTCGGGGCCGACCTTGGCTTCCTTAAGGGCAAGGAGGTAGCAATCGGGGAAGGGCTTGCCGCGCGGGGCGTCCTTGGCCGAGACGATGCCGTCGAAGTAATCCTTCAGGAAGTAGGAAGAGAGCAGTTTCTCGATTTTTTCCCTTGGGGTCGCCGAAACGATGTAGGGTGAAATGCCCTTCGAGCGGAGGTAGCCCAGTCCTTGGATGACCCCGGGTTTCACCTCGTAGCGGTTTTCGCTCAGGTATTCGTCCATCAGTTCGTTTCTCGTTTGCCGCAGCTTATTCAAATCGAGGCCCGGGCCGTAGACGGACCGGAGGTAATCGTCGGCAAGCCCGCGGTCGAGGCTTCTGAGGCGGAGGGTGTCGCAATAGAAGCTTTCGAAGCCGCATTCCTCGATGGCTTCCTTCCAAAAGCGCTGATAGATGCGCTCGCTGTCGAGAACCGTTCCGTCGAGGTCGATGAAGGCCGCTTTCTTCATATGCGGGATTTTATCACCCTACCGTTGGTTGAAGGCCAAGTGTTAATATCTTCCCATGAGTGATTTCATTGCCATTCTCTCCTTCTTTTTCCTCGGAGGGGCCTTCGGCTTCATCCTTGAGCTCTTCTTCAGACGCTACGTATCGCAGAAGCGGTGGGTAAAGCCCGGTTTCCTCGTCGGTCCCTTCATTCCCCTTTATGGATTCGGGTTGGCCGTTCTCTATTCCTTCGACCATTTCATACCCTGGGAAAGCATCTCTGGTTTCGAATGGCTCAATCTCATCGTCGAAATCATCGTGCTAGGCATTTCGCTTACTCTCATCGAGCTCATCGCCGGCCTCATATTCGTGAAGGGAATGAAGCTCCGGCTTTGGGACTACAGCAAGCAATGGGGCAACTTCGAAGGCCTCATCTGCCCCCTCTTCTCGTTCTTTTGGCTCGTCGGGGCCGCCCTTTACGTGCTTCTTCTTTCTTCTCCGATCGAAAGCCTCGGGACGTTCTTCGACGACAATTGGATTTACCTTGCCTACCCGATCGGCATTTTCACCGGCTTGGTCCTCATCGACTTCGCCTACTCGCTTGGCCTCGCCAAGAAACTAAGGGAAGCCGTTGCCGACAAGAAGTTCGTGGCCAGCTGGGAAAAGGCGAAGATCGCCCTTCAGGACTACTACGCAAAATTGAAGAAGAAGCAGTCGCTGCTCCTTCCTTTCTTCAACAAGGAAGACCATTTCGCCGAGGCGATAAGGGAAAGGGTTGCCGAGATAAAGGCGAAGAAAAAGGAACTAAAGGCCAAATTCGCCGGCAAAAAGGAAGAATAGGATGCCAGGAGAAAGCGCGGGCCGGAGCGCCGTCTTTGCGTTGGCGATGGTGGGCTTTGCCCTCTATTTCCTTGCCTCGGCCGTCCATCTCTACTTCGTCTACAAGGAAAACGAGTCCGGCCGGCGGCTTACGAAGATCGTCCCCCTCCTTCTCCTCTCGGTCTCAAGCCTCTTCCTTCTTTCGGAAGGGCGGCTTGATCTCCTTCCGGCGGTCGTGGGTTTCCTTCTTTCGATCCTGGGAGACTTCCTCTTTCTCTATAAAAAAAAGAAGCCCTTCCTCATCGTGGGGACGGCGGCTTTCTTTTTGGCCCACGTGGCCTTCCTTTTCGCCATCGGGGCCTTTTTCCCGGAAACGGCTTCCTTCTTCCCGTACGGGCTCATCTACTTGCCAGCCGCTGCCGTCATCGCCTTCTATCCGATTTACCGCTTCGTTCGCGGGAGCCTCGTCTTTTCGCTTTTGGGCTCGGCCTACTTTGCCTTCGTTACCGCCCTTGCCTTCTTTTTCGTGCTTCGCTTTTTCGACCCGGGCACTCCGTTCAGCCTGGCCGAAACCGCGGTGGGTCTAGCCGGAGGCGTGCTATTCGCGATAAGCGACATGATCAATGCCTACACCCTTTTCCGAAAGGACGTGAAGCGGCGCGATTTCTATATCATGCTTCCTTATGTATTGGCCCAAGCGGCCCTTTATCTATCCTTTTGCCTGCTACCGGTCCTGGGAGTCTAGATGGCCAGATAGGTGGCAAGCTTCAAAAGAGCCCTTCCTCGATGCGAGTGGAGAGTCTTTTCTTCTTCGCTTGCCTCCCCGAAGCGGACTCCGTCCTCGCTTTCGAAGATGGGATCGTAGCCGAAGCCGTTGGTGCCATGCCGTTCGGGAAGGATGCGTCCTTTGACCTCGCCCTCGAAGTAGCGGGGGCCTTTCCCTTTCTCGATTAGGCAAATGGTGCATCGGAAAAGCGCCCGGTCGTCCTGCCTCGTCTTCCCCACGATGAAATCCATTGCCTTGTCGTAGCCTCCGAGCTCTTCGGCAAAGCGGGCCGAATGAAGGCCGGGCTTGCCGCCGAGCGATGCAATTTCGAAACCGGAGTCGTCGCTGAAGACGGGAAACGGGAGGGTCGAAAACGCCTGGGCTTTCAAATAAGCATTCTCAGCATAGGTACTTCCCGATTCCGTCACTTTCTCGTCGAGAAAGAGGTCGTCGAGCCCGTAGACGACGTAGCCGACTTTGGAAAGGAAGGCCCTGGCTTCCCTGAGCTTTCCCTTGTTGTGGGTCGCGAAGAGGATTTCCTGGTTCATGGCAATATTATCCGCCTAAAAAGCATGGAACCCATTACCCTTGTCTATCCATGAAGCGTTTCTCTTATAATTCGCCGTCCTAAGCCTAAAATTCCTTCCGCGGGAAAGAAAAACCCGGCAATGCCGGGAAGCTCTCACTGGAGCAGGCGACGGGAGTCGAACCCGCATACTCAGCTTGGAAGGCTGATATTCTACCGCTGAACTACGCCTGCGCTGGCGGATCATACGGGATTCGAACCCGTGGTCTCCTCCGTGACAGGGAGGCATGTTAGGCCGCTACACCAATGATCCAGCGGGGCGGATTGTAGCATGAAGAAGCGAGAAGATAAAGAAAACTTGACACGGAGGTTAGGATAAATCGCTATGGAAAAGGTATCGAATGGACATTACGAAGAGGAAAGGGCGCTTTACGGCCTTCGCGACGCGGAGGTCGAAAACTGCCTTTTCGCGGGTAAGGAAGACGGCGAGTCGCCATTGAAGGAATGCCGCGACATCGTGGTGAAGGGCTGTTCTTTCTCCCTTCGCTACCCGCTTTGGCACCTTCGGGGCGGCAAGATCGAGGACATGACTTTGACCGACCTTGCCCGGGCCGGGCTTTGGTATGGGGAAGACGTCGAAATCGTTTCCTCGAATCTGCTTGCCGTCAAGTTCATGCGCGAGTGCAAACGGATATCCTATCTCGGTTCGCGGATCGAGGGCGATGAATTCGGATGGAAGAGTTCGTCGATTCGCCTGAAGGACACGAGCGTCAAAAGCATGTACTCCTTCCTCGATAGCAAGAACATAGAGGCGAAAGGGATGGACCTCGACGGAAAGTACTCGCTTCAGTACATCGAGGATTCGCGCTTCGAGAACTGCTCGTTCAAGGGCCGCGACGCCTTCTGGCACGCCAAAAACGTCACGGTCGTCGATTCTTCCTTCGAGGGAGAATACCTTTCCTGGTACAGCGAGGGCCTTACCCTCATTCGCTGTCACATCAACTCGCACCAGCCGCTTTGCTACTGCAAGAACCTCCGCCTGATCGACTGCACCTTCGGCCCGGAAAGCGATCTGGCCCTCGAAAACAGCGAGGCGAACGGAACGATCAAAGGGCGCGTTCCCTCGATCAAGAACCTGGCCGCCGGCCGAATCGAAGTCGAAGAAGTGGGGGAACTCGTCCACGAGCCCGACGTTTACCAATTGAAAGGCGAAATCGTCGTCAAAACCCCTTCCAAATGAATAAAAAGGCCAGCCGAAGGTAAATGAGGTGAGCCCCAAATGTTGGACAAACCAACAGGAGGGGCTCACTTCAAAACGGCTGGCTTTTTTGCTTAGTCGGCGATGAACGATTTGAGGCGGGGTTTCGGAATGAATCCGACTTGTTTTTTCGCCGGAACCCCGTTCTTGAAGAGAATGAGGGTCGGGATCGAATATATCTCGTACCGGGCGGCAATGCGCGGGGCCTCGTCGACGTCGATTTTGACGAAGGTTACGTCCTTCATTTCCTCGCTTAGCTCCTCGACGATCGGGGAGAGCATCTTGCAGGGCCCGCACCAAGTCGCGAAGAAGTCAACCAGGACGGTACCGGTTTTCGTAATTTCGTCGAACTCTTTTTCTTCTTTGATGTGATTGATCATTGTCATTCCTCCTAGAGCGATATTACATAAAAGATCGCGGCCAACAAAGCGATGTGCACCGGGAAATAGGACCATTCGAAATACACCCACCATTTCGCGTGGTAGCCGCGCTTCCCCCCATAGAGGAGGAGGAAGAAGGCGGCCAGGATGCCATACATCTCAAACGAAATGCTCGTCGACGGCCCGAGCACCTCGAAGCGGAAGCCGACTAAGAGCAGGAGATAGGAAAGGGCCCAGAAAAGGACGAAGACGGCAGCAACCGAAGCAGCGTAAAGGGCGTTCAGCTGGCGCCGGTAATCCTTTTCGCCGTACTGCCCAGGATTTAGGAATTCCACGTGCCCTTGCCCGTCCTTGTTGGCAAGCCCGGTTCGATAAAGGACGGAATAAAGGAAACGCGGGGCGAAGTAGAGAGGGACGAACATGAATAGGCCGAGAATGTTGTATTGAGCCAGCAGGAAGGCCGGAATGAAACCGCTCGGGTAGAGGGAAATTGCCCCATTCATGGCCACAAGAACCGATACGGCCGAAACGAGGATGTAGGCAACCGGCAGGGCAATGAGAAAGCGCCACTTGCCGCCTTTTTCGTAAAAGAAGGCAATGAGGGCCAATAGGAGGAGATCGATGAAGGGCTGCGACAGGTCGCTCAAGAGATAGCCGAAGCCGGGAATTTGTCCGAGTCCCGCCTGGCAAATGAGAATGAAGGCAGCAAGGATGGCAAAGCGGAGGCAGTAGTTTCCGCGGTCATGGGTGTAACGCATGCCCTCGGCGAGGAAGAAAACGAAAAGGGGGAAGGCCAGCCTTCCGATGGCCCTCAAGACAGTGGCGGCAACCGATAGCGGGGTCCCTTCGACCGGAAGGTAGTTCATCTCGATGAAGGCGCCTATGTGGTCGAGCGTCATGAACAAAAGGGCGGCGATTTTGAGCGAGAAGCCGTCGAAGCGGAAGGAAAGGAAAGAAGGACGGGCGTTTTCCATGTTTCAGACAATGAGGGCGGAGATAACCGCGATGAGGTTGTTGAGGACGTGGGCGGCTACGGATCCTTCGAATCCAAAGCGGTGGTAAACGAAGGAAAGGATGAGCCCGGCGAATAGGTAGTCGGGGAAGTTGAGCCACTCGTTCAACGAGGAGAAGTCCTTCATGTGGATGAGACCGAAAACGACGCTTGCCAAGAGGTAAGCAACGGCTGGATGGATGCGCATCCCCAGGTTGAATAGGCCAAGACGATAGGTGATTTCCTCGCAAATCGGCCCTATGAATCCCAAAACGACGACGGCAAAGAGAGGGGAGGCATCGACGATGGAGACGACTGTCTCCTGATTTATCGAGGTTCCGCCGTCAAGCGCGGACACGACCATACCCCAGAGCATGGACACGACGATGAGGGCAATGCCGCCCAGCAGCCCCCAAAGGAGGTTGCGCCATTTTGCGAAGGTCGACGCAATGCGCCTGATTTCAGGGGATATGATCGCCAGCAAGACGAGGAAAAGGACGATGTAGGTAGCGTAATTCAGAAAGGCCGTTCCCTCGACCGAGGAGGCGTAGTCCTGAATCGCTTGGGAAAGCGAGCCGCCCGTAAGGCCGGCTCCGATGAGAACTCCTTGGGCCAAGGCGATTTGAATGAACGAAACGATGAAGCCGAGCACCTGAAAGCCGAGCCAGCCGACGACGAAGAGGGCGATTTCGCGAAAAGTCCCGAGCGGAAGCATGTTCCTGAAACGCTTGGCTCCCGGATCGTCCAACGAGGAGCGGCATTTTGGGCAGGTGCTGCGTCCCGCGTCGATCCTCGAGCCGCATTCCGGGCAGTTCTTCTCGTGGAAAAAGGTGAGCGCCATTGACGTGATTATATACAAATTTTCGAGAATGTATGCGTATGCGTGCGTTGCCTTCGCGCGAGGCCGCGCATACAATTTAAAACATGCAAAGGCTCTTAACGATTTTCGACGCGATCCCGGTCGATCCCTCTTTTATCGCTCAAGTGACGAACTACGTGACGCTTTCATTGTTCATCGCCTGCCTTGTTTGGCTTGTGTGTGCATTCTTGCGGGGGCTTGCCAGGGGATGGCGGTACGGAACCTACCGCCTCGTGATGTTCCTTCTACTCATTGCCATTGCCTTGCTTACCCTTCGGCCGATCGTCAATGCCATCGGAAATCTCGATCTCACCGTCTTTGGCATCGGAACGAGCGTTCAACTGCCGACATTCGTGGTTTCGATCAACGGGCAGTCGGTTGCCATTGCGACGGAAGGGACTACCGCCTTCGAAATCGTAAGCGGATACATAGCGAACCTGATGAAGGCCACCGGCAGCGATTTGCCTCCGGACGTTCTTTCGGCCTATGCGCTGACTTTCGCGACGAGCCTCGTCTCGCTCGTGCTCGTCTTGGTAGACGCTTTCCTGATCAGCATCTTCGGGACTTTCTTCGTTTTCATCCTTTGGCACCTTGCCTTCAAGCGCTTCATTCCGAAGGCAACGAGGAAGGCGTCCTATAAGAAAGGCAAGGTCTGGGGCGGATTCTCCTCCCTTGTCGTGAGCGCTTGCTGCATAAGCCTTTTCTGGTTCCCGCTTACAAGCGTCGTCAACTCGCTGAACGGGGCATGGCAATCGGGCCAGCTTAGCGAAGAGGACAAGACGACCCTCCATACCATCGACGACCCGACCTACCAGGCCATTTCCTCCGTTTTGGATGCCTACGACAACTCGGTCTTTGCCGAAGCCTTCTTCAACTGGACCCGCAACAACGAAGGAAAGACCCTCGACGTTTCTCTCATGGAGTTCCTTACCGGAGCCGAGATGAGCCTAGGCGACAACGAGAAGGTTTCCGTTTCCTTCCTCAACGAACTCACGACGTTCGCCAAGGCATTTACCATCGTCATCCAGGGCGGCGTCCTATCCCAAGGGACGTTCGATTCCGCCCGGATCCCGCTCCTTTTGACCACTTCCATGGCCCCCGAATTGCTGAGGACGCTAGGCTCTAGCCAGCTCGTGACCGGCATAATGCCCTACGGTCTCACCGTCCTCGAGAACATGGATGGGGTAGCCGAATACGTCAAAGTCGGCACCGGCATCGATTTCTCCGGCAACTACGAGCTCACCTTCAACGAGCTTGCCGACATCTACGACTCGGTCCTCGACTCGACGCTTCTCGATAATCTCGTTGATCCCTCGACGGGCGAACTCGGTTCCAGCTCCGCCGTGATGGAAGATGTCCTGAGCGAAGGCAACAAAGCGACGGTAACCGGGGTGTTCGATGCCCTCGACGGAGAAAACCTCCACATATTCGACGCCGTCATCGAAAGCGCCTTGACCATTCAGGCATACAAGGACATTACGAGCGGGAAGGCCGCTTCCGAAAGCGAGCTCACGGTTAGCGACTTCCTTCCCTACGTTACCCTTGACGAATTCACGCCCGTGGATGGAAAGCCGACGACGATCCCCGAGTCCTATCGGGACATCAAGTGGGGAAGCA
Organism: uncultured Bacilli bacterium; assembly: GCA_944375905.1. Taxonomy (GTDB): domain Bacteria; phylum Bacillota_I; class Bacilli_A; order RFN20; family CAG-826; genus UBA4951. The sequence continues at coordinate 44,818 of CALWAS010000020.1, forward strand.
TTTTCGCGGACTTCTTTGCCTCGACCGTGAACCTGGTCAACGTCTCCGAGGAACTCTACCTCGCCGTCTGCAATGCGATGCCGAGCTGGAACGGCGAGCCGTCGCCTTCTTATCAATTCGACGCCATCCTCGAGCCGATACTCGACGATTTCGAGGCCGCGAAGGAAGCGCTCGTCGGAAACGGGGAGCCGGATGAGGGAGAAGAAGCGGTGACTCCGCTTCTAGGAACGGAATTCATCCTCAATGCGTCCCCGAAGATCGTCAAAATGCTAGCCTCGAGCGTCAATTCGTCGCTTAACCTTTCGGGCGAGAAAGCCATCGATCTTTCGAACGTTGCCGCGACTTTCCGCTCCGACCAAAGCACGATCCTCCCCGAGTTCAGCGCCCTTCTCGACATCGTCGGCGACTTCGCGGGGACGGAGGAGGGAAAGGAATTCCTCCTTCATCTCGACGCGATGCCCGGCATCTATTTTGCCCCTGACGGCAGTTTCGTCGGAATCGACGAGGGGCTTGTCGAGGGACTGCAGTCCGGCCTGCGCGGCCTCGACGCTTCCCTCATCGCCTCCGAGGCGCTTCCGCCCATCTTCGAAAATCTCCTTGCCGGGAGCGATTCCATTCTCGGCGATTTAGGCGAGGGGCTCGTCTTCGACTTCGACGTCGACGATGTCGGGTCCGAGCTTGCCACGATTCTCGGGGCCGTCTCTTCCTCGCAGGGGCTCATTTCCTACCTCCTGACCCTCGGGGACGTTTCCTCGCTCAAGGGACAGGCCCTCGAAAGCGCCGTCGACACCATTTCCTACTACCAGGACGAACTCGTGGACTTCCTCCAAGCCGTCGCCGGCAGCCAAGTCCTCAATCCGGTGGTCGACGGAAAGCGGAATTCAAACATCGCAACCTTGCTTGGCAAAGTCTTCGAAGCGGTGGGGATCGACGATGTCGAAAGCCTTTCCTCGACCCTTGGCTCGCTTTCGGAAAGCGAGACCCAAGCCGAGATGGAGAGCTTCGTCAATGTTCTCATCGACGTAATAGATAGCGGCATCGTGCCTTCGATATCGAGCGGCAGCGTGTCATTGACATCGCTTGAAAGCGTCTCTTTCGAGGAGATGTTCTCCTCTTTTGACGAGAGCATCATTTTCTCGAGCTGCTTCGGCAGCGTCATCGACTCCCTGCTTAGCGAAAACGCGACCTTCAAGGACATGATCGACAGCGGGCTTTCCTTCGAGAACGTCACTTCCTGGAGGGAAGAGGGCCGCAATCTCGACATCCTGGTCCGCTCCATCAACTTGCTCGGCGCCAAAGGCCTTCTCGACGGCGGGTCGATCGATTTCTTCTCAAGCGATCCCGAAGCCGTCAAGAACGTGCTTCAAGTCCTTTCCTCCTCTTCCCTCTTCGTGGAGAAGACGGATGGCGGATACTATTACCGTTTCCCGTCCTTCCTAGGCGACCTTATGGGCCGCTACCTCGATGACGCAAGCGACGCTTCCTCCTTCTTCGTCACCCCCGAGGGGAGCGGAAAGGACGCTCTCATCGCCGATATCGAGTCGACCGCCCTTTCCTCTGATGGCAGCGACGTGCTCAGCTCGGACGAAGTCATCGCGGCCAAGGAACTCTGGAACGGCGAGTCGGCCGTCCTTTCGGATGTCATCCGCTCGATTTTAGCTTCCGGCGGCATGGAGTCGTTTGGGGACGGCAAGATCGACCTTGCGAGCGTTTCGGCCGCTTCCATCGACGCCTTGTTCCACGATTCGGCCTCCCTAAAAATATTCGGTCGGGTCCTCAACTATTCAATCTACAAGGCCATTGCGGGCGAAGTCTCTTCTGCCTTTGCCGATGCATCCGACAGTCCCAACCTTGCCGCTTTCTGGTTCGATTCGCTTTCCTCTTACGAGGAAGCGGCCGTCCCCGGCGGCATCTTCGATGAAGAAGCCGACGCCATGTCGACTTTCCTTTATGCCGTCCTCGATCCCGAGACCGGGATCGTGGGGGAGAGCGGCGGGGAATCCCGCTTGGATTTCGACAGCATCGACCTAACGGAAATTTCCACCTACTACCTGATTCGCCCCCTTCTCGACGGCCTTTCCTCGTCCCGCCTCTTCAATACGCTCGGCAACAAGGAGTACACGACCTACGAATACATGCTTTCCTCGATTCTCGAGGGAACCCTCTTCGACAAGGGAGAAGGCCTTGTGAAAGTCGCCTCGGTCCGCGTATCGCTAGGAAGCGACCCGACCTTCGAGGCCCTCAAGTCGGCCTGGGAAAAGGAAAACGATGCCATCGTCAATACGCTAGATGCCCTCGGGGAAGCCGACGTCGATGTCTCGACCGTCCAAAACGACCCGATGGCTTTCTTCGAAGGCGGATCGAGCTATGAGGGCCAGCGGGCCAAACTCGAGAACCTTCTCGTCGCGGCCGGCGATTCCAAAATCGTCCGCCCGGCCATGGTCGACATGGTCGAAAAGGCGGCCGACGAACTCAAGGAAGGCACCGAAGTCGATGCCGATTATCTCCTTTCCGCGAGCCAAGCCGATTACGACGTGGAGGTGCGGCGCCTTTCCTTCGTCTTGATGTACGGCGCGATGATCGGCACCATCGACACTTCCGACATCGACGTCCTTTTCGAGAACCCGGCGGCCGATGGCTTCTTCCGCGAGGCGGCGACTTCCCGGGTCCTGAACCCCGAGCCGGGCGCGGACGGCACTTACGGCTTCTTTGAGAAACTCGTTCGCGACGTCCTTCTCGAGAGCGATTATTACCTCGCCGGGGGCGAAGCCGCCGGAGACTTATCCGAGGAAAGGAGGGTTGACGCCGTCCTTGCTTCCATCGACGGGGCCGGGGACCGTTATGTCGCCTGGCCAAGCGAAGCCGACTCGCTTTCCGAGGCGATGGGCGCGATCCGCGACAATGGCGTTTCCCTTTCGGACGCGACCGACCTTGCGTCTTTCTTCAACGGGGAAGGAAGTGCCGACGGGCCGGACGAAGCCGGCCGCGACAAGCTTTACGCGATTCTTTCTTCCGTCAACGATTCCGGCCTCCTTTACCCAGGGCTTGGCCTCCGCTTCTCGGCGGCGATCGGGGATGTCGGATCGGCGAGCGTCGATCTCGGGGAAGCCAATTTCTACTACCCCGGCAAGAGCGGCGAAGGCTTGCTAAGCGCTCGCTATTCCTCTTCCGAGCTTCTTCGTTTGAGCGATGTCGTCATGTATGCCCAGGACCTTAGCGAGGTCGACTTCAACGACATAGCGACAATCGACGGATCCTCGGCCGGGAACCTTCTCGCGACGATGGCGAATTCGAGGATCTTCAACTCGCTTTCCTCCGAGGCCGCGGAAGGAAGCGCGACTTCCTTCGTTTCGATCATGAAGGAAATCCTTTCCTCGCCCACGCTCGCTCCCTATTACTTCAGCTCCAATAGCCCAAAGGACGAAGAACTTGGCTACCTCGATGCCGAGGACAAGGCCGCGAAGGCCGTCTCGGCCCTCTTCCCCGAGGTCAAAGACGATTCGGGAAAGGAAAGCAACGATACCGCTTCCCTCAACGGGGAAAGCGAGAGCAGCCTTGCCTCGATCATCGATTACATTGCCGAGAATGACCTTTCCTCGGTCCTCGACGACCTTCAGGGCGGAGCCCTTCCTTCGAGCGAGGCCGCCGACGGCAAAGCATCCTCCCTCGACATGCTCACGGAGCTTTTGAAGCGGATCGACGGCAACGACATCCTCTTCGACATCGTGCCTAATGCCATTGCCTCGATTACCGACGGCGGCGATTCGGCCTCGATTAACATCGACGGCATCGACCTTGCAAGAAGCGATCCCTTCTTCCCGTATCGAAATGGGGAAGGAGCCATCGATTCAGCCAATTTCACAAAGCGGTATGGCTCCGAGGAAATTGGGAGCGTCATGGGAATCGCCGATGCTTTGAATAAGAACCAGGCGATCTTCGGAGCGATGGGAAGCACGGGCTCGGGCATCGGGATGAATGAGATTTCCGAGCTTCGGAACCTTCTCGTTTCCCTTTCGGATTCCGATGTCTTCAACGGCTATGTCGGCAAAGTTACCGCCGGCGTTTCGATCGGCGGGGTCGATGTGCCGGAAGCACTCAACGTCTTCGACGAGACCCTATTCTACATAATGGTGGATAGCGGCCTTTATCTCAGGGCATATGACCCGGTAATCGACGCCGAAACGGGCTTCGTTTCGGCCGTGGACAAACTCAAGAATGCAATCCTTGGCCTTTCGAGAGACGAGGAACGCTCCGAGGTAGACCATTTGATCGGCAACGATAAACTCGACGAAGGGCTGCTTGTGACCGCTCTCAACGAATTGGGAACGGTCGAAGGAGTGGGAGGTGAGCGGCGCCTCACCGTCGACTTCGCTAGCGGCAGCGGAACCAACGTCATGGATTTCGCTTCCATCGCTCCCGATTCGCTCAATCGCCTTTTCCGCGCCATCAACAAAGTCGCGATCGCGGATGGCGTTTTGAGGGGTGGCGTCGAGGTGCTCCTCGGCGATACGATCAACCTTTCGATGTGGAGCCAAATCGAAACCAACCGGCGCCTCGCCAATGGGGAAGAATCCCTTCGCATCGCCAAGATAAGCTACATCGGCGAGGGAGAGGCACCGGTTCTCTATTACACCAACGGCGCCGGCAAGACGCCGGTCGTGGCGGAAGATGGAGTCTATAGCTTCCTGCGTAACCGCGATATCGACGATGGGGAAATCGACGTCGATTCCTCGTTGATCGGACCGACCGACGTCTACATCAAGGATGGCGACGCCTACGTTTCCATCTTCGTCTACGATTCTGACGGGTCTTCGGATTGGCTTTCCGACAACTTCCTCATCTCCTACGACGCCTCGACGGCCCACCTTCTCACACGGGCAGATTACGATGCCTATACCATCGATCTCGTAACCGATTTCCTTTCTTCCTGCCTCTGGGGCGAGGAAAGCGAGTCCTATTCCAGGATCGATAACGCCACCGACTTCTTGATGCCGAGAGATGGCGGGAGTTCCTCTTCTTTATACGAAATAATCCGCTTCCTCCTTGCCAAGGGAAGCCTTTATGGCGGGGCCTTCGACGAAGAGGGAACCTTCCTCGGAGCCGATGGGGCGTCGCTCGAAGAGGCCGCGACGCCGATATCCTACACGAGCGGGACCGCCCTCATGCGCAACTTCGTCAAGACCCTCGGGACGAGTTCAACCGACTTCCCGGTCAATGTCGACCTTGCCAAAGTCTTCGTCTATGCTAGGGGCGAAGATGCGGTGGGGAACGAGCGTTCCCTCCTCAAGGCGATCTATTCGTCGGTGGCCGCCGAGGCGAATTACGGCGGCAAAGACCGCGAAGCTGTTTATCCGTGGGGGATTTCCTTCCTCGAAGACAATCTCGGCGACGTCATCTTGACCTTGGCCGCGATGGACATCGGCGAAATCGATGGCTCGAGTCTAGGCGTCATCAACTCGATTCCTTCTTCGTCAGACGGCATCGTCCTTCTCGAAGCCTATAGCAAGCATGCCTACTTTGCAGTAGCCGACAACTCGGTCTCAAAGATCAACGATTTGATTTCGAGCGCCAATGGCTTGCTCCTCGGCGTCGCGTCGGGGTCGGAGGCGGAAGCCTCGCTCTCCGCCTCTTTGGCCAACAACGTCATAACTTCGCTTTTCGCGAGGCTCGTGTCTGCCTCGAACGAGGTCTTTGCCACGGAGTCTGGCGAGGCGATCCGCCCGCTTACCATGGGCTACCTCTTCGCAAAGGAAAGCGCCTCGAGCGTATATGGCAAGGTCTCGTCGGTAACGAGCTCGGAAGGCGTCCTCGAAAGCGCCACCGTCGGCTCGATGGGCAAGCGGGCTGCCGCCTTCGATGCCAACATGGGGCTCATGGCGATGGAGAACGACGGCCTTTCCTTCAATAGCGGCAGGTCCCTTTACGCTAGCCTCTTCGAGACTCTTGCCGCCTTTGCCTTCACCGATTCGAACTTCGGGGCGAACGATGCATTCGCGAAGGGATTCACGAGCAATCATCGCGAGCTTCTTTCCACCCTGGCCAATTGCGAGGCAAGCGAGCGCGGGAAGGCGGCGGCCAGCACTCTCCTCGAAGCCTATTTCTACGATGTCGTCATCATGCGCGGCTTGCTCAACGTGCCGCTAAAAGGCTATGTTTCGGTCATGTCCTTCCCGGAAATCGCCTTGAGCGTCCCTTCGCTCTCGACGCGGTATGCGGAAAGGCATGATATCAGCGCGACTTCCTATTTCGGATCCAACGGCTTCCTCTCCCTTTTGGAACTCCCGGCGGGGGAACTTTGATCGAGATGGCCGAAATAGAGACCGTTTCTTCTTCCTTTTCGATGGAGGAAAAGGTGCTTTCCAGCCGTTTCATTGGGGTTTTGCTGCCGCTTTTGGGCAGGAGCTTCGAGGCGGCGAAGGAAGGAATAGCCCTTCTTTATCCCAAGGCGACCCATTATTGCTATGCCTTCAAGAAAGGGAACCTCGAAGGGAGCTCCGACGATGGGGAGCCTTCCCATTCGGCCGGGCTTCCGCTGCTTGCCATCCTCAGGGGATCGGGCCTCGACGAGGTCGCCCTCTTCGTCGTCCGCTACTTCGGTGGGACGAAGCTCGGGCTCCCGCGCCTTACCCACGCCTATCGGGAAATGGGGAAGGCCGTCGTCATGAAGGCCCCGCGTTCCATCGTGAAAGAGGGTCTCGAGGTGCTTCTTGAGATTCCCTACCCCGATTTCGATAGGGCAATGGACCGGATCCGCCGGCTCGGGATCGAGGCCGGGAAGCCCTCTTTTTCCTCCTCGGTTGCCCTATGGGTCAAAGGCGATGATAAAATCATCGGGTCCTTCCTCTCCCTTTTCCCCTCGATCGAGGCAAAGGAAGAGAAGAAGGCCCTTATCTATCTGGAGAAAAAGCAATGATCAAAGCCAGCGAATATGCCGAGCGGCGGCTCCGCCTCCTCAACATGATGGAGCCCTCGTCGGCGATGGTCGTCTTCTCGGGCGTCAGCAAATGCAAAAGCGCCGACGAAGACTACCCCTTCGAAGTGGCCAGGAACTTCTATTACCTCACGGGAATCGACCAGCCCGACAGCATCCTCCTCCTCATCAATAGCGAAGGCGAACAAAAGGAATTCCTCTTCGTCTCGCCCTTCGACGAAAGGAAGGAGAAATGGTATGGCAAGCGCCTTACCTTCGAGGAAGCGGAAACCCTAAGCGGCATCCATAACGTCCTCGTCAACTCGTCCTTCCAATCGAAGCTCGATGCCACCCTTTCGAGCAAAGTCGCCCAGTATGGCGAAGTGTCGACCCTTTACCTCGACCTCGATCGCGAAGTCAAGATCGCCGACGAAACCTATACCCGCGATTACCTATCGACGGTAAGCAAGGCATACGACGGCCTAGCCATCCTCGATGCCTATCCGCTCATAACGACCCTGCGCTTAAGGAAATCGACCGCGGAAATCCAGGAATTCCGGAGCGCCATCCGGACGACCCACATCGGCATCAACAGCGTCCTCCACATCCTCGAGCCGGGGCGGAAGGAATACGAGCTTGCCGACGCCTTCCTCCACGCGATCAACGACGATAACGGCTATCAAGGGCTCTCGTTCCCGACCATCATGGCCAGCGGACGCCATACGACGTGCCTCCATTACCCGACGCCCTTCGACACGGTGAAGGACGGGGACCTCGTCCTCATGGACCTCGGCGCCCGAACCGGCTATTACTGCGCCGACGTGAGCCGCACCTACCCGGCGAACGGCAAATACTCCCCGGAACAGCTTGCCGCCTACCGCCTCGTGCTCGAAGCCAACAAGATGGTCGCCGACATGGCCAAGCCCGGGCTTACGATTGCCGAGCTCCAAAAGGCCGTTATCGACCTCTATGAACGGGAACTCCCGCGCATCGGCCTCCTCGCCGAAGGGGAAAGGGTGGAGGATGTCTATTTCCACAGCGTCTCCCATTTCATCGGACTCGATACCCACGATCCCTATTTCTCGCCCAACGACAAGCGCTATCGCGACATCCCCCTCGAAGCCGGGATGGTCATCTCCGACGAGCCGGGCCTATACTTCTCCCGCCTTGGATTCGGCATCCGGATCGAGGACGATCTCCTCATTACCGAACGGGGATGCGAAGTCCTCACCCGGGACATACCGAAGGAACCGGAGGCCATCGAGAAGCTGCTCCAAAGTCAAAGGTAAGCTTCCGAATAAGCACCCGACCGGGTGCTTTTCCTTTTGGAGGCGCGAATCCCGGAAAGCGTGATTGTCCCTTGCTTTTCGTCTATAATGGCCTCAAAGGAAGAAAAAACCGCCAATGGACCTCGTTTCACTCGTCAACGAAAGCCTCATCGCCTCGAAGACGGGGGAAACGACGACGGTCGTGAAGGTCATCGGGACCGATTTCTCGAAGGCCCTCATCGGCTGTTCCAACAAAAAGTTCTACCAGCTCTCCAGCGCCCTTCGCGAGGGGACGATCCGCTTTGTCGACGAAGCCGTCCAAAGCGAAGTCGTTTCGTCGTTCAATTCGCTGAGCGCCTCCGAGGCGGCCGAGAAAAGGCGGAAGAAGGCCATTGAGGAACGCCTCCAGAAGGAAGGCAGCGAGAAAAGAATCGTCGTCTGGGACTCCCGCGAGAAAGAGAAGGCCTTCTATCTCGTTCCCGACTTTTCCTCTTATTTAGTCATCGACTGCACGGAAAAGGGCAGCGACGTTCCCGACCTTTGCCCTTCTTTCATCGGCCCGATCAGCGTTCCCGACGGAACGGAAGAGGGGACGCGCTGCGAAAGCTTCGAGGCCCTTTGGCTCTTTTCGGCCGTCCGTCCTTCCGACGTCGACCAGGAAGGTAACCTTCTCGCTTCCTATTGGAAGAACCGGGCCAACGGCTTTGCCGGGCTAAGCCGCGGCAGCAAGGCCCTCCGCAAGGAAAAGCCCCTTTATCACATCGCCTATCTCGACGGGGCATTCCGGAAGCTGGGCCACCTCGAAGCGAGGAAGAAAGTCTACATCCCAACCTATGCGAAGCTGGCCGTTGCCACCGAGGGATTCCGCCGGCTGAAGGAGCTCTACGCGAGCGGGCAGAAGATGATCCTTCTCGACAATGGGCAGTCGGCCTTCCGCGACCTCTCGCGAAACGTCGTGGACTTCGTGAACGATCCGACGCGGCCCCTGACCCATTCCCTCGTCCTCAGGATGCTCCTCGAAGGCGACATCGAGGTGAGAGACGGGGAAGTGGTCGACAACGTCGATGCCTTGGCCTGATGATGCGCCCTCCGGGGCGTTTTGCTTATATGAAAGAGAAAGGCGATAATGAAAAAATGAAGAAATACGTGCTTTCCCTCGACCAAGGGACGACTTCGACGAGGGCCCTTCTCATCGACCGCTCGGGGCGGGCTTGCTACAAGGCGAGCCGCGAGCTCGAATGCCTTTATCCCCGTCCGGGCGAGGTCGAACTCGACGCCGAGCGGATCTGGGTATCGACGGTCGATGTCATCAACGAGGTCCTGATCCTTTCGGGGGCAAGTTGGGAAGACATCGATTCGATTGGGATAACCAACCAGCGCGAGACGACCATCGTCTACGAGAAAAAGACCGGCCGCCCAATCCACAATGCGATCGTTTGGCAGTCGAAGGCCTCGGCCGAGATCTGCGAGCGCTACCGTCCTTACGAAAAAGAAATCAGGGCCAAGACCGGCTTGCTCATCAATCCCTACTTCTCGGCCAGCAAGATCCGCTATGTCCTCGAAAAGGTGCCCGGGGCCGAGGAAAGGGCCCGGCGGGGAGAGCTCGCCTTCGGCACCGTAGACAGCTTCCTCGTCTACAAGATGACGAAGGGAAAGACTTTCGCGACCGATGCGACGAATGCTTCGCGGACGATGCTTTACAACATCGAATCGCTTTCCTACGACCGGGAATTGCTCAAGCTTTTCGACATCGATCCCTCGCTTCTTCCGGAAGTTAGGCCTTCCGACGACGACTATGGGGAAGCCTCTTTCTTCGATTGCCGCGTCCACATCCACGGCATCCTCGGCGACCAGCAAAGCGCCCTTTTCGGGCAGGGTTGCCTCGTCGAAGGGGAAAGCAAGAACACCTACGGGACCGGCTGCTTCATGCTCATGAACACCGGAAGCCGCCCCGTCTATTCGAAGAAGGGGCTCCTCACGACCGTTGCCGCCCTTCGCAGGGGCAAGGCGAGCTACGCCCTCGAGGGTTCGGTCCTCGTCGGCGGGGCGGTGGTGCAGTGGCTGCGGGACGAGATGAACTGGTTCAAGCGCTCCTCCGACGTCGAGGAATACGCGATGCGGCGTCCCGATACCGGCGGCGTCTACGTCGTCCCGGCCTTCGTCGGGCTCGGCACCCCCTATTGGGACGACGAGGCGCGCGGGGCCATCTTCGGCCTGACCCGGGGAAGCGACCGCCATAACATCACCCGGGCCGCCCTCTATTCGATCGCCTATCAGTCCAAGGACGTGATCGAGCTCATGAAGGAAGAGGCAGGGCTCGACCTCCCGACCCTCAAGGTCGACGGCGGGGCTTCTTCCGATGCCCTCCTCATGCAGTTCCAGGCCGACATCCTAAGAAGCGAGATCCTCGTTCCCGAGCAGATCGAGACGACCGCCCTCGGGGCAGGCTATCTTTCGGGCCTCGCGACCGGCTTCTACGAGAGCGAGGAGGCGCTTTTCTCCAAAAGGAGCTATGCCCGCCGCTATACCCCGTTGATCGGCAAAGAGGAGGCCGACCGCCTCTACGAAGGCTGGAAGGAGGCCGTGAAGGCCACCAGGGCCTACAAGCCGAGGTAGCGAGATGGAACGCAAATTCACCTTCGAGACTTTTTCCGCCTTCCTCGGAGCCGCCCTTCCTTCCTACAAAGGGGACAAGGAGCTCCTTTACGAGCTTTCCGAGGCGGCTTTTTCCTCGATTCCGGCCATATCGAGCCAATCGCCCATCCTTTCGCGCTTCGGCTATAGCCCGGCCCACATCATCTTCTACATCGTGGGCGAGCACACTTTCTATCTCGCGACCCATCCCGACAAAAAGGAAAGCGACCTCAAGGGCGACGAGGACTATGCCCGCTTCATCGCTTCCTTTGCCCTCGACAAGTACTACACCAACGAGCACCTTTCCTATAGCGAAGGGTCGCTTCTATCGCCCTACATGCCCGAGGTGTCGACGATTTCCCTTTACCTCAATTTCGTCCTAGGGACCCTCAGGCGCTTCAAGAAGGGGGACCCGAAGCAAACCCTCTTCGTCGACATCCTTTCGAAGGGTCTAACGATGGCCAAATGCATCGTTTCCCTCCTCGTCGGCGGCTACGAAACCGAGGCATTTTCGACGTGGAGGACCCTCCACGAGAACGAATGCATCCTCCTCTCCCTTCTTTCGGCCGGGGAAAAAGCCGTTCAGTCCTACATCCGCCACATGCATTATGCCTTGGCCTTCCGCGGGGCCCTTCCTAGCAAGGAGGAAACCGACGCGACCTTCCTCGAGATCAAGGAGGGGATGAAGGCACACGGATTGAAGAGCAAGGACATGAAGCGCTACATCGAGTACGGGTGGCTTTACGAAGTTCCGAATGCCGCCGGGGAGGAAGGGTTCAAGCTCAACTTCCGCGACGGGGTCGAGAAGGCCGCCGGCCTCCATTCCTATAGCCGGGTCTATGAAATGAGCAGCGAGATCGCCCATAGCTCCCCCCTTCTCATCTACTCCCGGAAGTCGTATTTCACCCTCATCGGCATCATCAACCTCTACGAGAGCTTCTTTCGCCTCGAGAAAGTGTTCTCCTCGATGTACCTCGGGACGGCGGGCGAGGAGGAGAAAAGACGCTACGAGAATCTCCGCCATGCCTACTATGGGGAGCTAATCGCCTCCTACGGGCGCCTCAAGAAGCGCTTTTCGAGCCTTTCGAAAAAAGAAAAGAAGGAAGGCGATTAGCTTTCCTTCCTGCGGACGGGCCGCCTAGCAAACGGGCGGCTTTTCCTTTTTCGGGGCGATGAGGTTCTTGATGGCGGCGAAAAGATAGGAAGCGGCAACGAGGGCAGTGAGGAGGATGAGGATGTAATAGGCCGTGCCGATATTGCCGTTTTCAATCTCGAACCAGCCTAGCTTCTCGAAGTCCATGAAATAGTAGGGAAACTTGCCCGTTCCCGCCTCGAACTTAATTCCAAGCGGATAGCAGACGCAGTAGACGAAAAGGAGGTAGAGCAGGGGAAGCAGGCATCCGAAAAGGGGGTAGCCTTTCTTGAGGATGAGCACCCGGTCGAAGAAAAGGGCATCGATAAGCGTGAGGACGGGAAGGGCCAGATGGACCGAGACATTGGCAAAGCTTTCGGCGTACCCCGGGCCGGAGGTCGGTAAGAGCAGGGCGAAGAAAACGCCCATCGTAAGCAGAACGGCGATGGCCGAGGCGAAGCGGTAAAGGCGCAGGGGAAAAAGCTTGCATTCGCGTCCCGTGGCGATGGCCACGATGTCGATGACCATGAAGAGAAAAGCCGATAGCATGGCCGCGAGCGCGGAAATGATCGTGAAGTAGAGGAAGAGATAGTTGCCATTCATGAAGCTTCCCGCGTTCTTCAGGTTGGCGACGATTCCAAGAAAGCCGACCGCGATGATCGCCCCTTTGAGGAAAAGGCCGCAATACAGTAGTGGCTTCGAGGCTTTGCGCGTTTCCATACAACCCTATCTTAGAGGCCCCTCGGACCTGCCTCAAGGAAAAGCGCCCAAACGAAAAGAAAAAGCAGGCAAAGTTGGTCTTTGCCTGCAAAACCCCGCTCTTTTTAACGAAAGAGATCAGACATCGGCATAGCACGAGCCGCCGATGAACTCGCGCATTAGCGAATTCGACGGCACCCATTCGTCCTTCATGTCGAGGAAGAATTTCATCATGCGGATGAGCCGCTCGGCGAGTGGGTAGTAGGGACTATCCTTGTCGATCTTGCTTAGGAGCGGCAGGGCGTACTTGCGCATTACCGCGAGCTCATAGGGGAGGAAGGAATTGAAGACGAAATCGCTTCCCTCTTGAGTTGAATAGATCCAGCGGAACTCGCCAGCCCTGACCTTCGGCCACATCGAGAAGGTTTCCTCGGGCGGCGCGGCCCGGAACTTGAAGTCGCGGACGAGCCGCCGCACGAGCCGTAGATCAGTGAGCGAGACCGGATTGTGGTCGTCGAGGTTGATTTGGGCCTGGGGCGAGATGAAGATCTTGAACTTGTTCGATTTGCTGATCGAGGGCGTGAGATGGTCGTTGAGGGCGTGGATGCCTTCGATGATGATCGGCTCGTCGCGGTGGACGCGGAGCTTGCGGCCCGGCACTCGGTGCCCCAGCTTGAAGTCGAATTTCGGAAGTTCGACTTCCTCGCCGTTGATTAGATCGAGCATGTTCTGGTTGAAGAGCTCGGTGTCGAGGGCATCGATCGATTCGAGGTCGGGCTTGCCGTCGTCCCCGAGCGGGGCTTCGGCCCTGGTTTTGTAGTAATCGTCGATCGAAAGGCGAATCGGCTTGATTCCGCGGGCAAGAAGCTCGATGCGGAGGCGGTTGGCAAAGGTCGTCTTTCCCGAGCTCGAGGGACCGGCGATGCAAATGAGGCGGATGTCGTCGATGTCGTCTTCGATGAGCTGCCCGAGCTCGGCTAGCATCCGGTTGTGGCGGGCCTCACAGATGTTGATGAACTCGACGGCTCCGTTATGCTCGATTTCGCGGTTGATTTTGGCGACCGTGTCGATTCCGGCGATCTTGGCCCAGTCGTGGCTTTCCTTCAAGGTTCGGCCGAAAGTCGGCGCGTCCTCGAATTCCGGGATGGCGCCCCCGCATTCGGAGCGGGGGTATTGGACGAGGAAGCCGGGGGCGTAAAGCCGGATCTTGTAGTCCTTGATGTAGCCGGTCGAGGGAGCGAGATGCGAATACATGTAGTCGAGATAGCCATTGCATTCGTTGAGGTGGACGGTTTTCTCGGGGCGGTAGGCGAGAAGGGCGATTTTGTCGTCGAAGCCCCTCTCTTTGTAGATCTCGGCGGCTTTCTCGTTCGGGACGACCAGGCGCTTGATCGGGTAGTCGGCCGCCACGATGCGCTCCACTTCGTGGTTGAGGCGGAGGAGCATCGCCGTGTTGGCGACCATCTTGGGGTCGAGAAGGTGGACGCTTATGCAGCGGCTCACGTTGTAGGCAAAGCGGATCTTCAGCTCGGGGTAAAGGTTATGGAAGGCCATGGCGACGATGTAGCGGAGCGTCGCCTCGTATATTTTCATGGCTTCGTGGTCCTTCACGTCGAGAAACTCGACTTCGGCATCGTAATAGACTTCATAGTTCAAGTCGCGGACGCGGTTGTTGACCTTGGCCGCGATGTAGCGCTCTTCCTCGATCCCGAAATCCTTTTCGACATCGAGAAGCGGCAGTTTTTCTTCGTAGGTTTTTTCTTTTCCGATTGCTTTGATTGTGAAACTCATGGGCATGTCTCCTTTCGGCCAGCCGGTCATTTTATGGTCTTGGAGGCTTCTTATGCAAGCGCTTTCATTCGGCTCGGCCGCAGGGTCCTTTCGAAGGCCCTCGCTATTATCCGCTCGTTGAGGCGGAGTTTCGCTTCTTTTTTGATGATTCCTCCTTCGAGCGCCGCTCTTTCCCGTTTCCCCGACTACCCTCGTTGCCCTTAATTTGAGCCATGTCATCCCTATTTCCTTGAAAAGGCGCAGACAAATTCCTACGATTTACATGTTGAGCAATATGTCCAGGACCGCTGCCTTCCTAAGCAAGCTTTCGACCGAGGGCAAATCGATTGCCATTCTCCTTTTCCTTGCCTTCGTTCCCTTCCTCGGGATGCTCCCGATGTTCTTCTTCCACGATCCTTCGGGCTATCCGCTTGGAGCCTATGCCCTCGGATGGCTGTTGGGGAGCCTCGCTGGGGCCCTTTCCTACTGGAGCATCGTCTTGATTTCGAGAATGCTCCTAAGCAAAAGCGATGCTCCGCTCTATGCCCCGGTTCTTCTCGTCTTCGCTCGCCTTCTCCTTTACGCGATCGTCCTTGTGATAAGCGCCATATGCACTTTCCAACCCGGCTGGTTCGGCGGGTTCAACGCCTTCAATTTCTATACGGCGGCTGCCGGCCTCATCCCGATGTGTTTCGTTTCCATCCTTACCTACTTCCTCGAAAGGAAGAAGGACGGCGGGGCCCCGACTAGCGAGAGGGGCAGCCATGATTGAGCTTTCCCTCCCTTTCCAGGCGGAGACGGTCGACGAGCGCTTCGCCACGATGCTCGATTGGGATCTCGACCCCAATCTTTATTCCTCGCTCATCGTCATGGGCGTTTTGCTTTTGCTCGGAATCGTCGTCGGCATTTCCGCTAGGAGAGCCTACAAGCGCGAGGACTACAAAAAGAGGCCGAAGGGTCTCATGTTCTACGCCGAACAGTATGTCAATTTCGTCGACCGCTTCGCCATCAACACGATGGGTCACGACGTCTTCTCCCCCTGGGGCGGCTATTTCTTCACCCTTTTCGCCTATCTCTTCGTCGCCTTCAACGTCTCGCTTTTCGGCCTTCCTTCGGTAATCGACTGGATGGCCGCTCCCCTTTCCCTTGCGATCATCATGTTCGCCATCATCCAGTACCAAGGACTCAAGTGGAGCAAGTGGAGCTATTTCCATCGCTATATTGAACCCATCGCGGTTTTCCTTCCGGTCAACCTCATCACCATGTGGTCGCCGATCCTCTCGACGACGATGCGTATGTTCGGCAACGCCATCTCGGGAACCGTAATCATCGGCCTCGTCCAATGGGCCTTTGGAAACCTCTCGGGAGCCATCTTCGGACCGCTTACCGAGGCGGCCCGGCTCAACTACGTTCCTTTCTGGGACAGCGATCAGTCGACCGTCTGGACCCAGATATTCCTTGCCCCGATACCGATCGGGATACTCAACATTTACTTTTCCCTTTTCAGCGGTGGGGTCCAGACGCTTGTCTTCTGCTCCCTCAATGCCGTCTGGATTGCGGCCGAGCGGCCCGTCGAGGACGATTCCTCCCCGGCCCTCCTCGACCGGGAACGGATGCTTCCCGCTGACGGGGAAAAAGTCGAAAATAACCCAAAGGAGGTAATTTCATGACGGATTTGGGTCTCATCGCCATCGCGGCGGCCATCGCTGTTTCGTTCGGCTGTCTATCGGCCATCGGCGAGGCTTGGATTTGCTCGAAGGCCATCGGCGCCATGGCGCGTCAGCCCGAGATGCAGAAGAAACTGCAGTCGACGATGATCCTCGCGGTCGCCCTCGACGAATCGACGGCCATCTACACCCTCATCATTTCCATCCTCATCGTGTTCGTTCTTGGGGGACGCGCCTAATAGGGTAGGGCGAAGATGTCCTTCTTCCTTTTCCTCGGCGACGCCCCATTCACGAGCGGCGATTTCATCGACAAGCTCTTCCCCAATCTTTGGAGCTTGCTCATCAATCTCCTCGCCCTCGTCGTTCTTTTCGTTGCCCTCTATTTCATCGCCTACAAGCCGGTAAAGAAGTTCGTCAAGGCAAGGAAGGACTACATCGAGGGAAACATCAAGGAGACCGAGAAAGGCAAAAAAGAGATGGAAAAGGCCCTTCGGAAGAAGGAAACCATCATCTTCGACGCAAGGGAAGAGGGCGACAGGATCATCGCCTCGAGCAAGGCCGATGCCGAAAAGCGCGCCGAGATGATCATCGGGGAAGCCAATGCCGAGGCCGCCTCGATCAGGAAAGAAGCCAACGAGAGCATCGAGCGCGAGAAGAAGAAGGCCGAAAGCGAAATGCGAAAGGCCATCGTCATGGCAGCATCCGAGGCAGCTCGCAAGGCCCTCGAAGGCCATGTCGACGAGAAGGAAGACGAGCGCATCCGTTCCTCGATTCGTAAGGAGATAGGCGATGAATGACGGACGCTCGATCGCCTTGGCCGAAGGGCTCTTCGAATACGGGGAGCAGGCGTCCAAACGCGAAGAAATGCGGGCGGAATTCGTCAAATTGCGCGAAATTGCCCGCAAAACGCCGTCATTTTCCCTTTATTTCGACGATCCATCGATTCCTTTCGAGGACAAAAAGAAGCTCTTGGAGAGGATCTTGCCTTCATTTGACAAGGCTTTCGCGACCTGGTGCCTAATTGCCCTTAGGAAGAGGAAACTCGGTTCCATCGAGGAAATCGCCGACCGCTACGACGAGCTTTACGAGAAAGCCTCGGGCAAGAAGAGAGGCATCGTCTATAGCGCCCATCGGCTCGGGGAAGAGGAAATCAGGGAGCTCGAAAGGCGGCTGGGGAAAGAGGAAAAGGGAGAGGTCTCCCTCGATGCCCGGGTCGACCCGAGCCTCATTGGCGGATATCGGATCTATGTCGGCGGCAAACTCATTGACATGTCGGTCAGAGGGCGACTCGAGCGCATCGAGAAGACGCTATTGGCAAAGGAGGGCGGAGCATGAGCCTCAAAGTGGAAGAAGCCGCCTCGATCATCGTCGAGGAAATAAAGAAGGCCGAAGCCGGAAGGAAAATCGAGAAGGTCGGTACCGTGATCGCCGTCGGCGACGGCATCGCGACCGTCTACGGACTCGAGGATGCGATGCTCGGGGAAATGCTGACCTTCGAAAGCGGGGCCGAAGGCCTCGTCATGAACCTGAACGAAGACTCCATCGGCGTCGTCCTCCTTTCGAAGAAAGACGACGTGAGCGAGGGAGAAGCGGTCTTTTTGACTGGCAAGGTCCTTGAGGTCAAAGTCGGCGACGCCCTCCTCGGACGGGTCGTCTCGGCCCTTGCCGAGCCGCTCGACGGCCTTGGACCGATCGATTCCGCGACCTACCGCCCGATTGAGCGCATCGCCCCGGGCGTCATGGAACGCGAGAGCGTATCCGTCCCTCTCGAAACCGGGATCCTCGCGATCGATTCCCTCATTCCGATCGGGCGTGGGCAGCGCGAGCTCATCATCGGCGACCGCCAGACGGGGAAAACCTCGATTGCCATCGACGCGATCGTGAATCAGAAAGGCAAAGGCGTGAAATGCGTCTACGTTGCCATCGGGCAAAAGAATTCCTCGGTCGCCGCCATCCACGAACGGCTTCGGAGGCTCGGCTGCCTTTCCTATACGACGATCGTCGACGCCTCGGCTTCCGATTCGGCGCCGGAGCTTTACATCGCCCCCTTCGCCGGCATGGCAATGGCCGAGGCATGGATGGAAAAAGGCGAGGATGTCCTCATCGTCTTCGACGATCTTTCGAAGCATGCCGTCGCTTACCGCGCCCTATCCCTCCTTCTCAGACGGGCGCCGGGCCGGGAAGCCTACCCGGGCGACATCTTCTATCTCCATAGCCGCCTCCTCGAAAGGAGCTGCAAGCTTTCGAAGAAGCGGGGCGGCGGCTCGATCACGGCCCTGCCGATCGTCGAAACCCAGGCGGGCGACATCTCGAGTTACATTCCGACCAACGTCATCTCGATTACCGACGGCCAGATCTTCCTTACTTCCGATCGCTTCCAATCCGGGCAGAGGCCGGCCATCGACGTCGGTTTATCCGTCTCCCGCGTCGGATCGGCCGCCCAGACGAAGGCCATGAAGGCGGCCTCTTCCCGCCTCAAGATCGAGCTTGCCTCCTACCGCGAGAACCTTTCCTTCGCCCAGTTCGGGAGCGATCTCGATGCCGCGACGAAGAAGATAATCTCCCACGGGGCGGCCCTAGAAAGCGCCCTTCGCCAGAAGAACTATTCCCCGATGTCGATGAGCGAAGAGGTGGTTACCCTCCTTGCCGCGAAAAGCGGGGCTTACGACGGGCTTGACCCGGACGAGGCCGCGGCCGCTTACGCTTCGGCCCGTTCCTATGTCCTCGACCACGGCAGCGACCTTCTTTCCGAACTTGAAAAGAAGAAGGAACTGGCGCCGGAAACGAAGAAAGGGATCGAGGATCTGCTAGTGCTTTCGAGGGAGCGTCCGTGAGTTCTTCCCTTGCCAGGACCAAGAGGCGTATCGCCTCGATCGGAAACACCCGGAAGCTTACCCGGGCGATGGAACTCATCGCCATGGCCAAGCTCCGCAAGGGCATGGACAGCCTCGCTTCGAGGCGCCTTTACCTTGGCGAATGGAGAAAGGCCCTTTCCCTAGTCAAGCGTCAGATGGCCGGGGATCGTGAAGAAGAGGCAAAGCCGGAAAACGGGGGACGGGGCCATCGCCTCGTCATCGCCGTCTATAGCGACCTCGGGCTTTGCGGTTCCTATAATGGCGACATGGATGCCCTTCTTGAGAGGGAAGTCGCGGAAGGCGATCGCCTCATCGTCATCGGGGCAAAGGGCGACCGCCTCTTAAGAGGAGGCTCCTACCGGGGAGAAGAGGGATTCCCGCCCCTTTCCCTCCGGCCGAAAGGCGATGAGCTCTACCGTTTCGCCCTCCATTTGAAGAAGGAAATCGACCGCGGCGCGATAAGCAAGGCCTTCCTGGCCGCTACCCATTACGTCAACTCACTTCGGAACGAAGCCCGCTTCGAGGCGATATACCCATTCGACGTCGAAGAGCCGCCCTTCTCATGGGAGAGCTATGCCCCGCCGGAACTCGACATGGATCCGCGCGAGCTTTACGAAAGGCTCGTGCCCGATTATCTGGCCTCTTTCCTCTCCGAAAGGATCGAGGAAGCCGCGCTAAGCGAGCAAAGCGCCCGCCGGACGGCCATGGAAACGGCCACCGACAACGCCGACGAGCTCCTCGACGAACTCGAGCTCGCCTACAACAAAGCCCGTCAGGGCTCGATTACCCAGGAAATCGTCGAAGTCGTCTCGGGGACGATCGATTAAGGAGGAATTCCGATGGAAAAGAAAAAGAAGGTACTCGTCGGACGCGTCAAGCAAGCCCTCGGGCCGGTCGTCGACGTCTCCTTCGAGGGGAGCGTCCTCCCGAAGCTCCTTTCGAAGATCGAGGTACGGCTCGATGGCGGAAAGAAGGTCGTCCTCGAGGCCATGCAGCATATCGGGGAGGATACCGTCCGTTCGGTGTCGATGGGACCGACCGAGGGAATCAAGCGGGGGATGGAAGCCGTTTCCGACGACGAGCCGATTTCTGTCCCGGTCGGAAAGGCGACCCTCGGAAGGATGTTCGACGTCCTAGGCGAACCGATCGACGGGCTCGGCGGGGACTTCGCGAAAGAGCCTCACCTCCCGATTCACCGTCCGGCCCCTTCCTTCAGCGAGCAGAAGGTCTCTTCCGAGATCCTCGAGACCGGCATCAAGGTGATCGACCTGCTTTGCCCCTATCTAAAAGGCGGCAAGGTCGGCCTCTTCGGCGGGGCTGGAGTAGGCAAAACCGTCCTTATCCAGGAACTCATCGCGAACGTGGCGGAAGTCCACCACGGGCTATCCGTCTTCGGCGGGGTCGGGGAACGCTCCCGCGAGGGAAACGACCTCTATTTCGAGATGAAGGCCTCGGGCGTCCTCAAGAACACGGCCCTTTGCTTCGGGCAGATGAACGAGCCGCCGGGAGCGAGGATGAGGGTTGCCCTAACGGCTCTTACGATGGCCGAGTACTTCCGCGACCACGACAAGCAGGACGTTCTTCTTTTCATCGACAACATCTATCGTTTCACCCAAGCCGGAAGCGAGGTGTCGGCTCTTCTTGGGAGAATGCCTTCCGCCGTCGGCTACCAGCCGACCCTAGCGACGGAAATGGGCGAGCTCCAAGAGCGCATCACCTCGACGAAAGACGGATCGATCACCTCGGTCCAGGCCGTTTACGTTCCGGCCGACGACCTCACCGACCCGGCCCCGGCCACGACCTTCTCCCATCTCGACGCCAAGACGATCCTCGACCGCGAGATCGCCTCGCTCGGCCTTTATCCGGCCGTCGACCCGCTCGCCTCGACTTCGACCGCCCTCGAGCCGTCGATCGTCGGGGAACGCCATTACAAGGTCGCCAGGAAGACGGTCGAGCTGCTCGAGCGCTACAAAGAACTGCAGGACATCATCGCGATCCTGGGCATCGACGAGCTTTCCGACGAGGACAAGAAGACGGTCCGCCGGGCAAGGCGGGTCCGCAATTTCCTTTCCCAGCCATTCAAGGTCGCGGAAGCCTACACCGGCATGAAAGGCATCTACCTGCCGCTCGAGGAAACGATAAGGAGCTTTGAGGAACTTCTTTCCGGGGCATATGACGATTATCCGGAAGCGGCCTTCACCTATTGCGGGTCGATCGACGACGTAAAGGAAAAGGCCAAGCGCCTCGAAGAAGGCAAATGACCCTCAAGGTCGAGGTCTATACCCCCGAGGGAAAGGTGCTGTCTGGCGAATTCGACGGCCTTTTCGCCGTTGCCGAAAACGGGGACGTCGGGATTCTGCCCGGGCATTCGCCCTTTCTCGCCCCTCTTCGCGAAAACGGGAAGATACGCCTTAAAAGAGGTGCCAGCGAGCGCTCGTATTCCTACCATAGCGGCCTTCTCGAGGTGCGTCCCGAGCTTACGATTCTCCTTCTTTCGACTTTTTCGCCTCTTTAAGAGGCGCTTACAATGCTAGAATGACGCTCGTGAGGCAACAGGCATGAACTTCGTCTTCGTTTCCCCGAACTTTCCGCGTCGCTACTACAAATGGGTCGAGGCGCTCCGCGAGCGGGGCATTGTCGTCCTCGGGATCGGCGATTCGCCCTATTACGATCTCCATCCCCGGCTCAAGGCGGCCCTCAACGAATATTATTTCCTTCCCGATCTCTCGGATTTCCCGAGGATGAAGGAGGCCGTTTCCTATTTCGAGAAGAAGTACGGCAAGATCGACTACATCGAAAGCGACAACGAGTGGTGGCTCGAGATGGACGCGAAGCTCCGCGCCGCCTTCGGGGTCGACACCGGCTTCCATCCGGACGAAATGCGGCGCATCAAGGCCAAGTCGGCCATGAAGGAATGCTTCCGCGCCGGCGGGGCGAAGACGATGCGCTACGTCCTCGTCGACGGTCCCGAGGACCTCGACAAGGTGCTTTCGTTTGCGAAAGAAGTCGGCTACCCGCTCTTTGCCAAGCCCGACGTCGGCGTCGGGGCCAGCGATTCCTTCAAGCTCAAAAACGACGACGACGTCCGTTCCTTCCTCTCAAAGAAGCTATCCGAGACCCACATCGTCGAGGAATACATCGACGGGACGATCGTTTCCTTCGACGGAATCTGCGACTCGAAGGGAAATGCCGTCTTCATGTCGAGCGACCATTTCCCGACCCCGATCGCCGACATCGTCAACGACGGGCTCGACTTCTACTATTACAACAACCCGTTCGAGCTGCCGTTCGTCGACCTCGACCGCGAGGCCTTCAAGAAGACGGGGCAAGCGGTGGTGAAGGCGTTTGGGATAAAGAAGAGGATGTTCCACATCGAGTTCTTCGTCCTGAAGGAAGACAAGCCGGGCCTTGCCAAAAAGGGCGATTTCGTCGCCCTCGAGTGCAACATGCGACCCCCGGGAGGCTATACCCCGGACCTCATCGACTACGGCGGATCGCTATCGGTTTACGAGATCTATGCCGACGTCGTCGCCTACGACGAGAACCGGCAGGACATGGGCAAGGAAAAATTCTATGCCTTCGCCTCCCACCGGCTCGATCGGCTGAAGTATCGGCACTCGATCGACGAAATCAGGGCGAAATTCGCCCCGAGCATCACGATGATCGGCCGCTACCCGCCCCACATGGCCGCGGTCATGGGCGATCAGTTCTACTATGCCAAGTTCAAGACGGTCGACGAGGGACTAGCCTTCGACGCCTTCGTCCGGGAAAAGGCCTAGATACCCTTCTAGGGCTTCCCGGCCGCCATCCATGAACGGATAGGCGGTTCCTTCGAGGAGGACGGCATTCTCGAAGCCGGAAAGCCCGAGCCAGGACAGGAAGGCATCCGGATCGTCGCTTTTGAGATAAGCGTAATCGAGGAGCGCGACATCGCGCTCCTTTTTGATGGCCGCTGGGCGGACATGCGACGCGAAGTAATCAAGCATCTCGCCATCGCTCAGGTCGAAAAGGAGCGAGCAGTTTTCGGGCTCTCCCCTTTCCGCGTCGAAGCGGGTGACGTGGGAATACTCGAAATTGCTGGCAAATAGCCTTTCGAAGGCTTTTTCGTCATAGTTCCCCCCGCCGACGAAAATTTCCCGGCACTCGTCGCCTTCGACATAGTAAAGCGATGGGGTAAAGCGGCCGTAATTGGGATTGCCGAACGTCTCCTCGAAGTAGTCCTTCACCGGTCGGTAGTCGCTTTGATCGCCGTGCTCGATGTAAACGAGATTCACGTAGAAGCCGGTCGCCGCGACGGCTTTCGATATGATTTCGTCGATGGCTTCGCAGCTCGGGCAGCTATCCTGCGCGAAATAGACGAGGCCGCCATAGCCGGATTTAAGCTCATTCACGAGGTCGAGGCCGTTCCGCCGGACCATCGCCTCGAGCACGGTATCGGCTCCCGCCTCGAAGCTTCCCCGGCGGTCGACTTCCATCCCGGTGTTCGCTTCTGGGGAGCACGACGGCAGGGTGAGCGCGATAAGGGGCAGCGCGACCAAGGCGAATGCTTTTTTCATCATTTCACTAATATATACGCGCCGAAGAGGAAAAATGACCCTTCCCTGCTTTATAATTCGAAGGACATGAACCTGTGGCACGCGGTAAAAAAGGAACTCATCAACCCCGAAGGGTTCCTCGTCTGCATCGAGATAAGCGCCGATAGCTCGCTAAAATACGAACTCGACAAGGATACGGGTGCCCTTCGGCTCGATCGGATTCTTTCGACGGCCACCCACTATCCCCATAATTACGGCTTCATCCCGCGGACGCTCGGCGACGACGACGACCCGCTCGACGTCTTGCTTATCGCTTCCCGCCCGATTCAGCCGTTGGCCTTGGCACGGGCCATACCCCTCGGGGTCGTGATGATGGAAGACGGCGGCCGGGGCGACGAAAAGATCATCGCCGTTTGCCCCGACGACCCCGTTTACGGATCCTACTCGAGCCTCGGGGAGCTTCCTCCCCATCTCAGCGAGGAAATCGCCCATTTCTTTTCCGTCTACAAGGGGCTTGAACCCGGAAAATGGACCGAGGTGGGGCC
Organism: uncultured Bacilli bacterium; assembly: GCA_944375905.1. Classification (GTDB taxonomy): domain Bacteria; phylum Bacillota_I; class Bacilli_A; order RFN20; family CAG-826; genus UBA4951. The sequence continues at coordinate 68,833 of CALWAS010000020.1, forward strand.
GACCCTCGGCAAGGAGGCGGCCATCGAAGTGATAAGGAAGGCCATCGAACGCTATGGAAAAGCTTTTCCCGAGTCTGAAGAATAGGCATTGGACGGTCTATTTCTTCTTGGCCCTATACTCGCTCACCGCGGCCTTCACCATCGGCGAAAGCTGCCTGCCGGGCGACCTTTCGAGCGCCCATTCGGGCTTCATCGGCAATATCATCGCCTGGTTCGCCAACCTTTTCCCGTCTCCTTCCCCATCCAAAGTCGAGCCCATTGGAATCGAACTCGCCTATGATTCGTCCTACCTCGACCAGCTCGAGGGAACCTCCGACGGCCGGAAGGTATGCCTGGGGACGACGACCATGCTTCAATTCAATGTCGAGTTCCCGGAGGCGGCTTCCGATAGCTATCGCGACAAAAGCTTCGAGGCCTATGAACTCGAGGGCGGGGAGAACTTCAACCTCGTCGTCGATAGCGCCAACGCGATCGTCCGCATCGTCTCCGATCGAGACGTCGACGAAGACTGCTCCATCGAAATCCGCTACGGGAGCGAAGGCTCTTTCGTTTACGATTTCTCGATCGTCGATCGCCCGGCTCCCCTTTCCTTCGAGATCGACTATCCGATGAGTGTCCAGGCCGGAACGGCCGTCCCGCTCGACATCTCTATTATCGACACGACGCCAAGGAAGCTGAGCGATTACGAGCTCAGGCGTTATCTAGATGTCGAAAAGCTCGAAATCGCCGCCGACGATGGGCTGGTCGTCGACCCGCGCGGATACATCTACGCCGAGCGGGACGCCATCCCGGGCCCGAAGTCATTTTCGATCGGGGGAATCGAAGGCGAAATAGCCGTGACTTCATCGATCGGCGCCCCGACATATGCCGGTTTGACCCTCGAGGTCGAGACGGAAGGCCAGCTTGCCATCAACGACTACGATTACGACGATAGCGGCGTTTCCCTCGCCGCCAGGCTAGAAGGGGACGGCGCTCCGAGCGACCCCCTCTTCGTCGTAAGCCTCGACGAGATGATGGCCAAGCCCGTCCGGACCGGGAATTCCACCTTCGACATCAAGGGCTACCGCATGAAGGCGACCGCCGAGGACCCCCTCGTCGTCACCGTTTCATCAGCCGTCCAAGATGAAGCGGGGGAACCCCTTTTCAGCACGCAAATCTCCCTTCTTTCAAACGAAATAGCCCCCGAAACCATCGTATCGGTCTCGATGGGCGGCTCTTCGCTCAAAGACGGAGATACCTTCCTCTTCAACGCCGGAAAGGTCGTCTCGGTGTCTGCTTCCTTCCTTGGGGAAGGCGGGACCGAAAACGTCTACGACCGATCGATCGAGGTGACGCTTGCGCCATCGAGCCTCGGGACGGTTTCCGGAAACCGGACCCTTTCCCCGACGGTGTCCTTCCCTAACGAGGGACACGGCACTTTGACCGTGCGCTCGGTCGCCAATCCCGAGCTCGCCTTGTCTGTCGAAGTGACGGTCGATGCCCCGGTTAACGTCGACCCGACCGACGATGACTTCGGGACTTGGGTTCGGAAAAACATCGGCCACATGGGCCTATTTGCCTTCATGAGCGCTATCGGCGGAATTTTCTTTGCCCTCTACTTCGCCTCCTATGAGAAGGCCTATTTGACGCTAAGCGGCACTTCGCTCGTCTCCACGGCCATCGCCTTCCTTACCGAAGGCATCCAAACGTTCGTCCCCGGGCGAACCGGGGCGCTATCCGACGTCGGTATCGATCTCTTCGGGGCTCTAATCGGGATCTTGGCCTTCCTCCTCGTCTATGCGATAGTCGTCGTCCTTAGGGAAAGGCCCTGGTCGCGCAAAAAGGGCAGGACCGATGCGGAATAGACCACCTAGGCTTGGCTTTTGAGAAGCGGCCTCCTCTCGTAGGAGGCTTTTTTCTCGAGGAAGATCTGACGGAAGAGCGGATCCGAGGTCATCTTCTCGCGGTAGAGGGCCCAATATCCCCAAAGCACGTCCTCGAAGGCGAGGAAGGCGTCGAGTTTCGAACGGTTCCCTCCAAAGGAGAACATTTCGAAAAGGGCTTCGTCGATGAGCTCGTCGTCCTCGATGCCATTCTCGCCAAGAAGGGAGGCGAGGTCGAAATACGGGTCGTTGTAGCCGGCGAACTCGAAATCGATCAATAGGGCCTTTCCTTGGAAGAAGAGGATGTTGCTTCCCACGAGATCGTTATGGGAAAGGACCTGTCTATCCTTCCCGAGATAGCTTTCGAAAAGGGAAGTGGTTTCCTCTTCCCCGGCGAAAAGTCCCCGTGCCCCGGCTTCGTCCCGGTAGAAGGAAAGCCGCTTCACGGCGTCGAAGGGCGGGAGCGACGCCTCGGCCTTGTGGAGGGATTTCATTGCGGCGATTGCCCGGAAAAGGTCTTCCTTTTTGGCCCCGCGCTCGGGAAAGCGCTCCCCACCCGGGACATAGGCCGTGACCGAGTCGCCGGTTTTCTCGTCGAAGAAAAGGACCGGCGGAGCCACCTGGGCCTGAAAGGCGGCGACTAGCGCCCTTTCCTCGTAAAGCGGCGAGTAGAAACGGGGATCGCTTTCCTTCTTTTCCCGGTAAACGAGGGCGTTCGAGATGAGGTAGGTGTCGTTGCTCGTTCCTCCCTCGAGCCTCTCCATTCGGTCGATGTCGAGCTTGGCTGCCTCGAGGAGGCGCTTGATGGCTTCGTTCATGGACGTTCCGCCTTTCTTGCCCCGGCTAGGGCCTCTTTGGCCGCGGGGCTTATCCCATTTACGCGGATGACCTCGAATTTCTTGAGGACGGCTTGCCCCGGGGCCGATCCTTTCCTCACGTCGCCGCGGAGGGCATGGATGACGTCGCCGTCTTCCCTTCCTTTGAGAAGGACGGCGATTTCGGCCGCGATTTCTATTTCCTCCGCGCTCGGGTTCTCGCTTTTGAGGACGAGGTGGGAGCCGGAGTCGCCCTGAATGTGGAACCAGTGCAATTTCCTTCCCCGGGCGAAAAGGAAGGTCAAACAGTCGTTTTCCTTCGAGGATTTTCCAAAAAGGAGGCGGGTATTGCCGATGAAACACTCGAAGGGAAGCGATGAGCGGGATAGCCCCTTCCACCCGGCTTTCGGCCGGCCTTTGGCCGGGATGTCGAGTTCCTTGGAAAGCTGCTCGAGGCCTTCTTCGTCGCTTTCCTCGTATTGGGAAATGGCGCTTTCGACGTCGAGGAGTTCCTCGTTCGCTTCCTTCATGTGGGCGCTGGCCAGGCGGATCGACTCCTTGGCTTTCTTGGCTTGGCGATAATAGCCCTCGGCGTTTAAGGCCGCGCTCTTTCTCGGATCGAGGGCTATCTCGACGCCGTCGAGGACGATTTTTCCCTTGGAGGGATCGACTTGGTCGAGATAGGTGAAAAGAAGGTCGCCCTTTTCCTTTCCGTCGACCCTTGCCTCGGCCTTCGAGATGTCGCGCCCGAGGGCGTCGATTTTCTTCTTGAGGGCCTTCTCCCTGCCCTTCAGGTACTTCTCGAGCTCTCCGAAGCGCTCCTTTTTCCTTTGGAGGAGCATTTTCTTCTCCAACTCTTCGTAGTGCGAAAGGACCCCCTCGACATCGAGGTGGCTTTCTTCGGCCCGATATTCGTTTTTTGGCGGAAGCGAATAGGCAAGGCCCTTGAAAAGAGGACGTTTGTCTTCCAAAGAAGACACCTTGAAAGCGGTGAGCACCTTCCTTTCCTCGTCGAGGAGGATGAGATTGGCGTGGCGCGGGAACATCTCGAAGACGAGGCTCCTTTTCTTCGGGAAGAGGGCTTCCTCGCTCGCGAGGAGGGAAAACTCGACGATCCGGTCGTCTCCTATCAAGAAAACGTCGGTGACCTTCGCCCGGTATAGCCTTTTCTTGATCACGTCGAGGAATGTCGACTCAAGGCTTTTCAGCTCGTCGCTTCTTTTGGATAGATAGAAGCGGGGCTCGTCGTTGTCCATGACGAAGACGAGGCGCGGATATTCGCCTCCGAGCCGGAAGGAGAGGGCTCCCTTCGAAAAAAGGGACGGCCTCGAAAGGTAGCGCCCGAGCAAGAGGGGCTTGACGAAATCGACGTATTCCCGGAGTTCGCTTGTCTTCACGGAAATAGGATAACCCTTAAAGCGCTTTCCGTCCTCTAAGGATGCGCTTTCATCGCGCGTGCTTCGCAAATGAGCCTAAATTCAGCGTCGCCGAAGGCGAACTTCGGCGGGGGTAATTCAATGATGAACTCAAAATCGGCTTGCCTTGCCTTCCTCGGGATGGCGTTGCTTCTCTCTTCCTGCTCGAACGGCGGGAATCCTTACGAAGGGCCGAAAGGAATAAGCGTCGACGAGGGCGAATGGCGCTCGGCGGTCGAGCGGACGTCCGGCAACTGCACGGTGCGTCTCGAAGAAAGCCTCGATTGTTCCTTGCTAGCCGCCGGGGAAAGCGAAGAACACGCGGCCAGCCGTCGGCTTACGCTTAAAAAGGACGGCAGCGGCGAAATGGACATCGAGGCCGTGACCGTCATCGACGGCGACGAAAGCGTCTACGAGGCCTGGGTGAGGGAAAGCGGGGTCACGGCCGCGATCGACGGAGAGCCCGTCGACATCGAAACCGTCGAGCCGTTCACGGGCCTTTCGCTTTTCTCCGACTATGGCGAGCGCTATGGCGAGGCTCGCTTCGTGAATGGACGCTACGAGATCGAATTCGGCGTTTCCTCGCTTGACGAACTCCTGCTTTGGGAACTCGCCAGCAGCCTTGAACTCGTCGATGGGAGTTCCGACTCAATCGAAAGCGAATCCCTTTACGGCCTTGACTCCCTATCCTTCGACGAAGGAAAGAACCTCGTCTATGTCGAAAGCCGCCTTGAGGGATCGATCGGCTTTGGCTATTCGGAAGGAACCGAGACATCGAGCTTGAGCCTCGATGAATGCTCGACGCGGATCGCGATCGAAGACTACGGGACGACTGCCTTAAGCGACGCCCGTTGAGAGACTAGGCGGCATGGCGGAGAGACGGCCGCCTTTTTTCGTGGCGGGACAACTTCGAGAGAAGACCGCGGCAAGACTCCGGCTGTCCATCGAAAAATAGGGATATGTTTCCTTTGCGTTGCCCTTTTGGGCACAGCAACGAGGTCATAGGCGAGTTTAAAACCGCTTTCATTGACGGATATACCCGATAAACTAGCATTTTCGCCACTTTTCGTTTGTCTTTGCCGGGCCGTTTTGCAATACTCTTAAGTTATATATGGCAAAGCACGGGCTCTTGATTGTTATTTCCGGCCCTTCCGGAGTCGGAAAGGGAACGGTACGCGAGCGCCTCATGGACGACAAGTCCCTCAATCTTGTCTATTCCGTTTCCTATACAACCAGGGAGATGCGCCCGGGCGAAGTCGACGGCGTCGATTACCGATTCGTCGACGACGCCACTTTCGCTTCGATGGTGAAATCCGGCGGCTTCCTCGAGCATACCAATTTCGTCAAGCACAACTACGGAACCCCGAAGAAGGAGGTTTTCGAAGCCCTCGAGCAGGGAAAGAACGTCATTCTCGAAATCGAAGTCAACGGGGCCCACGAAATCATGAAGAAGTGCTCGCGCGAAAACCTGCTCACGGTCTTCATCCTGCCCCCCGATCGAAAGACCCTCGAAGAGCGGCTCGCCGGCCGCGAAACCGAAGACCCGGCCGTCATTGCCGCTCGCCTTGCCAAGGCGAAGCGGGAACTCGCCCTTGCTAAAGACTACGATTACGAAATCGTCAACGACGACCTCGATACGGCCGTCAAGACGCTCCGCGGCATCATCGCCGAGCGCCTAGCCAAGCTACAATAGCCTCGTGCAGGTCCTTTCCGTCCTCGTCGAACGCGCGACCCGGTCCCTCGACCGTCCTTTTGCCTATGCCTACGAGGGCAAAAGGAAAGTGGGGGAACGCTGCCGCGTCAAATGCTCTTTCGGGCCGAAGACCCTAATCGGCTTCGTCATCCACGTCCGTGAATATGATGGAAGCCTCGAGGAACTGCAAAACGAGCTCGGATTCGAGGTCAAGCTCATAAGCGAGGAGGACATCGTTGACGAAGAGCCGCTGCTTAGCGAGGGGCTTTTCGAGCTTGCCAAGGAAGTGGCCTCCTATTACATGGCCCCGCTCGTAAGCGTCCTCCAGGCAATGCTTCCGCCTTCCCTCTCCCCGAGGAGCTCTTCCTTGAGGGCCCCCAAGGTCGCCTACGATTACTATGTCGAAGCCATCGATTCGAAGGAAGACGGGCTTACTCCCAAGCAAATAGAGATGCTGCGCCTTCTTTTGCGCGGCACGCTCAGGAAAAAGGAAGCCGGATCCCCGTCGGTCCTCAAGGCCCTTATCGAGAAAAAGAAGGCCCGCTTGGTCAAGAAGGAGCGGATGCGCTTCGAGATTCCCGAGCGCGAGAAGGAAGTCCCCCACGAAATGACCTTCGAGCAGAAATGCGCCTACGAAGGCATCGTCTCCTGCCCCAAGGAGGTGGTCCTTCTCCAAGGCGTAACCGGATCGGGAAAGACGGAGGTCTATCTCCGGCTGAGCGAGCATTGCCTCTCCATCGGGAGGAAAGTGCTCATGCTCGTTCCCGAAATAAACCTCACCCCGGCGATGGTCGACTATTTTTCGCGGCGCTTCGGAAAGAGGATCGCGATCCTCCATAGCGAATTGACCCCGGGCGAGCGTTACGACGAATACCGCCGGATCGCCCGCGGCGAAGCCGACATCGTCGTCGGGGCAAGAAGCGCCGTCTTTGCCCCGATTTCGAATCTCGGGCTCATCATCCTCGACGAAGAGCATGTCGAGAGTTACAAGCAAGACAATGCGCCGCATTACCATGCCCGCGAAGTGGCGATCATGCGGGGAAGGAGGGAAGGAGCCAAGGTCGTCCTCGGCTCGGCGACCCCCTCCCTCGAGACGCGCTCGAGGGCGATGCGGGGCGTATACGGCTATTTCGAGATGCCCCACCGGGTGAATGAAAGGCCGCTTCCGAGAACCGAGATCGTGGACCTAAGGGCCCCCGGGACGATGGGAAAGGAGTCGAGCAAGCTTTCGCGGCCCCTCATCGCCAAGATCAGGGAGAAGCTCGAGAAGGGGGAGCAAGTCCTTCTGCTCATCAACCGGCGGGGATACTGGACGGGGGTCAATTGCCCCAAATGCGGCCATCTTTTCAAGTGCCCCGAATGCGGGGGCAATCTCGTCTACCATTTCCAGGACCGCCTGCTCAAATGCCATCATTGCGGCCATGTCGAGCTTTTCCCGGACCGCTGCCCCGAATGCGGAAACCCGGCCCTCCGTCGCGTCGGCTACGGCACCGAGCGGCTCGAAGAGGAAACGAAGGCCCTTTTCCCGACTGCCCGGGTTGCCCGCCTCGATAGCGACGTCGCCCGTTCGGCCGCCCGCCTCGAGAAGCTCGTCCGCGCCTTCAAGAACCGGGAATTCGACATTCTGATAGGTACCCAAATGGTGGCCAAGGGACACGACTTCCCTTATCTCTCCCTTGCCGCGGTGGCCCTGGCCGACATCGGGCTCGCGCTGCCGGGATATCGAAGCGCCGAGCGGACTTTCGAGCTCATCGCCCAGGCCGTCGGAAGGGCCGGGCGTGCCCTCATACCCGGCGAGGCCCTCATCCAAACCTACAATCCGACCCACTATGCGATCGTCGACGGAGCCAGGCAGGATTACCTTTCCTTCTACGAAAAGGAAATGAAGGAACGGAAGCTTTCGCGCTTCCCGCCGTACGTTTACCTAATAGCCGTCGAGCTTTCGGGCGAAGACGAGAACCGGCTCTACGAATGCGCGCTAGCCTTCGCCGATCTCTTGCGGAGCAAGGAGCTAAGCGCGACCCGCGTCATCGGGCCGATCATTCCCTATATGGCCAAGCGGGAAGGGCTTTTCCGGCGGTCGATTCTCATCAAGTTCAAGAAGCGGGAAGACGTCGAAGGGAGCCTGAGGGACGCGATCAAGCGCTACCAGGCCGTGCCCGGGCTAAGGATCGACGTCGACGTCGACCCCCTCGACTTTTAAACAAATGTAAACGAGAGGAAAGCCCTTACGGTCTTTCTTAGTTGCCTTAGCGCGCGCTACGCGTGCTATAATCGGCATCCGGAAGCATGATTACCATTTCCATTCTCGGGCTCGACCAGTATGTGGCGGGCCACTATAGCCGGGACCACGGCAAGAACCTCGCCTCCCTTTTCGAAGTAAGCGAAGACGAGCTTTCCTTCTACTCCCCGGTTTCGACCCTCTTCCACGACGGGGTGGAGCAGATTTCCTGGAACTGCCTCGTCATCGTGTACTGCGACGCGAAGTACGAAGCGGTGGAAGGACGCGTTGCCGACTACATCCTCAAGACGATGGGCGACTTCTCGGTCAACGTCGACCTCCGTTTCGATTACTTCCACGGGCACGAATACCGGAAGCACAATCCCGACTATCCGCGTTTCCTGAAAGCCGAGAACATCAAGGAAGCGGAAGTCGAAGCCGAGGAAAAGGCCGCGGAAGCCGCGAGCGAGGCCTTCGGCGGGGAAGCCGGGGCTGAAGAGGAAGAAGAGGAAATCTTCCTCGGCAATGCCTTCGAAGGCAAGATCGACGCCCTCGAGGAAAAGGAAAGGGAAACCCTTTCCGCGATTCACGATGATGGCAAGGAGGGCAAATAGCCCTTTTGGCTTATAGGTAGAGGAGGTTTGTTTTGATGGAAAACACCGAATTGCAGTTCTCCCTTGCAGAGGAGATCCTTAAGGAAATCGTCGTCGACGACGTTCCTTTCGCGGAGGCGCTCAGGAAGAAGTTCCAGCCCCGCGAGAACGAAGGGCTTAGGAAATACCGCCCGTTCGTGGCCGGGCTCGTCGGATGCGAGCTTCGCCACCATTTCCTTTTCAAGGCGCTCCTCGACCCGATCGAGGCGCTTGGCGAGGAAGAACGCCGCTTTGCCGCCTTGGCTCTCTCGGACGTCTATTACTACAAGCGGATTTCCTACGAGGACATGGTCGCCTTTGCCAAGGAACGCCTTGGCGAGGAAAAGTTCGCCCTCCTCGAGCCGCTTTTCGAGAAGGCCCTCCAGGAAGTCCACAACTTCATGCCGGAAGACGCCGGCGAAAGCTGGAGCGACCGCTATCTCTCGCTTCGTTTCAATTGCCCCGAATGGGTCATGAAGATCTGGGCCCACTATGGAAAGGGCACGATGGCGAAGATGCTTAAGAAAAACGCCCGCCCGGGGACGATTGCCGTCCGCCTCGGCTCGCCGCTCGAGCCGGCTTCCTTCTACGAGGGAAACCCCGACTTCAAGCCCTCGAGCGTGGAATCCGTTGCCTTCTACGAGGGCAAGGAACCGCTTCGCCGCCTCCCGGATTACGTCAATGGCACCATCTGGCTCGAACGCCCGGCAACCAAGTACGTCCTCGACCTGCTTCCGCTAGAGGAGCCTTCCGAGGCTTTGGTCTATTCGGGTCTCGACGAGAGCTCCCTCCTTCTCGAGGCCATCGAGAAATACGGGAACCTCGGCCTCAACCTCGGCTGCAAGAACCTCAATAAGCACGTTGCCGTCTCGCGCCTCATCAAGAAGAAGGGGCTTTCCAACGTCAACTTCTTCGAGGCCAATACCGATTCGATGCTCTCGGCCATCTCGAGGCCGGTCGATCTCGCGATCGTCGCCCCGAAGAGCTCGTCCTTCGATCTCATCCGGGAGAGTCCCGACTTCCTCCTCCATTTCAAGAAGGACGACATGCAAGCCATCTTCGACGAGGAAAAGTCCTCGCTCGAGAACGTCTCCAAGTTCGTTGCCGAAGGCGGGAAGCTCGTCTACATGATCTACACGGTGAGCCAACTCGAAGGGCATAGGACCATCCATTCCTTCCTCGCCGCCCACCCCGAGTTCCACCTCGAAAGCGAACGGCAGGTCTTCCCCTACGAGGATCTCGATACCGCCCTTTATTACGCCATCCTCAAGAAGGAGACGGTGGCGGTCGATCCGGTGACCCCGGCCCCGGCCCCGCTCCCCGAGGAAGCGGCCCCGAAGGCGCCGGTCTACGTCGATCCGGCCATGCCGGTTTCCCTCGCCGGGAAATAAGGAAAGGGACCGATGGAAGGACAAGCGGCCCCTCTCTTCTATTCCTTCCCCCTCGCCAAGCTTCAGGAAATCGTCGTCGAACAGGGGGAAAAGCCCTATCGGGCGCGCCAGCTTTTCGAATGGGTCTACAAGAAAAGGGTCTTCGACCCCGATCTCATGACCGATGTCTCGAAAAGCTACCGCGAGCGCCTCAAGGGGGCTTTTTCCTTTGACCTTCCCGAGGTCGAAACCAGGGAAGAAAGCGCCGACGGCACCGTCAAGTTCCTCCTAAGGATGAAGGACGGGGCCCTCGTCGAGGCCGTTCTCATGCGCTACGACTACGGCAACGTGGCTTGCGTATCGAGCGAAGTCGGCTGTTCGATGGGCTGCGCTTTCTGCGCCTCCGGACTTATCAAGAAAACCAGAAATCTATCGGCCGGGGAAATGGTGGGGGAGTGCCTCCTCATCGACCAATATCTCCGCCCGAACCTCGAAAGGCTTTCCCACGTCGTCGTGATGGGAACCGGTGAGCCCTTCGACAATTACGACAACGTGATGGATTTCATCCGCATCATCAATGACGACCACGCGATGGAAATCGGCGCTCGGCACATCACGGTCTCGACCTGCGGCATCTTGGACAAGATCCGCCGCTACGGGAAGGAAGGCCTTCAGATCAATCTCGCCGTTTCCCTCCACGCCTCGAACGAGGAGACCCGGCGCCTTCTCATGCCGATTGCCCGCGGATACAAGATGGAAGAGCTCATCGCGGCTTGCCGCGACTACGTCGAGGAAAGCGGGCGGCGCATTACCTTCGAATACATTCTCATCGACGGGCTGAACGACTCCGACGAGAATGCCTATGAGCTGGCCAAGCTCCTCAAGGGGATTCTCTGCTACGTGAATCTCATCCCCCTCAATCCGGTCAAGGAAAAGCCGTTCAAGCGGAGCAAGCGGGCTTACCGCTTCCGCGACATCCTCAATGCCCGGGGCATCAAGTGCACGGTCCGCAAGGAATTCGGCACCGACATCGACGCGGCCTGCGGGCAGCTAAGGGCCAAATACCAGGCAAAGGAAGCAAAATGATCCGCTATTCGATCCATGGGACATACGCCTACCGAACCGACCGCGGGCAGGTAAGGAGCCATGACGAGGACCGGGCCTACGTTTCGATGAACGCGGCCGGGGAAGTCCTCCTTGCCGTTTCCGACGGCATGGGCGGGGCCAACAAGGGCGACGTGGCCTCGAAGATGGCCATCGACGTCGTAAGTGCCCTCTTCAAGAAGAAAAAGCCGCACTTCTTTGCCTATTTCGACCGGCTTTGGCTTCGTCATGCCTTCAAAAAAGCCAATGCCGCCATCTACGACTATGCCGAGCACCATGCCGAAGCCGACGGCATGGGAGCCACTTTGGTCGTCGCCCTCGTTTCGGGAAAGCGCGTCCTGGTCGCCAATGTCGGCGATTCCAGGGCCTATTTCATCAAAGACCGCGGCATCCATCAGCTCACGGTCGATCAGACTTACGTCAATTTCCTGTTGCGGAGCGGGAAAATCAGGAAAGAAGAAGCCCTTACCCATCCAGAGCGCCACGTGCTCATGAATGCGGTTGGCATCTATCCGTCCCTTTCCCTCGATCTCTATTCCTACCGCTATTCCGGAGAAAGCATCCTCCTTTGCTCGGACGGGCTCTACAACCAGCTCCCCGTTTCCTCGATCGTCGCCATTGCCTCGACCGACGAGCGGGCCGACCAGAAGGCCGCGGCCTATGTCTACGAGGCCAACGGAACCGGGGGCAGCGACAACATCGCCGTCGCCTACTGGGAGGCATTAAGCAATGATTGAGCTCGGCGACAAGATCGACGGGCGCTATCGGGTCGTCTCCCGGATTGCCCATGGTGGCATGGCCGACGTCTACGAAGGCTACGACATCGTCGCCAAGCGCTCGGTTGCCATCAAGGTCATGCGCAAGGACATGATGGCCTCGAGCAAGAACCTCGAGCGGTTTGAGCGCGAATGCGAGGCCGCCTCTTCCCTCAACGATCCCAATATCGTCAAAGTCTATGGCCAAGGCGAAGTCGACGGCCGGCCCTACATGGTGAACGAATACGTCGATGGGCGGACCCTCCGCGACAAGCTCAACGTCGTTGCCGGCCATTTCCTTTCCCCGCTCGAATCGAGCGAGATCATGGTCCAGCTCTGCTCGGGAATCGAATACATCCACCAGCACGGACTCCTTCATCGCGACATCAAGCCCGACAATCTTTTCTATTTGCCCGACGGCTCGATAAAGATCGCCGATTTCGGGATTTCGACCCCGGTCGGGGAAAAATCGAGCGATGGTGATGCCATCGCGGGGACCGTCCATTACACGGCTCCCGAAATCCTCATGGGCTATCCGGCCCGGATCGAAAGCGACATCTACTCGATGGGAATCGTCTATTACGAGTTGCTCACCGGGACGGTGCCTTTCGACGCGCCGACCCCGGAAGAAGTCGCGGTGGAGCAAATCAAGAAGCACTTCCCCGAGCCGTCGCGCTCGATGCCAGACGTCTCCAAGGCAATCGACCGGATCGTCGTGAAGGCTTGCCGGAAACGCCCGGAAGAGCGCTTCCGCTCGGCGGCCCAAATGAAGGAAGCCATCCTCGAAGCATTGAAGGATGGAAGCAATTTCAAGGCAAAGAAAGGGCTTTTGTCGAGGATTTTTGGTTTCAAATGATGAGAATCGACCCTTTTTCCCTCGTTTATCCCTGCGTTTCCCCTTCGCTTTTGGCGGCCGACAAGGGACATCTCGAACTTGAAATCGAGCGAGCAGAGGAAGCCGGCGCTAGCTATATCCACTTCGATGTCATGGACGGGCGTTTTGTTCCCGCCGTCTCCTTTTTTAACGATGAGCTTTCGAAGCCCCTTTCCGCTACGAGGGCGGTCCGCGACGTCCACCTCATGGTCGAGCATCCCATCACCGAGGCGAGGCGCTTCCTCAAGATGGGCGCCGACATCGTTACCCTGCATGTCGAGGCCCTCGAAAAGGAAGGGGTCGCCGCCGAGGATCTCCCCCGTCTTTTGCCCGGCGCGCTCCTAGGGGTTTCCCTGAAGCCGGCGACGCCCGTCGAGGCGCTGAGGAAATACCTCCCCTTCGTTTCCCTCGTCCTTCTAATGTCGGTCGAGCCGGGCAAGGGCGGGCAATCATTCCTCGGCGAGAGCCCGGCACGGGCCCGGGCGATAAGGAAGATGATCGGTGAAAGCGGAAGGCGCGTCCTCCTCTCGATTGACGGCGGCATCAACGCTGTGACTTCCAAGAAAGCCCTCGCTTCCGGCGTTGATATTTTGGTAGCGGGCAGCTATCTCTTCGGGCATGATGACTTTGCTTCCCGCTTAAGGAGCCTTCTCGATGAGTGAAACCGCCCTTTCCTTCGCGATTCTCGCCCTGCTTGCCTATCTTTTCCTGCTCCTCTTCCTGCCAAAGCGCTACCTGCGGGAAAAAGACGAGCGCTTTTCCTATTTTTCCCATTTCCCCCACGAGCTCGTGGAAGGCAGCTTCCGGGGAGCGAAACCCTATTTGAAGGAAGGCGGGCACTGGCTTCTTTCGACCCTCGTCTCGGCCGCGGCCGTCCTTGCCTTGGCCTATCTATCGACCGAGGTCGGGGGAAGCATTTCCCTCATTGCCCTCGCCGTCCTTTCGGCGGCAAGCTTCCTCGTTTCCGGGGTCTTCGAGGTTCTCCTTGCCTTCCATAGCGATCTCATCGAAAGCAAGCGCCATCTCCTCTTCTACCTTATCTATGCCGGGTCGACGGCCATCGGGGCGGTCACTTCCGGGATCACGGTGCTCCAATTCTACTTCGCTTCGACGACCGGGCTTCTATTCGCTTCCGTCTTTGCCGGCGCGCTTTTCTTCCTCACGATCCTCGTCATGCTTCCCCTTATCAATCCGAAAGCGGGAGAAGGCCTGAAGATGGAGAAGAAGGAAGACCCGACCGGCGACTATCTTTACGTGCGCCCGAAGTTCAACCCGCTCGCGGCGGGGGAATGGCTCACCCTCCTTTCCCGTCTTCTTTCCGTTTCGGTCCTTGCGGGAGCCGCGGTTTACCTTTCGTGCGGAATCCCGTTGCTCCTAGATTGAGCCAGGCAAAGAAAAAAGACGGCGATGCCGTCCCTTTCTCCTTTTCGGTGTCCTTATTCGCCCTTGGTGGACTTGGTGAGCGAACGATAGGCACGAGCGCTCATGCGGACTTGGACCATCTTGCCGTTGATGTTGATCCGGTACTTCTGGAGATTGGCATTCCAGACGCGGCGGGTGGCACGGACACTATGGCTCCGGTTGTTGCCGCTAAGCGGGCCTTTGCCGGTGATCGGGCAGACTCTTGACATGCTTTCACCTCTCTTGCGCGCTAAAGCGCGGTGCAAATCTTATCATGGCAGGGGGCTCAGGGCAAACCCCTTTTTTCCTTTGGGAAAGAGGCATTCGGTCCTTTTTTCCGTTTTCCAACGCAAAAGTCAGCTATCTCCGCCGATTATTCCTTTTTTTCCGGCGAACTTTCGCCATCGGCTTCTTTCGCTGAGGGAACCGATGGAGGACAAATTGCAGAAAAGTAGCATCATTTCTTGCTTTTCCCTCTCCCTAAGGTTTACTTGGAAGCGCTATCATTCTAGGAGGAAGAGGAGGTAATACATGTCGACACGTCTCGCGGCGATGGTCCTGGCCGGCGGCAAGGGCACGCGTCTGCAATCCCTCACGAAAAAGGTCGCCAAGCCGGCCGTAAGCTACGGCGGCAAATACCGCATCATCGATTTTCCGCTTTCCAATTGCGCGAATAGCGGCATAACCTCGGTCGGAGTCCTCACCCAATACGAGAGCAGCGAGCTCAACACCTACATCGGGAACGGCGAGAAATGGGGCCTCAACGGCGTTCGTTCCCTCACGTCGGTCCTGACCCCGAAGGAAACCGAGGAAGGAAGCAATTGGTACCTCGGGACAGCCGACGCCATCTACCAGAACATCGATTGGCTCGACCGGGTCGACCCCGAGTACGTGCTCATCCTGAGCGGCGACCACATCTACAGCTGCAGCTATGACCCGATGCTGAGGAAGCACGTCGCGAGCGGAAGCGACTGCACGATTTCCTGCTACCGGGTGCCGATCCAGGAAGCTTCCCGCTTCGGAATCCTCGTCGCCAACGACAAGGACGAAATCGTCGAGTTCCAGGAAAAGCCGAAGAAGCCGATCAGCAACCTTGCCTCGATGGGCATCTACATCTTTACCTACAAGGTGCTGAGGGCTGCCCTCATAGCCGACCACAAGAAGGAAAATTCATCGCACGACTTCGGCAAGGATATCATCCCGACGATGCTTAAGGAGAAGCGCAAGCTTTCCGTCTACCTCTACGACGGATACTGGAAGGACGTCGGTACCGTCGCTTCCCTCCACCAAGCCAACATGGACCTTCTAATGAGCGCCGGGACGACGAATCTATACACGGTTCAGGGCGACAACCGGATCTATTCCGAGGATGCCCACTCGACGCCCCAATACATCGGCCCCAGCGCCGAGGTCAGCGACTCCCTCATCAACCAAGGGGCCCAGATCTTCGGGAAGGTTCGCCATTCCGTGGTCTCGGGCGACGTCGTCGTCGAGGAAGGCGCGAGCGTCGTCAATAGCGTCGTCATGAACGGGGCCCTCATAAGGAAGGGCGCAAGCGTCCTCGATGCCATCGTCGGGCCCGACACCCTCATCGACTACGACGAAAAAGTCAACGAAGAGCGCGACGGGATCGCCCTCGTCGTGAACGGAAAGGCGGCTCGGCTATGAACCAGATCATCGGACTTCTCGATTGCCACAATTCCCCCGAGCTCGGGGGGCTTACCTACTCGCGCCCCTTGGCCTCGACCTCCTTCCTTGGACGTTACGCTTTCTGCGACTTCGCGCTTTCGATGTTCTCGAACGCCGGGGTCGACGCCATCGGAATCCTCGTCAAGGACCATCAGCGCTCGATGCTCAAGCACATGGGCAACCTCATGAGCTGGACCAACAACACCAAGATCGGGCGCGAGGCGATCTTCTATAACGAGCGGGGCATCCTCAACCCGGCCTACAACACCGACGTCGCCAACGTCAAGGAAAACGACTGGGTGCTTTACGATTCCAACGCGACCACGATCGTCATCGCCTCGCCCCACGTCGTCGCCAACGTCGACCTCCGCCCGATCATCGAGGAACACATCGCCAATGGTGAGGACCTCACGGTCGTCTATAAGCCAATCGAGGATGCCGACCAGGAATTCATCGGAGCCTACGCCTACGAGATCGGACCCGATGGCTACGTTACCTCGACTGGCAAGAACGCCGGCCGGAAGAAGAAAGCCAACGTCTCGCTCGAGATCTGGGTGCTCAAGCGCGATCTCCTTTTCGAAATCCTCAAAGCCCACGAACGGGTCGACATGTCCTTCGGCTTCCGCGAGACGATGCAGTACATCCTCGAGCAAGGACGCCTCAAGGTAAAGGCCGCCCCTTGGACCGGCTATGCCCGGCGCTTCGACTCCTTCAAGCATTACATCGACTATTCCTTCGAGATGCTAGACCGGAAAGTCTCCGCCTCCCTCTTCGTTCCGGAACGCCCGATTTACACCTTGACCCACGACACCCCGCCCGCCCTTTACGGCGCCCACTCGTCGGTGTCCGACTCGATGGTCTCGAACGGCTGCATCGTCGAGGGAAGGGTGAAGCACTCGATCATCTGCCGGGACGTTAGAATCGGCAAAGACGCGGTGGTCGAGGATTCGATCGTCTTCTCGAACGTCGCCATCGGCGACAAGGCCAAGGTCAAGAACTGCGTAATCGACAAGTACTCCGTGATAACCGCACGCCACGCCATCGAGGGGGCGGAAAAGACCCCGATTTACCTAAAGCAAGGAGCCATCCTATGAAAATCGCCTTCGTCGCGAGCGAATCGAACCCGCTTTGCAAAACCGGCGGCCTCGCCGACGTCGTCTATTCCCTTTCGAAGGCCCTCATCGCCGAGGGGAACGAAGTGGCGGTGGTGCTCCCCTTCTATCAAAGGATCGCCGACATCCACCTTCCCCTCAAAAAGCTTGGCGGTTTCTACATCCAGATGTCGTGGCGGCACCAAGGGGCGGCCGTCTTCGAATACGTCCTTAATGGCGTTCGCTTCCTTTTAATCCAAAACGATTACTATTTTTCGCGGGAGTCGCTATACGGCTACCAAGACGACGGCGAAAGGTTCGCCTTCTTTTCCCTCGCGAGCCTCGAGGCACTCAAGACGGCCGGCTTCAAGGCCGACGTCGTCCACGTCCACGACTGGCAGGCCGGCATGATTCCCTGCCTGCTCAAAAACCGCGACGATCCTTTCTTCTATGGCGCCAAGACGGTGCTCACGATCCACAACCCGGCCTTCAAGGGCATGATCGACAAATACTTCCTCAACGATTTCTACGGCTTGAGCGATGCCCTTTTCGATAGCGGGGCGGTTCGCTTCGAGGGGATGGCATCCACCCTCAAGTCCGGCATCGTCTTCGCCGACAAGATAACGACCGTTTCCCCGACGCATCGGGAAGAGCTCTTGACCCCGGCCTTGTCCCAAGGGCTCGACGGGGTGCTGCGCCTCCGCGAGAAGGACTTCGTGGGGATATTAAACGGGATCGACACCGAGGAATTCGATCCGCGGAAAGACGTTTACATCGCCCGTAACTATGGACGGGGAAAGGACCTCGAGGAAGGCAAGCACGCCAACCAATCCGATCTCCTCTCCTCGTTTGCCGTCAAGTGGATGGGCGGGCCGGTTTACGGCATCGTTTCCCGGCTTTCCTACCAGAAGGGAATCGGGCTTCTTCTTTCCTCGATGGAAAGGGAGCTTTCCCGCGGGGCCAATTTCCTCGTCGTCGGAAGCGGGGAATACGAACTCGAGCAGCGCCTTGAGGCCCTTCGCTCCCGCTACCCGGGGACGATGGGGATCTACATCGGCTACAACAACGCCCTTGCCCACAAGGTCTATGCCGGAAGCGACTTCTTCCTCATGCCGTCCCTCTTCGAGCCGTGCGGGATCTCCCAGATGATCGCCCAGCGCTACGGCACCCTCCCGATCGTCCGCTATACCGGCGGGCTCCGCGACACCGTCCAGGGCTATCGCGACCTTGGCTCGAAGAAGCCTGACGGAATAGCCTTCCGCGACTATAATGAGCAAGGCCTCGACTATGCCATCGGGCTGGCCGAGGAAATCTACCGCGACCAGGGTCTTTATTATGCCTTGGCCCGCACGGCCATGGGCCTCGATCGAAGCTGGAAGAAGAGCGCCAAGCGCTACATGGAGCTCTACTCGTCGCTTTTTTAAGGTTGGGGACCCCGCCGCCTAGGAGGTCCTTTATGAGTTTCGACCACGCCGCAATCGAGAAGAAATGGCGCGATTATTGGGAAAAGGAACGGCTTTTTGCCTGCGATACTTCCGATTTCAGCAAACCCAAGTACTACGCTCTCGACATGTTCCCCTTCCCTTCGGGACAAGGACTTCACGTCGGGCATCCGGAAGGCTATACGGCAACCGACATCGTCTCGAGGATGAAGCGGATGCAGGGCTACAACGTCCTCCACCCGATGGGCTGGGACGCCTTTGGACTCCCGAGCGAGCAATTCGCCATCAAGAACAACGAGCATCCCGAGGGATTCACCAGGCACAACATCGACCATTTCCGCGAGCAGCTCAAGATGCTCGGCTTTTCCTACGATTGGGAGCGGGAACTCGCGACGATCGACCCCGAGTACTACAAGTGGACGCAGTGGATCTTCGTCGAGATGTTCAAGCACGATCTCGCCTATGTTAGCGACGTCCCGGTGAACTATTGCCCGGAGCTAGGGACCGTCCTCGCCAATGAGGAAGTCATCGACGGAAAGTCCGAGCGCGGCGGCTATCCGGTCATCCGGATGCCGATGCGGCAGTGGATGCTGAAGATCACTGCCTATGCCGATAAGCTCGAGAAGGGCCTCGAGGGACTCGACTGGCCGAAATCGACGATCGAGATGCAGCGCAACTGGATCGGGCGCTCGACCGGGGTCGAGATCGACTTCCCGGTCGCCTTCACCGGGCTTTCCTTCAAGGTATTCACGACGAGGGTCGATACCCTTTTCGGCTGCACCTATTGCTGCCTTGCCCCGGAACATCCCCTTCTCAAGACGATCGTCGATCCCTCCAAGAAGGAAGAAGTGGAGCGCTACGTCAAGGAGGCGACCGCGAAAAGCGAGCTTTCGCGCCTTGCCTCCTCGGAAAAGGAGAAGACCGGCGTCTTCACCGGCGCTTACGCCGTCAACCCGATCAACGGGCGCAAGATACCGATCTACGTGGCCGATTACGTCCTCGGCAGTTACGGCTCGGGTGCCGTCATGGCCGTACCGGCCCATGACGAGCGTGACTATCTCTTCGCCAAGGCCCACGGCCTTCCGATGATCCAAGTCATCGAAGGCGACATTTCGAATTCTGCCTACGAAGGCGACGGCAAGCACATGAATTCGGCCTTTGTCGACGGACTCGACATCGCCGCGGCCAAGCAGGCCATCCTCGAGCGCCTAATCGAGACCGGCCACGGGCGGACGAAGGTCAATTACAAGCTGCGGGATTGGATTTTCTCCCGCCAGCGCTACTGGGGCGAGCCCATCCCGATGCTTAGCGACGGGAAGGGGGAGGAGATCCCCCTCGACGAATCCGAGCTTCCGCTCACCCTCCCGCCCCTTGACGACTTCACCCCGAGCAAGGACGGGAAGCCGCCGCTTGCCAGGGCTCCCGAGTCGTGGCTGAAGGTAGAAAGGAACGGAAAGAGCTACGTCCGCGAGACGAATACGATGCCCCAGTGGGCCGGCTCGTCCTGGTACTATCTCCGTTACATCGATCCCCATAACGACAAGTGCCTTTGCGACAAGCGGCTTTCCGACCACTGGATGCCGGTCGATCTCTACGTCGGGGGAGCCGAGCACGCGGTGCTCCACCTCCTCTATGCCCGCTTCTATTACAAGTTCCTCCACGACATCGGCGTCGTCTCCGGGACCGAGCCGTTCAAGCGGCTCGTCCACCAGGGAATGATCCTCGGGGAAAACGGCGAGAAGATGTCGAAATCGCGCGGCAACGTCGTCAATCCCGACGACATCGTCCGCGACTACGGAGCCGATAGCCTCCGCCTTTTCGAGATGTTCGCCGGCCCGCTGAGCGAGACGAAGCCGTGGTCGACGACCGGCCTCGTCGGGGCCCGCCGCTTCCTCGAAAGGGCCTACCGGCTCGTCGACGAGGAGCCGTATCTATCGAGGATCAAAGCGGAAAACGACCATTCCCTCGACCGCAGCTATGCCAAGCTCGTGAAGAAGTGCACCGAGGACTTCGAAAGCCTTTCCTTCAACACGGCGATTGCCGAGATGATGGTGTTCGTGAACGATTGCTACAAGGCCTCGAATCTATATAGGGGCCACCTCGAGGGCTTCGTGAAGATCCTCTCTTGCATCTGCCCCTTCATCGGGGAGGAGATGTGGCACAAGCTCGGACACGAGAAATCGCTCGCCTACGAGCCGTGGCCGACCTACGAGGAAAAAGACCTCGTCGAGGAGAAGAAGAAAGTCGCCCTCTCCGTGAACGGAAAGGTGAGGGACGTCCTGCTCCTTGCCCCGGACGCCGGGGAGGAAGAGGCCCGGGAAGCCGCCTTCCTAAGCGAGAAGGCCAAGCCCTACCTCGAGGGAAAGACCGTCAAGAAGTTCGTTTACGTCCCCGGAAGGATCGTCAACGTCGTCGTGGCCTGATCCAGGGCAAAACAAGAAGGAGGTTCATGCCTCCTTCTTTTCATACAGCTTGCTTTTGGGATCGACCGCCACGAAGCGCCCGTCGTCGAGAAGGTAGCAGTAGATGTCTTCCCCTTCCTCGGGCTTTTTGCGGTAGAGACTGAAGTTGCCGAGGAGATTGCCGACGAGTTCGCCGTTTTCCTTCTCGTAGATGCACGATATCCGGTCGCGGGGACGGCCGAAGGGATCGGTGAAGCTGACTTTCGCGTGGACGAAGTGCCCCTTCGTTCTTAGGGGCTTCTCGTAGCGGAAAAAGGCTTCGTAGGCCAATAGGTAGGCCATGTAGATCGTTATGACCACCATGAGGAAGATGCACCAGAATAGCCAATCTTCCCCGAAGAAGAGATAGAAAAGGACGAAGGCCGCGATCCCGAGAGCGGACAGGAGAAGGGCGAGCGAGTAGAGGAGGACCGCCCGGCGGACCCCAAGCACGTCAAAAGATTTCATATGCTAGATTTTAGTTTCCAATGCCGCCTCTTAGAAAGGGGTTTCCCGTTCTAAGGGAGCGTCTTTTTGGCTATACTCCCTTCGCCCGGTACCCGTTTGGGACTGGAGCGGAGGACACATCATGATTTTGGCCGTCGACATCGGCAACTCCCTCGTCAAGATCGCCCTATTGGGCGAAGGAGGAAAACCCGTCAGGACTCTCTCGCTCGAGACCGACAAAGGAAAAACCGCGGACGAATACGCTTCCGCGATCGAGCTCTCGTCCCTCGGAAGCGAGCTAAGGAAGGAAAAGGCCCACGCGGCGATTCTTTCGAGCGTCGTCTCCTCGCTTACCCCGACTTTCCTTTCCCTTCTTGCCCGTTTCAGCCTTTCCAAGCCGCTTTTGCTGGGGAAATCGCTAAAAAGCGGCATTGCCCTAAGGGTCGATCACCCGGCCGAGGTCGGCAGCGACCTCATTGCCGCGGCCGCGGGGGCCGTCCAGCTCGGGCGCCTGCCTGCCTTCGTCGCCGACTTCGGGACCGCGAGCAAATTCATCTACGTCGGGAAGGACGGTTCCTTCCTCGGGGTGGCCATCGCCCCGGGGCTGAGGACCGGAGCGGCCCTACTAAAGGAAAAGACCGCCTCCCTGCCCGAGGCTTCCCTCGCCCTTCCGCCTTCCCCGCTTGGAAAAAACACCTTCGATAGCCTCAATGCCGGCATCCTTTACGGGCAGGCTTACATGTGCCGCGGCTTCCTTGAAGGCTACGAGCGGATCGCCGGGGAGGAACTGGCCCCCTATCTAACCGGGGGAAACGCCGTCTTCCTTAAGGCCCTCCTCGGGGATTTCGTCTATGAGAAGAACCTCGTGATGGAAGGCCTCTTCCGCATCTACTCGCTCAACGAGGAGGATCGCTAAGATGGATTTCTATTCAATTCTGACCTGGGTTCTCATCGCCGTCTTCCTCATTCTCCTCTTGGCTTTCTACGCGAAGGAACACAAGGGGAAGAAGGAGGCCGAGGCCGGGAAAAAGACGAGGGAAATCGCCTTCGACGCGATTCTCATCGCCATCATCTTCGTGATGGGCCTCATTCCCCAGCTCGGCTATCTATTCGTCTTCCCGTGGCTTGCCCTCACCCTCCTTCATATCCCCGTCCTCGTCGGGGCTTCCCTATTCGGGGCGAAGCGGGGGCTCCTATACGGATTCGCCTTCGGCCTTACCTCGATGATCCAGGCCGCGATGAACGGAAGCGGGCTCAATGCCTTCTTCGTCTACCCCTGGGTATCCATTCTCCCGCGCCTTCTATTCGGCTTCCTCGCCGGGCTCGCCTTTTCTCTTCTCGCAAGAAGTCCTAAACTATCCACCGGAATCGGGAAAGGAATCCTTTCCTTTCTCCTTACCATTCTCCATACCGGGCTTGTCTTTTTGACCCTCTACGTCTTCTACCCGGACGAGATCGCGGCCTACTTCGCCTCGAGCGACACGGTGGCCGCCGGGGTCAGCCTCACCTTCCTCGCCTCGATTCTCCTCGGGGCGCTCGGGGAAGCGACGCTGGCTGGCATCCTCGTCCCATTGATCGACAAGCCGCTGACGAAACTGGATTTCGAAAGGAAATAAGACATGAGCAAGTATTCGCGCCTCGCCAAAACCTACCGGAAGACCGCCACGATGGCCCTCCAACGCCTCGTCGGCATCGATTCCCACTACGATGAGCAGACCGTTAGCGCCCAAACCCCCTACGGAAAGGGCGTCGACGCGGCCTTCGATTACCTCCTCAAGCTAGCCAAGGACTATGGCTTTGCCGGGAGGAAGGTCGTCAACCGGGCCGTCGAGATCTCCTATGGCGAGAAAGGGCCCCTCATCGGGATCTATGCCCACTGCGATGTCGTCCCGGCCACCGGGAAATGGTCGATCGAATCCCCCTTCAAGCCGAAGATCGACGCCGAAGGCAAGATGATCGGGCGGGGGACGAGCGACGACAAAGGCCCCCTCATCGCCTCCCTTTTCGCGATGAAGCTGCTCAAGGACAACCATCTCATCGACGGCTTCCGGGTCAAGATGGTCGTCGGCGGCGACGAGGAGCGCGGCTCCTCGTGCCTCGAGCATTACTTCGCCGAGGGAAAGGGCGAGGAACCGACCTTTGCCTTCACCCCGGATGCCGATTACCCCCTCATCTATGCCGAGAAGGGAATCGACCAACTCTCCTGCACGAAGATCATCGACCTTTCCCCGGTCATCGCCATTTCCGGCGGCTCGGCCATCAATGCCGTCTGCGATTCCTGCCTCGTGACCCTTAGGCCGGACGAGAAGTTCGTCTCTTACCTCAAGGAGAAGAAAGTCGAGTGCGACATCTCCGCGAGCGATGCGCTTCTCATCGTTACCTTCAAGGGGAGGAGCGCCCATGGCTCGGAGCCGGAAAGGGGCAAGAACGCCGCCATCAAGGCCCTCGAATGCCTCTCTTCCTTCTACGGAAACGAGGATCTCAAGAAGATCTACGAAGCCCTTCGCCATCCCCTCGGGGCGAGCTTCGGCGGCGACCACGTCGCCCCGGAACTCGGGAGCAACACCTTCAATTACGGCATCTTCTCCTATGACGGGAAGGCCCTCAAGTGGACCGTCGACTTCCGTTATGGGGAGGACGTCGACTTCAAGGCGGTGGAAGAAAAGCTCGCTTCCTCGACCGGCGCCAACGTCAATCTCCTTTCGAGGAGCCCGGTCCTTCTCTCGAAGAAGGACGGCGCCCTCGTCAAGACTCTCATGAAGGTTTACCGCGCCGAGACCTTTAAGCTATTCGCCAAGCCCCTTGCCATCGGCGGCAACACCTACGCCAAACACGTCAAGAACTGCGTGGCCTTCGGGGCTTGCTTCCCCGGGCACGACGGCAACATGCACGCCCCGGACGAATACATCTACATGTCCGACTTCGAGAAGGACATCGCGATCTACGCCCACGCGATCGAAGCCCTCGGGAAGGCGGCCCTCAAGAAGTGAGGGGCCGTTACAAAAGCTGGACCCCGGGCTTCATCTATGCCCACCCCGAGGTCTCGCCCCGAGCCCTCGATGCCGCCGACCCCTTCTATCGAGGCGACCTCGTCCTCGAGATCGGCTCGGGGAAGGGCGGCTTCCTCCTGTCGCTTGCCGCCCTTCATCCGTCGAAGCATTTCCTCGGGCTCGAGCGCGACGTCTCCTGCTGCGGGACCGCGGCCAAGGAGGCGGTGGAGGAAGAAAGGGAGAACATCCGCTTCCTGAACCTCGACTTCGACGATTGCTTCGAGGAACTAGCTAAGCTCCGCTTCGACGAGATCCACGTCAACTTCCCCGATCCCTGGCCGAAGCTCCGCCATGCCAAGAGGCGGCTCTTCTACCCGGAAAGGCTCAAGAGGATCCTCTCGCTCCTTAGCAAGAACGGGCGCCTCGAGATCAGGACCGACAACGACGATCTCTACGACTACCTCCTCGCTTCCTACGAGGAAGCCGGGGCCTGCATCCTTCCTCCTCCCTATCCCGAGGAAGAGTGCGAAAGCGAGTACGAGCAGCGCTTCAAAGCCATGGGAAAGGACATCCACCGGGCCTTCTTGGCCAAGAAAGGAAAATGATGGCAAGGCTTTTTTACCCTTATAAATCCCTCGGGGACGTCCTCATCGTCCTCGCTAACCCCGAAAGGAAGGGCGTTTCCTCTTCCTCGAAAGGCGAGGTCACGGCCGTTTACGACGAAGAAGGGGGGATCGTCGGCTACAATCTCTTCTCCTTCTCGAAGAAGGCCAAGATCAAGGCCAACGGCATCCTCTTCGCCCCG
Source organism: uncultured Bacilli bacterium (assembly GCA_944375905.1). Classification (GTDB taxonomy): domain Bacteria; phylum Bacillota_I; class Bacilli_A; order RFN20; family CAG-826; genus UBA4951. The sequence goes on from CALWAS010000020.1 coordinate 93,880, forward strand.
CCTGCCGAGCTCAAGAAGATCGTGAGCGACGAGATTGCCAACGCCGGCTTCCCCGTCCCGAGGTTCGAGGAAAACTCCGGATACGTTGCCGCTGAGGTCATCAAGAAGGAAGAACACCCGGTAATCGAGGGAGCCTATATCTACACCCTCGATCTCGGAAATAGGCAAGCGACGACCGTTTCCTCGTTAAAGGGAATCGAGGAAGGGGAGGCGGTGGCCGTCCTCGAAAGCGGCTACATCGGAAGCGACGGTCGGAAGTTCCTCTCCCATAAGGAGAAGAACATCCCGATCGAGGCCCTCATCGTCCCGGAAAGGGAATTCGCCGAGGACGGGGAGGAGAATAGGGCCCGGGTCCTCGAGGACGGCGTCGTCGCGGGAAGCGATCTCTTCGCTTAGGAGAACGGACATGGAAGAACTAGAAATCAAGCTGAAGGAAGCGGGCAAGATCTCCCGCCTCACCAATAGGACGTTCCACTTCGACAGTCGGATCGGGGAGGGCTACTACTCGGCCAATTACTTCCTCAAATCGCGGGAAATCGTCGAGCGGAAGATGCCGGGCCACATCGTCCTCGAACAGTGGTTCCAACGCAAGGACGACGTGATGGCGTGCGGGATCGATGAATCGATTGCCATCCTCCATACCTTCGCCCGCCACCCCGAGAGCCTCGAGATCGAGGCGCTAAATGACGGCGACATCGTCAATGCCGGCGAGCCGGTTTTGAAGGTCAAGGGCCGCTATGAGGACTTCGGCTTCCTCGAGTCGATCATCGACGGAATCCTCACCCGCCGCAGCGCCGTCGCGACCAACGTCATGAAGGTGGTGCGGGCCCTTAGGGGAACCGACTGCTTCTCGATGGCCGATCGGCAGGACGACTACCTCACCCAGCGCGGCGACGGCTACGCGACCTACGTGGCCGGGATCAAAAAGTTCTCGACCGATGCCCAAGGGGCTTGGGTCGGGGTAAAGGGCATGGGCACGATGCCGCACGCCCTCATCGAGATCTGCGGCGGCGACATCGTGAAAGCCGCCGAAGCCTACGAGGAAGTCTTCCCCGAGAACGGCGTCACGGCCCTCATCGATTACCACAACAACGTGGTCCGCGATTCGGTTGAGCTTGCTAAGCACCTCGGAAGGCGGCTCCGCGGGGTTAGGGTCGATACTTCCAAGTCCCTCATCGACCATTACTTCGACGACAAGGACACCTCGGCCTTCGACCCGCATGGGGTTTGCAAAGAGCTCATCTATGCCCTGAGGAAGGCCCTCGACGACAATGGCTTCGACTACGTGAAGATCACCGTGAGCAGCGGCTTCACCGCCGAAAAGATCGACGAATGGACGAAAGAAGGCGTCCCGGTCGACACCTATGGCGTCGGAACCTCCCTCGTCGAGAACTCGACGGTCGGCTACACCGGAGACCTCGTCGAACTCGACGGCCGTCCGGAAGCCAAGGAAGGGCGCGGCGAAATCGCCTCCGATCGCCTTAAGAAGGTCCCTTACCCGATTTATTGAAGTAGGAAAGGAAAGGGCAGCCCGACGGCTGCCTTTTTTCATTGCCCTTGAGCCGCGATGGCTCGTTTCTTACAAGGGCAAATCAGAGAATCGTGAAGTTGGAGATGTAGGTGAACTCGCGCCCGCCGTTCTTATCGAGATTGAGGAAGGTCTCGGTCGAGAAGACGTCGCCTTCGGCGAGGCTTTCCACCGGATCCATCACGCTGTAACGGGAATCGAGGTAGAGGGTGTATTCCGTCGTTCCCTCGCCGACCGTGAAGACGATGGTTGCGTTGCCGTAAGAGTTGCGCGTGACGCTTTCGACGATGGCATCGTTAACGACGAACTTGGTGCTCGGCTCGATGCTTTCGAGGTCGATGTCCGGGTTTTCCTTGTCGAGGCTCGCATAGACAGGGGTCGTTAACCCGGTGGCGTCGTCGATCTTCTCAATCGAAACCAGCTTGCATTCGAGGAGGCCGTTGTAATTGGAGACGATCCCGGTGAACTCGATGATGGACTCGCCAGGAACGAGGTCGAGGGAGTCGATGGCCTCCTGGCTGGCGTTGTAGATCATATATGGAATGTCCCCGTCGGCAACGTAGACGGCGTTGTAGGTCATCTCGCCCTTATTGGCGGCTTTGTCGTTTTGCCCGACGTAATAGGCCCGGGTGGTGAATGTCGAGCCGTTGGCGAGCTTCCTCACGTCGGCAAGCTTCGTTAATTCCTCGGTCGATGGCTCTTCCGGATCGGGTTCGCTCGTTCCGCCGACCTCGCTAAGGGAAGTCATCATCATGGCCACGTAGTCATGCGAGGCGGCATAGCCGACGAAGTAGGCTTCGATTTCATAGCTTTTCCCGACTTCGACATTGAAGGTCTTTTTGTCGAGGTAAGCCATCTCGATGACGGTGTCCGATCCATCGAGATTGAAGGTTTCGAAGCCTCCGCTTTCCCCAACCGTAGCCGTCCATGAGTACTTCTTTATGTCGCTCGTGGCAAAGGTTTTTGCCGAGCCGTTTCCGTCGAGAGTGGCAAGGATGTCGCCGGTAAGCGGGGTAGCGGCCGGGATTTCAACGTCCTTCTTCTCGGCCAGAGCGACTTCGGCCGGGGTGGCTCCGTTATATGACATCTGAAGGAGGCCGTTGTACTTGCTGACTGAACCGGTAGCCGTGACGTAATCGCCGACATTGAAGTCTTTCACGATGTCGCGGTCGTAGACGTAAAGGGCTCCGGTCCCGTCATGAATGAGGATGGCTTGGACGCTCTTGGCCACGACTTCCCCTTCGACGGAGTAGACTTCTCCTTCTTTCGTCACTTCGCTTATGTTGGCGGTCGACGGCGTCGGATCGGGTTCCGGCTCCGGCGTCGGGTCGGCGATGGCCGCTTGGACGACCGAGGCGTGGAAATAATCGGCATCCGCGATTTTATCGACTCCGTAGATGCCAAATCCCTTGTTTTCGTAGTTGACGCCGATGAAGTAGGTTTCCTCATTGGAGAGCGTCGTTAGATATGCATCGTCGCCGGCGTCGTAAGACCAGGCGTAGGGAAGCTCGTCGATCACGACATTGGCGTGCATCTTGCCGTCGGTGCCTTCTTCGTAGACTGCCCCGATGTAGCTATCGCCGTCCCTTAGATAGTAGTCATCGCCGTCTTTGAGGACCTCGATTTCCGCAGCCTTGTCGAAAGAAGGATCGGTCGCGAGATAGAAGCCGCTCATCCCGCCGGCATAGTAGAGGGCGGTCGAGAGGTTTTCCTGGAATAGCCCGAGGGCTCCTTTTTCGACCGTCTCGTCGAACTTCTTTTCGCTGATGCTCAAATCGACCGAGGCGCTGAATTCGACGTTCATCGCATAATGAAGCTTGAACGTAATCGTGACGGAACCGGATTTGAGGGCCGTGATCTTGAAGTTCTTGGCATCGATCTTCTCGATTTCCGCGGCATCGGGATTCGACGTGAGATAGGTTATGCTCCTGTCTTCGTCAAGTTCGAGGTTGGTATTGATGGAAACGGTGGTGGCGCCGCCGACCTCGAGTTCCAATTTGCTAGCTCCCGCTACCTCGAAATAGGAATCTTCGGGAGCGGTGGTCTTGACCTGAATCTGGGTGAAGACGGAAGGATAGTCGACGAGGCTCGCCTTGACGGTTACCTGGAATCCGGCTCTGAGGGCCGTGCAAGTGCCGTCTTCGCCGACCTCGAGGACGTCTCCTTCGTAGGAGAAGGCAATCTTCGATCCGGTATTGGTCGAGAAATAATCGCCGAGCTTCAGGCTATTTCCCTCGGCAAGGGAAATCGGAGAGGTTCCGTTGAAGACGATGGTCGGCTCCTCGACCGTGATCGAGATGGCGTCGGAAGCACCGTTGGCGCTTGCGGTGATGGTGGCCGTGCCTTTCTTGATGGCGGTGACCATTCCCTTGTCGTCGACCGTCGCGACCTCTTCGTTGTCGCTCTTGAACGAGATGGCTGCCCCGTCAAGGCCTTCGGAAGTCACCTTGAGCGTAAGCTTGTCGCCCTCGAAGAGCTTCGTGCTCTCGCCGTTTTCGATCGTTAGCTTGGCGAGGGAAGGCTCTTCTGGCTCGCTCGACGAATCTTGAGAGGAGGCCTGATCGCTTGAAGTCGATGAGCCTTCCGACGACGCGGGCTCGCCGGTCGAAGCATTGCTAGAGGAAGCGGATCCGCCCGCGGAGGAAGAGCCCTCGATCGATGATGAGCCTTCAACGGTCGAAGCCGATTCGGAAGTCGAAGATTCCGAACTGGAAACCGATTCGCTCACCGAGTCGTGGCTCGAAGAAGTCGAACCGGAGGATGACGAGGCCGGGTCGCATGCGGCAAGAAGAAGCAGCGGCGCGGCAAGGACGAGCAGACGTTTGGCGTTCATGGATGTTCCTTTCAAACTCCATCATTCTATCCTTATATCCGCGTGGGTAAATAGGCCTCTCCGATCGTGTCGGATTAACTAGACGGCATAAAATCTAGATGCCGTCGATATGTTTTTGTTTTCATGGTTTACATTAAAGACAAATGTATAAAAAAGCACTAAATTACCACATTTTTGCTCAACTTTCGAAATCGGTAAAAAGAAAACATGAAAAATTTTCATTGATTTTGATGCTTCCTTAGGCGATGATTTTGGCGAGGTCGATAAGCATGAAAAACATCAAGGAACGGGTAACCATCTACCAGGTTGCCAAGGCGAGCGGTGTTTCCCTTGCCACGGTCAGCCGCGTCATCAACAACAAAGGCAACGTCAAGCCGGATACCAAGGCCCGGGTCGAGGAAACGATCCGCCGGCTCGGTTACAAGCCGAGCGGCCTCGCACAGGCCCTTGCCACCAACAAGACGACAAACATCGGCGTGATCATTCCCTCGGCGAATTACGTCTACATCGCCAACATGCTGAACGGGATAAGCGAAGTCGCGAAGGAAAAAGGCTTCGTCCTCACCCTTTTCACGACCAGCCACAGCCACGAGGAGGCCCTCACCATGATCGAGCGGGTCATCACGACTCACGTCGACGGGGCAATCATATTCGACGACGAGCTCGATGCCGAGGACATCATGAAGATCAATTCCTACAGCGTCCCGACCATCGTCGTTAACAACAAGATCGTCGGCGAGCAAGTCGGATGTGTCCTCTTCTCGTATAAGGACCAGCTCGTAAAGCTGATCGAGGAATACTATGCCAACGGTGGGGAAAAGGAGATGACCTTCCTCCACGTCCACGACGGCGGCCGGCTTCTCCAGCACTGCGAGAAGGCCTTCGTCGATACCCACGAAAGCCTTGGCCGTCCATATCACATCCTCAACTGCGACGATTCCTATACCCGCACCTACCACGACTTCAAGGACGTCATCGAAAAGGAAGGCGGCGGCTATTTCATCTGCTACCGCGATTCGATTGCCGCGGCCATCGAGAACGCGGCCACCGATAGCGGCCTCAAGGTTCCAGAGCAAGTCGAGGTCCTTTCCCTCGTCGGCACGAAATACGCCAACATCGTCCGCCCGACCCTGACCTCGCTTCAAATCGACATGGCCGAAGTGGGGCGGCGGAGCATGTACATGCTCATCGACCTCCTCAACCACGACCTCATCGAGAAGAGCTACCGCTTCGAGGCGACGCTCGTCGAGCGCGATTCGACGAAGCCCCGCTAAAGGAAAAGGCGATATCAGCCTCCCCTATTGGGAGGCTTTTTGCTTGCCGGTTTCCCTCTGCCTTATTTTCCGTTTCCACAGTCATGCCATAACTTGCATTTTTCCATTGGGTTCGCGTAACCGGGGCAATGATAAACCATGGTTCCGACGCGCCTTTGAATGGGTAGCCCTTGGCAATGCGAAGTTTGCTAGCACTCACTACTTGACAGTGCCAATTTCCTGCATATGATGAAACCCGTAGCCAAGAAACGGAGGCACATTAGAAAATGATCAAACCGCTAAACGATTATCTCGTGATCGAGAAGGTAAAGGCCGAGAAGAAGGTCGGCTCCATCATCCTCACGAGCGAAAAGAAAACCGGTAACCTCGCGACTGTCGTCGCCCTCGGGCCCGGAAAGAAGAACGAGGACGGCAAATTGGTCCCGATCGAAGGCCTTAAGGCCGGCGACAAGGTCATTTACCGCGAATACGCTGGTACCGATTACGAAGACGGCGACCACGATTATCTCCTCATCAAGAGCGAGGACATCCTTGCCGTCGTCACCGACTAAGGGAAGAAGATAGTTCCCAAGAAAGGAAGAAAGCAACTTTATGGCAAAGAACATCGATTTTGGCAAGACCGCCCGCGACAAGATGGTCGCCGGCGTCGACAAACTTGCCGATACCGTCAAATTGACCCTTGGGCCGAAAGGCCGCAACGTGGCCCTCGACAAAGGCTATGGCTCGCCTTCGATTTGCGAAGACGGGGTTTCCATCGCCCGCGAAATCGAGCTTAAGGACCCGGTCGAGAACATGGGCGCCAAGCTCGTCTACGAAGTCGCCAACCAGACCAACGAAAAAGCCGGTGACGGCACGACGACCGCGACCGTCCTTGCCCAGAGCATGATCCATCGCGGCATCAACGCCGTCGAGAAGGGCGCCAACCCGGTCTTCGTCCGCGCTGGCATGGAAAAGGCTGGCAAGGCCGTCGCCGAGGAACTCCTCAAGATCAGCCAGGCCGTCTCGACCAACGCCGACATCGAATCGGTTGCGACCGTTTCCGCCGGCAGCGAGGAAATCGGCCACCTCATCGCCGATGCGATGGACAAGGTCGGCAAGAACGGGGTCATCACCGTCGACGAGAGCAAGACGAGCGAGGACGAGCTCGTCCTCTCCCAAGGCCTTGAGTACGACAAGGGATACATCAGCCCCTACATGGTCACCGACCGCGAGAAAATGACGGCCGATTTCGAAGACGCGCTCGTCATGGTCACCGACATGAAGATCTCCTCGGTCCAGGACATTCTCCCGGTTCTCCAGGGAGTGGCCGATAGCCACAAGCCGCTTCTCATCGTCGCCGACGACCTCGACGCCGATGTCACCTCGACCATCGTTCTCAATACCCTCCGCGGGGCCTTCAAGATCGCTGCCACCAAGGCGCCGGAATACGGCGACGCCCAGAAGGCGGCCCTCCAGGACATCGCGATTCTCACTGGCGCGAAGTTCTACAGCAAGGACCTCGGAATGGAACTCAAGAACATGACGATGGACGATCTCGGCAGCGCCAAGAAGATCACCGTCAAGAAGGATTCCACGACCATCGTCGGCGGTGCCGGCTCCAAGAAGGAAATCAACGACCGGATCAACGAGCTCGAGGCTCAGCGTTCGGTCGCCACGAGCGAATACGACAAGAAGAACCTCTCCAAGAGGATTGCCAAGCTCTCCAATGGCGTTGCCGTCATCAAGGTCGGCGCCATTACCGAGAGCGAGCTCAAGGACAAGAAGCTCCGCATCGAGGATGCCCTCAACGCGACGAAGGCCGCGGTTAGCGAAGGCATCGTCGCCGGCGGCGGCGCGGCCCTTGCCCGGGTTTACAACACCCTCAAGCCGACTCTCAAGGATGCCAACCCCGATATCCAGAAGGGCATCGATGCCGTCATGGAATCGCTATTCGCCCCGCTTCGCCAGATTGCCGACAATGCCGGCTATGACAGCGAGGAAATCGCCGACCTCCAGAAGGATGCCAAGGAAGGCTTTGGCTTCAATGCCAAGACCGGCGAGTGGTGCGACATGGTGAAGTGCGGCGTCGTCGACCCGACCAAGGTCACCCGTACGGCCGTGCTCAACGCCTCTTCGATTTCCGCCCTCTTCGTGACGACCGAAGCCGCCGTCACCGAGATCAAGGAACCGAAGCCGGAAACCCCGGTACCCCAAGGCGGGATGTACTGATTCGAGTCTCTAGTCGAAGGAGGCCTCCGGAAGGGGGCCTCCTTTCTTGTCTCTTCCCCTTAGGGGGAAGTTTGCTAAAATTACGGACGCTACGGAGGCGTTTTATGCCAAATATCTTCGATGAGTTGAAAGCGCGGGGTCTGATCGAGCAATTCTCCGACGAGGAAAGGGTGAAGGAGCTTCTTTCCACCCCGACGGCCGTCTATTGCGGATTCGACCCGAGCGCGGCCAGCATGCACCTCGGAAACTACGTGATGATTTCCCTTCTCATGCGCCTACAGAAAGCCGGGCACAAGATCATTGCCGTCGTCGGCGGGGCGACCGGGATGATTGGCGATCCCTCGGGCAAAAGCAAGGAGAGGAACCTCCAAAGCAAGGAAAAGCTCCATGAGAATACCGAAAGCATCCGGGCCCAGCTCGAGCGCTTCCTCGATTTGAGCGATCCCTCGAAAGGGGAGGTTCTGAACAACTACGACTGGATTGCCCCGATGGGCGTCCTCGATTTCCTCCGCGACTACGGAAAGCTCTTCCCAATCAACTACATGCTCAGCAAGGAGATCGTCTCCTCGCGTCTGCAAAGCGGGATTTCCTTCACCGAGTTCACTTACCAAATCCTCCAGTCGATCGACTTCTACTTGCTCAACCGCGACAAGGGCGTGACCATCCAGATCGGCGGAAACGACCAGTGGGGAAATCTCACTTCGGGTCTCGAGCTCATCCGCAAGCTGAACGGCGAAAACGCGAAGGCCGAAGTCATGACCGCTCACCTCATCACCCGGAGCGACGGCAAGAAGTTCGGGAAAAGCGAGGACGGGGCCCTCTTCCTCGATCCGGAACTCACTTCGCCCTACCAGCTTTACCAATACTTCATCAATTGCCCGGACGACGATGCCGTCCGTTATCTAAAGGTGTTTACCTTCCTCTCCCTTGAGGAGATTGCCGCAATCGAGAAGGAACATCTGGCAAATCCGGGAGCCCGAATCGCCCAGAAGAAACTCGCCTACGAAGTGACCAAGGACATCCACGGGGAGAAGGAAGCCAACCACGCGATCGAAATGAGCAACGCCCTGTTCTCGGGCAACCTTTCGAGCCTGAGCGAAAAGGACATCGAGATCCTTCTCGGCTCCCTCAAGAAGGAAGTCGCGGAAGGGATCAACCTCGTGGATCTCCTCGTGGCTCTTGGGGCAGCCTCGAGCAAAACCCAGGCCCGGACCTTCGTTTCCCAAGGCTCGGTTCTTGTTAACGGGAACAAGGAAACCGACCTAGCCAAAACCTTCTCCAAGGGCGATGCCCTCTTCGGGAAATACCTTGTCGTCCGCCGGGGCAAGAAGAACTACTATCTCGCTTCCTTCTGAGGCTCAATCTTCCTCGCGTTCGTTTAGGACAGCGAATTGAGTGTCTTCGCGCTTCTGCTCTATGTCCATTGAAGAAAGGAAGCGCGAAGGCCAATTTCCGTCCCCGGCTCAGCAGTTTGATGTCGATATCTCAAATGAAAGGCCGCAGAACCGCGGTCTTTTTCGTGTTTTCTGGAAAATGGCGCTTCTTTTTTGATGCGGATCGGAAATAGGCACGTCGATTATTTAAGCCGCATCCCGAGAAGGATGCCGATCTGCAGGGGAATGGGCACGAGAATGACGTACCAGATTTCCTGATTGAGAAGGAAGTGAAAATGGATTGGCAGGGCAATGAAGGCAGTCCATAAGGTAATGGATAGCAAGATCCAGAATGGCTTGGTGTGATGGTAGAAGCGGTAGGAAATGAGAGTGCAGACCAAAAGCGAGATCGGAATGGCCCAAACGAAGACGATCCACAGGTTGGCATGCTGGGCTTCCCCAAACACGGCGTCGTAGGCGAAGATGGCCGCCGCCCCGAAGAAGATGAAGCACACGAGCATTGCCATGATCGTTATCTGATTCGTCCGCCTTCTCGATCCGGTCGGGGCGCTTTCGATTGCTTCCTTGGCCCCGTTTTCCCTAAGCATGCGGTCGAGGCTGACGCCAAAGAAGGCCGCTATGTCCTTAGCCACCTCGAGCGGCGGAAGGGCCTTGCCCATCTCCCACTTCGAGATGGATTTGTCGCTGTATCCAAGCTTCTCGGCCAGCTCAAGCTGGGTTAGGTGACGGTCTTTCCTGAGAGCCGAGAGATTGCTCGCGTATATTTGCTCAAGCGTTTCCATGACGCCGTTTATCATAGAAGCATTTCTCTTTTATATGAAGTTCCAACGATAGATATGCGAGCATAATCATTGAAATAAGTTCGATATCCAGCGTATTTTTCTCACTCTCTTATTCGTAGAGCCCCTTCTATTCTGTCTCTTCGGCCGATTAGGGGGCTTTCTTTTGCCTGCCGCGGATAATCTAGCCCCGAAGGAGGCCGGAAAATGAATCCTAAGGCAAAGGGCCTGATAATAATCGGCTCGGTAGTTGCGGCGGCGATCGGGATTGGGATACCGTGCGGCCTCGTTCTCGGCAATCTCCTAAAGAGCCCGAAGACCGATTATGGATCGGTGAGCGGCGACACCTACGCCTACGACATGGCGGAAGGTCGAATCAAATACGATGCCTGCAAGGGGGAGTATTCATCACTTCTTCCCGAGGATGCCTTCAACATCTCGCTCGATCTGCTATCCGGAATCGAGAGTTACCGCCTTCAGGGATATGGTCAGGCCCTGGCCCTTGTCGTCCAGCAGGACATCCGCTCGACGATAATCCGCGATGGCGAGCGATATTTCGAGGAAAGCTATTCGAAGTCGTCCCTCGTCCAGTGCGCTTGGCGCATGTACCAAGATGCCGACGACGTCGTTCAGTACCGGGGCACGATCGGCTCGAGCGTCGAAGAGGCGAGTTTCGACGAAGCGAACGGCCAAAGCTATTCCTACGAGAGCTATTCCGAGCGGATGGGGCGCCTTATCAGCGATCGTTCGATTTACCTCGTTTCTTCCTACACCGTAATCGACGGGGAAGGGAGCTCGCTTAAGAAAACGGATGGTGGCTACTCGCTCGACATCAGCCTCGACCCCGTCCTTTCCGTCGTGAATTACGTGAAGCAAATGAAGATGGTTTCCGATCTCCCGGAATACCCGTCCTTCTACTCGCTATCCATTCATATGGAATTAGACGATGATCTTTTGCCGATTTCTCTAACGACCAACGAAAGCTACTACGCCACGACTTCCATGGGCGTCGGCTCGACCGTGAATGGGTCGATGACGACCTATTTCGATCTCGATGGCGAGTTCCAGATACCCTCGCTCAACGAGCCCGAGGCCTATGAGGCCCGTGGCTAGAAAGGACAACGACCGATTATGGCAAGCAACGAAACAAAACACCGGAATAAGCTCCGCAAAACCGTCTTCTTTTCTTCTTTGTTCGCGGTCATCTTTTCGATTACGACGGCTGTATCCTACTTCTTGGCGCCGGCCAGGACGGTTGGCTACGAGGCTCCGTCGACCAGCGAGGGCAACGGCGGGCAATCGACAACGCCGCCTACCGACCACCTTTCGCGTCTTCTTTCCGCCCTTGAGACGCTGCCTGGGCTAAGCGGAACCCTCGATGGCGATGTCTCTTTCCCAAAGAGCGAGGGAAGCGATGAACGCTCGACCGCCACCATCGACGCCGACGTCGCGCTTTATTTGGCAGACGTGAAAGACTATGCCTTTTCCCTCGATCTCGAGGCGGGACTCAACGGTTCGACCAAGACGATAAGCGCCTCTTACATCGAAGGCGAGATGGCTTTCGATCTCTTGGGTGCCAAGTACTATGTCGATGAGACGAATTCCCAAGACGCCATTGACTACCTAATCCGCATCTTCGGGGAAGAGGCGTTCCAGACGCCGGATCTACTTTCGATGATGGGCGATCTCGACACCTCTTCGATGCTCGGGGTCTTCGGCGGAATCGAAACCGAGGTAACCTCATCCTACATTCTCTTCGACATATCGCTGAACCTCGTCGAGGGGAAAACCAGCCACGTGTATCTCACGACCGATACATCCTACGTTCCGACCGAATTAAGGATCGAGAACCTCGTCTATGGCGATCTTTCCGTGAACCTCGTCGGGCACTTTTCGCTCGAGAACGATGCGAAAGCGACCATTCGATCAAGGATTCCTTCCGATTATCAGGCGGCCGGCTACCGTCCCCTTGCTGATAGTCTCGGCATCGTCGAACGGCTCTATTCCCTTTACCAAACCCCGAGATTCGGCCTTTCCCTCGAGGGAAGGCTCCGCAATGAAGCCGGCGCCGCTTCCGACGACGGGAAAGATCCCTATTCCCTTAATTTCGCTCTCGATGGGCAAGCCGATCTCGTTGACGGCGCCTTCGATGCTTCGATTGACCTTTCGGGAACGGGCGAGAACGTCTCGCGGCTCTCCCTTGGCTACCGCGGAAAAAGCGAAAGCGAAGACGGCAAGGCCTACATAAGCTACAACGAGGGAATGAACCTCCGGATGTCCACGCTGACGATGGATTCGCTTTTGGCCCGCATCGAGGAAAAGATGCCGAGCGATGGCGGGAACCTCCTCGATGCCGTTCTCTTCAACGACGAGCTCAAGGCCATCGCCGCCGGGGAATACGAGCGGATCATCGACGCGGTGGAGGGCTTCGAGATGGTCGACGACAACCTTCTAAGGCTTACCATCGACCTTTCCTACCTTGGAATCGGCAATGAGTCTTCCCTTATCGTCACCCTTGACGGGAGGACGGCCGAGCAGGGCTTTGCCGGAAGCGAGGCCACGATAGAGGCGAGCGGCCTTTCGATTGGCGGTTTTGCCGCTGATTTCACCATCAAAACCTCCCCCTATTCTTCGATAAAGGACATTGATTTCTCTTCTTACGATTCGCTCGAGGGGCTTCCGACGATCTTCGATCAGATTGCCGGCCTTGTCGAAACGAAACAAGCGGGACTGCTTATCGACGGCTCGCTTCTCGACGGGGAAGGCAAAGAAAGCCTCGGCTTGAGCGGACGCCTTGACGTCGACTTCGGAACGATGCTCCTCGGCTCTTCCCTCTCACTTGTCGAGAACCCTTCCTCTTCTCCGCGCTCCCATTCGATCCTCCTCGACGTCGCGGAAGAGGAAACCGAACCCTATCTCCGCTTCGTCTACAACGAGAAGATGAAGGGACGGATGGCCATTTCGACCTTCTCCGACATCATCGATCTCGCGATGTCGCTTCTTAATAGCGACGATCCTCGCTGGGACGCCTTCCTCGATCCGATAAGGGCGATGATGGTCGATACCTTGATCAGCGATCTCATGGACGGTCAGCTTGCCGCCATCGTCGATTATCCCTTCCTCGATTCGCTATCGGTCGACGCGAGCAAAATCGCCGTCACGATCGACATGGCCGGCTTGGGCATGGAAGGAAAGCTCGCTCTCGACATCAATCTCGGGACGAATGGGGAGATATCCTCGCTCTCGATCGACGGCCTCGATCTCGGCGGAAGCACCCTTTCCCTCGAGATCTCGCTAGCCGCCTTCGAGGAAAGCGGGCTTAACAAGATTGCCTCAAGCGACGGCTTCATGGACTTTTCCTCCCTCGGAGGATTGCTTGAGACCGCTTTGGACACGGCAAGCCTCGGCACCTACCATTTCGACGACGCCAACCTTGAACTTACCGGCTTCACCATCTTCTCGGCGGCCGACGTCAACGTGGATGCCGAAATCAGGGTCGACGGGGCCAATGTCGAGGCCTATGTCCACCTCGGCGGTTTGAGGGACGGGATCGTCCTGCCTCTCATCACCGAAGGATCGTTGTTCTCTTCCCGCGATACCTACATCTATTACGACGGTCGCGATGGGAGAAGCGATCTCTACATCGATAACCATGAGCATGGGGGATTCGCCGGTAACAAGCACGCCTATTACAAGCACACGGCCGAGGATTTCATGGCCAACCCCATCCCCATCCTGATAAAGGAAATCTTCTCCTTCAGCGACTCGATCTACGATGCGATCGCCGGCGGCGGAAACGCCGACCCGACGGGCGAGCCGATTGCCTACGAGGACATTCTCAAAGCCTATTCCTACGATGAGGCCCGCGAGTCCTATGCCTTCACGATCGGCGTGGCCACCCTCCTGCAGTCGTCAATCCTAAGCGACCTCGAGGTCAGCATCGGCACCGCGGAAGTCGGGGCCTATCGCTTCCTTAGCACGATCGATGCCTCGATCAACCTAGCCGATGTCTTCGTTGCCCGCCTTACCGGTACTCTAAGCGACATCGATAACGATCGCTTCTGGGTCGATTCCGGAAACGCCTTCAATTCCTACCTCTCGACCCACTCGGGTGATTCCTACACCTTGATTGGGTAATTAGTTGGCGAGGAAAAATGAAAGGGGGACCGCGATGGTCCCCCTTTTCTTGCCTTAGCGGCGCTCGAAGAGGATGAAGTAGGCATCGGGGGCGTCTTTTCCTTCGACGAGGCGGAACTGCTTCCAGTAGGGGAAGGCCTCCTTGTTGATTTCAAGAAGAAGCCGGGAAATCGCGTTTCCGCCGTGCTTCGCGTGATGGGCGTTCACCGACTCGCGTCCATGGTCGAAGGCGATTAGGAGCCTTCCGCCCTTTTTTAGGAAGCGGGAGGAGGCCTCGACGAAGGCGTCGACGTTGAGGAAGTGGGGGTAGCTGTTGAAGCAAACGATCGCGTCGTACGACCTTTCGCCGAGCTTTGCCTCGAGGTAATCGTCATTCACGAAGGAAACGTTGGGATAGTCGCCTTTTTTCGCCTCTTCGATCATCGAGGGAGAGACGTCGATGGCCGTTATTTCCTTGGCCCTGGCCGAGAGATAGGGCTCGAGAACGCCCGTCCCGCAGCCGACGTCGAGGACCTTCTTGCCTTCAAGATGGCCTAGCGGGGCGAGGACGGCTCCGGCCTTTTCGGGGGAGAGGGCGCCCTTTGGGGCCCATTTTTCGGCGAAGGCCGAGAAATAGACCGCCTGCTTTTCGGCTTCCGCTTTCCGTTCCCTATTCGGGAAGAGCTCTCGATCGTCGCTCGTCATGATCTTGGCCCGGAAGAGGGAATAGACGAGCGCGGGAATGAGGGCGAACTGGATGAGGATGGCGGGCCAACCGGTGACGAAGTAAGCCGTCAAGAAGGCCGTCCAGCTATAGCTATCCCCGCGGCCGACGTAGACGAGGAAATTGACGAAGCCCCCGCCGGCCCGGCCGACGAGCATCGCGATGACGAGGCTGGCATAAAGGTCGACCCATATCCATTTCGTCTTGATGAGGCGAAAGGCGAATCCAGTGGCAAGACCATAAAGGAAGCATTCGACCGCCATCCCCGGCAAAACGGGATAGAGGGGAGGCATTCCGGTGATGAAGGAGTTGAGAACCGGGGAGAGGACGCCGACGGCAGCTCCGTAAACCGGGCCGAAGAGGAAGCCGGCAATGAGGACGGGGATGTGCATGGGGGAGAAGATGCTCCCGGCATTCGCGATGCCGTGGAAGCAGAGGGGGAGGATGATCGCGATGGCGATAAGGACCGCCGATCCGGTCATTTTCTTGACGGTGCTCGAAAATCTCATATGCGCAAAATATATTCCTTGCTACGCAGCAAAGTCCATCGGCATACCACTTAGGCTGACAAAAAAGCCCCTCATGGTGAACTGAACCCAATTTAGTTCACAGGGCAGAAAAAGCCTCCTAGCGTAAAATATCGTTAGGAGGTTTTTATATGGCCGGCAAAGGGCAGAAATTTAAGAAATACCCTGACGAGATAAAGCTGGAA
>CALWAS010000021.1 GCA_944375905.1 uncultured Bacilli bacterium
CGCCCGGCGGATAGACGTATGAATTCGATCGCTTGTACCTCTCGATGCACTCGAGCTTGAATTCTAACGTGTACTTCATGAAAAATACCCCTCCTCCTGGATGTCCAGGATTTGGGGTACAGTTCAGATTGATCAGGTTTTGAAACAGCCCCTTTTTCCTGCCAACAAAAAAGAGCCGTGGAACCGGCTCTTTCATTAAGCCAAGAGAAGGATTACTTCCCTTCCTTCGCGGCTTCCTTTTCCCACTTCTTGTGGGCATCAAACTTCTTTCGCTCGGCCGTGTTGAGGATCTTCTTTCTCATCCTGATGGCATGCGGGGTAATCTCGACGAGCTCGTCGCTATCGATGTAGTCGAGGCAGGCCTCGAGCGACATCTTGCGCGGGCTCTTGAGCACGACTCCCTGTTCCTTCGTGGAGGAGCGGATGTTGTTCATCGGCTTGGTTTCGGTGCAGTTGACCGCGAGATCGTTCGGGTAGCGGTGCTCGCCGACGATCATCCCCTCGTAGCAGATGTCGCCCGGGGCGATGAACATCGTCCCGTGCTCCTCGACCTTCTCGAGGGCATAGCCGGTGGCCGGTCCCTTCTGGACCGAGACGAGGACGCCGAGCGGACGTTCCCCGAAGCTATCGACGGCCATCGGGCGGTATTCCTTGTAGACGTGGTTGAGGATGCCGTATCCCTTGGTGAGGGTAAGGAAGTTCCCGACGAAGCCGATGAGGCCGCGGGAAGGAATGACGTAGACGAGCTTGGCGGTGGTGCCGTTGTCGTCCATGTCCTTGAGCTCGGCCCCGCGTCCGGAAAGGGTCGTCATGACGTCGCCGACGAATTCGCTCGGGACGTCGATCGTAAGATCCTCATAAGGCTCGCATTTGACCCCGTCGATGACCTTGACGATGACTTCGGGCTTGCTCACTTCCATTTCGTAGCCCTCGCGCCTCATCGTCTCGATGAGGACGCCGAGGTGGAGCTCTCCGCGCCCGGAGACGATCCAGCCTTCCTTGTGCTCGAGCCGCCGGTAGCGGAGGGAGACGTCGCGCTGGGTCTCGAGGAAGAGACGTTCCTCGATGACGCGGGCGGTGACGAGCTTCCCGTCCTGGCCGCGGAGCGGCGAGGAGTTGGTCGCGAATTCCATCTGAAGGGTCGGCTCGTCGACCCGGAGCGGCGGGAGGAGATCCATCTTTCCCTGTTCGTTGACCGTTTCGGAAACGCCGATTTCAGGGTAGCCGGCGATGCCGCAGATATCCCCGGCGTCTACTTCGTTCACCTCGACGCGGTTCATTCCCGAGAAGGAGTAGAGCTTCATGACCTTGAAGTCCTTCTTGCCGGTTCCGTCGTCGTGATAGGCACTCACGGTTTCGCCGAGCTTGACCTTGCCCTTGCGGACGGTGCCGATGGCGATGCGGCCGACAAAATCGTTGTAGTCGAGAAGGGCACACTGGAAAGCGAGGGGAGCATCGGGCTCGCACTTGGGCGAGGGGATTTCCTTCACGATGGTATCGAGCAGCGCCTTCATGCCCGGCACCTGATCGGCCGGGTCGGCGGAAAGGGAGGAGGTGTCGTTGAGGGCCGAGACATAGACGACTGGGAAGTCGAGGAGCGACTCGTCGGCCCCGAGCTCGATGAAAAGCTCGAGGGTCTCGTCGACCGCCTTTCGCGGATCGGCATTGGCGCGGTCGACTTTGTTGATGACGACGACCGGCTTGATCTTGTGGGCGAGGGCTTGCTTCAAGACGAAACGGGTCTGGGGCATTGTGCCCTCGTAAGCGTCGACGAGCAGAAGGCAGCCGTCGACCATTCCCATTATGCGCTCGACCTCGCCGGCGAAGTCGCTGTGCCCGGGAGTGTCGACGATGTTGATCTTGGTGTTTCCGTAGGTAACCGAGGTGGTCTTCGCGAGGATCGTGATGCCGCGCTCGTGCTCGATGGGGTTGGAGTCCATCGCCCGGTCGCGGATGGCTTCGTTGGAGCGGAAGGCGCCGGTCTCCTTGAGAATCGCGTTGACGAGGGTGGTCTTGCCGTGGTCGACGTGCGCGATGATTGCAATGTTCCTGATGTCCATGGAAGACCTCCTTAAAAAAGCGCCTTATCTTAGAACTGCGCCCGCCCGCGCGCAAGGAGTGGGGACTAGGTAAGCCCTTTCCTCCCTCGCCGATGTTTGCTAATAACCACAAATATGGCAGAAGAAACGATTTTCACGATCTTTTCACTTATTTTCTTTGACAAACGTATTGTAAGGGCTTACAAATTAAACATGCTGAAAGGGCTTACATTGGAAGGGGGGTTCGCTTTGGCGTAACCGTTTTTTCGATGGTGGCCCTTTTTCCTTCCCCATACGCTAGCTAGGGGAGGGAAGGCACATGTATTGAACAAAGGAAAGGAGAATGAGATACATGAAAAAACGTCTAGCTTTCCTCAGCCTAGGCCTGGTAGTAGGTCTGGCCGGGGTAGCAACTGCCAGCGCGTTCGTATTGAATGGAACGGCTACTTCATCGATCGACGGCGGCCTTGATCAAGGCTTGATTCTCAACTGGGGCGATACGGCCAAGATCGCGGATGTTAAAGACCTCCAGCCTGGCCTCGACCAAATCCGTGAAATCAAGTTGGCTGCTCCGGTGAAGTCGGAAACGGTTGGGGGTTCAGGTCAACTAAGTTTCGTATTGGCAGATGCCCAGAATGTCCCCGGGCTGCAAATTGAGGTTTCGTCTACCAATTGGGGAAATCCCGATGTGCCGGTAAACGTTGTACTGACGCTTGACAGCACTGATGTTGATGGGGAGATTACAATCGATCTCAACACATGGACAACTAATATGTCGTATTTCGTTCGTTTCTCGATTGTTGATGCGCCTTCGACAATTGACGAAACCGGCGCTGAAGAGACTCCTGAAGTCAATGCCGGAGCCACGCTTACGGTTTCCCTTGGGTATTTAGAACCCGATTCAGGAGCAGCCGGTGGGGTCGGAGCGTAAATAGAGGGGTATAGACAATGAAAAAGACAGGTAAAGCACTAGTAGCTTCTCTTTCCGGCATCATGGCGATGGCAGCAATCGGAACTTCGTTTGCCATTTATCTAAAGACGCCGGCGGCACATCAAATTACGATTACTTCTTCCTCCGTCAAGGGGACGGCCGATGGCGGATACGAAATTGCTAATTTGAATGGGGGTTCTCCGGTTACTCCCGAAAAAAACCAAGAAATCACCTTTGATATCCACGGCTACAAGGAACTCAATTCGGCTTACACCCAACCGTATGTTTTGGCTAACTTGAAGGTGGAAATTAAGGTTACCAATGATCTTCCGCTCAAGAGCGAAGAAAATCCCGAAGGCAAGGTGACGATGGACGATTTCCTTAATGTATTGTCGCCGAGCCTTAAAATCGAATATCTATCAACTGCATTCTTTGCAACCGACACTGATGCCACTTACAACTCGATTAAGAATTGGACTGCTAATCCCTCCTCTGGAACGATTACAGGCGATGTAAACACATACATTTACATGGCCGAAGCCAAGACAAGCGAACAAAAAAATACATTCGCTTATGGGCCCAACGATCCTAAAGAGGACGGCGTTCTTGCCGATCACAATCCTGTTGCTTTGAGCATCGGACTTGATTCTACCGACTTGGAGGCTCTTGACCCGGGAGAAAATAACGCTGACGAGACCTTCGTCAAGCTTCTCGCTGAAACGAAGTATACTGTGAACATTACGCTTTCGAATCCTAACGAGGGCAAAAAAGCTGGCGATGATGGCTACTTCAACGTCGCCTTCCTAGATGGCACCATGAATGGATGGTCCCATCAAAGGACTGATGCCTATGAGATGTGTATGAACATCGAAGCGGAGGCTCTTGAATGGTATTGGCAGGGCAGGATTGATGGCCCGGCTGAGCTTAAGGGCGCTATGCGAACCGGCGCAGGTGAAAACGACGTCCATTTTAGCGCTGGGAACAATTACGAGGTTAACGATGGTCAATACATCGAGAATATAACGTGGGAAGGAGGCACCGACCAAAAGGGCATCGTGCCGGCCAAGACTGTATCGGTATAGGTAGATTCCCAAAACTAGCATTTGCGCGTTATATCGCATCCTATGTTTCGGGGCAGGTTCACGCCTGCCCTTTTAAAAGAAAACAAAAAAACATGGAAGAGGAATTCGAGGAGATAAAGGAGCTGCCGAAAGGCGACGACGAAGAAGAATCCGGCCCTTTGAAAAAGACGATTGGCTGGATACTTACCGTCGTCATAGCCGTTTTCGTCGCCTTCGCCCTCTGGGCGACGGCCGATCGGCTCAGCAACTACAACGTGCCCCTTTTCGGCTACCACATGTCGGTCATCTCTTCCGAATCCATGTCCAGGGTCCACGAGGAAAATGCCGATTTCCTCGCCGGCCATGACGACCGTTACTACAAAAACGACCTCATCTTCGTTAAGGAAGTCCCTAGTTTCGACGATATCCATGTCTACGACGTCATCCTTTTCCTCGACGAGGACCTCGGGGCCATTTGCCACCGGGTCGTCCGAATCGATCGGGAAGACGGCCAGATATGGACGAGGGGCGATGCCAATAACGTCATGGACGGGGTCGTCACCTTCGACGAAGTGGTGGGGATCGTAACCGGCAAGATCCCGGAAATCGGGGTCGTTACCCTTTACCTCGCCTCCCCCTATGGCCTACTGGGCGTCTCGATTGCCATCGTCATCATCTTCGGAGGGGCTCTCATCATCGAACTCATGAAGAAGGACGAGGAAGAAGAGAAGAAGTCTAAGGCGTTAGCTAGCCTCGAACCGCCTTTCGACAAGCCCGATTGGCCCGACATCTGAGGAAAGCAATTCCTACTCAAAGAGCCATCCCTTCGCGGGATGGCTTTTCCTTACTAAGGAAAAAAGCGATTTCCTTTGACCTATTGGCCCGATTCGCCTATATTACCAACCGGACCAAGCGAAGCGATCGCCACCTCTCTTCGGACATCGCCTCGGCTTCGGTTGTCAAAGAAGAAAGGAGAGAACTAGACATGGCCCTTAACAAGGAAGAAGTGAACGTCGTCGTCCAGAAGTACGGCAAGAACGCCGCCGACACCGGTTCGACCTCCGTCCAGATCGCGCTGCTCACCAAGCGGATCCAGGACCTCACGGCCCACCTCAAGAAGAACCACGGCGATGCCTGCGCCCGGAGGAGCCTCCTCATCCTCGTCGGCAAGCGGCACGGCCTCCTCGCCTACCTCGCGGAAAACGACCGCGAAGCCTACGAGAAGCTCATCGCCTCGCTCGGACTAAGGAAGTAAGCGCAAAGGAAGGCAAGCCCACGGCTTGCCTTTTTTCTTCGCTAAATACTTGAGTGGGGATATAATCCTCACGTTAAGAAAAAGGAAAAGAAAGACAGAATGAAGAAAACCTTCGAAATGGATTTCGCCGGACGGCACCTCGTCGTCGAAACGGGCGAAATCGCCAAGCAAGCCGACGGGGCTGCCCTCGTCCGCTTCGGGGAAACCGTCACCCTTTCCACGGCCGTCGCGAGCGACAAGCCGCGCGATGGGGACTTCTTCCCCCTCACCGTCGACTATATCGAGAAACAGTATGCCGGCGGCAAGATCCCGCAGTCCTTCCTCCGCCGGGAAGGCCGGCCCGATACCCACGGGACCCTTTCGGCTCGTCTCATCGACCGGCCGATCCGCCCGCTCTTCCCGGAAGGATTCCGCAACGACGTCCAAGTCGTCAACATGATCCTCTCCTGCGACCCCGACAACAGCCCGGAGATGAGCGCCATGCTCGGCGCCTCGATCGCCCTTTCGATCTCCGACATCCCCTTCGACGGGCCGATCGCCGGCGTCCACATCGGACGCGTCAACGGCGAGCTCATCGTCGATCCGACCGTCGAGCAGTGCGAGCATAGCGACATCGACCTCACCGTCGCCGGCACCAAGGATGCCATCATGATGGTCGAGGGCGGGGCCGACCAGGTTCCCGAAGAGGAAATGCTCGACGCCATTATGTTCGCCCACGAGTCCATCAAGGAACTATGTGCCTTCGAGGAAAAGATCATTGCCGAGATCGGCAAGGAAAAGCGCCATTTCGATCTCTACGCCCCATCGCCTGAGATCAAGAAGGACATCGAGGATCGCATTGGCGAGAGGCTCGTCAAGGCCATCTCCATCTTCGATAAGCTCGAGCGCCAGCACGCGATCGACGCCCTCGAGGACGAGATCAGGGCCGATTACGATACCCGCAAGTACGAAACCGAGAAGGATCACGTCAAGACGATGACGATGGTCAACGACATCATGGAGCACATGGTGGCCGCCGAAGTCCGTCGCCTCATCACCGAGGAAAAGATCCGTCCGGATGGACGCAAGGTCGACGAAATCCGGCCGCTCAACGCTCAGATCGACCTCCTTCCGCGCGCCCATGGCTCGGCTCTATTCACCCGCGGCCAGACCCAGGTCCTCTCGACGACGACCCTCGGCGCCTTGAGCGATGCCCAGATCATCGATAACCTCACCACCGAGAAGGAAAAGCGCTTCATGCACCAATACAACTTCCCGCCGTTCTCGGTCGGGGAGACCGGGCGCATGGGCAGCCCCGGCCGCCGCGAAATCGGGCATGGCATGCTCGGCGAGCGCGCCCTCAAGTACGTCATTCCTTCCAAGGAAGAGTTCCCGTATGCCATCCGCTGCGTCGCCGACGTCATGGAAAGCAACGGCTCGTCCTCCCAAGCCTCGATTTGCGCCAGCTGCCTCTCGCTTATGGCGGCCGGCGTCCCGATCAAGGCGGTGGTGAGCGGCATTGCCATGGGTCTTATCTCGAGCGGCCCGCTCGACGGGAAGCACCCCTACACGATCCTCACCGACATCCAAGGCCTCGAGGATCACTTCGGCGACATGGACTTCAAGTGCGCCGGAACCGAGAAGGGACTTACCGCCCTCCAGATGGACATCAAGATCCACGGCGTCACCCGCGAGGTCCTCTCCGAAGCCCTCGCCCAAGCCCACAAGGCCCGGGCTGAGATCAGGAAGGTCATGACCGACTGCATCGCCGAGCCGCGCAAGGAAGTGAGCAAGTACGCTCCGAAGATGATCACCTTCAAGATCAACCCCGACAAGATCCGCGAGGTCATCGGGACCGGCGGCAAGGTCATCAACGACATCATCGCCCAGTGCGACCAGATCCAGATCGACGTCGAGGACGACGGGACGATCACCCTCTATCATCACAACCAGGAGATGATCGACAAGGCCAAGGGCATCATCGACGGCATCGTCCGCGAGGCCAAGGTCGGCGAGATCTTCGAGGGAACGGTGAACCGGGTCGAGGATTACGGCTGCTTCGTGAACCTCTTCGGGGATACGGACGGGCTCTGCCATGTTTCCCGGATGGCCTGGAACTACGTCGAGAACGCCAATGACCTCGTCAAGGTCGGCGACAAGCTCAAGGTCGTCGTCATCGGCATCGACGAGAAGGGCAAGGTCAAGCTCTCGCACCGCGAGTTCCTCGAGAAGCCGGAAGGCTATGTCGAGCGCCCGGAGCGCCCGGCGAGGAGCAGCGGCCCGCGCCGCGAAGGCGGCCACGGACCCAAGCGCGAAGGCGGCCATGGCCCATCGCGCGGCGGCCGTCGGTAAACGCGGCTGAATAAAAAGGGCAGGCAGTTAGTTGCCTGCCCTTTTTGTCGTCGATGGCCCGATGGATGGGCATTTGGAAAGGCACCCTCTAGAGCGCCTTTATAGCGGTTCTTGTTTCTCTTTGCCGATGGATTGAGCAACTAGCGTGAATACAGGATGGAAGGTAGAATTTAGATGTGCCAAAAGCAATCTACGGGGCCTTTGCCGGCGATATCAACGGTTCTTTTAAGAAATGCCGGCCGATTCCCTATTCGTTTGGCCTATTTTCCGGAAAAATGGGAATAAGCGACGATTCGATTTTGACGATTGCCACGATGGAAGCCCTCATGGAGGCCGGCCCCTTCCTTCCTGGAAGCGAATACCGGGAAAAGCTTCATGCCTCGATGATCGGCAAACTCGTAGGCTTTTATCGAGATAACCCCAATCCGCCGGGCGGCGGCTACGGGGAGCTATTCGCCGAATGGTGCCGGGGAGAGAATCATCGCCCGTACGGATCGAAGGGCAATGGGGCGGCCATGCGGGTCTCGCCCGTGGCTTACTGGGCCCGGAGTTTAAAAGAATGCCGCCTCCTGTCTAGCTATGTGAGCGAAGTTACCCACGATAGCGAGGAAGGTCTAATGGGAGCCGAGGCGGTGGCGGTGGCGGTCTACCTTGCGCTTCATGGACATAGCAAGGCCGAAATAGGGGAAGCCATGGAAGGCTATTACCCCGGAGTTTATGGAAACGCCTTGAAAATCTATTCCTCGAAGGAATGCTCATCGCTTGCCTCGTCTTCGATTCCGGAGGCTTTGGCCGCCTTCTTTCTATCGAAAGGCTACGAAGATTGCCTTCGCCTCGCCGTCACGCGGGGCGGGGATTGCGACACCGAAGCCGCGATTGCTTCTTCAATCGCCGAGGCCTACTATGGGACTGACAGTTTCCCCATGGCGCTTGCCAAAGTGCCTTCTTATTTAGGAGAAAAGTATATGAAGAGTGTCGAGGCCTTCGAAAAGGCCGTCAACGAAAACTACGACGTCATCGTCATCGGCGCCGGAAGCACCGGTACGCTTATCGCCCGCGAGCTCTCCTTTTACGAGCTCAAGGTGCTCGTGATCGAGAAAAGCCTCGACGTCGGAGACGCCACGAGCGCGGCCAATAGCGCCATCGCCCATAGCGGCTACGACCCGGTGCCCGGCACCAAGAAGGCCTTCCATAACGTCCGCGGCAACAAGATGATGGCCGAGATATGCAAGAAGCTCGACGTCCCCTATGGAATGATCGGAACCCTCACCGTCGCCCGGAGCGAGGAAGAAAGGAAAACGCTCGATGCCCTTTTGAAGCGGGCCGAGGAAAATGGCGTCGAGGCTAGGATCGTCGATGCCGAATGGCTAAGGAAGAACGAGCCGAATCTCACAGAGAAGGCCGTCGCCGCCCTCTATTGCCCGACCGGAGGCATCGTCAATCCGTTCCTCCTTACGGCCCACGCGATGGAAAACGCGATGGATAACGGCGTCGGGCTTGCCCTCGGGGAAGAAGTGCTCGCCATCGAGAAAGAAGCGGCAGGGCTCCTCGTTAAAACCGATAGGGGCGCCTACTTGGCCAAGGCCGTGATCAACGCGGCCGGAACGGCAGCCGACAAGGTAGCCCGGATGGTGAATCCCGATTTGAAATGGTCCATCCATCCCCGGAAGGGCGAATATTACGTTTTCGACCACTTCGACGGCTCGTTCGTCCGCCACGTCCTCTTTCCCCTTCCCTCGAGCAAGGGCAAGGGAATCCTCGTTACCCCGACGACCTCCCTCAATTACCTAGCCGGTCCCTCGAGCGAATTCGAGGACGACCCCGAGGACGCCTCCACCGACGCCCCGACCCTCGATGAGGTAAGGAAGGCGGGCATGGAAATGGTTCCTTCCCTTCCTTGGAGGGAACAGATCCGGGTGTATGCCGGGGTGAGGGCCACCCCGTCGACCCACGATTTCATCATCGGCAGCGACGAATCCGAGCCCCGATTCGTCAATGCGGCCGGCATCGAGTCCCCGGGCCTCGTTTCGGCCCCGTCGATTGCCCTCGAAGTCGTCGAGGACATCGGGAAGATCTTGCCATTAAGAAGGAAAAACGAAGCCAAAGATTCGATAAGGCCTTATCTAAAGCCCCTTACCATGTCGATCGAGAAGCGCTCGGAACTCATCCACGAGAGGCCTGCCTATGGCAAGATCGTCTGCTCATGCGAGAAGGTGAGCCTCGGGGAAATCGAGGACGTGATGTCGCGTTCGCTTCCGTGCTTGACCGTGAAGGCGGTCAAGAAGCGGACCCGGGCCGGATTCGGGAAGTGCCAAGGCGGATTCTGCCAGCCCCAGGTCGTCCTTTTGCTCGCCAAGCACCTCAAAACGGGCATCGACGGCATTGCCTATGGACCGACCGATAGCGAGATTTTGCTTTCCAAAGCCAGGAAAGGAGAAGGGAAATGAGCGCCAGAGTCGCGGTAATCGGCGGCGGGGCGGCCGGGATGGCCGCTGCCCTCAGCGTCATCGAGGAAGGAGCGGAAGCCGTTCTTTTCGAGAAAGGGACCGCCCTCGGCGGGATCCTCAACCAGTGCATCCATAACGGATTCGGCCTTACTTACTTCAAGGAAGAGCTGACCGGTCCGGAATTTGCCGAGCGCCTTGCCTCCCGCGTGCGGGAGAGTCGAATCGACGTCCGTCTCGAAACCGCGGTCATATCCGTTTCGAAGGAACTAGTCGTCACCTACGAGAACCCCAAGGGAAGCGCGAGCGAGATGTTCGACGCGATCGTCTATACCTCGGGGTCGCTTGAAAGGAGCGCCGGGGCCATCGCCCTCCCGGGCGAAAGGCCGAGCGGCATTCTCACGGCCGGGCAGGCCCAGCTCTACCTCAACCATTACGGCTATCTCCCGGGAAAGAACGTCTTCATCCTCGGCTCGGGCGACATCGGCCTCATCATGGCCCGGCGTCTCACCCTCGAAGGGGCCAAGGTCCTTGGGGTTGCCGAACTCTGCCCCTATCCAAACGGCCTCAACCGAAACATCGTGCAGTGCCTCGAGGATTTCGGAATCCCCCTTTATCTTTCCCATACCGTCACCAAGGCTTACGGCCGCAAGAGGCTCGGGGCCATCGAGCTGAGCGAAGTAGGGGAAGACCGCCGCCCGATCCCGGGAACGGGAGTGAAGATCGCCTGCGACACCCTCGTTCTTTCAATCGGCCTCATGCCTCTTCTTTCCTTGCTAAGGCCGCTCGGGCTCAAGAAAAACCGGTCCGGGCAAATAGAGGTGGACGATTCCTTCATGTCCTCGCTTCCCGGGCTCTTCCTGGCCGGGAACGCCCTCCATGTCCATGACCTCGTGGACAACGTCGCCCTCGAAGCCGAGGCCGCCGGGCGGGAAGCGGCCCGCTTCGCCCTTGGAAAAAGAGAAAGGGGTGACCGGCACTTGCTTGCCAAGGCCGGGGAGGGAATCGGCTACCTGATTCCCGGGCTCATCGAGGAAGGAGGGGAGGAAAGCGTTCTTTTCCGCTTCCGCTCGGCCCGTCCAAACAAAGATTGCTATATCGAGTTTTTCCAAGGGGACAAGACAATCAAGAAAATCCGAAAACCTACGGTGATACCTAGCGAAATGGAATTTGTAAGAATTCCCAAGAAATTACTAGACTTCAACCAAGAAACTACTATAGAGGTACGCTTATGCCCGTTGAGCTGATTTGCATTAGATGCCCGCGCGGTTGCCGCCTTCGCGTGGACGACGACTTGAAGGTAAGCGGCAACTCCTGCCCCCGCGGCTACGAGTATGGAATCAAGGAGGTCACCGCCCCGGAGCGGATTTTGACCTCGACGGTAGCCATCCGCGGAGCCTCGCTTCCCCTTTGCCCGGTCAAGACCTCGGCCCCGATTCCCAAGGGACGGCTATTTGATGGAATGGACGAAATCGCTAAAATCGAGATAGAAGCGCCGGTCCGGGCCGGAGACGTCATTGAGAAGGACTTCCTCGGACTAGGCGGAATCGATCTTGTCGCGACCAGGAGCTTTGCTAAGGAGGGCAAATAGCCTATGGATAAAATCGTCATCTTCTCCGACCTCCATGGACGGGTCAAGGCCATGGAAAAACTCACCAAGCGGCTCAAGGAGGAAAAACCCGACCTCCTAATCGGCCTCGGCGACTATCTCTACAACGGGCCACGGAATGGCGTTCCCGACGACTACGAGCCGATGACGGTCGCCACGATGCTCAATTTCTTGCCATACAAGAAGGTCTTCGTGAAGGGAAACTGCGATTCGAGGGTCGACCAAGCCGTCCTCTCGACCCCGATCGAGGACAACAAGATCATCGACCTCTTCGGGATAAAGGTGGGGCTCTATCATGGCGACGTCCCGTCGATGGACGGGCTCGACCTAAGCCAAGTCAAGCTCTACATGTTCGGCCATAGCCACGTCTATCTCCTCGAGAAGTGCGACTTCGCCTCCTTCCTCAATCCAGGAAGCGTCGGCTTCCCGAAAGGCGGGAGCGAGGGAACCTACGCCACGATGGACAAGGACCGCGCTTGCATAAAGGGACTCGAGGACGGGAAGGTCCTCCTTGAGAAAAAGCTCGCCGATCTCATTTAAAAAAGCAGTGAAAGGGCCGGTCGGCCCTTTCTTTTTTGTCGTGGGCGCCTACCCACGGGCGCGCCGCGCGTTGTATAATCCCGAGGTAAGGAGCCCCCAATGGGGCTTTTGGTCATAGAAATGAACGAAAACATCAAGATCATCTCCCTTGGCGGTCTCGACGAGGAAGGCAAGAACTGTCTTCTCGTGGAAATCGACGGGGACATCTACGTCGTCGAATGCGGCTCGCGGGAACCCGACCGCCGGATGCCGGGCGTCGATTACGTCATCCCCAACTTCGATTACCTCCGGGCGAACAAAGATCGCGTCAAGGGCTATTTCATCCTCCATGGGCACATGGACGAATTCGGGGCCCTTGCCTACATCTATGGAGAAGTCCCGGCCCCGATTTACCTAAGCGAGGTGAGCAAGGCCATGATCCTCGCCTTCGTCGAGCGCACGAAGGCGATTGACCCCCGGAAGCTCGACTTCCACGTCGTCGAGCCGACTTCGGATTTCAAAGTGGCGGGGCGGAAGGTCTCTTTCTTCCGGACTTCCCACAACATCGCGAATAGTTCCGGCATCGCCATTTCGACGAGCCGCGGCAACATCGTCTACACGAGCGATTTCGTGATCGAGAACAACTGCGATCGGAGCTTCCTAACCGACCTCAACGCCATCGCCCGCCTCGCCGAGGAAAAGACCCTGGTCCTCATGACCGAGTCCCTCTACGCCGGGCGCAAGGGCTATACCGCCCCGCTCTACAAGCTCACCCCGCACATCGAGGAACCGCTCAAGAACTGCAAGGGACGCTTCTTCCTCGCCATTGCCTCGAGCAATTTCTACAACATCACCGAGGCCATCGCCCTCGCCCTTGCCCTCCGCAAGAAGATCGTTCCTTACGATAGCGAGACCGCGATGCTCATAAGGGCCATGCAGTCCTCCGGACAGCTGCTCATCCCGCGCGAATCCTATGTCCCGAGCGAGGACATCAACCGGCTGAGGGCCGTCGACGTCTTCTGCCTCATGCTCGCGAACAAGCGGACGCTATTCGGGAAGATCGCCCTCCTTGCCGCCGGGCAGAACGAGGGTAGCCAAGCCAGGCTCGGCGAAGACGACGTCTTTGCCGTCGGGACATTGAGCGACGACAACAACGAGCTCGAGGCGACCGACGCCCTCGACGCCCTTTACCGGAGCGGGGCACAGATCGTTACCCTCCCGCGCAAGGGCTTCTTGCGGATGCACGCCTCGGAAGAGGACATCAAGACGGTCATCGCCCTCCTCAAGCCGAAGTACTACGTTCCGGCCAAAGGCCTGTTCAAGGACATGCTATCCAATGCCGAAATCGCCCTCTCGATGGGCCTTGGCCTCACCCATAACAGCGTTTTCCTCCTCGAGAACGGAACGAGCCTCATCATCGACGACACCGGCGCCCGCCTCTTCTCGGAGAACGTGCCGGTGGGCGATGTCATGATCGACGGCATCGGGGTCGGGGATGTCCAAAGCTCGGTCATCGCGGACCGCGAGCGCCTTTCCCAGGGCGTCGTCCTCATGGCCGCGACGGTCTCGAGAAGGAAAAGGAAGATCGTCGCCGGCCCCGACGTGCAGCTCCGCGGCCTCGTCTTCCTCAAGGACAGCGAGTCGATGGTCAAGGAGGTTTCGCGCCACTTCGTGGACGAAATCGAGGACGGGCTCAAGAACGGGACCAAGATCGACGACATCAAGCAGAAGTGCTATGAACGCATTTCCCGTCTCATCAAGCGGACGGCCGGGAAGGAACCGATGATCCTTCCCCTCATCGTCGAAGGAGAATAGATGAAAGGCGGGAATTTCTCGACCAAGAGCCTCCTTCGCGCCCTCGGGCTCCTTCTTTTCCTTTTCGCTTTGTTCATCCTCCTTTCGCCCGATACGGCCTTCTTCCCGATCGCCTATGGGCTGAGCTTCGTCTTCGGGCTTCCCCTTTATTACGTCGTGGTCCCTTATCTCATGACGGTCGGGCTGAGCCTTGCCATCAAGGGAAAGTGGTGGCCCTTCAAGGGCGGATGGCGTTACTTCGTTTCGACGTTGCTGCTGGCTTTGTCGTTGGCCTTCTTCCTTTCCTTCGGGGGAATCTATGCCGGCAATTTCATGTCGGGAGACGCTTACCTCGAAGGGGTTTCCCTTGCTTATGGAAGATCGGCTGGCCTCTATGTGTCCCTCGACATCGCGGGAGGCTATGTCGTTTCCCTTATGGCGAGCGGGCTCTCGAGCCTTGCCGGCAGCTTCCTCCCGGC
Organism: uncultured Bacilli bacterium; assembly: GCA_944375905.1. Classification (GTDB taxonomy): domain Bacteria; phylum Bacillota_I; class Bacilli_A; order RFN20; family CAG-826; genus UBA4951. The sequence goes on from CALWAS010000021.1 coordinate 14,463, forward strand.
TCTCATCGCCTCTTTTCTTTTCCTCGCCTCCCTCGTTTCCTACCTTTACCCCTATCTTGCTAGCTACGTGACTTCCCTCGACTCCCGACTCAAGGAAAAAAGAGCCGCGGAGCCAATTGAGAAAGCCGAGGAAGAAAAGGTTAACGAAGAAACAGGCGGTTTCTATTTCAAGAAGCCGCCGGTGCTGCTTAGCGATGAAGGGGAGAACGTGAGCGGCGAGCGCTACGCCCCCGAGGCGCCTTCTTCCCTCCCCCGCGAGGTAACTCCTTCGCCGATTCCGGCCTACATACCGCCGTCGAAGGTTTCCTATCCCGGCCTCCGCGAGGCCCGGCTTACCTTCCCCGACGAAGCCCATGAGGCTCCCGGCGCCATGAAGCCGGTCAGCGCCCCGGCCCCGGAGGAAAAGCAACCGGAGCCGGCGGCGGAGAAGATCGAGAACGAGCTTTCCCTTTCCTCGCTGGAGGCGATGTCTTCTCCTAATGCGGAGAAACATGGCATTGCCCCGAATGCCGCTGCCGAGCCGAAGGACGATTCCGCTAGCGGGATCTCGCCTTCTTTCGTCTCTTCGCCGACGCCTTTAGCTTCCGCTCCGGAGGTGCCATCCGACCTAGGCGGCTTCCGCACCGAGCCGGAGGCTCAGCCATCGCCGCTTCCGAGCTTTGCCCTCGGGGCGGAGCCGGCAAAGGAGGAGAATGCGCCGAAGCCGGCGCCCGAAGCGGAAATTCCAGCCATGGAAGAAGAAAAGGAGACTGTCGATTCGACCCCGCTCCCGGGCGAGCTCTCCCTCGAGGACCTCGAGGAAGGGCCGGTCGAGCTAGAGAAAGAGCCGGAACCTTCTCCGGTGCCTGCCGCAGAGCCGGAGCCCCTTCCGCCCGAGCCGGAGCCCCTTCCGCCCGAGCCGGAGCCCGAGCCCCTTTCACCATACGAGAGGCTCGGACAGCCTAAGGCCCGCCCCCTTCCGCCTTATACGCTTCCCCCTCTCTCCCTCCTCAAGGTATACGAGGGAAGCGGGAAGGAAGAGGCCATCGCCGAGGAATGCGAGCGGAGGAAGGCCATCATCGATCAGGCCTTTGCCGACTTCCGCGTCGGGGCAAGGGTCGTCGGCTATACGGTCGGCCCCTCCGTCACCCGTTACGACATTCAGTGCGACCCAAGCGTTCCCGTCTCGACGATCGGGCGCTATGTCCAGGACATCTCGGTCCGCCTTTCGGGAATCCCGACCCGCTTCGAGGAAGTGGTGCGCGGGAAGCCGACGAGCGGGCTCGAGATCGCCAATAGCGAAACGACCATCGTCTCGCTCAAGGAGATGATCGAGCACCTCCCGGTCGGTGAGAAGAAGAACCTCTTCATCCCCTTTGGCAAGTCGATTTCCGGGGATTACGTCTCGGCCAACTTGGCCGATTTCCCGCACATGCTCATTGCCGGCGGCACCGGATCGGGCAAATCGATCTTCGTGCACGGCATCCTCATGTCGCTAATCATGCGCAACCGCCCGGAGGACCTCAAGCTCGTCCTCATCGACCCGAAGCGCGTCGAGTTCAGCAAATACCGGGGAATCCCCCATCTTCTGACTCACATCATCAACGAGGGCGACGAGGCCAAGGTGTGCCTCAAGAAGCTCATCGACGAGATGGAACGCCGCTACAAGATCCTCGAGGAAGCCGGCGTAAGCGACATCCGCCAGTTCAACGTGGAAGTCGCCCCCGAGGAAGGGATCGAGAAGATTCCCTACATCGTCATCGTCGTCGACGAATATGCCGACATTTCCCAGGGAAACAAGGAAATAGCCGATTCGATCGTCCGTTTGGCCCAGAAGGCCCGGGCGGCTGGCATGCACCTCATCATCGCGACCCAGCGGCCATCGGTCGACGTCATCACCGGCGTCATCAAGGCCAACCTTCAAGTCCGGGTCGCCCTTCGCGTCTCCTCGAGCCAGGACTCGACCGTCATCCTCTCCCAGGGCGGGGCCGAGGAACTCAACGGCTATGGCGACATGCTCGTCGATTGCTCCCTCGTCTCGAGAAGCGGCTTCACGCGCTGCCAGGGCTGCATGGTCGACAACCGCGAAATCAAGGCGGTGGTCGAGTTCATCAAAAACGAGCAGGGCGAAAGCTACGACCCGCGCTTCGTCGACCTGAGCGACGAAGAGTCGGGCCACGCTTCCGAGGACGAGCCCATCATCGACAAGTCCGCGCTCAAGGCCCAGCAGGGCGACGAGTTCTATCGTGGCGTCGTCGAGGCGATCATCGCCTGCGAATTCACCTCCATCTCGAAGATCCAGCGCCAGTTCGGGATCGGCTTCCCGCGGGCCGGGCGAATCTTCGCCCACCTCCAGAAAGACGGCATCGTCGCGATGGACAGCGCCCCCTCCTCGAAGGGCTGCCCGGTCCTCGTCCACACGATGGAAGAGGCCTCGAAGCTCATCACGAGCGAGGCAAAGGACGCCTGAAAGGCCGTTTGAAATCACAACCTAGGAGCAGCATCCATGAAAGACACATTCCTCAGCGCCCGGCTCGTCGAGCCGAACCTCATTCGCCTCGTCATCTTCACTTCCTCGAGTTTCGAGGGGCTTTCGGCCGTCCTTCTCATCGATCGAAGGCGGGAACTCCCGCTCAAGAGCTCGCGGGTAAACAGCACTTCCTCCGTCATCGTGGCCGATTACCGGCTCGCGAACCCGCTCGAGCTCGGGCATAGCTACGTCGTCCTCGTGAGCGGCTATGGGGAAACCCCGCTCGACATCAGCGAGGCGACGTCGTTCCCGGGCTTCGACGAAGCCTATTTCTATCCCGGCGACGACCTCGGGGCCTCCTATCGGAAGGAAGGCACTTCCTTCAAGATCTGGGCTCCCTTGGCGAGCAACGTCATGCTCAAGGTCAAGCGTCCGGGCGAGAGCCGCTCGTCCTATTACCGGATGGAGCGCCTCCCGCGCGGCGTGTGGTCCATTTTCTGCCCCGGCGACTACGCCCGGGCCGAATACACGTACCTCGTTACCAATAGCGAGGTGACATACAATTGCAGCGACCCTTACGCGAAGTGCTCGCTTGCCAACGGCCGCCGCTCGGTCGTGGCCGATTTCCGCTCCCTTTACCGGAGCGACCGGCGAAACGCCCTTCCGCGCCTCAACGAGCCGACCGAGGCCATCGTCTACGAAGCGAGCGTCCGCGATCTTACGAGCGACCCCGACACCGATGTCGTGAACAAGGGTAAATACAAAGGCCTATCCGAAAAGGGACGGCGCTCGAAGGACGGAATCCCCGTCGGACTCGACTACCTCACGAGCCTCGGGATCACCCACCTTCAGCTTCTCCCGGTCTACGACTTCCAATCGGTCGACGAGCTCCATCCCGAAAGTGGCTACAACTGGGGATACGACCCGCGGCAGTATTTCGTTCCCGAGGGATCGTACTCGACCGATGCCAACAATCCATATGCCCGGATCGAGGAGCTCCGCGACTTGATCTTGACCCTCCACGACGCCGGGATCCGGGTCGTGATGGACGTCGTCTACAATCACGTCTACGAGTACATCTCCTCGCCTTTCGAGAAGGCTGTGCCCAATTACTATTTCCGGAAGCGCCCGGACGGAAGGCTGGCCAATTGCTCCTATTGCGGCGACGACGTCGCGAGCGAGCGCCCGATGGTAAGGAAGCTCATCGTCGACTCGGCCAAGTGGTGGATCGATTTCTACCACATGGATGGCTTCCGCTTCGACCTCATGGGCATCGTGGACGCGACGACGCTTTCGGAGATCGCCTCCTACGCAAAGAAGAAGGATGCCTCCTTCTTCCTCCATGGGGAAGGCTGGAACATGGGAAGCCAGATCGACGGCGACGTCGGCGGGACGATGGGCAACTACCGTCGCTTGCCGGAATTCGGCTTCTTCAACGACTCCTTCCGCGAGGCAGTCAAGCATTTCCTCGTCGGGGACGAAGGAAAGCGGAGCGACGTCAAATTCTCGATGCTTGGATCCGTCAACGAATTCGCCCATCGCTCCCCGATGTTCCTCGATGCCCGGCAATCGACCAACTACGTCGAGTGCCACGACAACGGAACCTACTTCGATTTCGTCTCGCGGGCCCGCGGCGATTTGAGCCTCGAGGAACGGCTGAAGATCTGCGGGCTTGCCATGGCTTTCGTCCTCTTATCCTATGGCGTCCCTTTCATTCACATGGGCCAAGAGGTCGGCTTGACCAAATTCGGCCACGAAAATACCTACAATGAAGGCGATAAGTATAACCAAATGTCATACTCCGTCGTGAAGGAACGGGAGTGGCTTTATAATCTCTTCCGTAGCCTCGTCGCCCTGCGGCGCGGTTCGCTTGCCTTCCGTCCCTTCGATCCCCGGGCCATCGCGCCCCTCGTCGACATTCTGGACGCCGACGGGGCGATTTTCCTCCGAGTCCGCGGGGAAAGCGAACTCGGCATCAACGAGGAGGTCGATTTCTTCCTCAACCCGACCGGCCACGAAGCCCATTTCGTTTTCCCGTCTCCGCGCGAGGAAATCTTCGATGGGCGGGAATTCATCCCGGTCGGAGGCAAGGAAGGTATCGAGGCAAGGATACCCGCCCGCTCGGCCAAGGCCTACGCCAAACGAAAGGAGCATGGCAAATGATCTCATCCGTCTTCGTTTCCGGCCGCGTCGCCGGAACCCCCTATCCCGGCTACCGTTACGTCGAGGTCGACCGTCCCCTTCCCGATGGGGACGGGAAAATCAGGACCGACCGCTTCCTCGTGAAGGATTCCCTCGGATCGTTTTCCAATCTCGCCAAGCTCCCGGAGGGATCGCTCATCGTCTTCAAGGGAAGGCTCGAGGAGGACGATGCCCACGGCCTCGTGATCGTCGAGGAGATAAGCGAGAGCTACCGCCGCGGGGAAAGGGCCTTCTGACATGCTCAAATGGCTTCGGATCGTCTTCCTGGCCTGGCCGCGGGTCCTTTACGACTATCTTTTATACATCCTTCCCTATTCCCGTCACCCCGAGCGGTATCCGATCGAGGTTAGGTTCCACCATATCGCCGAGCTTGTCCGCTTCCTCTTCAAGCTCTTCCGGCTCGACATAATGCGAATCGGCCACGACGAGTATCGCGCCCTCGAACTCGAGGGGAAGGGAATCCTCCTCGCCCCGAACCACATCGCCGATTTCGATCCGCTCCTCCTCATCGCCCTTTCGAGCCGCCCCCTTCGCCCGGTCGCGAAGATCGAGACGTCGCGTTATCCGGTCATCGGCCGGGCCATCAAGGCCCTTGACGGCCTTTTCATGGACCGCGGCGACCTCAGGCAATCGCTCGGCGTCATCCAGGCGGTCAGCAAGGGGCTCAAGGAAGGGCGGAACTACGTGATTTTCCCGGAAGGGACCCGGAACAAGGACCGGGAGCACCTCGACGCGCTTCCCTTCCATCCCGGAACCTTCAAGGCAGCCACGAGGAGTGGGGCCTTCATCGTCCCCTGCTCGCTTTACGGAACCTTCCGGATCCTTGCGTTCAATAGGGATTACCGCCGTCTCCCGATCGAGGTGAAGTACTTCCCCTCTTTCGTCGCCTCGGGCCTAAGTACCGAGGAAATCGCCGAACGCGCCGAAAAGGAAGTCGCCTCCGGGGTTGCCCTTTTCAAAAAGGAAGACGCTTCCTTTTTCGAGAAAGGACTCGACAAGCTAGCGATGAGGCGGGGGAACGTCCGTTCCTGATAAAGACAGCAATCAAAAGAAAAAAGCCCGATTCGTAAACTGGACCCCGTAAATCGGAGTCCAAAAGAAAAAGGTTAAAAGAGAAAGGCCTCCGGTTACACTGAAGCAACCGGAGGTTTCCTTATGGCAAAAGGCATCATCGACCCCAAGCTGGCCGAGGCCCTGAGGGCCAACCCCA
>CALWAS010000022.1 GCA_944375905.1 uncultured Bacilli bacterium
TGTCAAGCAAGAAATATTGATAAAATTGGCACTTTATATGTGGTTTCGTTTATCTAGTAAGGGTGTCGTTTTGCTAGTAGGGGTGTCATTTTGTATTAAAGCGATAGTACAAAAACATATTGAAAGCCAGTGGAAACGCATAGAAGTGCTTTAGTGTCATTTCGTGCGTTTTTTGCATTTCATGTTTGAATGTGAAATCATTGTCACTTAACAAGAAAATAATTTTTGTTTTGCAATTCTTGTGTGTATATATTTAAATTTCGATATAAAGATTTTCAAAATTAGGGGGTATTGAATATGGCATATATCTTAAGTGATGATTCAGTTAAATTAATAAAAGAAATTCAAAAAGATGATAAAAACCATTCTAAGATTACTAATAAAAATGAATTATTACAGTTTGCTATGGGTGTCAGTTTTCTTATGATGTTTCAAGGATTAAAGGGAAAAAATAAATTATCTCCTGAACAAGAAGCTAAATTCGGGGAACTTACAGCTTTAATGGAAGAATTAAAGGAACATCAAGATGATATTGATTACGAAGATTTAAATAGGCGCCTATAAGATTAAAATAATGATTTGAGACCATTAAGGTCTCTTTTTATTTTTGAGATGAAAGGATCTTTCAAAAAGAGATTTATTCCTAAAGGCAAGGGTGAAGTTAAGAAAGCAGAAGAAGAGCCTGAGACTATATCTAATAGCTTAGTCTCTATCCTAGAGATGAGCTGGATAGCTATGCTCCTTTAAGTGAACAAGTATTTGGCAAAACTTACTTTGCTAAAGATTGACAGGGGTTGCATATCGTAAATAGGGGTCGCAAGTGCATCACAATAGGTTAGTTTTACCAGTTATCGTTCGTTTGTCTGACCGCTTATTCGCGGTCAGACTTTTCTTTTGGCCCTTTCGGGCAAGGCGAAAAGAACTCTCGTATTTCTTCGCTTGAGATGGTCCGCATCATAAAAGGGGCGAAGCCGATTGTAGCTAGGCCGAGCGGAAAAGGACTGGCTTCCCCGTAAGGCCGGAACGCGGTCTCCGCCTTCGAGTTCAACGTCGGAATCCTAACTCACGAGAAAAGGGATTTTGAAGCGCCTGACCCCGTGAGACGGCGACCGTATTTGCACGACATGGGCATTTTCATACATCGGAGCCGCGTCTAACCAGCAAGCCGCGGCTTTATGGAGCGTCTTTACAAAATGCTGAAAACATCGATTCTTCTTCATACTTGGATTTTCGACGTGCCTAGGATGGTCGGGAGATGAAAACAAAACGTTCAAATGATATTCCATTCCTTTTATTGACAATAACGAGGGGGTTTTGCGGAGATTTTAAGAAAAAGTCACGTAATATCGGCTATTTGTGTCATATTCTCGCGCTTTTTTCTCCCTTTAAAAGGCACTTTTGCTATATTTATAGGCGGTATGGCTGAAGACATTCTGGACTTGCAGGAACATTGCATATCCCTACTCGAAGAGCGGGGAGTGACTCTTGATGAAATCGCCGACTGCGCCCGTTACCTTCAAGCGGCCTATCATGTCGACCTGACCAAGGAGGAGCTCCTCTCGAGCGTGCGCGCGGTTCTCTCCAAGAGGGAAGTGCAGTACGCGATCATGACAGGGATAGCCCTTGACAAGGCGGCAGAGGAGGGGAAGCTTTCCGATCCCTATCTTGAACGCCTTTTGATGAGCGATGCCCCGCTTTACGGGGTCGATGAGGTGCTTGCAAACGGCGTTTGCAATACCTATGGCTCAATCGCCTTTACCAATTTCGGCTTCATCGACAAGAAAAAATACGGGATTATCCGCAAGCTGAACAAGGCCGGAAAGGATACGGGCGTCTGCAACACTTTCATCGACGACATCGTCGGGGCAATCGCGGCAAGCGCGGCTTCGCGGTTCGCCCACCGCTGGGTCAGGGACGGGGAGACTGAATATGATTGATTTTCTTCTTTCCGATATTTCCGTGGACTGGGGCAACGGATATTTCGTTGCCGGTTTCGTCGTTGGCGTCTTCCTGCTGCTCTTGCTTACGGCGGCGATCGTTTTCGTTGTAAAGCGGAAGCTTGCGTGGGCTTTCGTCTTCTTCCTCGACGTGCTCGTCGTCGTAGGAATGGCGACGCCGATTCCCTATATGTTCGAAATCTCGCTTGCGATGCTTACCATTTTTTCCTTCGTCGTGCTTTTTGCCAACATGTCGGAATACCGCTACTTGGTAACCAACGGCCTATTCAAAAACGAGAAGATTCACCTTTTCCGGAAGAGGAAAGTTGCCGCCGAGACGATTTTCGATCGCGATGCCGTCTACGATGAGATCGAGAAAGCCGTCATGTTCATGAGCAAACGTAAGGTCGGCGCCCTCATAACGATCATGAAAAAAGACGATCTACTCAGCGATTCAAAGCTTGGCGGCGTCGTCAAACAGAGGGGGTGCGACGTAAATGCGCCCGTTACCCATGAACTGCTTGAGACGATTTTCTATCCAGGGACGATGCTCCATGACGGGGCGGTCATCATCAAGGACGACAAGATAGCGAGGGCCTCGGTCTTCTTCGCCTCGACAACCCGGCCTCTGACTGGCAAATTCGGCTCGCGTCACCAAGCCGCGCTTGGGATTAGCGAGAATTCCGATGCCGTTACCGTTCTCGTAAGCGAGGAGACCGGCCGGATTTCGATTGCTTTCCAAGGAGAACTGACGACGGTCACGCCCGATACGTTCAGGCGCGTCCTCGATGACGATATGTCTTATGCCGAGGAAACCGATGCGGTTTAAGATCGCACCGGCTTTTTTAGAAAGGGACAGAGATGATTCATTTCGGTACAGATGGAATGAGGGGACGGGCCAATTCCGAACTGACCGCCTCCATTGCTTATCGCATCGGGCGATTCATAGGAAAGGGCGACGGAGAAAAGCCAAAGAGGGTTCTTTTGGGCATGGACACGCGCCTATCTTCGCCGATGCTCTATTGTTCGATCGAGGCGGGCTTGCTTTCCTCTGGGGCGGATGTCGTTTCTCTGGCCGTCGTCCCGACGGCGATGGTTTCCTTCCTTATGGAAAAAGACCGCGGCTACGATTACGGCGTCATGGTATCCGCCTCGCACAATCCATTTTTCGACAACGGAATCAAGGTGCTTATGAGGGGCGGGGAAAAACTCTCGACCGCCTTGGAAAAGGAAATCGAGGAATCGCTTATCGGAGCTGACGCCTTGCCTTTCCCCGACGGAGAGGGCCTAGGACGGATTCGCGACGGCGAAGATGAGCGCCGGTCGTTCGTTTCCTATGTTTCTTCCCTCGTCGATGTCCATGGAAAAGGGATCCGGGTCCTTTTGGACTGCTCAAACGGATCCGATTCCTTCTACGCCAGGAAGATTTTCGAAAACTGGGGATGCATCGTCGAGTCGATCAACGACAAGCCCGACGGAGTCAATATAAACGCCGGTTGCGGTTCCACGCACATAGAGGCGCTCAAAAAGGCCTTTTCCGCCGGGGATTACGACCTCGGATTCGCTTTCGATGGGGATGCCGATCGAGTAATCGGCATGTCGAAGGACGGAGAAATCGACGGCGATGCCCAGCTTTTCATGAAGGCAGTTTCCCTCAAGGAAAAAGGAATCCTTCCCTCCAATAAGGCGGTTGTGACGCCGATGAGCAACCTAGGGCTAATCGAAGCGCTTGCCAAAGAAGGCATCGATGTCGTCGAGGTGGGTGTCGGGGACCGCAATATCCAAGCTGAGCTTTTCGCCCACGGATACGCAATCGGGGCCGAACCGAGCGGGCATGTCATCCATTTCGACCTTCTTCCAACCGGCGACGGGATGATTTCCGCCTCGCAGGTCGTTTCGTGCTTTGCGGAAAGAAGGGATATTTTCGAAAGGGCCCTATCATATTTCCGCTACCCCCACGTGCTTGAGAACGTTCGCTTCGAGAGCAGGGAAGAAGCCGAGAAGGCTTCGCGAAACGAGGCGTTCATAGCCGAGCGGGCTTTGATTGAAAGCGAAATAGAAGGGGAAGGAAGGGTCTTTCTCCGCTCGAGCGGGACCGAGCCTCTTTTCCGGATCTACGTCGAATGCCGGACCGAGGAAAAGGCAAGGTCATACGCCGATAGACTTGAAAAAGCATTGAGGAGGATCTGATATGTGCGGAATCGTTGGCGGAATCGGAAATCTCGATTACCGCGAGTTCTTGCTTTCCGGGTTGCGAAAACTTGATTATCGCGGATACGACTCGGCGGGTCTCGCTTTTTACAATAATGGCAAGATTTCCCTTTATAGGGCAGTAGGGAGCGTTGATAACCTTGCTTCGATCGTTCCGGAAGGGCATCCTGGCACGGCCGGCATCGCCCATACCCGGTGGGCTACCCATGGGGGTGTCACGGTCGAGAACGCCCATCCCCAGCGGAGCTATGACAAGAAGGTTTACTTGGTGCACAACGGCGTCATCGACAACTACAAGGAACTCAAGGCCTTCCTTGCCGAGAAAGGAATAACTTTCCGCAGCGACACCGATACTGAGGTCATTGCCTCGCTCATCTCCTACTTCCTAAACGAAGGGGAATCGCCTCTCAACGCCATTCACGGCGCGATGAAGATGATCGACGGATCATATGCGTTGGCCATCCTTTTTACCGGAACGCCCGGACTCTACTTTGCCAAGAACAAATCGCCACTCGTCCTCGGGCGCGGGAAGGGACGGATCAATTGCCTTGCGAGCGATTACGCCCCTCTCATGGACTCCTGCACGGGTTTTGCCGCCCTCGAGGACGGCACTTACGGCGTAATGAGCCAGAACGCCGTGATCGCTTTCAAAGACGGGAGGAACATTGCCCTTGCCTTCTCTTCGCGCGACAAGGAAGACTACAGCTACGATTTGGAAGGCTACCCGCATTTCATGCTGAAGGAAATCCACGAGGGTCCCGGCGTGATGCGCAAGAACGTCAAAAATCATTACGATGCCGCGAATGGTTATCTTTTCGACAAAAAATTGCTGGATCAGATTGCCGAGAGCGACGAAATAGTCCTTCTCGGATGCGGATCGAGCCATTACGCTTCGGAGGCGGCGGCGGCGTTCTTCAACACCAACGGCTTCCGAGCCGCGAGTTACATTGCATCGGAATGGATCCACGGAATATATCCGCGGCCGAAGAAGCCCTTTTACATTCTCATCAGCCAATCGGGCGAAACGGCCGATCTCATTTCCTGCCTTGACATGATAGGCGAGGAAACCCCGACTCTCGGAATAGTCAACGCGAAAGACTCGACGATTGCCCGCCGGTGTTCGAATGTGCTTTACATAGAGGCCGGTCTGGAAGTTGCGGTGGCCTCGACGAAGTCGTTCTTCGGCCAGCTTGCCCTCATGATGCTGGTTTGCGGAGCCCTAAGAAAGGACAAAACAGTCGCCGAAGGCATCCTTGCGGCTGCCGATAGTGCCGAACAGGTCATCGCGATGGCCGATCAAATCGACGCGATAAGCGAGAAGTTCATCGCGGCTCGGGATGCCTTTTTCGTCGGGCGCGGTTTCGACTTTTTCGCCGGCGAGGAATCCTCGCTGAAATTGAAGGAAATCGCATACGTCCATAGCGAGGCCTATCCCGGAGGCGAGCTAAAGCACGGCCCGATCGCCCTGATCGAGAAGGACATTCCGGTTGTGGCTTTCGTCGGGAACGAAGAGTTGAGCAAGCTCATACGTAGCAACGTCGAGGAGCTTCTCGCTCGCGGCGCAACTCCTTACATCGTCTCCTCGAAAGGATGCTCGAAGGAGGGAGATGCTTTCGTTTTCCCCGAAGTGCGCCCCGAGTTCGCTCCGTTCCCCGAGATCGCCTTTGGCCAGCTTCTTTCCTACTTGCTTTCGATTCGCCGCGGTCTCAACGTCGACAAGCCGCGGAATCTTGCCAAATCCGTTACAGTTCATTAGCGATAGGTGGTAGACTTCCTCCATGCCTACGCCCTGGGGAAAGAACAAGAACGCCATCGTTTCCGCGCCCTTTTCCCGCCGTTTGCTTTCGAGCGTTTTCGACTTCTCGATTTGCCTATTGCTCCTCGTTGTTTCGCTCGTGCCGTCCTTAATCGCTTTCCTCGTATGGGCAAACGGGCCGACAACCGCCAACACCGTCGCTTTGTTTGTCTTCCTTTTCCTTGGGGGATCCCTTTTCTTCGCCGTTTCGCTTCTCTATCTCGTGCTCGTGCCGTATCTCAAGGGGGGCAGCAGCCTAGGACAGGCCTTCCTCGGCACCAAAGTAGTGGCCAGAAACGGCGGAAAGGCTTCTTTCTCCGCCCTTCTTGCCCGCGCCTATCTCCCTCTTGTTCTAAGTGTCATGACGATTGGCCTATACTATGTCGTGGAACTTTTCATTCTCCTTTCTAGCGAAAGGAAGGAGAGTTTCCTCGATGCGGTTTCCTCGACGCGCGTCGTTGCCATTGAAGCTTATACAAGGAGGTAACAGATATGCCGACTCATCACATCGAAGCACCCGACGGTTCCTTTGCCAAGGTCGTGCTCATGCCGGGCGATCCCAAAAGGGCCCGTTTCATCGCCGACAATTTCCTTAAGGAACCGAAGCTCATCAATTCCGTGCGCGGGGCACTGGCCTATACCGGCCGCTCTCCGGCCGGGCTTCCGGTCTCGGTAATGGCTTCGGGAATGGGGATGCCCTCGATCGGCATATATTCGCACGAACTGTTTACTTCCTATGGGGTGGAAGCCATCATTCGAATCGGCACGATGGGCACTTATTCGCCCAAGGTATCGCTCCGCGACATTGTCATCGCAAACGGCGCCTCGACCGACAGCAATTTCCTTTCTGAGCATCGTCTAGGCGGAACTTTCTCCGCAACGAGCGATTTCTCCTTGACGGTCAAGGCGGCCAAGGCGGCGATCGACCTGAAATTGCCGTTCCATGTCGGCAACATCCTTTCGAGCGACGTTTTCTACGATATCGACCCCGATAACTGGAAGAAGTGGGCGCGGCTCGGCATCCTCGGCGTGGAAATGGAGGCGTATGCCCTTTATGCGAATGCCGCCCTTCTCGGGAAGAAGGCGCTTGCCATCCTAACGGTCAGCGACTCCTTCCTTGGCGGAGGCTCTCTCACGATCGAGGAGCGGGAAGCCGGCGTCAAGGACATGATAAGACTTGCCCTTCTAACGGCTGACGAGTATACGACTTCATGCCGCAAATAACTTTTCTCGAAATAACCTCTTACGACGTAAGGCTCGGCGTCTACGTGGCCTTTGCCGTCATTGCCGGCCTCATTTTCCTCTACCTTTTCCTCCGCGCCCCCATAAGGAAATTGCGGGCAAAAGGCAACATTACGGCCGCTTACTTTCCCTATGCCTACAAAACGGCCCTCCACGGAGATTACTACCTCATAAATGACTTCGTCCGCGGGGAAGGGGCAAGCCGCGTCCGGATCGACCACATCATCGGCGGCGACAAATACATCTATGTCATCACCGACTGCTATTTCGACGGGGCGATTTCGGGGATGGCCGAGGACGCTTCCTGGGTTTTCTATTCGCGCAAGGGGAAAAAGCAGCCGATCAAAAATCCGCTTGCCACCAATAGGGCAATGCTGAATCGACTTTCTATGGTGAGCGGCATCAACTCTTCCTTCATGGTTGGGGTGGTGCTCGTGAACGAGGAATGCTTTGTTTCGAGACTCGACGAGAAAGGGCGCGGGGAAAGCGAGCTCGTAAGCGTCAAGGATCTCGAATCGCTTGTCGAAGACTATGAAAGCCGCGATGTCACGGCTTTCGTCAAGAAAGAGCTATGGCAGGCAATCCATGATCTCCATGAGCTCGGGAAGGCAAAAGAAGATGAACGTCGCAGATAGGAGCGTTAAGGCGCTTTACTCGAGAGTCATAAAGAACGCATCGCGCAAATACGTTTCCTTTTTGCCGGACATCGTCATATTCATCCTTGTCGCGGTTGCGCTTGGGGCCGTGTCTTCAGCCCTTTCCCTCGTTCAAACGAACGCTTTTTTCTTCACGAGCGCCGATGCGGCCCTGATCGTCATACCGTTTTTGCTGGTTCCCTTCGTTTTTGCCTTTCAAAGCGCCTACCGCGACGGAGAGGCAACGACCCAGGGCGGGGTGCCGTCCGTGCTTGCGCGTTTTGGCCTGTACTATTCCGGGGCCAATTTTGGCTCATACAGGCTGGTTAGGAACTTTATTTGGAGCTATCTGCTCTCCATTGTCGTTACCTATGTCGTCGGCATCGTGCTTTTCCTCGCCCTTTCCAACGATCCAGTCAACAAGGAGGCGTTCGCGCGCTTTGCCGATGCCATTTCCCAGGAAGATCTGACTCTCGCCTCATCCTATCTAGACGAGCCTCCTTTCGTCGGGATGATCTATGTCATCTCGTTTACCAACATCTTCGTGATGCTTCTCTTCAACATTTATTTCTTCCTCAGGGCCCTTCCGATTCCCTATGTCGAATCGAACATCAAGAATGCCCCAGCTCGGCTGAAGGTCCTCCTTTTCCGCGGAGGGAAAAGGGCATCGTCCTCGCATTTCGAGCGCGAATACTGGATTCTCGTTTGGCCTTTCATGACAATCGGAGCGGCTTTCCTATTGATCGGTTCGTTCATCGGGATGGCGATTTTCGGCCATGGAAGCGATGCTTCGTCCGTTGCCTCGGCGGCAACCGTTGCGCCTATTTTCGGCTTTTACGTAGCAGCCATCGCCCTTTCCTTGCTTGCCCCATTCCTTTTTGAGGCCATCAAGACCGTCCAGGAGGATAACAGGGAAGGTTACGTGAAATACGGTTACGATGTCATGCGCCAGAATCTCGAATACCTCAAAGCGACGCAGCGAATGAGGGAAGAGCAGGCCAATAGCCTCGAGGAGCAAATCCGGAACATGCAGCGGGAAAGCGGGCAAGACCAAGGCGCGAGCGATTCCCCAATCGATGTCGAGGCAGTGGAAAAGGATCCTTCCGAAGACGACAAACACGACGATACGCCAAAAGGCGGAGGTCCGTCCGTCGACGATTACGGGCGCAGCGATTCCCATTGAGGCCTCGGGCCTCTTTTCTTTTTTACGGGGGTTTTGCGGAAAAAATCGAGGATCTCCGATTCTTTTTTTCTCCCGATCGCATGGCCTGACAAAAGAAAACCCGATCGGACGATCGGGGAACTAGCGTGCTGGAGCAAGTGACGGGAATCGAACCCGCATATTTACCTTGGCAAGGTAATGTTCTGCCATTGAACTACACCTGCACTGCCTTTGACGGCCTGCACATTATATTTATTCGAGGGTGGCGGTGCAAGTGGATATTGTTAGGCCTTTGGCCTATAATCCCGCCGAGACAGGAGAATGCCATGGTCAGCGATAAAGAACTTGCCGAATTCCTATTCCCGGAGGTCAAAGAAACCATCGAGGATCTTGAACGCCGTTTCCCGCCGAGGAAGCTCCCGGAGGGGGCCGAGGTTACCAGGTTCGCCCCTTCCCCGACCGGCTTCTTGCATACCGGATCGCTATTCACCGACATGATTGCCTATTACGTTGCCAAGCAAAGCGGCGGCGTCTATTTCTTCCGTCTCGAAGATACGGATACCAAGCGGACGATTCCGGGGGCGGCTGGCGAATTGATCGACCAGCTCTTCACTTTCGGCCTCGGCCACAAGGAAGGATACTTCGTCGACGGAGACAAAGGGGATTACGGTCCTTACCAGCAGTCCAAGCGGGCTGATATTTACAAGGTCGGAATCAAATACCTAGTCTCGATCGGTCGTGCCTATCCCGATTTCTGCTCGAGCGAGGATCTCGAGAAAATCAGGAAGGCCCAGGAAGAAAGCAAGGTCATTCCAGGCTACTACGGGATATATGCCCGCGACCGGAACCTAAGCAACGACGAGCGCGTCGAGCGGATCAAGAAAGGGGAACCTTGGGTCATACGGTTCAAGAGCCTCTCCGACCACGACCGCAAGATGACTTTCCATGACGAAATTCGGGGCGATCTCGAAATTCAGGAAAACGACATCGATGTCGTGATATACAAAAGCGATGGCCTTCCGACTTACCATTTTGCCCATGTAATGGACGACCATTTCATGAGGACGACGCTCGTAAGTCGCGGGGAAGAGTGGATTCCTTCCACCCCGACCCACCTCGAGCTTTTCTCGGCTTTCGGCTGGCAGCCTCCGAAGTATGCCCATCTGCCGGTCATCATGAAGCTTGACCACGGAAACAAGCGCAAGCTCTCCAAGCGGAAGGATCCCGAAGCAGCCGTCAGCTATTTCCTGCGCCAAGGCTATCCGGTGGAAGGCGTGAAGCTTTACCTGATGTCGATTGCGAATAGCAATTTCGAGGAGTGGTGCATCGAAAACAAGAAATACATTCTCGACGGCTTCAAGTTCTCCTTCGACAAGATGAGCCTCGACGGAGCGCTCTTCGACCTCGACAAATTGGCCTATTTCTCGAAAGAGGCGATTGCCGGCATGGACATCGAGAGCTTCTATGGACAGGTTGCTTCTTATGCGAAGCTCTATGATCCCGAACTCGAGGCGAAGATAGAACTCGATCCGGCCTATTTCAAAAAGATTCTCAACATCGAGCGCGACCGTCCCAATCCGCGCAAGGACTATGCCAAATACGGCGATATCTTGCCGCTTGTCGCTTTTTTCTACGACGACGAATATGCTAGGAAGAAGGAAGCGGGGCTGCCGTTTGACCCGGCATTCGACCGGGACTTCATCAAGGAGTTCCTCAATGACATCGCGGACAACATGGCCTATGGACCCGATGAAGCGACTTGGTGGAATTCGGTGAAGGAAATCGCGTCAAGGCACGGCTTTGCCACCGTAAATCGCGAGTACAAGGCCAATCCCTCGGCTTTCAAAGGGAATATGGCCGCAGCCTCGAGTCTCATGCGAGTTGCCCTCACCGGAAGCAAGGATTCGCCTTCCATGTACGAGATTATCTCGATAATGGGAAAAGATCGGGTTCACTTGCGCTTGCAAAAGGCTCTCGATTAACATAGGATAGAGCCCCGGAAAAGGTAACTTTTCCTGGGATGGCCCTGTGGTCAAGCGGCTAAGACGCAACCCTCTCAAGGTTGAATCCCGGGTTCGATTCCCGGCTGGGTCACCATTTAGCAAGTAGGCCCCGGAGAAATCCGGGGCTTTTGCTTTGCTTATCCCTTCAGCTTTCAATAAGGTTCCGAGGAGAGAGCCGATTGATGATGGAAGCAATCTCTTCTTCGCTTTCCTGATATCCTGAGTTCATCCAGTTTTCGATTACGGCATCGATTCCCCCGAGATAAAAACGCGTAGCGTAGGCTATTGCCGTGTTTTCCCCAGATGTTTTCGATTGAGGGATGGCTACGTTAAAGATAATTCTCTCTATATCGTCCTCACTATTGAAAAGAAAGCCGTTTTTCTTGTATGCCCGGTACCAGTTTTCATTGCTTTTTACAAAGCGGAGAAAGGGAATGATATGGGCATAATCGATTAGCTCGTCGCTTGGTAGGTCCTTGGGGTATTCTTCGAGGAAACGACGTTCTGCTTCTTTCTTTGAATCCTTCAAAAGATCGAAGAGGTTATCGTAATTCGCATAGAAGCTTGAGCGGTGAACATCGGCGGCAATGGTCAATTCACTGACGGAGATGTCATTGAATTCCTTGATCGTGAGGAGGCGAAAGAGAGCATCGATTAGACGATCTTTCGCCGATGCGACAGTTTTCCCTTCTTTTGTCGTTCTCAGCTTTCCTTTCCGATTGCTAAATATGGTCATGGCAAGAGAAATCTTACCAACCCGATCGAAAATCGGGCAAGGAGGAAAAAAGATGTTGAGTCTAGACGAAGAAAAGCTGCGGGACGAGTACACGGTAAAGAAAAATACCCGACTGGAAAGAGCCCGTAAATTGGATATTCGTTGTCGGATGCCGGCTTTGGTGAACGCTTATGTCCTAGGGGTTTGCGGAGCGTTGATATTGGGAATAGGGATGTGCTTGGCCATGGGAGTGATAGGGGCGCCGGGATGGGGAATCCCCCTTGGCATCGTGGTCGGACTCGTTGGCGTCCTTCTCGTATCGATCAACTATCCAATCTACAGGACGTTCCTTAATAGAAGGAAGGAAAAGTACGCATCTGCCATTCTTTCCGTTTTAAACGAGAAGGACTAGTAGAATGCTTTCTCCCCCGTTATCGTTTAAAGAGCGGGGGGGCGAATTCAATGAAAACCATCGGCAACATCCTGTGGCTCATTTTCTTCGGGTGGTGGCTTGGCCTTTGCTACCTGATCGAAGGCCTTATCATGTGCGTGACCGTCATCGGCATTCCAATCGGCCTTCAGCTCTTCAAATTGGCCGGTTTCGTCGTCTGGCCATTTGGGAAGGCGGTCAAAAGAGGAGAAGGTTCGGTTCGCTTCGTTTTGAATCTCATCTGGGCAATTCTCCTTGGCTGGGAAAACGCCTTGGTTGCTCTGGTCGTTGGCTTGATTTGCTGCATCACGATCATCGGCATGCCGGTGGGCTTACAGATGTTCAAAGTGGCACAGTTTGTGATCTGGCCGCTTGGAAGCACGTTCGTCAAAGCCTGATATTTCAAAACATGGAGGGGATTTGCTTGCAAAACCCCCTTCTTTTTCTTTTTATTTTCCATTTGAGTTTTTAATTCCCTACTACAAGCAAGCCTTTATGGGGTACGATAAGCGGGTTGATTTTTCCCGGGAGGGCAATATGGCTAAGTTCGTCATCGTTACCGGAGGCGTCGTTTCTTCGCTTGGAAAGGGGATATTCGCTTCGAGTCTCGGACTGCTGCTCAAATCGAGGGGGCTTAAGGTTTTCCACCAGAAGTTCGATCCTTATCTCAACGTTGACCCAGGCACGATGTCGCCTTATCAGCACGGGGAAGTTTTCGTTACCAAAGACGGCGCCGAAACAGACCTTGATTTGGGCCATTACGAGCGCTGGTGCGACATCGAGTTGACGAAGGAAAGCTCGATTACCTCGGGGAAGATTTACGGCTCCGTTCTCGAGAAGGAAAGGCGTGGCGATTATCTTGGCGCGACAGTGCAGGTAATCCCCCATGTTACCAACGAAATCAAGACCCGCCTCTATGAGGGGGCGCGAGTTTCGGGAGCCGATGTCGTTATTGCCGAAATAGGCGGCACGGTTGGCGATATCGAATCGCTCCCGTTCCTTGAGGCCATGCGCCAGGCCCGTCTCGAACTCGGCCGTGAACAGGTTATGTTCGTCCACAATACCCTCGTCCCATATCTTCCTTCGAGCGAGGAAAGCAAGACCAAGCCGACGCAGCATAGCGTCAAGGAGCTTTCCGGCCTTGGCATTCAGCCCGATGCGATCGTCCTTAGAAGCGAGGTTCCGCTTCAGGAAAGCGCGAAGATGAAGATTTCGCTTTTCTGCAACGTTCCGAGAGAGGGAGTTTTCGAGGCCGACGATCTCAAGAACGTCTACGAGCTTCCATTCCGCCTCCACGAGCAGGGCCTAGACGATTTCGTCCTTCGCCAGTTCCACCTCAAGGCCGATCCGATCGACCTCGATCCGTGGCGCGGATGGGTCGAATCCATCAAAAACGCCAAAGGCGAGGTCAAGATCGCCTTGGTTGGGAAATACGTCGAATTGAAAGATGCCTACCTCTCGGTCAGGAGCGCGCTCCGCCACTCTGGCTATGCCTTGGGAAAACTGGTTTCCATTGACTATGTAAAGGCGACCGACGTCAATGACGAAAATGCCGGCCGGATCTTGAAAGGCGCCAATGGCATTTTGGTGCCAGGTGGCTTTGGCGAGCGGGGCAGCGACGGGAAGAAAGCGGCCATTCGCTATGCTAGGGAAAACAACATCCCATTCCTTGGAATATGCTTTGGCATGCAAATGGCAATCGTCGAATTCGCCGAGGACGTGCTTGGATTGAAGGGGGCCAACACGACTGAATTCGACCCATCGACTCCTTACCCGGTCGTAGATCTCCTTCACAATCAATATGTCGGTATCGACATGGGCGGAACTCTCCGCCTCGGAAACTACTCCTGCAAGCTGATGGAAGGATCTCTTGCGCGAAGCCTTTATGGAAAGGACCTCGTCGAGGAGCGGCATCGTCACCGCTATGAATTTAACGGCCAGTTCAAGGCCCAGTTCGAGAAAGCGGGAATCGTTTTCTCGGGAACGAATCCTGAGACAGGCCTTGCCGAGATAATCGAGCTTCCAAGCAACCGTTTCTTTCTAGCGTGTCAATTCCATCCTGAATTTACTTCGCGCCCGTTGCGGCCGAATCCTCTTTTCCTCGGCTTCGTGAAGGCCGCGATTGCTCAAAGGGAAGACAAATGAGAAGGAGGCGAGCCTTCATTCTCGCATCGACATCGGCCGGTCACGGACGGGGTCTGCATTTCGTTTCCTCCGTGGCCGAAAGGCTTCGCTCCTCATATCGTGAATTGGCCGTTTTCCTTTCCCCGAGCAAAGAAGAAGGGAGAGAACGCGTCATTGTCGAGGCCGAAAGGGAAAGCGACATCATCGTCCTTGGGGGCGACGGCACCTTCAATGCGGTGGTCAACTCCCTCGCCGAAGTGGGAATCAAGGCCACGCTTGGCTACGTAAATGCCGGAACCCTGGGCGATATCGGGAGGAATTTCGGAATTTCGCGGCGGGTTGGAAATGCGGTGGAGATCATCAAAAGGGGTCATCTTGTCGATTTCGATGTGGTCAAAGCTTCCTCAAAAGAAAAGTCCGCTTACTTTGCCTATATGCTGGCTTGCGGAGCCTATAGCGAGATTCCCTATGTTGCCGGAGGTTACCGCAAGGCGCTTCTCGGGCGCTTCGACTACTATCGGTTGGCCCTTGGCGACGCATTGAAAAAGCAAGAACTGCGCTATCGCCTCATTGCTAGGGATCTCGACAAAGAAGGAGAAAGCCCATTCCTCCTTTTCTTAAATGGACGCCGCGTAGCCGGCTTCCCCGTTAATCAAAGAGGAGACATCGGGGACGGCTTCTTTGAGGGATACATAGCCTCAAAAGGCGCTTTCAATGGCTTATTGCACTATCTTTACCGAAAAAACCTTTACCAGTGCCGGATTGTTTCCTGCCGCATCGAGGTTGATGAGAACATAATTTGGTGCCTTGATGGCGAGCCTCTCTTACGCGGTTCGCTCGATCTCGAGATCGTTCCGAAGGCATTTAAAATATACGCAGCCGACAAGTAAAGACGGCCATTTCAAATATCCCTGCAAATCCCGCTTAAATTTCCTTTCAATCGTGTCTTTTCTTGCTACAATACGGGCAAAGAGGTAACCGACATGAGAAAAACATCGACTGTCCTGACCGTCATCTCAATCGTCCTGACGGTCCTTTCCATCGCCATCCTCCTTTTCACCCCAGCTATGCTGGGAGCCGAGAGGATTAGCGCTCTCAACCTTCCCTACCTAAAGGGAAACATCCTCAATGGAGACGTGCTTAGCCTAGGTCTCGTCGAAGCGCTGTTCCTGAACAAGTCCCCCCAGGGGCCGGGAATCATAGGGGCGGCAATGCGCCTATTTGCATTTAATAGCGGCAACATCGTACTTGATGCTGTTGGCGTGGCAATCATCGCGCTTCCTCTCGTCATTCTCATCCTTCACCTTATTCTCGTCTTCGTCCGTCGCCGTCCAGCCGCGGTTGTGAAGACCATTCTCTATCTCGTTTTCGGCGGACTTGCCGCTATCCTGTCGCTTTCCGCCGTTTGCAAGGACTTCCTATTCCCGGGCAACGATTTGTTTGGATGGCTCGGAGCCCATGCCAATAAAAACGAGCTTCTTAACTGCTTCGTCGTCCTTATCCCGTTCGTCCTAGCGATGGTGGCCTTGGTCATCTATACGATCGGGATGATCGTTTCCATCGCCGACGTCCTTGCCCATCCGGGCGCCAAGCGTATTTCGGCGAAGGAAAAGTCCTTTGGTCCTGGAAAGACTGCTCCGACCGACGAACAACCCGCTACCTACGACGAACTTACCGATATCGAATATCGTCAACTTGGTGCCAATGGCAATGTCCTTGCCGGAGGCAGCCATGGCCCCCACGGTCCGATGATCGTTCAATATATTTCCTATGCGAACGGTCCGCAGCCGGCTCCTGCGCCGGCTCCGGCCCCAGCGCCCGCCCCGACCCCGGCACCCGCTCCGGCCCCAGCGCCCGCTCCCGCCCCGACCCCCATCACCCCTTCGTATGTTCAATCGGCTCCGACCCCGGTTAGGCCGATCAAGCTAGTGGTCGAAGATGCGAAGTCTGAGCCCAAGCATGAGCCGACTCCCGAACCGAAGCCTATGCCCGAACCCGAGCCGAAACCCATGCCCGCTCCCGCCCCGGAGCCGGTAGAAGAAGATCCGAATCGTCCAATTACCGCAAAAGAACTTAGAAAGATCATTCGCGAAGCGCTCGACGATCATGAGCATCCGGAAGAAAACGAGCCGCTCACCGACGGAACGGCAAGGAAGATAATTCAGGACGAGCTTGCTGCATATTACGGTCTCGAAGAAGAAACTGAGCCCGAGCCCGAACCGGAACCGGCCGTCGAACCCGAACCCGAGCCGAAGCCCGAAAACGACTACGATGTTCTCTCGGCCGAGGAGCTCCGCGACATCATCCGTCAGGAAATAAGCGCCGCGATTCCCGAAAAGGATGAAGCGGCCCCAACCGAACCTACTGAAGCCGAGAAGCATCTCGCTGCCATCCACGAGGATCTTGTCGCCCTCAAGGAAGCCTATTCTGCCCCGAAGGCGGAAGCTGAGGAGCCGAAGCCCGAAGAACCGGCGCCCGATCTCCTTACCGCGGACGACGTGAGGACGATAATCAAGGAAGAAATTGAAGCTTCACACGCCGCAAAAGCCGATGAACCCAAGGCGAGCGATCTCGAAGAAGCCCGCTATCGCAACCAACTTGCGCGGGACGCTAGGCAAGATGATGCCATCTCTTCGCTGCGCGATGCTCTCATCAAGCCGGAGGAACTGCGCACCATTGTTGCCCAAGAACTCGAAAAGCGCTTGGCCGAAGCCCGTCTAGCTCCCAAGGAAGAGGAAAAGAAGCCGGAAGAGGAAACCAAGCCAGAGCCCGCTCCCGAGCCCGTGTTTGTGGTTGAGGAGACGAAAGTCGAGACCATCAAGGAACCTGAGCCGGAACCCGTTCCCGAAGAAGCTCCCGTCGCCCCGATCGTGAAAACGGTTCCGCCGGCCATCCTCAATGCCAAGCCGGCTGCCCCGACCGTAGCCGTTCCAAAGGAAAAAATCATTCGGATACCCTTCCCTGAGCGACTTCTTGCTTCGGACAAGGATCTCCTCAACAACTACAACGAGTTGAAGAGCGAAGCCCTCTCCTATGGTCTTAAGAGCCGCGTCTCGAACACCGGAGACACCTTCCGGCTTCACACCAAGACCTATCTGAAGATCACAGTCGCCGGCAAGAGCCTCAAGATCTACTACGCCCTTAAACCTTCCGATTACGCGACGAGCCCGATTCCGGTTCAGGATGCGTCTGGAAAGAACATCTACAAAGAGATTCCGGTTTGCTTCAAGGTAAAGAGCCCGCTTTCGCTCCGCCGGGCGAAGCAGCTCATTGCCGATGTTTGCGAACACGACAACCTCGAACAGGGTAAGATCGTGCCTCACAACTGGGCGGCCGACCTTAAGGACTACAAGCCGACTGGAGCATCCGACGGCGACGATTCCGGGGATGCCGACGAAGCCGAATAGTTAGTTGCTACATGGATAAGGCCCCTTTATGGGGCCTTTTTCCGTATAATTTCCCCGTGAGAAGAAAAAAGTTGGCAGCTCTATATAGTTCTGTTCCATCATTGGAAGGCCAACGTTTCCTTATCACTGGAGCGAGTAGCGGCATCGGCCTTGCCCTGGCCCTCCACCTATTGAGGAAAGGCGCATCGCTTGTTCTTACTTACCGTTCCGAAGCTCATCGCAAGAAAGCGTCGGACGCAATCAGCTTGCTGGATGTCGACGGGAATGTTACTTGGCTGCCCCTTGAGCAAGGCAGCCGATCTTCCATCGATTCATTTCTTCAACGAACGAAAGGCATTTCCTTTAACGGGGTGGCTTTCAATGCCGGAAGCTATTTTGAAAAAGGGGAAGAGGGAACTTTCCCGACCCCTCTTTTCGACGCCAATGCGACGGCCGTCCTGTCTCTCTTCAAAAGTCTTTACCAAAGCAATCCGGATGCTAGATTCGCCTTTGTTACATCGTTAGCGGCCGTTTCCCCGGCCGGAGGCTTTCTTTCTCTTAAGGGAAGGAAAATGGCAAAAGGGGAAAGCTACCGCCTGGCAAAAGAAGCCCACCGAGCCCTTTTCGTGCTGGCCTTGCGAAACGGGGCCAAGGCCTATTTGACGGCACCCGGGCTAACCAGAACAAACATCTACAGGGATGGCGCCCCCTTCATTAAGAAAGCGGCCGTTCGCCTTCTCGCTTTGTTTGCCTTCGATAACGAAAGCGCATCCCTTCCCCTTTTCCTTTCGCTTTCCGGCGCTTATCCGCCTGGCGTTTATCTCGTTCCCCGTTTGGGCGGCGGCGTGAAAACGAAGAGCGTTCGCACTGCCCTTTGGTCGGAGGAGGGAAAAGAAATTCTTGCCTTAATCGACGAGAATGCCTCTTGATTCGAGAGCGGAGCGATAATCGCATACGACTTCCGCGGCTATTTCGGAAATCGATTTGCTATCGGTTTGAATCGTAAAATCGGTCGTTGGCATTTTGGCATCGGAAAATTCATCCCGGTCGTTCGAAAGCCTTTTTTCTATGTCTTCCTTTTTGTCGCCTCTAGCAACCATTCTCTTTCTTCTGGTTTCTTCGCTTGCCTTCAAAAAGAAAGTAACGATTCCCGGATCGTTCAAGGCCTGAAAGTGGTGAAGCCCATTCGGATCCAGGACAATGGTGCGATCATGGGCAACCTGATCGACTCCGCATCCGTAGAAATTGCCGCTGTAAACGGCCCTTTCGACAAGCTTGCCGGCTTCGAAGAGGCGTTCGAAATCTTCTTTGCTAACGAAAAAATAATCGATTCCGTCCCTTTCGCCTTTTCTCGGGGGCCTCGATGTCGTCGTGGTCGCCTTTCTCATTCCATAGACGGCTTGAAGGTAACGTGCCACCTCGGTCTTGCCGCTAGCCGATGCGCCAACAAGGATTACCATGCACGAATTATCCGCCATTAATCGAGACTTTTGTAGTTTCGCAAGAAAAGAAAGTGTTTTTATTCTTTATTTTCGTCACTTTTTGGGTTCATCTTTCTATATGAGGACGTAAGGAGGGAAAAACATGGAAGAATATCCCGTTGCTCTCCGCGGCAACTCCCGTACGCGCGGTTACATTGTCGGTGCGATTTATCGTCAAGCCCTCATCGATCTCGGCTTTAGTCCGGATTCCCATGTCTACGACATTGACGAATCCTGTTTTCGCTATAGGAGGGGAAGCGCTTCGAATCTCTTTCTAAGGCGCGTGAAGCGAATGTACGATTCGCTTAAGGGACTGGAGCGAAAAGTCTTTCTTTGCGACTATTTGGAAAAAGGACGCCATTATCCGTTCTGGTACCTCGAGTTCGTCAGCCGGGAAGACTATGAAAAAAGCGATCGCGAATTGAGGCGGCGCCTGAGCAAGGCCTTCAACTAGAAAATGAAGAAGAAAAGGCTTTTGGGCCTGATGGCCGCTCTTTTCGTGACACCCTCATTACTCTCGTTTTCCGGAACCCCCGGGCATGAATTCGATGACGAGCCTTTCGTTATCAATTACATACGAGGCTACGATGCGGAAGAAGGCGAGCCCGTTCGCTACACATGCTCTATTAGCTACAAACAGGCGGGCCTTTTCCGCCTATGCGTAAAGTACAGGGCTCGGACTGGTTGGGCCGATGTGATATTGGACTTCGGTGCGCAAGGATACGTTAAACGCCATCCTGGGGAAAGTTCCTTTTATGCTTGGACGCTTCTTCCGGAAATGTATCAAGCGAACAGTGGGTACTTTTCCCTGATCGTATACGATGGTTATGAAACCTCTTCTTGCTCGATTTCGATTCAAGTGCCGACGGCTAAGCCAAAGTCGGAAAACATTTCGTCGGCAAGCGGCAACGGTTACTTTAGTTGGAGTCGAATCAACTACGAATACAACGGCATCGATTTCACGACCGTTTCCGCGAAAAAGCTTGAATATTGCGGGATGCCGAGCAACATGCGAGACACGGTTGGCAATTCCGTCGGCCTTAACAGGATGGGGCTTAGGACGACGATGCCTTGGGGCGAAGTGGTGGGGCTGGAATATGATTCCATCACTCTTTATATGCTTGGAAGCCATCCCGAGATAACGATTGGGAGAATCGGCTTTTATGGGAATCAAGACGCAGTCGTGTTCCCGCTTATAGCCGACGAGCCCGATGAGAACGGCTTCTCGTTCCTGCGGACGGCAGAGAAAAGCTATTTGAGCGCGGACGGCCGCTATCAAAGCCGGGTTGCGCCCAAAAATGGAAAGGCGAGAATCTCGACCGACGTCCATTTCCCTCCCGTCGAGTTTGGGCAGACGGACGTCTATGACTTTGTGCTCGTTTTGGAAGGCGTCGGAAACGGCAACTGCATGACGATTACGTATCCGTTTTCCTATTACAAGACGACGAACGGGTTTGGATATTGCCATAACAGCCTTTATTGCATTGTGGAGGACAAATAATGATCAATGTCCTTTTCGTTGGAACGGGGCTATCGATATCGCTCATGCTCTTCATGGGGTTGGGAACCAGCATTTATGTTGGCCGGATCTTTTCCGAAGTCACCCCTTATCTAATCAATCAAGCAGTGTATGTTCCAGAAGGAAGCGGCCTTCCCTATTTTGACAAGGAACTGCTTGAATTCGTTCTCGATTCGCATTTCTCCAATTTAGACTCCCGCATAGGAAAAGACGGCTATGACTACGTCGTATCCTACGAAAACTGGATTGACGAAAATCAGCATCCAACCCGTATCCAAATCGATTTTACCTATGAAAGCCTGTTCGGAGACGGACATCTTCATAAGGGATTCACCATAGTGAAAGGAGAACCGAATGAATAGCAAGGCCGCGGAGTATTTGGAGAACGGCTTCCTCTCCGCGATTCTCAAAAAAGACGGAATAACGGATATTTCATTCAATGGCCGGGACATTTATTTCGCAACTAACGATTTCGGTCGCGAAAAAGCAGAATTGGATGTTACACCGGAATATTGCGGAGATTTTTTAAGGCAAATCGCAAATTTATGTGAAAGGCCATTTTCATTCAGCGAGCCCATTCTAGATGTAAGCTTCGGTAGATACCGCCTCAATGCCGTATATCGTTCACTGGCCCGCGACAACAATGAGAAAACCTACACTTTTTCCATTCGAATCGAGAGGGAATGCGCGGTTAGAAAGGGCGATCGCGACTTCTTTCCGGGAGATAGCGAACGGATTCTTCTCGAACTTCTCTCAAGTGGCGAATCAATTGTCATAGGAGGCCCGACTTCCAGCGGAAAAACCGAACTCGAAAAATACTTGATTTCAAATCTCCCGCCGGCAACCCGTCTTGTCGTTATAGACAATGTGGAAGAGCTTTCATTCGCCAAAAGGGACGAAATCGACATGACCCATTGGCTTGTAAGGGATGGTGTCCCCGGGGCCAGCTTCCCCGATCTCGTGCGGAACGCTCTGAGGAACGACCCCGATTACATCGTGGTAGCCGAGGCAAGGGGTTCGGAGATGCTCGATGCTTTGGCTGCCGCGATGAGCGGGCATCGCATCATTACCTCCGTTCACGCAAAAAACCTATTAGCTCTTCCGTCGAGAATCGCCAGGTTGGCCATGCAAGCCAGCCCGAAGCTCGAACGCGAGTCTTTATTGGAGGATGTAAGCGAACATATAGGCGGCTACGTCTTCCTTCAAAAGGAAAGGAGAATCGACGGGTCAATCCGCCGTCATCTCCATTCCATCGGTCGCTTAGATCCCAAGTCCGGGCAGATGAAGATTCTTTATGAGGAGGTCGGGTAAATGCTCAAGCGCGTGTTTATTTCCCTAATCGCGGCAGCCGTATTCGGGATTCTTTCCTATCTTCTGCTGAACAGCATCTACCTACCGCTTGCCATTGCTCTTGTTTCGTTCCTTGCTTTCTTTTTCCTTGTCGTCCCCGCGTTTTTCGAATGGAGGAAAAAGGGAGCAAAGTTTGTCGAAGGCTATCGATTCGTAAATGCTTTCATTGTTTCATATGCGGTAAGCAATAGCGCGGCAGAGGCATATTCGGCCGCCGCCTCTTCCCTTGGCGAGGAAGGGAAGGAGGCAGCCGAAGCATTGGCCAGCCGTGACGTCCAAGAAAGAATCGATGGGTTGGAAAGCTATTTCGATGCCCCGTATTACCGCATGTTTCTTTCGCTCTTTAAGCTCCAGGTCGATCAGGGCGGCTCATTCATCGAAAAGGCGATGCCGCTTCTTGAGGAAATGAACCAAGCCTACGATGACTACAACCAGAAAGAAAAGGAGAAGGGAAAGCAGATAGGGCAGTGGGTTAGCTTGTGGTTAATGTCCGCCCTTATCGTGATATTCGTCCGTTTCTCCTTGAACAACAATTTTGCCTCCGTTTCTTCCTCCCTTCCCTATACGGCGGTTGCGGTCGCCTATTTCATGCTCGCAATCGCCGGCTTCATCCTTTTTGCCCGACGGATTTCGGAAAGGCCGTTATTTGAAAGGAAGCTTCCATGCGAGAAATAGAAAACGACAAAGTCGTGGCCACGATCGGCTGCGAAGAAAGAACTCTCGAAAAGAACAACCTCGAGGATAAGGGAAAAACCGAGGGAAAGAGAAAAGTTCGGAAGCTAAAGCTAAAAAGAGGCACGATCCTTCTAGCCATCCTGGTTATTGCCGTTTCCATCGGCCTTGCCGTCGCCGGATATGTCCTGTCTTCATCCCCTTTCGTTCCGGTCGGAACCGGAATCGCCGGCGGGCTTATCGCATATTGGCTATTAAGCAAGGAAAAGTCCGAAAGCAGCGCCAAGCGCCTTGCCCTCGAAAAGGATTTCGTTGAAGCGTTCTCCTACTTTTCGGTCTTCATTCAAAACGGGTATCCAGTCTATCGGGCACTTGAATTGACCACATGGTATTCAAGCAAGGACCTTGCCATTCTGATCCAGTCTCTTCTTTCTGAAATCGACGATGACAAAAGCATTGGCCCTTTTCTTCGCTTTGCCGACCATTTCGATTCCCCGGAAATACGCCAAGTGATGATTGCCATAAGCCGGATGGTCGATGAAGGGGGCGGCCGGGAATACATAGAACAGTTCCGCTTCATGTTCGCTTCCGTTTCCGCTAGCAAGCGCAAAGGCGCACGCGAAGCCTATGCTGCAAGGCTATCATCCCTTGCTTTCATCCCCCTCGTCTCGAGCGCCCTCTCAATCATCCTGGTCACGCTTGGGGTGCTTTCCATAATGGGAGGTTATGCCAGTGGGTTCTAAGTTGGGCCTGATCCTATCGCTCGCTTTCGCAATCGAGGTTCTCTGCTTCATGGGGGACTTGTCCTGCCTGCAGGCGACCGTTGCGAAGCTCGATGCGGCATCAATTTCGATTTCGCGAATAGTGGCGGAAAGGGGCGGGGTGGATCGAAAGCTCATGATTCAGGTTTTCCGCGAGTATGGAGCTTTGATCGAGCCGGTAACCACCGGAAGCGTGCAGGTTGGGGATGTCTTCGTATACGACCTTGTTTATGACTATGTCCCCATCTCTTTCATTGAGCCTTTTGCCGTCACCATCCGGAGGTCGGCGGTGATTGGATATATCGATTAGGAAAGGAGGTAGCCGATGTCGGAAATAAAAGGACAATTGGTCGGGATTCTCATCGTGCTCGCCATCGGAACTGCGGTGGGTGGCATTCTTCTCGGCGCTTTCGAAAGCCAAGCGACGTCGATCGCCAGTCAGGTTACGGGCGAGACGATCGACGCGCGTTCCCAGGCTCGCGAAGTAGTCGCTCCAAGCGGAAACGTCTACTCCTATTAAGTCGGAATAGCCTGACGCCGACAAGCCATCTGGAAGAAAGGGAGCGGCCGCTCCCTTTTTTCTTTCGTGCCAATCCTTATAATTCCCTCGAAAAGAGGATTAAGCAACAATGGCAAGCGAAAAGATCAACGAAATTAAGAAGGAACTCTGCGAAAGGCTTCATCTAGAAGAGCTAAAGGAAGATGCTGACATCAAGAGCCTTGGGCTCGACAGCCTCGACGTCGTTGAGATGTGCCTTGACCTCGAGGACAAGTATGGCATTCAGTTCGAAACCGAGGAACTTGCTTCGTTTAAGACGATCGGGGATTTGCTCAAGAGCATCGAAACCAAGCTTGAAAAGTAACCAATACGCTTGGCTATGGCAACTCGTCCTTGCAAAGGGATGAGCCGGTCTATATATTTGTACGTGCGCTTTCGGCGCACCTTGCGCACTTAGCTCAACGGCAGAGCAATCGGCTGTTAACCGATCGGTTGTAGGTTCGAATCCTATAGTGCGCGCCACCTTGGCCCGTTGGAGAAGAGGCTTAACTCATATCCCTTTCAAGGATACATTCATGGGTTCGAATCCCGTACGGGTCACCAACCAAAAGGCAGCGGTTCTCTCGTGGAGGCCGCTTTTCCTTTATCGCGGGATGAACATGTCCTAGAATTCGCCTGATGGGAAATTGGAATTGGCTGACCTTTCTGAAGGTCATTCTGTTTGGAATCGTCGAAGGCATCACCGAATGGCTCCCGATTTCCTCGACCGGTCACATGATCATCCTCGAGGAAGCGCTTGACATGAAAGAGGCATTCGGCTCTGGCGGCGCGGCATTTTGGGATTTCTTCCTCGTTTTTATCCAATTCGGCGCCATTCTCGCGGTCATAGCCTATTTTTTCAAAGAGCTGTGGCCTTGGGGCAAGAGCAAAGGCAAGGAAGAGCGAAAAGCAATTTATTGGACTTGGCTTTATATCATAATTGCTTGTCTTCCGGCGGCCGTGATAGGCGTCTTTCTCGATGATCTTCTCGACAAATACCTATATAACTTCATCACCGTTTCGGTAACTCTCATCGTTTACGGATTGGCGTTCATTGCCGTTGAAATGACGCTTCGAAGGCTCGGAAAGAAGGCACGGATCCAATCGATTAGCGACTTCACTTGGAAGACGGCCCTCATAATCGGCCTGGCCCAGGTCCTGGCCCTCATTCCCGGTACTTCGAGAAGCGGCGTGACCATCATCGCCGCCTTGCTTATCGGATGCAGCCGCGAGACTAGCGCCAAATTTTCCTTCTATGTTTCCATCCCCATCATGATCGGCGCTTCTTTGTTCAAGGGAGTCAAGTTCTTTGCCGACGGGAATTCCATGGATGGCTCGCAAATCGTTTACCTTTTTGTGGGAGCAGCGGTGGCCTTTGCCGTTTCCGTTTTTGCCATTAAATGGCTTACGTCTTTCGTCAAAAACCACACTTTCGTCGGATTTGGGTACTATCGGATTGCCCTTGGGATCGTGCTGATTGTTCTTTTCTGTTCCATACCTTCGCTTCGAAGCGATGCCGGGACGAGTCTCATTAGCATCTATCCAAGCCTCGAACCATTCATTTTGCGGCGGTGATTGTTTAAAAGTAATGATTGCCATCAAAACGGAGCATTTAAACTGGACCCCGTTAATCGGAGTCCAAAAGAAAAAGGTTAAAAGAGAAAGGCCTCCGGTTACACTGAAGCAACCGGAGGTTTCCTTATGGCAAAAGGCATCATCGACCCCAAGCTGGCCGA
>CALWAS010000023.1 GCA_944375905.1 uncultured Bacilli bacterium
GATCGGGCCTATCCCGGAATCCTCCAAAAGGCCCAGGAAGGAGTCGATTTTCCGCCTCTCCTCCGGGTCGACCGTGGAGGGAAGGTCCAGGAAAGCGGGCATGTCGGTGAAATATCCCATGTCTTGAGTCCTCGGTACGTTTTGGATTGTACGGAAAAACCCGGATATTTCGGGGATTCGGGTGAAAAAAAGAAGAGGCATATCCCAATCCCTGATTGATCAGGTTTTGAAACAGCCCCAAAATCAGCGTTCGATCAATGGTGATGATGGCATCCGCAATGGTGCGCAAGATAGTTCTCAAGAGGGAAAGCCCGATAGGAGATCTCCTCGAGTTCGTCGACGGTGACGACGCCGGGATGGGCGTTTATAACGCTAGGGATGCGGTTGACGATGGTCGCGCAGGTATGCTCGGGGGTCGCCGGCTTGACAACATGGAACTCCATGTTCGGCGTGCCTTCGACATACCAGTCGCACATATCGCCATCGTCCGGCCCGTAAACCTTGCCGATGCACTTTGTTTCGAGGGTAATGCCTTGATACGTCTCGGTGGTAACGACGGCCGCCATGCCGATGCAACGGCCGGCCTTGATGGTCTTTCCGAGGGTCGAGCTATAAAGGTCGTGATCTATCACATAAGGAACCGATTCCTGCTTGACGCTCTTAACCGAAAGCCCGAGCTTCCTTGCCAACGCCTCGTTGGAATTCCAAACGTAGGAAGGGACGATTTCCTGCGGATGGGCAAGAGTCTTCTCGAATTCTTCCTTGGTAAGGTCGCAGCCATGCGCCTTGGCAAGAGCGAGGCCATAGTCCTCGACGTTGTAGGAAACCTCGCCGCGGATCTTCTTGATGTCGGCGCAGCCCGCCACCGCAAGGGCAACCATGTTGACCCAATAGATATCCTCCATGCCGCTTCCGACGAAAGTGCACCCATGCTCCTTGGCGGTCACGTCTATGATGTTGGCATGGACCGGGTCGGTGGACCAGCAATCGGTAGCTTCCTCGCAAGTCGAGATGACGTTTATGCCGCGTTCAAGGCACTTCATGTAGTGCGGGAAGCAATCGGCGACTAGGGAAAAGAGGGTGACGATCGCGATGTCGGGGTCGGTTTCGTCGAGCACTTTGTCGGCATTGTCGCTGACCTTGACGCCAAGTTTGCGCCCAAGGCCAAGAGCCTCGCCGAGATCTTTTCCTACAATGGCCGGATTGGTATCGATTGCCCCGACAATCTGAGCGCCTTTGCTAAGAAGGTAGGGAACGATGAGTTTGCTCATTTTCCCGCAACCGTACTGAACGACTTTGATTCTTTCCATGAGAATCCTCCTGATGCCCCAAATGTAATTCCTATGCGGAAACAAGGCAATCCAATTACCGGGTTGATGGATTACCGGTTGCCGCACGGGCCGGCAAACGCCTTTTCCTTAAGCAGGGAATCGATCGATCCGTCCCCTGCATCGTCGTCGAATTGAGAGTTGTAAAGCTTCGCGTAAAAACCGTTTTTGGCAAGAAGTTCCTCGTGGTTTCCCTGCTCGACGATGTTGCCGTGGGAGACGACGAGGATGATATCGGCGTTCTTGATCGTCGAAAGGCGATGCGCGATGACGAAGGAAGTTCGGTTCGCCGTCAATTGATCCATGGCCATTTGAATTAGTATCTCGGTTCTCGTATCGACGTTGCTTGTGGCTTCGTCAAGGATGAGCATCGGATTGTTTTGGATCATTGCCCTCGCAATCGTAAATAGCTGCTTTTGCCCGGCCGAGATGGACGAATTGTCGTCGAGAACGGTATCAAGGCCATTGGGCAGCGACGAAATGAAGCCGTCGATTCCGCAAGCCCGGGCAGCTTTCATGACGGTCGCGTCGTCCACTCCTTCCTTGTTGAAAACAAGATTCTCCCTTACCGTTCCCTCAAATAGCCAGGTGTCTTGCAGTACCATGCCAAACAGGTCGTGGACGTCTTTTCGTTTCATGGAAGCGATGTCCACCCCGTCGATCAAAATCCTTCCTCCGCTCAACTCGTAGAAGCGCATGAGGAGATTGACTAGCGTCGTCTTTCCGGCTCCGGTCGGCCCGACGATTGCCACTTTCTCCCCGGGCTTTATCTTGCATGAGAAGTCGGGGATGACGATGTTTCCGGGATCGTCTTCGTAGGCAAAGCGAACATGGTCGAACTCGACCTCTCCCTTCACTTTTGAAATCTTCCCCGTCTTTCCGTCCTCTTTTTCGAGTTCCCTTTCGCCAAGGAAGGAGAAGACTCGCTCGGAGGCCGCAAGGCAACTCTGCATCTGGGCGAGGCCTTGGCTGATCGAGGAAAGAGGGGACGTGAAAAGTCTCGCATAAAGAATGAAGGCCGTGATTATCCCGAATTCAAACCAGCCTTGGCTGACCCCGACGGCGCCGACAACGCACACGGCAACATAGGAGAAATTCCCTATGAACGTATTTATCGTCGGCATGAGCCCGGAGAGGACCTGAGCCATGAAGTTGGCCTTCATCTCGTTGCGATTGTACGACTTGAATGTTTCTTTTACCTGTTCGTCGGCGCCCGAGACTTTAATGACATCGTGGCCGCCGTACATCTCCTCGATATAACCGTTTAGGGAACCGAGGGCATCTTGCTTGGCAATGAAGTACCTCTGACTCTTGGCCATGATGAGGAAGGTCAATGCGAAACCGACTATCGAGGCAAGCACGGCCGTAACCGCCATGTGCCAATCCGTCACAAACATCATGACGACGCAGCCAAGGAATTGGAAAGCGCCGGTAACGATGGGGCTTAGGGAGTTGTTCACGGAATCGACAATGAGGCTCACGTCGTTGGTAAAACGGGAAAGCACGTCGCCATAGGAGTTTTGCGAATAGTAACTCAATGGAACGAGATTGATTTTCCTTTCGAGGTCGTTTCTTAGCTTTCGGCTCATCTTTAGTGTCATTAAGTTGAAGATGATCGTGGTCGAGAATGACAAAACGGCCGAAAGAAGGATCAGGACGATCATTTGAAGGCCAAGGACCGCCATCTTGCCCATGTCGATGACCGTGGCATTCTTTATCGAATTAAAAAGGTAGCCGCTCATATCACCGAGAAGGTTGGGGACGAAAATCGTAAGGATGGCAGATCCTATGCCGATAACAAGGGCAAGGACGAGCGGAAACAGATACGGCTTCAAATAAACGTAGAGATCGCGCCCGGCCTTCTTGAGGTCCTTCGGCCTATCGAATGATTTATTGCTCCGACTCATCTTCGCTACCTCCTTTCGCCGCCTCTTTCGCGATCTCCTCTTCGGAGAACTGGCTAAGGGCGATTTCCCTATAAACCGGGCAATCTCTTAGAAGCTCGGAGTGCTTCCCTTCCCCTACGACCTCTCCTTTTTCAAGGACGATGATGCGGTCGGCGTTTTTTATCGTTGCAAGACGCTGCCCGACGACAAGGACCGTCGTCCCCTTAAGCGATTTGGAGAGTTCTTCGCGCAGCGCCTTGTCGGTAGCGAAATCGAGGGCGGAAAATGAATCGTCGAAAATCAGTATCTCCGGTGCTTTGGCTATGGCCCGGGCAATCGATATCCTCTGCTTCTGGCCCCCGGAAAGATTGCCGCCCCCCTGGGCGACTTGGAATTCGACTCCCTCCGGGAGAGACGAAACGAAATCCCCGGCCTGGGAGATCGAAAGGGCCTTTGTCACCTCTTCTTCCCCAATCCTTCCTTCTTCGTCCCCGAATGTCACGTTATCGGCAATAGAATCAGAAAAAAGAACGGCCTTTTGCGGCACATAGCCTATTTTGTCGTAAAGCGCATCCAAATCGAATTCCTTGATGTCGATTCCGTCGAGAAGCACCTTTCCGCCGGTCGGATCGTATAAGCGGGCCGCGAGTCCAACCAAGGTCGATTTGCCGCATCCGGTCGCACCGATGAAAGC
Source organism: uncultured Bacilli bacterium (assembly GCA_944375905.1). Classification (GTDB taxonomy): domain Bacteria; phylum Bacillota_I; class Bacilli_A; order RFN20; family CAG-826; genus UBA4951. The sequence continues at coordinate 3,909 of CALWAS010000023.1, forward strand.
AACGGACTCACCGGGATTGGCCTTGAAGGAGATGTGCTTCAAGACGTCTCCGCCTCCTTCATAGTGAAACGAAACGTCCCTGAACTCGATTAGGCCTTTGACCTTGGTTTCCCTTACGCGCCCCGACGTTATCTTCGTCGGCGTCTTAAGAACCTCGCCAATGCGCATGGCCGAGACCTTGGCCTGGGGCCACATCATGAAAACCATGGATAGCAAGATGAAACCCTGTATGACATAAAGGGCATAGGTGCCGAAGACGACCACGCTCGAGTAAAGATCGAGTTGGGCCAGAGGAGAATTCGGAATCAGGGAAACGAGGTAGCCGCCGAGCCAATAGATGCCGAGCGAGAGACCATTCAAAACAAATAGCATGAGCGGATTTATGACAGCCAGGAAATTGCGGTTTCCAAGTTGGAGATCCGTCAGCTTCTTATTTACGTCGGCGAATTTCTCTTCCTCGTATCCCTCGGCGTTGAAGGCCCTTACCACCTTCATTCCCGAAAGGTTTTCCCTCGCTACCCTGTTGATCGAGTCGATCAACCTCTGCACCATTTTGAAGCGAGGTACGAGGAAATAGATGAGTCCTAGGATCGAGGCTACGATCACGACGACCGCCGCGCCGGTCAAAAGCGAAAGCTGCCAACTCGAGCCGACAATTTTGACAACCGCCCAAATCGCCATTACCGGCGCCTTAATTAATTGAGTGGTCCCAAATGCTATTATCATTTCGACTTGGGATACGTCGTTGGTGGTTCTCGTAAGAAGCGACGCGGCCGAGAAGTTTTTCACATTTGCGGCATCGAGGTCCGTAACGTGGTTGAAAACGGTTTCGCGAAGATAGTAGGCGACCAAAGAAGAGAGATAGGAAGAGACGGAGGTCGAAAAGACCGTCGCCACCATTCCCCCGACGGCGCAAGCCACCATGATTCCGCCATAGTAAAGAACGTCTCCAAGAATGTCGGTTGAACCGGATGTCCCGCCAAGAAGCCTCGTTATCTCCTCCATGAAATCCGGAATCATGAGTTCCAAGAAAACGCTCAGCACCACCGCAGCAATTGAAGCGGCACAGAGAATCCAATCCTTTGCTTTTAGCTTTTTGAGCACCCTAAGCATAATTAATCCCCGTTAATCTTTGATATTAACGCAAAAAGGTCAATATTTATTGACAATCGAAGCCACAATGGACGATTTTTCCTGATGGACAGAGGCGAGAATCTGAAAGAGCTGATAGCTTACGTCGATGATTTGGGGCTATTGGGACGTACCATATTCAACCGCGATCCGAATATCCCCTCCTCGCCGGAATTATCAAGACTAGAGCAGATTATCGTAGCCAAAATGGATAGGACTGAAAGCGCCCTCGGCCTGAATCAAATCGCTGCCATGCTCTCGTGCAAGAAACAGCAAACCAGCCGGTTGGTAGACCGGCTTGTTAAGGTAGCTGCCTTTCCAAGAAAGCCCTAGGCAGAAATGTCGTGATCGGTATTTCCGAAGGAGGAAAGCAACGTTACGCCATTATCGAAAAGACCCGGTTGAAACGGATGGAAAAAGCCATTTCCCCAGTGAAGGGCCAAGACCTAAGCCAGGCTCGGGAGTTGATAAACCGGCTGAGAATTTTATTTTCAGTTATCCGAAACTAAACTTTCCGCCAAGCGCCGTTATTCAAAGAGTAAAGGAAGCCCTCGGAAGGACAACCGAAAATCCTGGAGGCGACACCCATGTATCCCCTGACTTGCTTGGCGTAATCGGGGTCGTCGATGTCGCTGGATTTGTAGTCGATGACCCGGAGATGATCGCCGAAATCCAATAGAAGGTCGATTGACCCCTCTTTCCCGTCCTCGTCGACGAATGCGTACTCAGGGTAAATCTCTGCTTTGCCTATATCCTCGGCAACCGGGGAAGAAAGGAAACTCGCAATTTCCCTCTTCGTCTTTGCGCCAAGTCCTTCGAAGGACGGTTTTTTGAAGTTGAATCCTTCCATCACTTCATGGAGATAAGTTCCGTGCCTCAAGGCATCCGGATCCACGTCGAAGTTAAGCGCAGCGGAGAAAGATCCCGGCATCTTTCTTTCAAACGAATAGGGATTTGCAGGCATTATTTCCAATTCGTATCCCTTATTCGAGGGCGATTCTTTTTGAGAAAACGCAATTTCCGATGGCTTCTCCACGATGGTCTTGGCTAAATACCCGCGTCTTAAAAGAGGCTGAAGCATCTCCTGGAAGCTCTTGCACCTCTCGCGGTTTTCGGTTGGGCGCCCGACATGGGCAGCCAATTCGCCGCGGTACGAAAAGCCGTTTTCAGCGACTTTGGGCTCGGTTGCCGGGATGCCTAGATAATTAAGAGCCTTGGTTTTCGTCTTGGGTGAATCATCAGAATCGAGAATCGAATCGATGGCCTTGAAAAGATCGAGCGGCATCTTGCCCGATTCGAAGAGGCGGATGACTCTTTCCCAGTCGACGTCTTCATCGGAGAGAGCAAGCGGAAGGTCGCCCCCAAAGGGGCGGGCTAGCGGAAGGCCGATCGCCTCGTACGCCAACTCGAGCGCTTTTCCCTTGATTTCAGATGGTGATTCTCTACTGGCCGTCAACAATGGCAGCTCGGCCAAGGCCGCCTTTTCGTCGCGGTCATCGCCTCGGAAGAAAAATGAGAAAAGGAACCCTAAAGAAGGCTTGTTGGACCGAAGATAACGTCCGAAGCATCTCGAGAATTCCTCATCTGATGTCAAATGGGGAAGATAGGACGCGACGCATTTCTTGATATCGCTTTTTGCCTTCTTTTTCGATGCGGAAAGATCGCGCAATCTATCGAAGAAAATCGGATCGATCTTGGTTTCGAGACCGGAAAGCACGTTTCGCAGCAACTCGACGTCTCCTTCTTTTAAATTTTCGCCAATCATGCTGGCAACGATGGTTTGCAAGCGGAAGGGAGCAGTCGATAAACCTTTGCATGGATTTAGGAGGTAAGCCTTTTCCCTCGTCCTCGTGAGGGCAACGTAAAGAAGGCGAACCGACTCCGAACGGGCCGAGACGAGCTTTCGGTCGGAACCTAGGAAGGAGAAGACATTGCAGCGCGGGTCGGCTTTGCCGAAATGGAAACCGGTATCGGGATCGGAATGTTCTTTCGACGCGTGGAAATCCTCCTGGTTGAACATCCGATACAAACCGGTGAAGTAGGTGATGGGGAACTCGAGGCCTTTCGACTTGTGGATGTTGATGAGAAGCACGCTGTCGATGCCGGGGTCGCTGCCTTCGATTTTCACTTTTTCTCCGGCATCCCTGATCGAAGAAAGCATCGAAGGGATTTCATCGAGTGTCCTTCCAGACGCAATCGAGGATACGAACATCTCCTCTATGGCATCGAGATAGGCCTCGTTCCTGTCGATGTTACCTATGCTCAGAATCTTGTCATTGACGTGAAACGAATCCAAAATCTCCCGCAAAAGCAAGGTATCCGGAAGTTCTTTGGCCTTCAGCAAAACGCTCTTGAGATTGGAGACGATTTCGCTATCGCAGAACTTTCTCTTCTCACAGATGTCATATAGTTCCTGATCATCCATGCGAAAGAGGAAGCTTCGAGCTATCGAAGCAAAGCAGCGTTGGAAACGAAAGCTTGAAAGGTCGCCGTCCCGAATGCAGGCATAAAGCGAGACCAGGTTTTCGACGATTCTCACAAGGTCGTTTTCGACAATGTTCTCATCGAATCGCAAGCGAAGCGGAACCTGTTCCTCGCTGAACACCCGAAGTATCTTCTCAAAGTCGGTCGAACGATCGGGGATGATGGCGAAGTCGCTAAAGCGAACCGGGCGAAGCGATCCATCGTCTTTCTCCCTATCCAAAACCAAATATGGGTTGCTTGGATCCATTTTCTTCTTTATGTCGCGGGCGACGATCCTGGCCTCGGCCTCTGCCGTCTTCTCGCCAAGCCCATAGGCGTCGAAGCATATGGCCTCGGTAGATGAGCCGCCTGGAACCTTGGAACCCGGTTCCTCAAAAGAAGAGTTCCCGGCTTGGATCACATGGTCCTTTCGATAGTCGACTCCGCCTAGCGCGCTATCCATGATGGAACCGAATATGGAATTCACGGCGTAAAGAACTTCCTTTCTCGAACGGAAGTTCTTGTTCATGTCGATCGCCATTCCACTTCGCCCGTCCTTGTAAAGAGAATAGCGGGCCGTGAAAAGATCGGGCCTGGCGGCACGGAAAAGATAGATCGATTGTTTTACGTCGCCGACCAAGTAAAGATGGCCATTTCCAATCAAATCAATGAACTTGTTCTGAATGAGCGAGGTGTCCTGAAACTCGTCGACCATCACCATTTTGAAGCGCTTGCCGACTTCATCGGCCTTTCCGCGGTTGGCTACCAAATCGAGCGCCATTCTAGCTATGTCGTCGAAATCATAAAGCCCGTGCTCCTTCCGCCAAGCGGAAACACGAACGTGCAGTTCATTGAGAACGCCGAGGAAGAAGATGGTCGTCCTCTTGTCGGCCGCTACCTCGGATGCAAGCTCGGATTCGCTTTTGGGAAGCGCGGAAAGCATTTTCTTAAGAGCCGCTTTAGCCTCCGCATAATCGTTGGACGCGGCAGCCAGAACTTCGTCCTTTCCGCTGGCTGGCTTGTTCGGAAGCTCGTCCTCGTATGCCACTATGTCATCGTAACTAAGGCACTTCCGCTCCTGAAGCTCCTTCATCTTGGAAAGGGAAGCGGTAGGCTTTCTTTTTGCGGAGGCTGCCAGAATATCGCTTATGGCATCGTCCACGCGTTCCTTTCCGGCAAGGAGCTTAGTCAATACGTCATTCGTCACTGCCGATTCATAGGAAGGGGCGCCCAAGACTTCTTCAAGATGGCGGCTTGCCTCTTCGTAATTCCCGGTTTTGAGAAGCGAATCGTATAGCGAAAGCGAGTAATCGATCAGGGTTTTAGGAGTGATATTCGGGTAATCGTCGATTAGTTGGCTCAGTTGCTCCGACCCTTCTCTGGCTCTTTGCTCAAGAATGGACTGCAACGTTTCCCGTTTGTTCATGGCTCCGAGATATTCGCCCATTATCTCGAGATCGGGGGAAATGCCCAATTCGAAATGGTACTGTTTCACGAGGCTAAGGAAGAAGGAGTCAAACGTGCAAATGTAGGCTGAATCCACTTTCGCCGCCTCGGCTGGATTGGCCTTTTGAAGTTCCTTTCTGATCCGCTTCTTCATTTCGGCGGCGGCCGCATTGGTAAAGGTAACGATGAGGAAATCGTCGATCGAATATCCTTCCTCTTCGATGAAATGGACCACCCTTTCGGTAAGGACGCTCGTTTTGCCGCTTCCGGCTCCGGCGCTGACGATTATGTTCTTTCCCTTGGAAGTGATGGCAAGCATCTGTTCCCGCGTTCTTTTCTTACTCACGGTCGTCCTCCTCTTCGTCGTCGTCGGATTCTTCTACGATGTCGTCTTCGCTTCGGAAGCAGACATCCCTGAGCCCGCAAAGCTCGCATGGAGTCCTGCCGTTTATCCGCTTGGGAGCAATCGGGAACTCCATGGATCTTATCTCGTCCGAGGCCATCAAAAAGAAACTCTCGGCCGCCTCGCGGAGCCTTCTCATGTCATTCCTGCTGATTCGCCTATTGGAAACGGCATAGTCACCATTAATCTTCAACTTGAGACCGGCTACCAGATTCGATGCCTCGCCGCCTTTGAGGTCGCAATCGAGGGCTGCCATGGCCTCTTCTTCGTCGAGAAAAATGCCATCCAGTTTGAATGGATGCTCTTCTCCCTGGCCAAATCCCTTAATCGGCTCTATGAATGCGCCAACGGCTTGATAGTCCGGCAAGTTCTTTTCAAGAAGAAGCAGATAAGTCGGCAGCTGAAGCTGATTTCCAGCAAGGGCTTTCTTGAACGAGAAGGAAAACGAACCGGTTTTGAAGTCCACGATGACAAGGCGTTTTTTCTTCCTATCGATAAATGTTTTGTCGATGAATCCCTTGATAACCAAATCGTCGGAAACGGCGTACTCATATTTGCTCTCGCGCATTGGCTCGTCGCAAAAGGCCGAAGAATGCCGGAACGACTCGTTTACCATGGCTACTGCACCGGCAAATTTGGTTTTTCCGAGCGCAAGGAAGCAATCGAGATCCCTTCCATCGAATAAGACTTGGGCCTCATCCCGGACAAGATCCCAATTTATTTTTCCATCCCTTTCCACTTTAAGCGCTTCATGGAAAAGACTTCCGAAACTAGACTCAAACGAGTACGTCTTGTCCAAAGGAAGTAAGCAACGGTCGAGATAGAAACGGAAGGGGCATTTCAAATACTCGTCAAGGTTGCTATATGAAAGCCTAAGTGGCATTTTCAAAGCCACTTTTGCACCGGTAAATGAATGGTCGTAAAGCCGATAGCCAATTTCTCCGTCGCTATAGTACCCCGCTTCTTCGCTCGCTTTTCGGTATAAGCGGAGATTGTCTTTCCCTCGGGCCGAAAGGAAACGTGTCTCAAGCGCGGAATAGGACCGCCTCTTCTCCCCTTTTTTCGGCAAATGGCCATCTTCCCTCTTTGGGGCGCTTTCCATCACATAAGGGCGGAAAGGCGGCTTTTCGTCTCCTGTTTGGTCGTTCTTGTCGACCATGCTGATATAGCGTTTGGGGTCAAGGCGAAGCAAAGCGCGAGTGGCGTCGGCGAAAATGCGATTCTCGATCGGAGCGCTGTTCATGCCCAAGGCGTCTTTTTCCGTCGTCGATAGAAGGCCGTCATCCTTATGGGAAGGCGGGAACGCCGGAGCATTGAAGCCTACTACATAAAGATGCGGTAGGTATGGTGTCGCCTCATTAAATGAAACGACGTTAATTCCGTCCTTGTATGGTTGAGGGGAGACTTTTGTCCTCCTAGCTTCGAAATCAAGAAGTTTGAGGTAAAGAGGAAGTCTGTCCCTAAATGGAGATAGTTTGCTAAGAAGGGCTGCCAGGATTCGCTTTTCTCCGTAAGCAGTTTCGTTTGCTCCAATGGAAGCAAAAGAATCTTCGACCGTCAGGCCGTTTCTAAGCGACTTAGCAAATTCTTTGTATGACGGGAAAGAGTTTAGGAAGGCGCCGTCCAACCCGTTGATGGGGAGAGAGTACCTCATGCTGAGACGCCGTGCCTCTTTTTCGTAGTCCGGAGGCAGCAAAAGCGAAATGGATGATGGCGAACCGACTATTCCTTGGGAAAGATCGCAGCTAATTCTTTCAAAAAGAGCTACCAGTTCGGATTTTTCATCGAAAAATGAATGGACGACCGTCTCGCTTCCTAAACAATTTGGTGCATGATAAACCGGCTCGAGCCCAAGCAAAGCGATGATGTTGGCTAGTTCTCTATCGTATTGGGAATAGGCAAATACAACGGTTTTCTGTCCATGGAAAAGACTTTTGAAGGACGGACGACGATAAAGGAAGCCCTTTTCGTCTAGATGCTTAAGGAGATTGGCATAGATAGAAGGGACCTTCCCTTTTGAGATCGATAGAATCGGCAATAGCGAAACGACTTCCGCGGCTATTGCCAAATTCTTTTGCAGGAATTCGCTAGTCTCTTCGACGGTTCTTGCGTCCCAGTCGAAGGTAAGCCCGCGTAACAAGTCTTCCTTGGAAAGTACCTTTAGGTTCATCCGCGGGAAACGCGCAAGCCTTTCTTTAAGTAAAAGCTTTCGAAGCGAGCCGGGAGCAACGGCTATCAAGGAACTTTCGCTGGCATAACAATCGAGGAACATGACGCCATTCTAAAATTGACAAAAAAGGCTGTAAACAGACGTTAAATCCCATCTATTTCTAGTATTTATATTTATAAATATAAATACTAATTAATTTTAGGAATATAGCTTCTTGATCCGGCATCAAAAAATCCGGCAATTCTGCCGGATCTCGAATATCGCTTGGTGGGAGATGCGGGACTCGAACCCGCACGATATCGCTACCAAAGGATTTTGAGTCCTTCGCGGCTGCCATTACGCCAATCTCCCGCGGGCATTAATGATAAACGAGTGGCGGAACAAAGCAAAAGGAAACTTGCACATCAACAAGAGCCAGATTGTTGTTCCAAGTAAGGCTTAATCAATGAAAGCATCGTGGACTTCCGTATCTTAAACTTTTGCTGAGCCCAATATGCGATACCGGTCAAAATAACGCCGCCGGTCAGAAAAGCAGCTGATGCAGCACTAGATTTTGATGGTTTCCCAACTGCTTCTGCCGCTTCCGAAAGGACTTCCTCGAATTTTTCAATAAGTTGAATGTCCATATTTCTCAATATGGCAAGAGATAGCCTCCTGTCCACCTGGATTAAATCGAGAAGGTTGTCTAGGAAATCCTCTGTCTTCCCGTATTCCGATCTCGATAGGGATGAACGAAGACGGAAACACCAATAGTCTTGAAGACTGCGAAAAAGGGAAGCCACAGAGTTGTAATGCAAATAAAACGTGGATCTATTTAAATTTGCGGAGCTGCAAATATCCTCAACTGTGATCTCTTCCACGCGTTTCGACTGAAGGGAATCAATAAGAGCTTCCCGTAATGATGCCTCGCTTTTCGCAAAACGCCGGTCAATCCTGCTCATGGTGAAACACTAGCATTTATGCAGTTAAATAACTAGACATTTATCTATTAATAGACAAATATCTATTATTTGAAGTTATATTCAGAAAGAAAAAGTTCCCCGTTTGGGGAACCGATCTCTCCTGTTGGCGCGCCCGAGGCGACTCGAACGCCTGACCTTAAGCTTCGGAGGCTTACACTCTATCCAACTGAGCTACGAGCGCATAGGTAATAGAGAGATATGTGGTGCACTGGATGAGACTCGAACTCACACCGGTTGCCCGACTAGTTCCTGAGGCTAGCGCGTATACCAATTCCGCCACCAGTGCGCAAACGGAAATATACTCTCATCTACCCAAGAAGTCGAATACCTTTTTCCAGACCTCGTGGTTCTCTTCTGTCGCTTTCTCGATATCCAGTCTGAAATCCGCGGGCCCGTCTACGGAATGTACCTTTTTCCCGGAAATTTCATTTAAATAGGCCTCAGCATTCGGGGTCAAGTATGGATTGTGGTCCTGACCTATTACCATTACGTACTCAGAATTCGGCCTAGTTGGCAATCGCCGGCGTAAATCATTGAGCCCGGCTTCTAGGGAAACAATCCGGTCTTCGCTTCCCTGAATGTAGAGAAGTTCCGAGTTGCTTTTTCTTAATCTCGACGCAGCATCGATGTTTCCGCTTGCCCCTTCTTTCAAAAACAAGAATAGTCGTATTAGAGGAGTGAGTTTCCTCATCCAGGAAGATCTTAAAAATCCAGAATAAAGCCTCGACACCTGAGTAAAGCCCGAAAATGAGACTATTTTCCTTACGCCAAAGCACTCCTTCGATGAAAGGAGGGCGGCATACCCTCCCCAGGAGTGCCCAACCGCAAACCGCGGAAGCTGAAAGGCGATCTCGTCCTGGTCTAGCCACGCGAAGAACGCATCAAGGTCCTTGCTGACATGTCCCAAGCCATAGATGTACGGGCCTTCGGATTCCATGCACCCCGTGAAATCGAAGGCATAAACAAGATAACCGTGCCGGCAAATGGTTGCTATTTCCTTCATGTAAGCATTCCGACCAGCACCGATTCCGTGAAAGAAGACAACCAATGCGGCTGGAATTGTTCCATCTACCCAGTAACGAGAGCCATGGATCGTCCATTTGCCGCTCTTAAAAGAGAAATCGGAATGCGCTAATCCTAAATCATCAGGCGAGAAATACTCTAGGCGCGGATTTCCGTCGTACCTAGCGTGATGGGCCTTGTTGATCGTGTGGCCTATGATTGAAAGAAGAATGCACATCTGAATGATTACCTCGAGGCGAGAAGCCTCTTGATTCCCTTTGAGAATTCGCCATTCGCAAAGAAAACAATCGCTTCTATAAGCTTGTCTCCAAACCCCATCGCCCTCACGGACCTGATCGGCTGAGCCATGGCCATGAGGTAGAACGAAGACGGCTTCCCGCTCTTGCGTTCTTCTTTGCTTAAAATTGACCTTTTGATGACGAATTTAATGATCTTTCCAACCAATGTCCCGCTTATTTCCTCAAAGGTGGACGAGGAATCGAATTTATCGGGCACGCTTTCCGGCTCATAGATTCGCCCGCAATATGCGTCGAACTCTTTATCGCTCACATCGAGATAGCCGTTCTTGACGAAAGAAAGGTACGGGGCCGCTTCCTTTCTTTCCGGCGGGATGTTTTCATCGCTTTGGGCCACCTTTATCGACGCGCTAAGAACCGCCCGCTCCGCGGTTTTGCATATCTCAACGTTGAAGGCGCCGCCTTCGCAGCTCCATTTCGAAAGCACGTCTGAATAGAAGGAAAAGTCCTGATACAGGAGTTCAAACGCAACAGTTTTCGTCTCCCCGGGCTTCAGAATAACGTCCTTGAAGCCCTTCAATTCCCTTTTGGGCCGTCCATGCGAATTAGTCTTCTTCGACACGAATAGAAGAACTGCTTCCCGGCACTTGATGGCAGATTGATTCGTTACATCGACCTGAACAGACACTTTTTCTCCAGGCCCTAGTTCTTTGCTTCCGACGAGTAAGGATGAATATTTTATTTTTCCATAGCTAAGGCCGTGTCCAAATGGGAAAAGGACGGGCTCCGAACACGTTGAATAATAACGATACCCAACGTAAATGGATTCCTTATAACGACTTTTGTCTCTTTTCCCAGGATAAAACGAAGATGACGGGACATCGCTATAGAGCAAAGGCCAAGTTTCGGCAAGTCGGCCAGATGGCGATGTTTTCCCAAGAATCAGGGAATCGATCGCATCGGCGCCGGCCTCCCCGGGAAGGTAGGCAATGAGAAGGGCTCTGATGTCTTTAAGGAACGGGATTTCCACTGGCCCGCCGGAAGCCAGAACCACGACTATGTTGCGATTGACCTCAGATACGGCCCGAACCAGCTCAACTTGCTCTTGAGGGAGTCGCAGATCCTCTCTATCGAATCCTTCGCTTTCTTTCTCGGGCGGAAGGCCCAAGAACATGATGACTTTTCGGTTGCTCTTGGCAAGTTCTACCGCTTCCCTGCGAAGCTTCTCGGAATCAAAATCCCCGCCATAGGCATAGCCGCGGGCATAGGGCAGATTCTCGTGGGACGGCAACAATGCTACATCGTAGAATCTTTTTAGATCAGTTGGATTAACCTCGCTTGAGCCAGATCCTTGATAGCGGGGTTCTTTGGCCATGGCTCCTATGATGCAAGTGCTGCGGTAATCCCTGAATGGAAGGAAATCCCGATCGTTTTTCGCGAGGACGATGCTTTCTTCGGCTGCCTTTTCGGCAAGGGCCCGGGCCATTCCTCTATTCACGGCATTCCTAGGCTCGGTGCGCTGGCTCTTCTTAATTGCCATCGTGAGGATTCTGGCTGCCGACTCATCGATATCTGACTTATTCAATTTCCCGTCCTTTTGAGCATCAAGGATCTCTTTAAAACGCTTTTTTCTCATGCCGGGCATTTCAAGGTCCATGCCCGAGGCGTGATCCAAAATCGGATCGACCGAGGCTCCCCAATCGCTCATGACAGGCCCTTCGAAATTCCATTCTCCCTTCAGCACATCCTTGAGATAGTGGGAATTCGAGCTCATTTGCACCCCGTTTACAAGGTTATACGAGCACATAACGGCCCATGGCTTTCCTTCCTTAACGGCGATTTCGAAAGGGCGAAGATATATCTCGTTTAGCGCCCGCTCGTCTATTTCCGAACTGGAGGTAAACCGTCGGAATTCTTGGTTGTTTCCAAAAAAATGCTTTAGGGTCGCTCCCACGCCAGTCGATTGGATTCCTTTTATGAACGAAGCCCCTAGCTTTCCGGCCAAAAATGGATCTTCGCTGAAATACTCGAAGTTCCGCCCGCACCTTGGATTGCGCTTGATGTTTATTCCGGGCGCCAGGACAACATCGGTTCCTTCCATCAGCGCTTCCCTGCCGAGCATCGTACCGACTTCGCCGATAAGGCGCGTCGAAAAAGAGCAAGCCAGCAAAGCGGGAGACGGATAGCAAACGGAGGGACGCGCTTTGCCATTGCTTCCCTTTTCCGGTATTCTCAAGCCCAATGGACCGTCGTGCAATTCTATTTTCCGGAGATTCGTCCTTCGAATGGTCCTGACTTTCCAAAAGCCGTCTCCATAGAGCAGCTTGGATTTGCTTTTTTCGTCAGCTGCGGCAGCTATTTTCCTAGCGTCTTCCAATATGGACGTTTTTTCCGCAGAACCCGCCTGCTTTTGAGAGAATTTTTCGTTTTTTGAGCCGCTCATGTGGACATTTTACTCGCCTCGGTTCGGCTCTAGAAGCATGGCTTTTCCTGAGGCAGGCAAGAAGTCTAGCTCCTTTGCCTTTAAGGGAATATTGCAGAGCAAAAGAGCATATAGTAAGTTAAAGCAAGTTTATGGAAACGTTTTATCGCATTCTTGAGTACATCAATTATTTTTTCATCGGCGTCGCTTCAATAGGATTCGTTTTCCAAGTTATTTACATTCTCTTCTTCTGGCTCAAGCCAAGGCATTTTCCCAAAGCCAAGACGATGAGGAAATTTGGCATCATAATTGCCGCGCACAACGAGGAACAGGTCATTGGGCACACCGTTTCCCATATTCTCAACAACATCAACTATCCACGCGACAGATACGATTTATTCGTCGTTGCCCATAATTGCACCGACCGCACCGTAGAAGAAGCAAGAAAGGCCGGGGCCGAGGTTCTCATTCTAGAAGATCGCGATCCTAGTCACGCCATGGAGGCATATCCAGTCGCCCGGGGCGTCCAGGAACTGCTGACGCGCGGAGGCTACGACATCATGGTTCGCTTCGATGCCGACAATCTTCCCCACCCTGACTACTTAGCCAAGATGAACGATGCGTTTGAATCCGGCGTTCAAATCGCCCGCGGCTTCGAGGCGTCAACCAATCTGGAACAGAATGCCTGGACGAAAGTATCGGGAACCTACTATATTCGCGATTCCAGAATCGCATCCAATTTCAGGGAGCGGGCCCATCTCGACTCAATGCTAACCGGGGCCGGATTGACTTGCTCGATGGAAATACTTGAGAAGTGCGGCGGATGGGATGCCTTCGAAACGAGCGAGGACGTCGATTTTACTTTCAAGCGCCTTATGGAAGGCTATCGCGTCCATTACGTCGCCGATGCCATTCTTTACGAAGACCAGCCTTCTACCTTTAAGGACAATTACGCCCGCCTCACGAGAATGGGCAATGGGCTTAACACGATCTTCTGGAAGAAAGGATGGTCGTTCTTGGCCCATTTCTTCACGACCGGCCGCTTTTCCTTCATCGATCTTTTCATGCAGGTTTTCTTCATACCGGTTGCCCTTGTCTGCTGCCTGTGGTTCCCTGCCTACTACATCTTTTATTGCATCATCCACATGGTGAATGCGTTTGGCCCGGAATTCATGGGCAGTTTCATCACCTCTCAGGAATCGATCACAAGTCTCATCGAACTCGGATACTTAGTTCTTTACATCGTGGCCGTCTACTATATCGGGTATGCCGTCCAAACGTGGCTTGCCGTCCTTCTATCAAAGAAAGCGCTCGGGCTCAAGACGCTCAAGGGATGTTATGCCGGCATCTTCCTTTCTCCGGCCTTCATGGTTGTTTGGGCAATATGTATCTCAATAGGAATCGTTACTAGGGCCGGATGGAAGAAAGTAAACCGCAATCCAGTCGCAACGGAAAGCGGGCCGAAAGAAAAGAAAGAATAAAAAAAGGGCCAGAAGGCCCTTTTCATTTCTGGTTGGTGGAGCGTAAGAGGATCGAACTCTCGACCTCCTCCATGCCATGGAGGCGCTCTCCCAGCTGAGCTAACGCCCCAACCTTGCGCTTCGTGCGCGAGACATAAGATATTCCTAAGCGCCCTATCCGTCAACCTTTTTCGTGAACTCTAAATGCCTGTCCGTATAATATGGGGGCGAGGATAACCATGAAGAAGATTCTCTTTGCCGTCCTTGAAAGAGGGCAGGCCACAGACGAGCTCTACAGCGACATCATCGAGAGCGGCTACAACGGCACACTCATCAAGACCCGTTCATTGAAGCACGTCCTTCACAATGACGCCTTCAAGGCCGTGCTTTCGCTTTCTCAAATCGCCGAGGATACCCATGAAGCCGGACAAAACGCAACCATCTTCGTAATCGTGGACGAGGACAAGCTCGATGCCCTCAAGAGCAAGATCAGGGAGCATACCGACAACTTCTCATCAATCCACGGAGCAATGTTCATATTGCCTATCGAAGACTTCGAAGGAAGTTTCTAAGCAAAGGTAGTCACCAGCTTTTTACGGCCCGTCGCATTCGGGCCTTTTTACTTAAAAAAAGGACAATGCCTCAGAAATTGCCGTTAAATGGCGTCCACGGCAGGAATCGAACCTGCGACCTACCGCTTAGGAGGCGGTCGCTCTATCCCCTGAGCTACGTGGACAGCGCGCTAATCATACCACCGCCATAACTTCGCACAAACAAAAATCGAGGTTTGGCATAGGCAAGAAAAAGCCCGCAGCCTAAGCCACGGGCACATGCCTCGAGTGGTCGGAACGACGGGGTTCGAACCCGTGACCTCCTGGTCCCGAACCAGGCGCACTACCAAGCTGTGCTACGTCCCGTCGCGATTTCGCGGCCCGGTAAATATAGCACTATCGGAGCGGAAGGTCTAGAAAAGCGTGAGTTGGTTGGTTTCGCCAAGGCCATCCAGCGTTCCAAGCCCACGCAAGCGATCGATGTCGCTCGTCGATAGGGCCGTCCGGTCCTGGAGGTCCTCAACGGAAATGAACTCCCCGTCCTTTCTAGCTTCAACCACGCTTTGAGCGGCTTTTTCCGAGAGGTTAGGAACGGCCTGGAACGGCGCGTAAATGCATTTCTCTCCTTCGTCGACGGCCCATTCCTTAGCCAAGGACTTGTAGAGATTCACGGCTTTGATCGAGTATCCGCGATCGTACATTTCGATCGAGGCCATGAGCGATTTCATTACCTCGAAGTCGCGTTCCTTGAGGGCCGCGTCCCCAACGGCTCCCCGCTGGGAATCGAGCCTTTGGTAGGCAGCTAGGCATTTTTGATAGCCCCCGCACATCCCATCGAGATCGAAGGCGTCGCAGCGGGTCGCGAAGTAGACCGAATAGAACTCGAGAGGGTGATATAGCTTGAAATACGCTACCCGGACCGCGGCAATGACATAGGCAGCGGCATGGGCCCGCGGGAATAGATATTGGATCTTGTTGCAGGAGTCGATGTACCACTGCTCAACACCGTGTTCCTTCATCTGGGCTTCGTAGTCCGGCTTGAGCCCCTTGCCATGGCGGACGTCTTCCATGATCTTGAATGAAGTCGAGGCGTCCACTCCCTTCCGAATGAGGAAGTTCATGATGTCGTCGCGGCAGCCAATGACGTTTTGGAGGGTAGCCTGGCCGCTTTTGATGTAGTCCTCGCTATTGCCGTGCCAAACGTTCGTGCCGTGGCTGATGCCCGAAATGATCAGCAAATCGTCGAATGATTTAGGAAGGACGGTATCGAGAATCTGCTGAACGAAATCGGTCCCGAATTCCGGAAGGGCAATCGAACCGGTCTTAAAGCCAAGGGGATTGAATCTGAGCTTAAGGGCGTCGGGCGAGGAGAAAAGGGAAATGACCTTCCGGTCGTTCATCGGAATCTTCGTTACGTCGATTCCGGTAAGAAGTGACATCATTCGCAAAGCCTGCGGGTCGAGGTGGCCGAGCTCATCGATCTTCAAAACCGAGTCGTGCATGCTCTTGAATTCGAAGTGGGTGGTAAGCCAGTCGCTCGTCGGGTCATCAGCCGGATGCTGGAACGGGGTGAAGTCGGTAATGTCCATGTCCGCCGGAATAACGACGATTCCGCCTGGGTGCTGACCTGTCGTACGTTTCACGCCGGTGCATTTGTAAGCCAGATAGGCAACGTATGGCCTTGGTATCCTCGACGTTTCCTGATGCTTAACCGTCTCGTAATATCGAAGAACGTAGCCGAAGCAGTTCTTGTCCTTCGCTTCGCCGATCGTTCCTGCGCGAATGACATGGGGGTTGTCGAGTTCCTCGCCGCGCGCAATCTTCTCGTTTTCCTCAGGCGTGGAAAGGAGGGTCCTAGTGTAGGCAAAGGCGCGGGACTGATAGTCATTGGCGAAATTGAGGTCGATGTCCGGAACTTTTTCGGCATGGAAGCCAAGGAAGGTCTCGAACGGGATGTTCTGCCCATCGGGGATCATGTCGGCTCCGCAGTGGGGACACTTCTTCGGAGGAAGATCATAGCCGCTTCTGATTTTTGGATCCTCGTTCCAAATCAAGGCCTTGCATTTGGGGCAAAGATAATGCGGAGGAAGGGGATTGACTTCGGAGATCCCCGCCAAATTGGCAACGAAGGAAGATCCGACCGACCCACGAGAGCCGACGATGTAGCCGTCATCATGGGCCTTCTGAACCAATTTATGCGCGATGTAGTAGGTAACGGAATAGCCGTTGTCGATTATACCGGAAAGCTCTTTGTTTACCCTTTCGACAAGAATCGGGTCCGGATGCTCGCCATATCGGGTATCGAAGGTCTTCTTGACGATGGCCCTGAGTTTTTCGTCGGTTCCAGGAAGGTTGCTAGTCGGTGCATAAAGCCGATCCTTAAGGATTTTGATTGGCTCGATCTCCGCGGCTATCTTCCTGCTATTGTCAATTACGATTTCCCGTGCTTTCTCTTTCCCGACCAGCGGGATGAACTCCGAAAGCATTTCCTTCGTCGTGCGGAGATGCTGATCGGGGTTCGGTTTCCACTCGAAGTCATTAGGTCCTTTGGCGCCGGGATGCTGATTCAAAGGATGGGCCCGTTTGTTGATGCCATCCTGAACGATATAAATGTCGCGGATGATCTTCTCTTCGGGATCGGCATAGTGGGCATCCGATGTCGCAACCACGGGAATCCCGAGTTCGTCGGCACTCGAAATGAGTCCTTTAACCGTTTCCTTCAACTCTTCCTCGGTAAGCATCTGCTGATAGACGAGAGGCAGATAATTTCCCAGGGGCTGAACTTCAAGATAGTCGTAGAATTTAAGCTTTGAAGCGGCTTCTGCGGCGCTTTTTTCCCATGCGGCGGTAAAAACCTCGCCGTTTAGACAAGCGGTCCCGAGCAAGAGGTTCTGTCTTAGCTTTTCTACTTCGAAACGCGGGATCTTAGGCATCGACCCAGACGCCAAGTATTTGGTGTGGGCAAGGGAAACGAGACGGTAGAGATCCTTGAGCCCAGCTTGGTTTTTGGCAAGGGCAACGAGATGAACCGGCTTTAGGTGCTTGTACATCGCGTCGTTTGACCCTTTCAAATTAGCCAAATCGGCATGCGTAAGATCGCTTCTTCCTTTTGAAAGAATGGATATGATTACTTGCCAGACATTATTGAGGACCTCCGCGTCGAAGTCCGCGCGGTGGGCTTTCTCGGTGTCATAGACGTCGAGTTTGAGGTTGCGGGACAAAGAGCCTAGGTTATGCCGGGCTGCGTTCGGAAATAGGTAGTGGGACAAAGCGAGCGTGTCGACGACCGGGTTGTCAATCGGGGGGAGGCCGGCCAAAGAACGCATATGATTAAGAAAGCCGACGTCAAAAGCAGCGTTATGGGAAACTAGAATCGTTCCCTTTATTACCTCGTCAATTACTTTCACTGCCTCTTTTTCGCGCGGGTATCCCCTAACCATTTCATCGGTGATGTGAGTCTTGGCCGTGATGTAGTCAGGAATGTGAACGCCTGGGTCGATGAACGTATCGAAATGCTTTACCACCGCTCCGTTTTCGACGATGACGCAACCGAATTCGGTAGCATGGTCAAAACGCGACGATAGACCGGTCGTCTCGAAGTCGAAGACGCAGTATCGAGCTTTGGTGAGTGGGATCGGAGCTGGGTTGAAGACGTAAATCGGGTCGTCGACCATGTAGAACTCGCAGCCGTAAATCGGCTTGACCCCACTATCCTTGGCAGCCCGCTCAACGGCTGGGAAGGCCTGAACGACGCCATGATCGGTAAAGGCGATGGCGTCGAGCCCCATGGCCTTGGCCGATTTGAAATAATCGCTTGGGTCGGAGACGCCATCCATGGCCGACATTTTCGTATGGACGTGCAATTCGGCCCTTTTCACCGGTTCGTCGTCGGTGCGACGTTCCTTGGGCGGAGCCTTCTCGATCGCGTGCGCGGAGATTTGATGCTCGAAATTGTAGGTAGAGATGGTGACGGCCCCTTTTACGAGAACCCGGTCGCCAGGCTGAAACGATTTCATTTCGTCGTCGCTCAGGCCGCTCATCGACTTCGTGGCCCTGACCGAAACGGCACCGTTTCCCTCGCCGACGCCAAGCAAAAGGAAATCGCCGCGTTTGCTGGGGCGAATTTCGGCGCTGTATACCCCGCCTTCGATTTCGACATTTCCTCCATCCATCGTCTCGATGATCGAAATGTCGTCGAGATGGTGATAGTCACCGCGCCTAGTGGCTCGACGGACGCTCATTGCTGCCCGTTCTTCCTTCACTCCCCTGACATAGTCGGCCGCTAGCGAAGCCATCGATTCCCGGTATTCCTTTTCTTCCTCGTCGTCGCGCTCGAGGTGGCGGAATGGCTCTTTCCCGGCCTCGGTTCCATCCTCTTCTTCTTCCAGCGGCTCCCCGTTTCGCGGAGCCTCCACGCTCTTAATGGCCTTCTTCAGAACGAAAGGATAGGTCAGGAAGTCCAGAAGCGATTGAAAAGAAGCGACCGCTTCCGCAATATCATCCGTTCCCTTGTTTCCGATGGGAAAGCAGAGGATGGTTCTACCCTCGGCAAGGGCGAGGGAAAAAGAAGGGGCCGTCCGATAGTGCGAAAGGAAAAAATCGGCCAATAAAGATTCGACATCGCTTAGCGAAACCGGACGCCCATAGGAAAAGCTCATTTCGTACTCGTAGCCGATTTTCCCAATCGCTTCCTCGAAAAGCGAGAGTTCGTCCCCATTCCAAGGCTCTTCCTTGCGGATAGACATAAGAACGCACTTCTTGCTCGCGTCCTTCCATCCGCAATGGATGAACGAAAGATCCTCGAGAGTGCCTTCGATTCCAATCGAAGACAGGAAGCGATCCATCTTGCGGTCCATAGTCTACCTCCTGAAAAGCGACGTCGAAATGATATGCCAATGCTTGCGGTTAGCCCTAGGCAAATCGCACATCAGGCAATGCCGGCAACTTGAAGCACGTCCTTGACGATGAGAAGGACGAAAAGGACGAGCAACAGGCCTAGGCCAATGTAACTGACGATTGTTTTTATCTTATCGGGTATCCTCTTTTTTGTCGTGCCCTCGACGGTGGTAACCAAAAGCTGCCATCCATCAAGTCCCGGGATCGGCAAAAGATTGAAAATCGCGAGGTTGAGCGAAAGGGCGGACCCATACCAGAAAAAGGTCTGGCCGATTCCAATTGTCCTCGTAAGGACATTCATCTGGCTTCCCATCATCACTATTGATCCAAGGCCTTCCAAATTAAGAGTGAAAAGCTGCGCAAGCCCTTGCCCAATCATCACGAAGAACTGAACGTAAAGCTCGCAGAATGCCTGCATCGCCTCGGAGAAAGACCGCCAGATGTCCAAAGACGAGGTCCAGAGCCCCACTCCATCGAAATCGAGGCTTCCATCCCGATAAGCGCCCGAAAGTTCAAGCGAGCGGCGGCTTTCGAAAGTGGCTTCGCCGTCGGCGCCGACGCTCACGAACGAAAGCTCGAACGTGACCTCCCCCTCGCCTTCTAGGGAAACGGGATGCTCGAGATCCGGCATGGACGTTATGCCAATTGTCTCCTCGCCCGCCGTCAAAAAGACCCCTTCCTCTTTTTGAAAGAAACGGATATTGGAAAGAAAGTCGTTAGAACCGGAAGTCGATTCGATTCGATAAAGGGCAACGCATTCGTTTTCGCCGACTACGGCGCTTCCGTCAATGAGGAAATACGCTCGCTGAACCGTCGTTCCGGCATCTACTTCATCGACGGTGAAATAGGTTGGCGAATATAGATGCTCATCCGGGGAAATCTCGTAGCCGAAAAGCTCGCCCTCGACGTTGAGCATGTAAGCGTTGTAAGATCCCTCGGAGGCGACGATGTGGGTTCCGTCCGGCCCAATGCCAGTCGAGAAGGCAGCGCTCGTATACGACTGAGGAAAGCAAGTTACGTATATGAAAGCAAACACGACGGAAAGAAGGACGTTGACCGTTATCCCGGCTCCCATGATAAGGGCCTGACGCGGATGCGATATGCCCTCAAGAGAACGCTCTTTTGGGCAGCTCAGGCCTTCATCGAGTTCGACGCCCTCGCCATACATGGAAACATAGCCGCCAAAAGGAATTGCCCGGAGGCTGTAATATGTTTCGCCGCCCTTGCGCCGCTTCGAAACGATCTTCGGACCGAAACCAATCGAATATTCAAGGCAATAGACATTAAAGGCCTTCGCGACGAAAAGATGCCCAAGTTCATGGCAGCCGATGAGGATGCCTAGAAGCACGATTACGATGACAATGGTAATGAAGATGTCCATTTTCTATTGAGCAAACGCCTTGCTTGTAAGTTCCCGGCTTTCGAGGTCGGCTTCCCGAAGGTCGTCATAGGAAAGGGCGGTTCCTTTCTTCAAAAGCGGGTAGCCGAGAGAAAGCCTAAGCGCCTTGTAAATGGAAAGAAAGGGAATTTTTCCGCTCAGGAAGAGGGAAACCGCTATCTCGTTGGCAGCATTTAGCGAGGCCGGAGCGGTTCCTCCCCGGGCAAAGGCCTCAAGCGGAAGGATGACTCCTTCCGAGCTTGCGGCATCAAATGGCTCGAAATCAGCGCCTTCGATCAAGGAAAGGTCGGAGCACTCGACGACGCCTTCCGATCCCGTTCCGCCATCGAGGGCAAAGCCAATCGGCCCGTGCATATCGCTCGGGCCGACATCCGCCAAGAACTTCCCGTCTTCAAGCTCAATGGCGCTATGGACCCTGCTGTGGCGGTCAACCCTAACCTCAATGAGAGAAGGATCGACGTCGAAAAGCCAAGCGGCCTCGATTAGCTCAAACCCCTTATTGACCATCGTTGCCGAGTCAATGGTTATTTTCTTTCCCATGTTCCACGTCGGATGCCTTAGAGCGTCTTCGGGAGTTGCTTTTGATAATTCCATGGGGGATTTGCCGTAAAAAGGGCCGCCGGATGCGGTAATTATGAAACGCTTGGCCTTTCGCCCATTCAACGCATTGAGGCATTTGGCAAAGGCCACGTGTTCGCTATCGATCGGCACGAGGCGACCGCCGGCGGACCGAATTCCGTCGATAACCAATTTCCCACCGACGACCAGCGATTCCTTATTCGCCAAAAGAAGAGTCTTCCCAAGCTTGGCCGAAACAAGACTCGGCAATAGCCCGGCAAAACCCACAAGGGCGTTAAGAACGTAATCGGCACCAGATTGGGCGACGATGTCCCCGAGTCCCGTTTCGCCCGAAAAGAAAGAAACATTTGGGAACTCACACTTAAGGGAATCTATTTCGCGGCAGTCTTCGGCATACGCGTAGCGTATCCCTTTCCACATTGAAAGAAGTTCCCTAAGGCGCTTGACGTTCTTTCCTACAGAAACGCCAATGAGGTCATAAGGACTTTTCTCCAAGGAAAGAAGATCGAGGGCTTGGGTTCCGATGTTTCCGCTAGCTCCAAGCAGCAGCAGGCTCTTTTTCATACGAAGAAATTCCAACCGTTGACGATGAAGATACAGAGGATCGAAGTCGCTGCCGCTACGAAAAGGAGGGAGTCGATCCGATCGAGGACACCGCCATGACCGCGTAAGATGTTTCCGAAGTCCTTGATGCCGAAATGACGCTTGACGAGGGAAAACGAAAGGTCGCCGAGAACGGCTACGAGCGGAAGCACAACGGCCAAAATGACGATGTAATACCAATGCTCAATGTCGAGGAAGGGGAGGATCGGATACCCGGTCGCCGCCAAAACGAAGCCTATCACGAGAAGCAGCGCGGTCGACGATCCCCACCCAATTAAAAAGCCCTCAATCGTTTTGTGGGGCGAAATTCGCTTGTTGAGGGGATGCTTCCCGAAATATATGCCCCCAAAGTAGGCAAAAGTGTCGTTGAAGACCCCGGCAAGAAGAGCGAAGAACATGAGTTCCGTCGACGTTAGGTAATCGAAGTGGCCGGTTCCGATGACCTCGGTTCCGGAAAGCCCTTCGTACCACGCAAGCGAAGAATAAGCATCGCTTCCGGCCAAATAGAAAGGGAAATAACGGAGAAAGTAAATCGACTGGAAGCCAAGGCCGAGAATTATCGAGAAAGTAACTAAATACGCCGCATCGTCGAAGCCGAAATCCTTATCGAGAATAGCAATCAGAAAGTAGAGTCCTATGGTAGTTGCCACGCCGATCGTCGAAATGTCGAGCGTTGAGAAGTAGTTTTCCAACGAGAAGACAAAATCCAGGCCCGTCTCTTGAGACGAGAGGTAGGCCGCTCCGTTCCCCTTGAGAAGGAACCAATAGGTGAACGAAAGGGTTGAGAGGTAGGCGACCACGTAAATCCACCACCCGTACTTCTTTCCGGGGGCACGTACCATTTCCTGCACGGCAACAATCAGGAAAAGGCCCATGCAAGCGAAGAACGCCCAGCTTCCGACAATGGCGCAGGGAACCAAAATGGCAACCAAAATCAAGCCGACGATGACTCTTGAGCGGAGCGAGGCCCGGTACTCCGGACCGGTGGAATTGACCTTGAAGATAGGCTTAGCCATTGCCAAGACCTCCAAAACGGCGGTTGCGCTTGTAATACTCATCGAGGCACCGATCCAATGCCTTATCATCGAAATCGGGCCAATAGGTATCGGTGAACACGAACTCGGCGTATGCGATTTCGTATAGAAGGTAATTGGAGAGGCGCTCCTCGCCTGATGTCCGTATCAAAAGATCAACGTCCGGCAGGCCGGGCACGAAAAGATAATCCTTGAAGGTAAGTTCAGTTAAATCGGATGGCTTTCTTTTCCCATTGACGCAGTCGTCCGCGAAAAGGCGTGCGGCGCGGACGATTTCGTCCCTTCCTCCGTAATTGAGGCAGACATTGAAATAAAAGCGGTCATTGGCCTTCGTCTCTTCTATTGCGCGAAGGCAGATATCCCGCGTGGCTTCGGGAAGGCGATCGATTTCTCCGGAGACAAGTATGCGGGTACCGTTCTCTTTGAGCTCATCGATGTTCTTTTCAAAGAAGACGCGAAGGTATTCCATGAGATGATCGACCTCGTCCTTCGGGCGAGACCAGTTTTCCGTGGAAAAAGCAAAAAACGACGTTACCTTGATTCCGAGGTCGCGGCAGTGCCGGAGCAAAGAAGAAAGCCTTTCGCACGCAGCCTTATGTCCCAAATACCTGGGAAGCCCGCGCAGCTTGGCCCAGCGTCCATTGCCGTCCATTATGAAAGCAACGTGGGTTGGAATGCGCTCGTCGCCCGTCGTCTTCTTGGCCATGCACAAGATTATACATTAGCGCGGCCTTCTTGAACGCCCTTTTCGGTTGGTCTCCATTCACGTTTCGCCTATTATTAGTGCCAATGGAAGAACTTCCGCCAATCGTCCAATCGAACGTCGTGGACCCATCGAAGAAAACGATGAGTCCCGAAACGGGAAAGAAGCATTTGCTAATCGTTTCCCTCGTCTTCGGGGCTATTTACATTCTCGCCTTGGCCGTCATAATCGCCGGCGCGGTTTTAGAAAGCCAACGCGTGGATCCCGAGCCAACCGTTCTTTTGGATGCGCGAGCTGGGTATTACGATGCCGAGCATCGCCCTGTCGAAGGAGCCGTTTTCTCTTACGAGCGCTCGGGCGAGTCATCCGGATCTACGCTATCGCTCGTTTCCGCCCCCTCCGAAGACGCATACGCGCTCGTGCTCCCACGTTACGAACAACCGGATCTGAACTCGGTTCCCCAATACGTTACATCAACCAAAGATTTCGATTCTTCCGGCAATATCTTCGCCAATACCGCCCTTAACGTTACGATTTCAGATTTGTATTTTTCCTCTTACATATCCAGAATCGGCTCATATAGTTTCTCGGGATTGACAGGGATAAAACACGTATACGGAAGTTTCCATCCATCGTCGCTAATCATCGGAGATGCCGCTTTCTACCATTCTGCTTCCCTGCTCTCATTCGAATTCCCCAAATCGCTTTCGCGCATAGGCAACGAGGCATTCGCCGGTACCGCCCTTGCCGAGGTCGATTTGAAAGACACTTCTCTTTCGCGCGTTGGCGACCGGGCTTTTGCCAATTGCGAATCGCTCGTTTCCTTTTCTCTTCCGGCGACCGTGTCTGACTGGGGCGAGGCGATTCTTTCGGGAACCAGCGTCGAGACCGTCACCTTCGGCGGAACAAAAGACAATCTCCCCGATGAGGCGACCATTCAAAAGGCCTTTGAGGGAAGCAAAGTCAGCCAGATCGTCTTCAGCGACGGCTCCTCGCTTGCAATTTGAGTATTGTGAAAGCGCTTTCCCCTTTCGATAATAATCGAAGGAGAAAAGCGAAATGAAAATTCTTAATCTGAGCGCTACCTATACGGGGGACATTCCTCCGCGGTCGACCGAAGTCGTCTATTGTGGGGCTTCGGTTTTTCGCGATGCATGCTATCAATTGGTATCTAGCTTCCTTTTGACCTACATCACCTTTTCCGGGCTTCTGACTTCGAGCGTTGCCGATCCTTCGGCGTACCTCGCCCAGATGTCGGTCATTTCCATCATCGTGATCATTTGCCGCATCTGGGACGGGATAAATGACCCGATCATGGGATGGATAATCGAAAAATTCCACTTCAAATGGGGGAAATACAAGCCTTGGATTCTCCTAGGCGGCATTCTTAACACCATCGTAGTCCTCACTCTTTTCCTGGCCCACCCCACCGGATGGGGATTCGTCGCCCTATTTGGCGTTTTCTATTTCCTTTGGGACATCGTTTGGACGATTAACGACATCGCCTATTGGTCGATGCTTCCGTCGCTCACGACCGACGAAAAGAGGCGAAACAACATAACGACCGCCATGCAGATTTGCATCTCCGTCGGCGTATTTGCCGTCTATGGCGCGGTCCCGCTTCTCGTCGGGGCCATCCCCGGCTTCTCGTCGGCCGAGACATATGGACTGATCGCGATTGTGGTTACCACGCTCTACCTCATATCGCAGATAGTTCTCGTCCTCGTCTGCAAAGAACACGATAGAAGGGAAGAAACCATCGAGGAAAAAGAAAACGGG
Organism: uncultured Bacilli bacterium; assembly: GCA_944375905.1. Lineage (GTDB taxonomy): Bacteria > Bacillota_I > Bacilli_A > RFN20 > CAG-826 > UBA4951. The sequence continues at coordinate 29,169 of CALWAS010000023.1, forward strand.
GAAGTGCGTTTCCGCGACATCTTCCGCCTCTTTGGAAAAAACGACCAATTCCGTTGGATCATCATCGCCATCCTTCTAAATTACCTTGCGGCCGGGACTCTCGTCGCCTTTGGGATGTACTACTTCTATCTGAACTATGGCTATGGCTCCGACAAGGGCGGAAACATCCAGTTCATATTCACCGTCATGTATGCCATCGGGACCCTGATAGCCCAGTTCCTATATCCGCTGCTTACCAAATTGCTAAGCCGCAAGCAGATGCTGCTAGCATCTGGAGGAATCCTGATCATCGGCTATCTAGCAATGCTTTTCCTCGGGTTCCCGCTATTCAGCGATACTCCAGTCGCCTACGGTTCGCTCGTGTGGCTGCTTTATGTACCGGCCGTCTTCATCTTCTTTGCCCAGGGGATAATAGCCGTCGTTCTCATCGTTCAGCTCCAATCCACCATCGAGTACAACGAATACAATTTCGGCGAACGCAAGGAAGCCCTCGTTTCATCGATGCGGGCACTCGTGGCCAAATGGGGAAGCGCCATCCAGCAAGGACTCGTTTATGCAACTTTGGCCGCTACCGGGCTCTATGCGGTAACGAGCCGCATTTCCGATCTTGAATACATCAATAACGACGGCGGATTCGAATCCGCCCAGGAATTCAACGATGAAGTCCAAGCCATTATCGATTCGGTTTCCCGCGACCAGAAAATCGGCATGGCCATCGGCATGATAATCGTTCCCTTGGCCATCATGCTCGTTTCCGTTGCCATTGCTTCCTTCGTTTTCAAAATCGACGAACGGAAATACAACGAGATGGTCGCGGCAATCAACGAACGGAAGAAAAAAGACTCCGCTGCCGTTTGATTGAAAACGAGGTAAAAGAAAGCCCGTGGAATTGATGCATGCCCCGAATCCTGGACACAGGAGGAGGGGCACGCATCAAATTAGCCCCGGGCTTTTCATTTCACCAAGATGTTCATTTCCTTTTCGAGCCCGTCCAAGCTGAACCGCAGCTTGCCCGTCCCGCTACCCCGCTTCGAGCGAACGTAAACCGTCGTTGCCCCTCCTAGAAGCGGAACATCCTCGGGCGAGAGGAGCTCGATCGGTCCCTCGGCCTTCACGTGGAGAACGCGCGAGGCGAAACGCATGGTTGTCATATGCTGGTCGACATAACGCACGTGTATGGAGGTCGCGTCGTAGGTATTTCCGTTAACGAGAACATCGGATTCTGCCTCCAGGATGAAATCGAAGGAGGAGGAGACGCCAAACTCGCGACGCGCCACTTCCTCTCCGCCCTTGTAGGCAATGAAAAGGTAGGTATTGCCCTTGCCGTCCCCACCCCACGATGAAGTTTCCTTATTGAAAAGATCGACGAGGTCTTGGTAGCGAAGGCGATACTTTAGAACAAGGTAAACGGCTTTAAGGTAATCAGGGATTTTCCATCCCTTGAGGATAGTAATCGACACGAGGGAAAGAAGATGCGCGATCATGGCCCGGTCTTTTCCGACGAAGCGCGGATCGCTCAAAGCATCGCCAACGACTTCGTCCACATAGAAAAGAGGATGGGGGATCCCTTTCTTCGCCCTTTTGGGATGGAAGCGCTTGACGAATTTGCCATTGCGGAAAAGATCGAAATAGTCGCAATTGGTAGCTACCGGGATCTCGCCTAAGGCAGCCTCCTTGAATTCGCCGCCCTTGAAATCGGTTAGCAGCTCGAAAAAAGGCCGGTCGTCTTTCTGGGCGGCATAAACGTAAGCCGCCGGCTTTGGATTGCGGAACATGTCATAGACGCCATGGGCGCAGACCATGTCGCCGGAACCAAACGTCGCGTGCGTATTGTAGTCGGCGAAGCACCATCCAATGCAGGCTGCAATGTTTTTGTCTTTGTAGAAAGCGTCGATCTTTCTTTCGTGATCCTTGGCTTGGGAAATGAGCTGCGAAAAGGAATCGGTAGCCTTCGTCGGGTTCATGTGCCCGGTATGCTCGCTTACCAGATAAGGATGGCGCTTCGCCCCCGCTTTCGAAGGAGATATCAAGGCTTTGCGGAGACTTCCGTAGAAATCGTTATAGGCATAGATGTCCTCCAAAAGCTCGCTCCGCTTGAAATTTCGCACGCCAAGAGTCGGCCTGGTTGGATCGAGGGCGCGGGCAATGTCATTGCCGCGGCTATATAAGTCATGATCGTCCGGGCTCTCGTCTATTCTTACGCCATGGGCAATGACCGAAGGATGGTTGAACGACGAAAGAACCAATCCTTCGATGAACGAGCAATAGTTCTTCCGCCATTCCTCGCTTTTGCCAAGATACTGCCAGCCAGGCACTTCGTCGATGACGAGAAGACCGACTTCGTCGCACGCCTCAAGGAACGCTTCCCCATCTAAGTAGTGGGAAGTCCTCACAACATCGACGCCGCCTCTTTTCATGATCAGGGCATCTTCTTTTTGAAGGCGGGCCGGAGCCGCATAGCCAATGTAGGGATAGCTTTGATGGCGGTTGAGACCGGTCAGTTTCATGTGCTTTCCGTTTAGATAGAAGCCGTCTTCCTTCCATGCGACATCCCGAAAACCGAATCGAACTCGCCGCTCCTCGATTTCGCCATTGACCGAATGGCTCACCCGCAATTCGTAAAGATGGGGATCGGAGGGGCACCATAGGCGCGGGGAATCGACGAGAAAACGCGGCGACGTGCTTTCCATCACGAGATCATCGCCATCGTAAATGGCATAGTCGATGCTTCCGTTTTCGCCGCTCAGCGAACATTTGACCTCCACTTCGCCCTTCGCATTGGCTTTTACAAAGACGGAGGAGAAATGACTTTGCGGTACGACCTCGAGGTGAACAGGGCGATATATGCCGGCATAGGTCAAATAGTCGATGGCCCCGCCAAATGGAGGGATGCCGGGATCTTCATCGGCATCAAGATGGACATAAAGGAGATTCTTACCTACCCTTGCGGCGGAAGTAACGTCGATCCCGACCGGGAAATAGAGACTGATGAAGTGGCCGAGTTTAACCCCGTTGAGGTATATGTCGGCTTGGGCCATGAACCCTTCAAAACGCAAGAGGACGCTTTTCCCATCAAGCTGGGCCAAATCGAATTCCTTCCAATAGGAAAAATCGCGTCGATAGGCATGCTCGTCGAAACAGTTGTAAGGAAGAGGCACGGCATTATGCGGCAAATCCACCTCGGCCGCCTCAGGACGAACCTTCGTCGCGTCGGTCTCCTCGTGGCCCAAAGCAAATCTCCATCCCCAGCCAAATCCTTCAATTTCCATTGTCGCGGCCTCCTTGCTCGCACCTAAACCAGTTTATCGGTTAATCTTATGGGTGAAAATGATTAAACAAGTTTCTGGTACTCTCCAATTCCGGCTCAACGGGCCATCCTCGACCTACGCTTTCCACATAAACTCATTGGGGAAGCCGATTACCGACTACTTCGGACCGTTGCTTGATGACGGCGTTCCGCTCGAAAGCTTTGCAAAGCGGCTTCCCTTCGTCCCAGGAACAAGCGTCGTTTACGATGAAGACTCCGATGCGTCTTTTTCTCTCGACGCGGCTCCGAGCGAATTCTCTCTTCTTGGCAAAGGCGACTACTCATCGCCGTCGATCATTTTGAAAAGCCCATCGCGCGGCTATATGTTCGACTTTCGCTACGAGGGACATAGGATGCAGGATGGTGCGTTGAGGCTAGACGGTCTCCCAACCCCGCACGGAATCGCCTCCACGCTGGTCGTCTCCTTCAAGGAGGCCGCCTCCGATCTTTTCCTTGATCTCGTATATGGACTGCACGAGGCAACCGGCACCCTGATAAGGACGGTCAGGCTTATAAACAAAACGGCAGAAACGCTCGAGATTGAGCGTTTTGCCTCCTTTCAAAGCGACTTCTTCTTGAAAAACCCAGAGCTCATTTCACTCGTCGGGGGATGGGCCGCGGAGGCAAACTGCTTACGGGAAAAGCTTGCCGTCGGCAAGAAAGTCATATCTTCCCACATGGGCGTATCCGGGAATAGGGCCAATCCATTCTTCATGGTAGTCGATGACAAGACGGGCCTCTTTGACGGACCGGTCATTTCCTGCAATCTCGTCTATTCGGCCAGTCATTTTCACTCGCTTGAACTGACTCCTAAAGGAAAGCTAAGGGTCGCCTCCGGCATTGACGATGAGGGCTTCCGCTTTTGCCTTGCGCCGGGCGAAGCCTTCGAAGCGCCATATGCGACTCTTTCCTATGCCGAAGGAGGTCTCAATGGGGCGATGGCCTGCAATCACCGCTTTGTGAAAGATGCCATTTTGCCCGAGCGTTTCAAAAACCGGGAGCGGAAGGTTCTCCTGAACAACTGGGAAGGCACCTACTTCAACTTCAACGAGGCCAAAATCGTCTCTTTGGCCAAGGACGCGAAAAAACTTGGCGTTGAGCTTTTCGTTCTCGACGATGGATGGTTCAAGGGGCGAAATAGCGATACCACTTCCCTTGGCGACTATCAAAGCGACAAGAAAAAGCTGCCGGGCGGAATCGAGCGGCTCGCCAAGAAAATCGTCGGGCTCGGGCTTGAGTTCGGGCTTTGGGTCGAGCCCGAGGCCGTTAGCAAGGATAGCGACCTTTATCGTTCCCATCCCGAATATGCCATCTCCTCGCCGGGCCTAAAGCCAAGTCGAGGTAGGCATGAACTCCTCCTTGACCTGAGTAAGGACGAGGTCGTCGACCACATACTCGATGAGCTTACGTCCCTCCTTTCCTCGTCCCCGATTTCCTACATCAAATGGGACATGAACCGCCCCTTTAGCGACTATCCGCCCGACGGCGCCTTTCTGTATAGGTATGCAAAAGGGCTTTACCGCCTGATGGAAAGCATAAGCGAGCGCTTCCCGAACGTTTTCTTTCAAGGGTGCGCATCCGGCGGAAACCGCTTCGATTTGGGGATTCTCTCCTTCTTCCCGGAAATATGGGCCAGCGACAATACCGATCCAATCGCCCGGCTTGTGATTCAAAGCGGCCTTGCCCTCGGCTACCCGCTATCGTGCATGGGCTCGCATGTGGCGGCTTCGCCATCGCATCAAACGCTAAGGAAGACGCCTTTGTCCACTCGCTTCGACTGCGCTGCGTTCGGCGGCTTCGGCTATGAGCTTTCAAGCAAGGAGCTCACTCCCGTCGAGCGCAAGGAAGTGGCCTCCCAAATTGACTTTTACAAAGAACATCGAGCTCTTTTCCAAAAGGGCAATTTCGTCCTCCTGAAGGCTCCATCGGAAAGCGACGAAGTCGTTTGGGAGCTCATCGACGATGTAAGGGAAAGAGCCGTCATTGCATCTTTCCTCGTCAAAGAAGAAAACATCGTGCCGCCGTCCTTTCTTAGGGGCGCCAACTTCAAGGAGACTGCCTTGTACAAAGTCGTTTCGCGGCCGCTCGACATCGATATCGCAACCTTTGGAGGGCTCATAAACCAAGTCCTTCCTTTTCACCTCAATCCCGAAGGCCCGATCGTCTCCTTCTTGAGGAAGAGAAAGGGGATACCAAGCGACAGGGAAAGCATCGTCGTTTCGGGCTCGCTCCTCAATCAAGGCCGGGTTGCCCTTCATGAGGATTGGTCCGGAACCGGCCTAAGCGATCAAGTCAAGGTCCGCGGGGAAGGCGGGAGCCGGCTATACTACATTGAGGAAATAAAATAAAAATCCCGGATGTTTGTCCGGGATTTGCAGTTGATTTCAATCGATGCAATCAGATGGTCATGATTTCTTTCTGCTTGTTGGCGAGAATGGAATCAATTTCCTTGTTCGTTGCTTCGACGGCTTTCTGAATGTCGGCTTCGACCCGATCCTTGTAATCGTCTGACATCGTGTCGTCCTTCTTCAGAAGGTCAAGATAATCGCGACGGATGTTCCTTATTGAGACCTTCGCGTCTTCGGCAAGGGCCTTGGCTTGCTTGGCAATGTCCTTGCGGACCTCCTCGGTAAGCGGCGGAACGATGAGTCGGATGCAATCGGCCTCGACTTGCGGGTTAATGCCGATGTTGGCCCCGGCGATGGCGGCGGCGATTGCCTTGAGGTCGTCGCGGCTATAGGGCTTGACGAGAAGCTGGCGCGGCTCTGGCATCGAAATCGAGGAAAGGGCCGTGATGTCCATTTTGTCCCCGTAATAGTCGCACATGATGCCGGAAAGGATGGCCGGATTGGCCCGTCCGCTCCTAAGTTTGGAAAGCGCGTATTTGAAGCTTTCGATCGACTTGCCCATCTTCCCTTGGGCTTCCTTGACGTATTCGTCCATTGTTTTACTCCCTGCTGATAATGCTTCCGACCTTCTCGCCCTTTAGGATTCTAAGGAGCGCGTCGGGATCGTCCATATTATAGACGTGGATGCGAATCGGGCTAGTTTCGAGCATGGCAACGGCCGTTAGATCCATGACCCCAAGCTTTTTCTCGACTACCTCCTGGAAGGTGAGATGCTCAAGCAAAGTAGCATCGGGATTCAGACGCGGATCTTTGTCGTAGACGCCTTCGACGCCGTTTTTCCCCATGAGGATGGCGTCCGCTCCGATGTCGAGAGCTCTTAACGTCGCGGTCGAATCGGTCGTGAAGAAGGGGTTTCCCGTTCCTCCGGCGAATATCACGACTCTTCCCTTATCGAGATGGGAAATCGCTTTGCGACGGATATAAGGCTCGCAAACCTGCGGCACGTCGATGGCGCTCATGACGCGGGTGGGCATTCCTTCTTCCTCGAAGGCGCTTTGAAGGGCAAGGGCATTGATGATCGTTCCTAGCATTCCCATGTAGTCGCCGGTCGAGCGTTCGATTCCGACCTTTTCGGCCAAACGCCCGCGCCAAATGTTCCCGGCACCGACCACGACCGATACTTCGGCCCCGAGTTCCACCGCTCCCTTGATCGTCTTGGCGATCTGCTTAAGCAGCTTCTTGTCGAGAATCGTTTTGTCGCCGTCATCGGCAAGGGCTTCGCCTGAAAGCTTGACAACTATCTTCTTGTAGATTGATTTCATAGCGGCCTCCATTATACGAAAGAAAGGCGTGCCCCCGAAGGGAACGCGCCCAAATAGAACTCTTAGTTCTCCTGGTTGGGATCCTTCTGGATTCCGTCGCCGACCTGGAAGCGGACGAAGCTCTTCACTTCGTTGCCGTGCTCCTTGAGGACGTCGCCGACCTTCTTGCCGGCTTCGAGGAGATATTCCTGGAGGAGGAGGCAAGAAGCGGAGAGGGCCTTGTCGGCCTTGCGCTCGGCAATGGTTTCCTTGACGTTTTCCGGCTTGGAGATGAGCTTAGGATCGTTGGCAACCTCTGCCCGGGCAACGCCGAGCTCGCGCTCCCTATCGGCTGCCGGGACATCGGCAAGCGAGATATAAAGCGGGTTGTTGGCCGCAATGTGCATCGCGATATTGTTGGCAAGTTGCTCATCTTCCTTGGCGAGCTCGATGAGAACGGAAATCTTGCCGCCCATGTGGATGTAGCTGCCAAGTCCTTCGCCCTCGCTCTTGTGAATGATGGCGTAACGGCGGAAGTCGAGCTTTTCTCCAACGGCGAGGGCCGCATCGGTGAAGGCGGTCGCGGTCGCGGCCTTGGCTTCTTCGATGTCCTTCGGCTCATTGTCCATGAGATAGGTCAGGACGTTGTCGACGAGAGTGTGGAACTTGTCGCTTCCGGCAACGAAGTCGGTTTCGCAGTTGATCTCGCAGATGACTCCCTTGCCGCACTTCGGGCAAATGCGAACGGAGGTCAAGCCCTCGGCCGCGGTGCGTCCGGCGCGCTTGGCTTGTTTGGCAATGCCCTTCTCGCGGAGCCAGTCGATCGACTTTTCGATGTCGAAGTCGTTGGCTTCAAGCGCATGCTTGCAGTCCATCATTCCGGCTCCGGTGCGCTCACGGAGAGCCTTGATTAGTTCGATCGTGTTCTTGTCGGCCATTTTATTCTCCTTCTTTCTTGGCAGCAGGAGCCGCGGCCTCGGCGGCCTTGGCAGCCTGGCGGGCAGCATAGCGGGCGGCGCGCTCTTCCTGCATGCGGCGATAGCGCTCTTCGCGCTCCTTGCGCTGCTGGCGGATGGCGGCCTTGCGCTGCTCATTGGCGATATCGGCGTTGCGGATGGCGTCCTTCATGGTCGCTTCCTCGGCGGTATCCGGGACATAGGCAACCGAGGTAACGCCGCCTTTGCTTTCGACGATGGCATCGGCGAGGACCGAGACGAGGAGACGAACGGCGTTGCTGCCGTCGTTGTTGGAAGGAAGCGGATAGGCAACCTTCTCCGGATCATCGGAGGTATCGCAGATGGCAAAGACCGGGATGTTAAGCTTGTTCGCTTCGGTAACGGCAATGGCCTCGACAGTCGGGTCGGTAACGACGATGGCCTGCGGAAGCTTGCGCATTTCCTTGATGCCCTCGAGGTTCTTGGAAAGCTTTTCCTGAAGCTTCTTGGCAATGGCGAGGTCCTTCTTGGACATGCGCTCGTAGGTGCCGTCGGCTTCCATGGTCTCGAGTTCCTTGAGCTTCTTGATACGGCCGAGGATCGTGCGGAAGTTCGTAAGGGTTCCGCCGAGCCAACGGTTGTTGATGTAGAAGGAGCCGCTGCGGAGCGCTTCTTCCTGAACGACCGCCTGGGACGAATTCTTGGTCCCGACAAAGAGGACCTTCCCGCCTTGGTCAACGATTTCCTTGAGCTTCTTGTAGGCCTTGTTGACGCACTCGACGGTCTTGGTGAGATCGATGATGTAAATGCCATTGCGGGCTCCGTAGATGAAACGTTCCATCTTCGGGTTCCAACGACGGGTCTGATGTCCGAAGTGGACACCGGCTTCGAGAAGCTTCCTCATCGTGATGATGGGGAGCGAGTGGTCGCGGACGACCTGTTCCATGCCCTGTTCCGGGGCGGGGGCGGCGGCAGTTTCCGTCGCGATTTCCTTTTCGTCACTCATTTTGGTGACCTCCATTTGTTTATGCCTCCCTCGCTTCTAGCAGCTGACCACCCTAACGCTTTTTAAGCTCTTTCGCCCGTAAGGGAACAAGGCGCTGGATCCACGAGGTGCGTATTAGCCCTCAAAGGGGCCGGGCGTTATCCTATCACCCTGTAAGGGTGAAAACCACTACGAAGTTGGCAGTCGGGATGCTTATTTCGCAAAAGTCAATCATTAAGCCGACTTTTGCAGGGGAAACGGAATCATTGCTCTTTATTTTTTTGCCTAGGGAAATGCTTCCGGTACTCCTCGTTGATGGCTTTATCCGATACATGGGCATAAATCTGCGTCGTCGAAAGGGATTGATGGCCAAGCAGCTCCTGAATCAGGCGGAGATCAGCCCCTCCTTCGAGGAGATGGGTGGCAAAGGTATGCCTCAGTTCGTGGGGATGAAGCCCGAGGCTGAGTCCCGTCTTCTTCTCAATGGCGGTTAGGATGTACTCGAGCCCCCGGATCGTTAGGGGCTTGCCCCGATTCGAAAGGAAAACAACGCCGGTCTTCCCTCGCTGCTTCAAGGCAAGTTCCGGCCTGAGATTTCGAAGATAGTCCAATAGAGCATCGCGGGCAGCGTAAGAAAAGGGAACGATCCGCTCGCGGTCTCCTTTTCCGACAACCCGAACGATGCGCTCGTCGAAATCTATCCATCCCCGCTCCATCTTCGTGATCTCGCTGGCGCGCATCCCCGAAGCGTACATCAATTCAAGAATGGCTTGATCTCGCTTTGCGAGGGCGTCGCTGCGTTCGGAGTTTCTTTTAAGAAGCGCGTCGACTTGGCTTTCGGCAAGGACATCGGGAAGCTTCTTGGCGATTTTCGGGGCATGGACGGAAAGAAACGGGTTCCCGCCCGCATAGCCCTTGTCGACGAGAAACGCATAGAACTGGCGAAGCGCAGAAAGACGCCTGGCATTCGACCTTCTGGAAATGCCGCGCTTCATCTCGAGATAGAGAAAGTTCGTGACGTCGTCTTTGCTCACCTTGTCAAAAAGAATTCCCTCGCTTTCGAGAAAAGCGAAAAAGCGTTCAATGTCCCGTCGATAGGAGTCGATGCTCCTTGGCGAGGCCCGTCTCGCGGCAAGGAACGAGAGATATTCGTCTAACGGCCTATTCATCGATGCGCTTCCTGTACGCATCGATTTTAGCAAGGGAAGCCTCGGCGAGGGAAAGGCGTTGGTCTTTCCTGACGCGCGGCAAGAGAGAATAGACAGCGGCCATTGGCTGAAAATGCTTTCCTTCGGCGTGGGTTACGTAATGGAGGAGCGATCCGAGCATCGTATCGACGGGAATCGGGACGAAGTCCATCCCCCGTTCCCGCAAATCGTAATAAATCGCGGCGGCAAGGCCGGAAGCCGCGCTTTCGACATAGCCCTCGACTCCGATGAGCTGCCCCCCGGCGAAAAGGGACGGGCGCGATTTGAAAGAGAGGTCGTCATTGAGCACGTCGGGAGAGGAAAGATAGGAATTGCGATGCATCAGCCCATAGCGGATGAACCTTGCTTTTTCGAGGCCCGGTATGAGCGAAAATACCCTTTTCTGCTCGGGATAGGTGAGATTCGTCTGGAAACCGACCATGTTGTAAACATCGGCAAGGGCCGAATCCTTGCGGAGTTGGACGACCGCGTATGCCCGGCGCTTTCCATCTTGCTCGAGGCCCATTGGGGTAAGCGGCCCATATCTGAGCGTCATTGGCCCCCTCGATGCTATCACTTCGATTGGCAAGCACCCTTCGAAGTAGGAATCGTCCCCTTCGTGAAGCATGGCTCTCTCGGCATGGACTAGTTCGTCGACGAAGCGAAGGTAATCCGCTTTCTCGTCGAACGGGCAGTTCAAGTAGTCGCCCTCCCCTTCCTCAAACCGATTCTTCCGGTAGGCGACATTCAAATCGATCGACGAACCGTCGATCAGGGGCGCCGTTGCATCGAAGAAATGGCATGTCCTTTTTCCGCCGATTTCCGAAAGGTCGTTCAAAAGGGCGCCATCGGTCAAAGGCCCGGTGCAGAGGATTCCCTTTTCCGGAAGCGATTCGATCTCGGCCCTTATGAGGTGAAAACGGCTATTCGACAACAGCTTATTCGAGATGTAGGAAGCGAAGCCCTCGCGGTCAACTGCGAGCGCATTTCCGGCATTGAGGCGGTTTTTGCGGGCGCTTTCGATGACAATCGATCCTAGAGAGGATATTTCTTCCTTGAGCAGTCCGCAGGCGTTGTCGAGGCGTTCCGATTTAAGGGAATTGCTGCAAACAAGCTCGGCAAGCATGCCGGACTCATGGGCTCCGTCCCCTTTTTCGGGACGCCTTTCGACAAGATTTACCTCATATCCGCGGTTCAAAAGATAATTGGCGGCTTCCGAACCGGCGAGTCCACCGCCATAGACGGTGACGGTTTTCATTCGCCTTCCTTATCGCCCTTGCCCTTTTTTGGGGTAAGCCATTCGTGGTAGCGGCACTTTGGGAAATTCGTGCAACCCAGGAAATCGACGCGCCGACCGTGCTTGACGACCAAGTGACCGTCTTTGCAAGAAGGACACGGCTTGACGTAATCGGCCTCGGTGTAGACTGTCTTATTAACCGTTCCCTTCTCGTCCTTTCCCTTTATGTAGTTGCAACTCGGGTAGCCCGAGCAGGCGACGAATTCCTTTCCGCGGCGATCGTGGCGTATAACAAGCGGCTTTCCGCAGCGCGGGCACATCTCGCCGGTCTCGACCGGGGCCTCTTTCTTTTCGCGCTTGATGTATTTGCAATTCGGGTAATTCGAGCAGGCGACAAAAGATCCGTACCGGCTTTTCTTGACTACCAAGGGCGACCCGCATACAGGGCACATCTCGCCCGTTTCCTGATCGGGGTCCTTGTACATCTTCTTCTCGACGTCTTCGAACTTCTCGATGAACGGATAATAGAAGTCCTTCATCGCCTCGAGTTCCGTTTCCTTTCCTTCCTCGATTTCGTCGAGGGTCGATTCCATCTTGGCCGTGTATTTGGTGGAAAGGATTTCCGGGAAGTACTTATTGAGGACGAAGGTCGTCCGCAGGCCGGTTTCGGTTGGGGAAAGAATTCCCTTCGTCGAGGTGACGTAGCCGCGGGCAATTAGCATCTTGATGGTCGAGGCATAGGTAGAAGGACGGCCGATCCCTTCCTCTTCCATCATCTTTACGACCTTCGCTTCGCTATAGCGGGCCGGGGCCTTCGTGAATTTCTGCTCGCTATCCTTTTTGGCAACCCGGTATAGCTTCCCTTCTTCGAGAGATGGGAGCTCTTTGTCTTTTTCGGCATCCTTGCCATAGACGGCTTCGTATCCCTTGAAGACGGTCTTCGACCCGCTCATCTTGAAGGAAAGGCCTCCCGATTCGAAAACGGCAGTCGTCTGGTCGATAACCTTGTCAGCCATGAGAGAAGCCATGGCCCGTTCGTAAATGAGCCGATAAAGCTTTGCCTCATCGGAAGAAACGTATTTGGAAACCATTTCCGGGGTCCGATGGGTGCCGGTCGGCCTAATGGCTTCGTGGGCGTCTTGGATGCGCTCTCCCTTGGCGTTGGTTCCGTATTTTATCCGGCCGAGGTAATCGGGGCCGAATTGCTCCAAAATGAAAGGCTTGGCGTGCTTTTCGTAGAACTCGGGGCTGATCCTCGTCGAGTCGGTACGCATATAGGTGATGAGACCGACATGTTCCCCCGCTATGTCCATGCCCTCATATAGGCGCTGGGCAATCGACTGGGTCTTCGACGTGGAAAAGCCGAAGCGGGAGAAGGCCTCCTGTTGCATGGTGGAGGTTATCAAAGGCAGCTTGCTAGCGATCTTTCGGCGGCTGGTTACGAGGCTCGCAAGCGGTATTTCGTCGGGAATCCGCTTTATGATCTCGGCAGCTTCTTCCTCGTTTTTGATAGAAACGGCCTTGCCATCGAGTTTATCGAGCGGACACTCAAAAGGCGTTCCGTCGATGTCGAGAACGATGGAAATGGTCCAGTATTCTTCCGGGACGAATGCCTTTATTTCGGCATCGTTGTCGCAAATCATCTTCAAAGTTACGCTTTGGACTCGGCCGGCCGACTTTGAATCCATCTTGCGCTGAAGCAACCCGGAAAGCTTGAAGCCGATGATCCGGTCATACATTCTCCTGGTCTCTTGCGACTCGACGAGGTTCATATCGATGCGGCCCGGAGCATCGAGGGCTCCGAGGACGGCCGGACGGGTAATCTCGTGGAACTGAAGCCGTTTCGTCGACGTGACGTCCAAAGAGAGGACCTGGGCAAGATGCCAGGAAATCGCTTCCCCTTCGCGGTCAGGGTCGGTAGCGAGGATGACTTCGTCCGCCCCTTTTGCCGCCTTCTTAAGCGACTCGACGATCTTCGTCTTGTCTTTGTTTATGACGAAATCCGGCTTGAATCCCTTCTCTATGTCAATCCCGAGTCCGCCCTTTCCGCGCGTTGAAAGATCGCGGATATGGCCCTGCGAGGCCATGACTTTGTAATCGGGCCCAAGATAGCGGCCGATGGTGTCGCACTTCTTCGGCGACTCGACAATAACTAGCTTCATGATTGAAAACGGGATGGATATTAGAGGCGCCGCCGTCCTCCGTCAAGAAGAGAGAGGCGCGGTTGCCGACTATATAAATAAGGTAATTATTTATAACCGGCAAAAACTTTTTTACGGCGGGGTAAGCAAGCCATAGGCGTCTTCCGCCGTCTCGATGAGATGCGCCCCGTCTTTGATTAGGGAATTGCACCCGCTTTCGAGACCGGCCTCGAATGGAATGCAGCCGACGTCCTTCCCATACCCCAAGGCGAAATTGACGGTGATGAGAGAACCGGAAAGCCGCGAGGCTTCTCCAACGACGAGCGCCTTGCCAATGGCGGCAACGATCCGGTTCCGAAGTGGGAACTGATCGCGCTTTGGCTCTGCCGAGAGGGGGTATTCGGATATTACAAGCCCTTCTTGAAGAAGACGCTCATAGACATCCCTTGAGGAATTCGGGTAAGGGTTTTCGATGCCGGAGCCCAAAACGGCGATTCCCTTTCCTCCGGCTTCGAGGGCCGAGCGCAAGGCAATGGAATCGATTCCCCTGGCCATTCCATTGCAAATCACAACGCCTTTTTTGGCTAGCCCCGCGCAAATTTCCTTGGCCATTCGCTCTCCATAAGGGGTGGCATTCCGACTTCCGACATAAGAAAGGCAACGTCCTTCGTCTTTCAAAAGCTCTAGATTCCCTCGGTAATAGATAACGAAAGGCGGCTTCACGGCATTGAGGAACCTCTTTGGGTAATCCAAGTCCAAAACGGTGATGTAGGGGCCGACCTGCATTTTGGAAAGGCGGTCGAATTCATCGCGCTCAATGAATTTTTTCTCCCGTATCGCCTGATAGATAAGATCCCAATTTCCGTTGTATTTGAGCGATAGGTAAAGTAGTGCTTGCTGTCCTGTCATTTTCCCCTCCACCAGTAAATAGAGGGGACAAAGCCAAAAAAGACCTAAAAAAGCGTGATTTGCCGCTCGACCAATTCTCTTACCGGTGCATAGGAAAAGCGATGAATCCCCGCGATCGGACCTTTTTCCCTTAAAGCCAGCAGGTGCTCTTTCGTTCCGTAGCCCTTGTTCTTGGCAAAGCCATAGCCGGGATATCGACGGTCGATTTCCGTCATTTCCCGATCGCGGCTCACCTTCGCCAAAATGGAGGCGGCAGCCACGGAAAGGAAGGTGCCGTCGGCTCTTGCAGGAGAAATCGTTTCGATCCTCGATTTCGGAAGGGGCATGCAGTCGGTTACCAGGAAATCGATTTGGCAGTTTGAAAGGGCATCCAGGCAAAGATACATCCCCCGCCTTGACGCTTCATAGGGGTTTAGCTCATCGACCTCTTTTGCGGACAAACGAACTATTGCATAGGCGACGGCGTCTGACTTTATCGAATCGAAGAGGAAATCGCGCCTTCTCGCGGTCAGTTTCTTTGAATCGTCTAGAAGCGGGTTCGAATAGCCTTTCGGAAGGACAACCATGGCAACGTAAAGGGGGCCGGCAAGCGGGCCGCGCCCGGCTTCGTCGCTGCCGGCAATCAGATTCCGGCCGGCAGCCCAAAGCGGTTTTTCTCCCTCAAGCATCGTCAGGCCTTTCGAGGCTTATGCGCCCGAGCTTTCCTGCCTGGAAATCCTTAAGCAATGCCAAAGCGGCCTTTTCGCGGTCCTTGTTCCCGCCGGGAAGAAGGAAGCCGCGACTCGAGGCGATGGCATCGAGGACAAAGTCGGCATGGAGGCTCGACACGTCCTCGAGCCCATAGCGCGAGGACAAGGCCGACGGATAGTTTTCCTTGATGAAGCCAAAAAGGACGCGGCCTAGATCCTCGATGGGAAGCACCTGCTCCGATATCGATCCCAATAGCGAAAGCCTTAGGGCGGCACGCGCATCGTCATAGCTCGATGGGAGGATGCCGGGCGTATCAAGCAGCATGAGATCGCCCGGGAGATTTATCCATTGCTCGGATCTAGTGACACCTGGGCGGTTGGCGGCCTTCGCGCGGCGGCTACCGGCAAGATTGTTTATGAGGGTGCTTTTCCCGACATTGGGAATGCCAACGACCAAAAGGCGCGATTTCTGCCTTTTCATTCCGTAGCGCGCTTCCTTTTCGCGCTTGGCTTTGAGAAGGGGCTCGATGGCCTTGCTGACAATCGGGAGGGCCTTTTCCTTCGATAGATCGAGCAATACCGGGTCATTGCCGTCCGCCTTGGCCTTCGCCGCCCATAGTTTCGTCACGGAAGGATCGGCCAAGTCGGTCTTCGAAAAGACGACCAGGGATTTCTTTTTGGAAATGGCCTCGCGCAAAAAAGGGTTTCTCGTCGCCTTCGGAGCCCGCGCGTCGACGATCTCCACTACCAAATCGACGAGCGAAAGAAGCCGCTCGAGCGAGCGAAAGGCCTTTTGCATGTGGCCAGGAAAATGGTGAATGCTGTCTATTTCCATATCCTTAGGAGATGAGCCATTCGAAATCACATGGCATCCGATAATCGAATAGGGAAACGCTGTAGGAAGGGGTTCCGCTTTCGGGGATGACATACTTGGCCTTGCCGATGATCGCGATGGCCCGCCCCACGAGCTGGGCTTCCGAAAATGCCCCCTTGCTGCGGGAGTCGCCGCTGTGGGCTCTATTGTCCCCGCAGAGGAAATATTCCCCTTCCTCGAGGGTTCCCGACAAATAAGGGTACTTCTCCCTGCTTGCGGCGTCACGATAAACGGTTCCGGTCGTCATCGCTTCCTCTATCCGCTCGATGTCCGCCTCGGTCCAATTCGGATGGAGCGAGGGATCGTAGAACGTCTCATCGATAAGATGGTATTCGCTTTCGCCAACTCCCTTAACGTAGAAAGCACCGAGTTCGTCCGGCTCGGTCGAGAAATAGAAGCTTTCCCCGGGAAAGGCCATGACGCGCTTTATGACGAGGGTTTCGCTTTTCGGGACGATCGTACCATCCTCCGCCACGGATGGGCGCTCGCTATAGGAAACGACGATGTCGAAGCGCTCCAAGCGCTCGATGAAGCCCTCCGAGGAATCCATGAGCCCGTAATCGCAAAGATATTCGCCCGGGGCCCGATAATCGCCAGTCGAGGGATCGATGAGCGTCGAGGAACCGTCGCTTCCCGTATACCGGGAGGAGAAGTTCAATGTCGGCCACATCGACTCTCCAGAAATGAAAAAAGGCTGATAGGTCGCGTACATGTACGTCACTTGGGCGCTGACGGCAAGGATAAAGGCGAAAAGAAGCGAAACCAAGGCTTTCAAAATGGGGACGACGAATCTTCGAACGCTTTTCTTTTTCGCGGTCCCGAGCGGAGAGAGGGTTGTTTCCATCGAATGGTGATTATAGATAAAGGCGAGGGAAAAGGAAAACTCCCCCATGCGGGGGAGTCCGTCACTTTCTTTCTTCCTAAGCCGATGGAGCTTACTTCGAGCTCTTCTTCTCGACTTCCTTGATCCGGGCTGCCTTTCCCGAAAGGTTGCGCATATAGTGGATGCGGGCCCTTCTCACGCGGCCGTGGCGCACGACCTCGATCTTGGCAATCGACGGGGAGTTGATCGGGAAGACCCTTTCGACTCCGACGCCATAGGAAATCTTGCGGACGGTGAAAGTCTCGCTCACCCCATGGCCGCGCCGCTGAATGACGACGCCTTCGTAAACCTGGATGCGCTCCTTCTTGTTTTCGACGATCCTGACATGGACCCGAACGGTGTCGCCGCTCGAGAAATCCGGGATGTCGTTGCGGAGCTGGCGGGAAGTGACTTCTTCAACGATGTTGTTGTTCATGTCTTTTCCTCCTTTGGGTAGTGGGTTCTCTTCGGGTTCATGTCCGTGACGCAGATAGCGGAGCCCGCGTAGCGCCTTAAAGGCGCATGGCAAATCTTAAGGGCAAAAGACCTTTTGCACAAGTGGAAAATGTATAAAGCATTTTTACTTGACAGACGATGGCAAGCCCGCTAACCTTTCCGTCGGAAAAGGAGATAGTCCCCATGTCAGTCAAAATCAGGCTTACGCGCATCGGCCGCCATAAGGATCCGTTCTACCGGATCGTCGCCGCCGATTCCCGCTACGCTCGCGATGGCCGCTACATCGAACAGATCGGCACCTACGATCCCGCCAAAGGCGAGAAGGATGCCACCATCAACGAAGAAGTGGCTCTCAAGTGGCTCAAGCAAGGCGCGACCCCGTCCGATTCCGTGAAGGCAATGTTCACCGCCCACGGCATCATGGCCAAGTACGCCGAAAGCAAGAGCAAAAAGTAATGATCGACTACGAGAAAGCGATCCACGCCCTCATCGATCCGCTCGTCGAGGATCCCGAATCAATCATCATCCGGGAGCTCCCGAGCCATTCGAATAGGGACGTGACGATCCTCATCTGCGCTTCCGATGCCGACACGGCTCGCCTGATCGGCCGCCGCGGAGTCGTCGCGAATGCCTTGCGCGAAGCCATCGGGATCGCCCCGAAGGCCGAGAACGAAAATACGAGGATCCACCTCAAGTTCGAAAGTTTCGACGAGGAGGACAGGGACGCCGAATAAGGCGCCCCTCTTTTGTATGGGTTCCATTCTCATCGGGCATCTTCTCCGCCCGTTCGGAGTCAATGGCGAAATCAAGGTTTCTCCCCTGACGTCCTTTCCGGAAGAGAGGTTCGTTTCGGGAAAAAAGGTAACGCTTAAGAAAAAGGGAAGGGATGACTTTTCAACCTCGTTCCTCAATGTGCGTGGGTCGAAGGCCGAACCGATCGTCCTTTTGGAGGGAATAGGCAATCCGGAGGATGCCTTCTCGTTCAAGGGGTATGGGATCTACCTCGACGAAAAGGACGCTCCCCTGCCCGAAGGCTATTATCGCTTTGAGGACCTAAAGGGGCTTTCGGTGATCAACGAGGAAGGGAAGGTCCTCGGCAAGGTTGACGATGTCTACTCCTTCTCGAGCGTTCCGTCCGTAAGGTGCATTTCGAATAGCGGAAAAACCTTCTATTTCCCCTTTCTCTTCGACGAATTCGTCGTCGAAGTCAATCTTGAAGGGGGATACTTGAAAATCAAGGAAAGGCCAGGGCTTCTATGAAGATCAAGGTCCTCACCCTTTTCCCCCGCTTTTACGACTCCTTCGTCGACACCTCGATAATCAAGAGGGCAATCGGCAAAGGCATAGTCGATTTTTCATCTTGCGACATCAGGGCCTATACAAAGGACAAGTACCGACGAGTCGACGCCCCGCCGGTGGGAGGCGGAGCCGGCCTCATCGAACAGCTCCAGCCGATCGTCGATTGCCTCCGGGCCAATGCAGGCAAAAACGCCCATGTCGTCTTTTTCTCGCCACGCGGCCATATTTACAAAGAGGAAGACGCAGTCCGTTTTTCAAAAATGGATGAACTTGTCCTTGTCTGCGGCCATTACGAAGGGGTAGACGAAAGGTTCCTCGACTATGTCGACGAGGAGATTTCGATTGGGGATTACGTCCTTACGGGCGGCGAAATACCGGCAATGGCCGTTGCGGATTCCGTCATTCGCCTTCTCCCGGGAGCGATAAGCGAGGATTCCCTTTCCGACGAGAGCTTTTCCAACGGCCTCCTCGAATATCCCCAATATGCCGAGCCATATGTCTACGAAGGGAAAAGCATTCCCGACATCCTTTATAGCGGCAATCACGAAGCCATTGCCAAATGGAGGAAGAAGGAGGCGCTCCGCTTGACGCGCGAACGGCGGCCGGATCTCTTCTCGGCCTATTCTCCCAGCAAGCAGGAAATGAAGTTGCTAAGGGAGTTGGACGAAGGGGACGAAGAACCCGAATGGATGAAAAAGGCCCTGCAAAAGGGCCGTAAATTCATCAAAAAGGGATAGCTCACCTCATTGGGAAGCCAGGCGGCAGCTTGCCGCTTTTTTGATACCTTTTCATCTCCTCCATCATCTTCTTGCTCTGCTCGAAGCGCTTGAGGATGCGGTTGATGTCGGCATTGGTCTTCCCCGATCCCTTGGCGATTCGGTTCTTATGGGAAAAGCGGAGGATTTCGGGATGGCGCCTCTCGTAGGGGGTCATCGAATTGATTATCGCCTCGAAGGTCCTCATTTCGGCCTCGGCCTTGCTCGTCTGCTCCTCGCTTATCTTCGGCATGCCGGGGATGAGCTTGGCGATGGCTCCGAGCGAGCCGATCTTCTGGACCATCTTCATCTGCTTGAGCATGTCCTCGAGGGTAAACTCCCCCGACATCATCTTCTTAGCCGCTTTTTCGGCCTCTTTCTCGTCGATGGCTTCCTGGGCTTTCTCGACTAGGGTGACGACGTCGCCCATTCCGAGGATCCGTTCGGCCATCCGGTCGGGGTGGAAAGCCTCGAGGTCCTTTAGCTTCTCGCCGGTTGCCGAAAGCTTGATCGGAAGGCCGGTCAGATATTTGATCGAAAGGGCCGAACCTCCTTTCGCGTCTCCGTCGAGTTTCGAGATGACGACGCCAGTAAGGCGCACCTTGTCGTTGAATGCCTTGGCGACGTTAACCGCATCCTGACCAGCCGAGGCATCGACAAGCAAGAGGGTTTCGACGGGCCTTTCTTCCTTTGCGATGTCGCCGATTTCGTCCATGAGCGCCTCGTCGATTTGAAGACGTCCGGCCGTATCGAGAATCAAGGCGTCGAAGCCTTCGTCCTCGGCCTTCTTCCTGGCTGCCTTGGCCACCTTGCGCGGATTTTCCTTCGGGTCGGTCTCGTAGAAAGCGACCCCCGCTTCCCCGGCTAGGACGCGCAGCTGGTCGATTGCCGCCGGACGGTAAACGTCGAGGGAGCAAAGCATGACCTTGGAATCTTTCTTCTTGAAGAAGAGCGAAAGCTTCCCGGCCGTCGTCGTCTTGCCGGTTCCCTGAAGGCCGACGAGCATGTAGACGGAAAGCTTTCCCTTCTTCGGAAGGGCCAATTCGCTTTCCTCCCCTCCTAGGAGGGTCACTATCTCGTCATGGCAGATCTTGATGAGCTGTTCGCTCGGGGAGACGGTCCTCGTCACTTCGCTGCCAAGGGCCTTTTCCTTCACGTCGCTCAAGAAGGCCTTGACTACCTTGAAATTGACGTCGCTTTCAAGAAGGGCCACCTTGATCTCGCGGAGGGCTTCCTCCATGTTTTTCTCGGTAAGGGCATCTTCCTTCCGCATCTTCTTGAAAAGCGCCTGAAAACGCTCCGATAAGGCTTCAAATGCCATTGTCGATATCCTCCTTGATGCCTTCTATTTCCTTCCTAAGGCCATCGTCATCGAGACTCAGCGCCTTTTTGAGGCGGGTCGAGAGGCCTTCCCGCAAAGACAGGAAGCCTACGGCCTTTTCTATCTCCTCGAGGCGGGTATCGCCTTTTTTTATCGCGTCGAAGGCCGCTGCCCGCGATATCCCCCGCTCCTCGCTTATCTCGCCGATCGATAGGTCATAAAGGAGATGGCTCGTAAGGATCTCCTTCTGCGATGGCGAAAGGAGTCCGCCGTAAATACGGAGAAGCGAAACGAGGCGAACCCTCTTCTCTAGCTCATTCATGCTCGTCACCAACTAGAAGCGCGTGGAGATATTCGTCGAGGTCGAATTCGACGAGGTCTTCCATTTTCTCCCCAAGGCCGATGAAACGGACCGGGGCTCCGATTTCGTCGCGGATCGAAAGGATGATGCCGCCCTTCGAGGTGCCGTCCATCTTCGTGATGACGATCCCGGTAACGGGCGAAGCCTCCGAAAAGGCTTTGGCTTGGCTTACGCCGTTTTGCCCCGTCGTCGCGTCGATTACCAAGAACGATTCGATTGGCGAAGAGGGAAGCTCCTTCTCGATCACCCGTCTCATTTTGCCAAGCTCGGCCATGAGGTTGGCCTTCGTCTGCTGACGCCCTGCCGTATCGACGATCAATAAGTCGTAGCCTCCTTCCCTGGCCTTTTTCGCCCCGTCGAAAGCGACGGAGGAAGGATCGGCGTTGGCTTTTCCGGTCACGATTTCGATGTCCAGCCGCTTGGCCCAGATGCCAAGCTGTTCGACGGCTCCGGCCCGGAAGGTATCGCCGGCGGCAAGAAGGATCTTCTTTCCCTGCTTCTTGTAACGGTAGGCAAGCTTTGCGATGCTCGTCGTCTTGCCAACCCCGTTTACCCCCTCCATGAGGAGGACGGTCGTCTTTCCGGGCTCGAATGCAAGCTCATTGACGATCGACCCGCCTTTCTCGACATAGGAGACGAACATCATGTCGATCAATTCCTCGTTGGCCTCCGTCGGAGTCATCTCCGGGTTTTGACGGCTTTTTTCAAGAAGCTCGTCGATGAGGCGAAGGGAAAGGGAAACCCCGACGTCGCTTTCGATGAGAATCGTCTCAAGTTCCTCGAAGTAATCGGGGCCCAGCTTGGCGTGGCGCTTTGCGAGAAGGGCCAAGCGGTCGGAAAAAGCCGCTCGCGAACGAGCTAGTCCTTTTACGTAGCTCTCTTCCCCCTTCTTTTTGGAAAACTTGTCCTTTAGATACGAAAACAAACCCATATTCAATCAATCCCCAAAGCTTTTGCGGCGTCTTTTGATGACATTGCAACATCCTTCATCCACCCGAGCGCCGGCACGAAGGGGCCTTTGCCAGCCGTTGCCCTTCGCGATAGGGCAGCCCGCGCCGCTTCCTGTTCGGCCTCCTTTTTGCTGCTGCCGACGCCACGGCCGATTTCCTCGCCCTCGAAGTTCACGCTTACAAGGAAGCGCTTGGAATGGCTCGGGCCCATCTCTTCGAGCAAACGATAGCTCACCGCCTCCCGGTGATCGCTTTGCAAAGCCTCTTGCAGTTCGCTTTTCGGGTTCTTGCTGAGAAGCGGCACGCTCCTTGCCACCTCGTCTTCGAGGAAGGAAAAAAGGAAATCGTAGGTCTTATCGAGGCCTTGGTCGAGAAAGAGGGCACCGAGAAAGCTCTCGAATATGTCCTCGAGGACCGAAGGCGAATCCTCGATTTTTTTCTGAAAGGAAGGTCCGACTTTCACGAAAGGCAGAAGGCCAAGCCTTAAGGCGTATCCGGCTTCGCTTTCGGTTCGGATCAGCTGGCTTTTGATGACGGAGAGGTTGCCTTCTTCCATCTCCGGGTGGTAACGATAGGCAAGCTCGCTCACGACGAATCCCATAAGCGAATCGCCGAGGAATTCCAATCGCTCGTAATCCTTCCTCTCCTCGCTTATGGAGTCGATCGACGAAGGGTGGGTGAAGGCGAGTTCATATAGAGAAAGGCGCCTTGGCTCGAAGCCAAGGCCCTTCATGAAGGCGAAAAAGGACGAAGGAAGGCTCATTTGCCCTCCATGGCCTTCTCAAGCGATTCGACTATGCCCTTGTTGGCGAGACGATAGGCAACCTCGATTGCGTTCGAAAAGCCAAGCCCATCGCTATTGCCGTGCGCTTTGACGGCAACCGCCCGGACCCCGCAAAGGAGCGCCCCTCCCGTCGACCGCGGGTCAAGGGTTTTCTTCAGCCCGTCGAATCCCTTCTTGGAGAGCAGATAGCCGAGCTTCGAGAAGATGTTGCGCATGAAGGCCTTCTTGATAAGCCCGCTCATCCCTTTGGCGGCTCCTTCGGTCGATTTCAATAGGACGTTGCCATCGTAACCGGAAGTAACGACGACGTCGCTATCCCCAGTCAATACCTTGCTAGCCTCGACATTGCCTTGGAAATTAATCAAATGGTCTTCCTTGAGAAGTTTGTAGGCCGCCTTGCCTTCATCGGAGCCCTTCCCTTCCTCGACGCCGTTTGAGAGAAGGCGGACTTTGGGGGAACGGCATCCATTGACCGCTTCGGCATAGAGGGTACCCATAAGGGCAAATTGGCATAGTTCCTCCGGGGTATTCCTAATGCTTGCCCCAATGTCGAGGATGGTGACCTGCCCGCCGGTTTTGAGATTCGGGAAATTCGTGACGAGGGCCGGCCGGAGAATCCCGTTGATCTTCTTCAAAACGATGGCCGAGGCGCTGAGGAAGGCTCCCGTCGAACCCGCGCTCACGACGGCATCGCATCCGTTCTTCGCGCAATAGGTGACGGCCTTGACCAAGGAACTTTCCTTTTTCCTCAAAACCTCGATGGCCCCCATGTCCATCTCGACGACATCCTCGGCCTCGACGACTTCAAAGCCATCCATGTCGGAAAGCTCGTCTTTCTTGCCGACAAGGACCAAATCGATTTCCGGGTGGCGTTTATGGAAAAGGCGAGCCCCTTCCTTCGTGGCTTGGCTTCCGTGGTCGGAGCCCATCATGTCTAGGACGATTTTCATAGAGTTTCTCTTTTCTTTCCCAGCCATTATAAACGCCGTCTATTCGCGGGGCTAGGGATGCCCTGAAAGGGCATTGGCTCTCATAAAAATGGGATCTTCGGCAAAAAGATGAAATAGAAAGGGGGATTTGCAGGCAAAAATAGAAAAATCAGGCCAAAAGCGGGCTTTTCCCGTCGCGTTCGGCATAACCGACGGCAATTTCGAAATCGTCGCCTTCCTTTTCCTTGAGGGCGATGGCATCGGCCCGGGCATATGAAAGCATCTTCAAATCGCTTACCGGGTCGAGGAGGGCGAACGAGAGATCTCCGCTTTGCTTTGTCCCGAACATGTCGCCCGGGCCCCGGAGCCGGAGATCCTCCTCGCTTATCTTGAACCCGTCGTCGCTCTTCAGGAGAATCGAAAGCTTCTCCGCGCCGTCGGAATCGCTTAGAAGAACGAAAGTCGCTTTCTTTCCATCGCGCCCAATTCTTCCGCGCAGCTGATGGAGGCTCGAAAGGGCAAAGCGCGAGGCGTCGTAAACGATCATCAGCCCCGCATCTTTTACATCGAGTCCTACTTCCACCACCTGGGTAGCGACCAAGATCGGCGTTTTTCCCTTCCTGAAGGAGGCGAGGGCCTCCTCGATTTCCGAGGCATCCATTTCCCCGGTCGCAAGGACAACCTTCCCTGGATAAAGGAGCGAATAGCGACGGAATATCTCTTCAGCGCTCCGGCGCGGATCGCTTCCGTGGATTTCCTTGGCCACGACGTAAACGCGCCTGTTTTCCGCAAGGGCGGCCCTTACGGCCTCCTGCGTGCGGCTGTCGTGATAGCCATAAAGAAGCGTTTCCACATCCCGCTTCCCGCTCGGGAAGGAATGAAGCGATGAGATGTCGAGATCGCCATAGACGGCTTGGGCAAGGCTTCGCGGGATGGGCGTCGCCGACATCATGTAGACATCGGTCGTCTCCCCTTTTGAAAAAAGGGCGAGGCGCTGGGCTACTCCGAACTTGTGTTGCTCGTCGACGACGGCCAAATGAAGGGCGGCATAAACCACGCCCTTTGAAAAAACCGCATGGGTGCCGACCACGATGTCGGCTTCGCCGCTTGCGAGTTCCTGAAGAGTCTCGCGCCTATCGTCGGCGCTTTGGCCGCCCAAAAGAAGCACGACCTTCGGTCCATTCTTGCCATAGAGCTTGGAAAGGCTTTCGAAGTGCTGCCTGGCAAGCGCCTCCGTCGGGGCCAAAAGCGCGCCTTGGTATCCTCGGCAGTAATTCAGGTAAAGGACAAGGGCGGAAACGAGGGTCTTTCCGCTTCCGACATCGCCTTGAAGTAGACGGTACATGATAAAAGGCGAGGACAGGTCCTTATAGGCCTCGTTCACCGCTTTTTTCTGGTCGTCCGTAAGTTCAAAAGGGAGTCCCTTCACGAACTCCTTGAACTTGGGCAAATCGATTTTTCTTTCATGGAGCGGGCGTTTCAGCCGGTCCATGTCCTTCCTTTTGACGATCAATAGCTCATAGAGGAAGGCTTCCAGGTACTTGAGGCTCCTCATCGCCTTGAATAGATTCTCCCGGGAAGTCGGGAACTGGGCTTCCCGATAGGCATCCAGCGTCGGAAGAAGACGGTACTTTTCCCGGATGGAAGGGGGAAGCGGATCGACGAAAGGTCCTTTGAGGTCTTCGAAGCAACGGAGCAGGAACTTCTGGAAAACGGCTTCCGACAAGCCGTCGGGCAAGGAATGGACGGCCTTTAGCGTTTCCTGGGGAGGCACCTTTCCCTTCCGGACGGATACGAGGGAAAGCACCCTGCGCGAAAGGTCCCACTTTCCCAAAACCGTTACCTCATCGCCGGCCTTGAGGATCGAGGCAAGGTAATCCCGGTTCCAAGCCTCGACATCAATCCGCCCTCCATTCGAAAGGACAAGCGGAAAGCGCACCAGACTGGCTTTCTTGAAACGCACGGGGCGGCGAATGGCCCCGTCGACTCGCCCTAGGAGGACCAAGCGTTCCTTATCGGATGGATGGCTAGGCATCGGCGTAAGCGAGAAGTCTTCATAGCGCCGCGGCAGCTTCTCGATGGCCGAAAGCGAATCAAAAACCCCCATTTTTTCGAGGAGGTACCTCAAACGGGGGCTTTTGGTTAGGGGCATCATTCAACCCCGACGAGGAAAGAATAGACAGGCTGCCCGCCCGAGCGGACGTCGATGTCGAGGTCGGGGTGGGCGCTGGAAAGGTGCTCTTCGATTTCCCCTGATAGATCTTCCTTCACGTCCTCGCCCATGATGACGGTGAGAAGCGAGGAATCCTCGTCGACTAAGGAATCGACGAGGGCATAAAGGGCATCGAGGGAATCCTTGACGCAGGTAACGATTTCCTTGTCGTCCTTCATGGCCATGTAGTAATCCTTGGTAATGTGGACGCCTTCGATGTCGGTGTCCTTGATCGCGTAGGTTACCGAGCCGCTATGAACGTCCTTGAGTGCGCCCTTCATGGCTTCGAAGTTGCTTTCCTCGTCGCTATCCGGGGAGAACTGCATGGCCGAAACGAGGCCTTGGAGAATCGTCTTCGACGGAACGACCTTGGCCTTCGTCGACTCGACGACATCGCAAGCTTGGCTAGCCGCCATCACGATGTTCGAATTGTTCGGGAGAATGTAGACGGTATCGGCATTAGCCTCTTCGATGGCCTTCACGAAATCCTCGGTCGAGGGATTCATCGTCTGGCCGCCGGAAACGATGACGTCGACCCCGAGTTCGCGGAACATCTCATCGAGCCCTGGACCGGAGGAAACGGAAACGAGGGCCAGCTTCTTCCTGGGGGCCTTCTTCTTTTCTTCCCGGGCACGGGCGATGTTGCTATCCATGTCGGTAGCGACGTTGCCGTGTTCGATGTTGCGATGCTCTTCCGACATGTTCTCGATGACGATCGTCAGGAACTCGCCGTAATTCTGAGCGTAATTGAGCATGCTGCCCGGCTGGAGGGTATGAACGTGGACCTTGACGATGTCCTCGTCGCGCACCATCACGACCGACTTGCCATGGCTATCGAGGAAAGAACGGAAGCGTTCCTCGATGAAAGGCTTCTTGCCATCGTCGGGGCCGCCGAGGCGAAGGATGAACTGGGTGCAATAGCCGAAGCCCTCTTCGTCTTCGCTTACCAAAGCGCCGGCATACTTGGCGTTTTGGCTTTGGGGGAAGATGGAAGAGGAGACTTCCCTCGTTTCGTCGGTATTGCGTTCCACGAAATGGCCGTGGGCCGCCTTGGCCATGCCTTCGATGATGACGCAAAGTCCGGCTCCGCCGCTATCGACGACGCCGACTTCCTTCAAAATGGGGAGAAGGTCCGGCGTATGCTCGAGGCTCTTCTTGGCTTCCTTGAGAAGGAAGTCGAGGGCGCCTTCGATCGTCGTTACCTTCTTGGCGTGTTCGATGAGGGCGGCGCTCGATTCTCTTATGACGGTGAGGATCGTGCCTTCGACCGGCTTCATGACGGCCTTGTAGGCAACTTCCTTCCCTTTGACGAAGGCTTCGGCAAACTCGCGGACATTGACTTCTTCGTGGCCCTTCATTCCATCGGCAAAGCCACGGAAGATCTGGGAAGTAATGACGCCGGAGTTCCCGCGGGCGCCCATTAGGAGACCGCGCGAAAAGGATGCGGCAATCGTCTCGACCGAAGTGTCGTTCCGGTTGACGATTTCCTTCGAGCCGGAAGTAAGGGTCAGGTTCATGTTCATGCCGGTATCCCCGTCGGGTACCGGGAACACGTTGAGCTGATCGATTTCCGGATAATGGTTGTAAAGGTTGTTCGCAGCCGATAGGAATAGCTGCTTCAATACGGTTCCGTCGATGCTTTTCATGTTAAGAGATTTCCCTTATGTCCTGCACGTACACATTGACCGTCCGGAAAGGGAGCCCGAACGTCTTCTGAAGGACGTAGGCGACTTTCTTTTGGACTTCGCTTAAAACCTCGGTCACCTTCACGCCATAGGCAATCACGATGTAGACGTCGACTTCGTAATCGTCTTTTTTCCGGCGAATGTAGATGCCTTGCTCATAGTCCTTCCGTTCCAGGACGGACTCGAGATTCTTGGCGAGGCGCGAGCGCGGAGATAAGGCAACCACGCCATAGCATTCGGTGGCTGCATCGCCGGCGATCTCGGCTATCGCTTCTTTGCTGATCGTTATGCCCCCATACGGGGCGGACTTGTCGGTAACCATGGTTTGCGGCGTATTATCGCACCGAAATAGGACATAGGCAAATCCGAATCAGGGGCAGGCTTCTCGTAGAGAAGCCGCCTCTGGCCGCGAAGAGGGCCTTGCTCAGGAGGCAACAGCAACTCCCGAGGAGAAAAAGCCCGGCAGATCCCCTTTCTTTTTCTCATATCGGGCCTTGGAACAAATAAAAAGGCCCCTCTTGCATAAGGACATAAAAGAAAAAGCCCGGCAGCGCGCTATTCTCGCCCCCGAGGGAGCTACCTTCACCACTGCGGTGCTTAACTTCCGTGTTCGGGATGGGAACGGGTGTGCCCACCGCGCCATCGCCACCAGACTTTTTCTTGAGAGAGCAACCTGTTCTCTGAAAACCGGATATATCGATCAAACACGTTCAATCAAATCTTTGATCAATTAGCGTTGACTTAATGTCCTAATTAAAGGACTAGTGAAATTAAGCCGCTCGAGCTATTAGTATCAGTCTCCTGAACGCCTTACAGCGCTTACAGATCTGACCTATCAACCCCCTGACATTGGGGGGCTCTTAGAATCTTGCGATTGGGAAGTCTCATCTTAGGGCGAGCTTCGCGCTTAGATGCTTTCAGCGCTTATCTCTTCCGGAGGTAGCTACCCGGCCATGCCGCTGGCGCGACAACCGATATACCAGTGCTCCGTTAATCCCGGTCCTCTCGTACTAGGGAC
>CALWAS010000024.1 GCA_944375905.1 uncultured Bacilli bacterium
TACTACAACAACAGGAGGATCAAGGGCAAAACAAAATGGATGCCCCCGGCGAAATACCGGGAGGCATCCATGAGGGCCTTATGATATAATCCGATCAACTTGTCCAGGAAACTGGGTACATATCACCGCGGTTCCTTTTTTCGTTATCTCTATTCATTTTTCTTGAGTAATGGCTTCCCACTATCTACAATCCGCCCTTAGAAAAGGCCATCAAGAAGCGGTCGAGGAGAGCGAACAAGGCCGCTAGCAACTCCGCCGATAGGCGGTAAGTGCTTCCTCTCAGCCGGTACCCACGCCCGGAACGATGGCACTAGGAAGAAAGTTTCCTCCCCCGTGGGGCGGGGTTTCTTGCTAACTAGGAGAAAACAACATGGGAAAAAGGAAGATTCTCTTCACGAGCGAATCGGTATCGGAAGGCCATCCGGACAAAGTCTGCGATTTCATTGCCGATTCGATCCTCGACCGGGCTTTGGAACTCGATCCCAACGCCCACGTGGCATGCGAAGTCTTCGCGACTGAGGAATTCATTCTTATCGGCGGCGAGATTACCAATTGGAAGGATATCGACTTCGAAGGCATTGCCCGCAACTGCCTCAGGAAAATCGGCTATCTCAAGCCGGAAGACGGAATCGGTTGCGATAGTTGCGAAATCATGGTGAAGGTCCATGGACAGTCGAGCGACATCGCCCAAGGGGTCAACCGCGGTGCCCTCATCGACACCGGAGCCGGCGACCAGGGCTTCATGTTCGGCTATGCGTCGAAGGAAAGCGCTGGCTATATGCCGCTCCCGATTTCTCTCGCACACAAGCTCGTTCGCTATGCGACGCAGCTTAGGAAGGAAGGGAAGTTCCCCCATGCGAGACCGGACATGAAGAGCCAGGTCACCATCGACTATACCGATCCCGATAACCTAAAAATCGATAACATGCTGATGTCGGTCCAAACCGATGAAAGCGTCGAACTTGCCGAGTTAAAGGAATTCGTCCACGAGAAAATCATGCAGCCGGTCGCAAGGAGCTTTGGGCTCAACGACGATTTTCCTTTCCTCGTCAACCCGACCGGCCGCTTCGTGATCGGCGGGCCGAAGGGAGACACCGGTGTTACCGGCCGCAAGCTCGTCGTCGATACCTATGGGGGCTCCTCTCGCCATGGGGGCGGTGCTTTTTCGGGGAAAGATCCGACCAAGGTGGACCGTTCCGCAAGCTACTACGCTCGCTACATCGCTAAGAACCTCGTGGCTGCCGGCGCCGCCGATCGCCTCGAACTCCAATTGGCTTATGCCATCGGGGTAGCAAGGCCCCTCTCCATCGGGCTATCGACTTTCCATACGCGTCATTATGACGATAGTGTCATCCTCGACGCCATCGAGAAGTTCTTCGATGCCCGTCCGGGTGCCATCATCGAGCAGTTCTCGCTCAACAAACCAAGTTTCAAATATGCCGATACGACGAATTACGGAGTATTTGGCCGTCCCGACATCGACCTTCCGTGGGAGCATCTCGACAAGGTCGATGCCCTTAAGGAGTACTTTAGTTCCTTCAAGAAGTGCTAATTCGATATTTTCCTAGAATCCATCGAAGAAAATAGTCACTTGGTTTCCTTTTTTCAACAATAATCACTAGAATAGAATCATAGATAGGGTGACAACCCTTACGGAGGACATAGCCATGAAATATCAGATCATCGGCAAGAACATCGAAGTAACCGACGCCATAAAGTCGGCCATCGAGAAGAAGCTTTCTCGCATGGACAAATACTTCGTGATCAATGACGACGTCCTTTGCCGCGCCGTCGTTCAAAGCTACGAGGTCGGGGCGAAGGTAGAAATTACGATTTTCACGAAGGAAATGGATTTCCGGACCGAAGTTCGCAACAATGATCTCTACGCTGCCGTCGATCTTGCCATCGACAAGCTTGAAGACCAGATGCGCCGCCTCAAGACGAGGATGGAACGGGTCAAGAACCAGGAGCGCGGACTTGGCCGTTCGATCGCATTTGAAAATTTTAAGGAAGAACAGGTTGCCGAGGATAGTGAGGAGGTTGTTCGCACCAAGTCGATTTATCTCGAACCGATGACCCTAGACGAGGCCATTACGAGGATGGAGGCCCTTGGCCATACCTTCTTCATGTATCTCGATAGCGACGACGAGGAGATTTCGGTCGTCTATCGCCGCTTCGACAAGGGTTTCGGCGTCATCCAAGCCGAAAACCATGTTCGGATGGACTGAAAAAGTCTTAGGCAAACAACGAATTAATCCCTCCTTCGCGGAGGGATTTTTCATTTTGGTTGGATGTCGAATGCAGCAACTTTCTTTTTCATAAAACGAATAAATAACATCATCTGTTAATTCGAGTCCATCGAGATAATATGGCATCTTATAACAATAATCCTATATGTAGTTAATATTTTGATGTTATCATTGAAACCGATGAAAAAGACACTTTCAAGAAAACTGATCGGAGGCCGGGAGTACTTCTACCTGATGTACCGGGAAAAGGGAAAGCTGGTGACGAAGTACTTGGGGCCGTCAGGATCACCGAAATACCGCAAATATTTGCTTGAGTTAATAGACGAGGGAGGTGCGGATGCCTTTGCCGATTGCCGGCGCGACGCCTTTGCGGCTGGCGTTCCGGTTGCCTATAAGGATGGCGGGCGCATCGTTCTCGAATATAGAAACGGCGTCAAGGAGCTGCTCGATGCGAAGCTTGCCGTTAAAAAGGTGGTTAGGCCATGAGGAAAGCTGAGGAAAAGGCCCTGGTGATAGTCGCTGGTCCGCGAGGCTCGGGGAAGGACACCTTCGTTCGCTCCTTCAAGAACGCTTTCCTTCAGGGATATCCGCTCAAAGACCTTTATGAGGGCATAAACGAAGGAACCTCGTTTGCCGCTGTCTCAACGCTTTGCGAATCCCGCGACCTAGAGCTCCTTGAGAGGGCGAAGCAAAGAGGCTATCGCATCACGCTCTATTTTCTTTTTGCTCCTAAGCCGCTTTGCCTTGTTAGGTCCCGCTTCAAGGGAATAATCGATGGGAGACTCATCGACGAAAGCGAAATCAAGCGGAGCTATGAACCATCTTTCAAAGGGCTGGTTGCTTCCTTTACGTTCCTTGACTTGGCTTTCTTGGTCAAAAACGAGAAGGAATTCCGCTTCGTCGCGGCTTATGAGCCGTCGGCAATCGATGTCGCTTCCTTTACAAAGGACGTCAAAGCGCTCAAAGCGGAAGTCGAAGCGCTCAATTGACGGCCTTATCTCTTAGAGATAAACGTTTTGAAATTATGTACATTTGAGGCTATATTTACGCCGCATGGTTAACGGGAAGGTTATAGCCGTAGATCTCGACGGCACGCTCTTCTATCCTCCGAAGCGAATTCGGATGATCAGCGGCGGGAACCGCGCTTTTATCTATCGTTTCATGGACGATGGCGGAAAGCTTCTGCTCGTTTCCGGCCGGAACCTCTATACGCCTGAGAAAGTCGCTTCCGTCTTGGGACGGGAACTCGACGTCGTCGGATGCAACGGTGCCTTCGTGATTTCGGGCGGGCATTACGTCAAGGAAGCGTTTCTCGACCGCGCTTTCGTGAAGACCATGCTCAAAGAGGTGGGCCGCGAATTTCACATCCCCCTCACGATGCTTTTCACCAAGCATCGCAATATCGTGATGCCGGTAACGGGCGTTAGCCGCTTCACCGGGATGTGCTATTCCGTTTACCAGGCAAGCCAGCTCGCCTATCGCGATCCGGTGATCAGGAGCGACAAGGCCTATGTCGAGGAACTCGAGAAAGGCGAAATCTACAAGGTCATGCTCTTTTTCGGAATAGCCGGCAAGGCGGTTGAAATGGCGAGAAAGTGCAACGAGATACTCAAGGGGCGTTACCCGGAGGCCGAATTCAGCTGGTGCCGTCAGACAGTCGAAATCACCCCTAAGGGGTGCACAAAGGACTCCGGAATCGCCTCTTATCTTGAATATAACCGGATTGAAAAGGATAATGTCCTAGTTGTCGGCGATTCCGGTAACGACATCTCGATGTTCGAGGCTTTCAAGGAAAACAGCTTCTGCATGGAGCATTCGCCAATCGCCGTCAAAGAGCACGCCGCGCATGTCGTGAAGCGCTTCTACGATCTTGAAGGCTACCTCTACCCGTCCGAGGAGAGGAAGGATCCTCGTTAGAAAGGAAGCATAAAATTACCGCACCTATGAACCAAGTCTCAGAAGTCATTGGAACCCTTGTCAACTACAAGGCCATCATCAGGGATACCCTCGAGTATGCCCTCGACAAAAACGAATACAGCCGTCAGGCCTTCGAGCTTCGCCAAAAGGCGATTCTCGTCGAGCTCGATCAGAACACGCCGCTTCACCAAATCATAAAGAACAGCAAGGAAAACGGCGAAAAGCTCGAAAAGGCCATCCGCGACATGCACGCCCTCATCTATGGCAAGGATTCGACCATCGTGAAGGATGCCGATGACGGCCTCCGCGTCGATCATGCCCAGAAAATCGAGATCTTCAAAAATGTCCTCCCGATTCACGAGAATCTCGAGGCCATGGTTCGGGGACTCATAAACGATGCCCAGAAAAAAGGCATCGACATCAAGGAAGCCGACGGCGTCGACAAGGCAGAGGAGCGCCTTTACCGCGGCGTCGCCTACATGACCCTAGTCAATGCCCTCGTCAAACTCTTCGGCGATTACAACCAAGCCCGCCGCGAGAACAAAGGCCAGGAAAGCGCCGCTTCGCGCTTCATCTCGAGCGACATCCAGGAAGTCATCAAGGGCCTCAATACGGTCAGGGTGAACAACCGGGTTCTCACCGACGACGACTACAAGTCGACCGAAGACGATATCTTCCATCTCGTGGAATTCATGACCGGTCGCCGCGACCTTCCGAAAGGAAAGAACTTCGGCGATGAAATCAAGGCAACCCAAGAGAAGATCGGAGCCTATGTGCGGACGGTCGAGCCGGCTTTCCGCGATACCTTCGTCCCGTTCATGCGCGCCCTTGCCGAGCAAGCCAAGAAAGACGGGAACGTAATCAAGGGCGACGACCACAAGGCCGCGGCTCCCTCCGAAGGCGCCCAGAATGTCGAAATCGAAGGGGAAATCGACCCCAAGACGGGCCTAATGAAAAAGGCCTAATTGGCTTAAGGAGACAAGATGAGCAAGAAAATCGGACGTTTCAGCCGTTGGGAGATCTTCTGGATCGTCCTTACTTCGATCATCGGCTTCGGCGGGCTTTTCATGCTCGTCCTCGGCCTCGTCGGAAGTTTCCTTCCGGTCCTCAACAGCGAAAACTGGATTTTGAGCAGCCAAGCGACTTTCAAAGACGCGACGGGACTCACTTACATCTGGTTTGGGGCGATTGTCATCGTCATTGATGCGATCGTGGCTTGCATTTATCTCAATTACTTCGCGAAGCGGAGCGACATGGACAGCGAGCGCGCCCTCCGTCGGGCCCAGCGCCTCAAGATCATTGCCGCGAGCGAAAAAGTGGTGGAGGTTGCTTCTAGCGAGCCTTCGGCCGCCCCATCTGCCGAACCCGAGAAGAAAGCCGAATAGCCGATAAAAAGGCAACGGGAGGGTCAAATGACCCTCCTTTTTTCTTTTCGCTGACCGTTTTTGGCGGCTGTCCTTTAAAAAATTCGGTAATGAACTATCATGTACGGATGAAGCACGTTCAGCCCGATGTCCTGGAAATCAGGGATGGATTGCGCCTTCGCCGCGTAAGAGGCGACCATGCCTTTGCTCTGCCTTGGTATCAGGATCCGGAAACGGTTTTCATGATGGACGGGGACGACGGTACCTACGATCTAATCCGTCTGGAGTGGATGTATTGTTTTCTCGACCGGGTTGGAGAACTCTATTTCATTGAAGTTTTGCCTAAGAACAGCAGATCCTTCGTTCCAATAGGGGACGTATCCATGAGCGAGGAAGATTTCACGATTCTCATAGGCGATCCCTCTTACCGAGGAAAGGGAATCGGGCGGGAGGTAATAACGAGGATGGTCGAAAGGGCCCGCGAGTTAGGCTATGCGAACGTCAAAATCCGGGAGATTTTCACTTGGAACAAGGCCTCCATTTCCTGCTTTGAAAGCCTTGGGTTCATTCCGAAAAAGCGGACTGAGCACGGGCACTCCTACGTTCTGAAGCTATGAAAAAAGGGCCGAGGCCCTTTTTTCAGCTTTCAACTTTGACTTTCTTCTTTTTCTTTAGGCATATGGCGATGATCTCGATCGCGAAGAGAGAAACGGCAAGTATAACGTAGGCCGCGGTTTGACATACGTTCGTGGCAAATAGGCATCCGGCGATTGGCGCGACCATGGCTATGCCGATGCTTATCACCCTCATGATTCCGAAGAAACAAGATAGGATGCCGAGGATCAAAAGAAGCAGCGAGACCCCTATCGCGACCCATGTATAGATCTTGTCGTTCAATGCGAGGGAATAGAAGAAAACGATGATGGCCTCGGAAAAGACGACGATTATGCTCGCGAAGCGAAGGTAGGAAAGCGATTCTTTTTCCCCGATCGCTCCCGGCACGACGAGGCTTACCACGAGCGGGATGATGGTAGCTAGCGAAACGGCAAGGAAGTCGGCGTCGGTCAGCTGCAGGTAGAAGATGGAAATGGGAGTCGCTATCCCGAAGAAAACGGCATACGAGAAGACGACGACGAGAGTGGCGACCAAGGCCGAGAACATTCCTAGCGAGACGGCCGGGAACTTGCTGGAGGATCCGCCTCCAACTATATGGGCCGATAGATAGAGCCCAAGAGACAGTATGGCTAGCACCAAAGTTGTAATAAGCGCCGCGCCCACGTTGGCAAAGCCGGCTAGGCAGAGGCCGATTAAAATGCCGAGAGCGGCAATCGCGATATTCGAGATATGAAGGGCGAGGCCGACTTTCTCATTTGAGATTTTTTCCTTTTCAGGACTGGCTGAAACGGTTGCGTTGGAAGCAATTGCCCTTTTAACCGCCTCTTCCTCGATGCGTCCGGAACTTAGAATGTTGTCGACGCTCGTTCCGTATAGCTTTGCGATTGCCATGAGAAGATCCACGCTTGGAAGGGACTCCCCGCATTCCCATTTGCTTACGGCTTTGTTGGTAACGCCTAGCATCTCGGCTTCCTGGGCCTGGGTGATTCCCTTTCGCTGGCGTATTTCCGAAAGGTACCGCCCGATTTCAATGTTATCCATGCCCACATTCTATTTAACGACCCCTAAATTGGGGAGCCTGAAAGATATCTACCGATGGTAGACATGCCAAATCGAAGGAAAAACGGGCTTTTTGCAGAAGATTTTAAGGCGACTTAGCTTTATCAAGACCTTGATTGCCGTTTATCCAAGGCTGATGACATCTTGATTGAAGCAAAGAAAAAGTCCCGTTTGAGGGACTCGTATCGTTCGCCCGTTCGGGGCGTTGGTTGCAAGGTGGCGGAGGAAAAGGGATTCGAACCCTTGCGCCCGGTTAAGAGCCTACGAGCTTTCCAAGCCCGCCCCTTCGGCCTCTTGGGTATTCCTCCAGCGCAAGCGGAATTATAAGTAGATACGGTTGCCGTTTCAAGAAAGGCTTGGGGAGGCGGCATGGTGGGCTAGCCCTTTAGGCTAGTGTATAATACGGCCGGCATATGGAAGAGATTGTCGTTCAGGCCGCCGCCGATGGCCAGCGCGTCGAGAAATTCGTTAGAAAGTGGCTAAGCGAAGCGCCTCTTTCCTATATCTTCAAGGCTTTTAGGAAGAAGGACGTCAAAGTGAATGGCCATTGGGTCAAGCGTGAGCATATCCTCCATGCCGGCGACGTCGTTCGCGTTTACCTTAGCAAAGAACAGCTCGCCGATTTCTCAAAGCCGCGCCCGGCCGTCAAACGCAACCTCGATATCCCGGTTGCTTACGAAGACGAGAACGTCTTGATCGTCGACAAGCCTGCCGGCCTCCTCGTCATGGGCGACGACAAAGGGAGCTCGAACACCCTCGTCCAGAAAGTGCTCGACTACCTTTACTTCAAAGGGGAATTCAACCCTGCCGATACATCGTTCGTACCGGCCCCGGCCCATCGGCTTGACCGCAATACGGCCGGACTCGTCTGCTTTGGGAAGACAGATGCTGGCCTGAAGGCCCTTGAAGAGCTCTTCAAGGAGCGGAAGGACATAAAAAAGAGCTACCTGGCTCTCGTAAAGGGACGTTTCGACCGAACGATTGAAATAAGTGTCCCTCTCAAGAAGGACAGTAAGAAGGGGCTCGTCGAGGCTTGTTCCATCGTAAATGGCGGGAAACCGGCCATAACCGTCGTCCACCCGGTTGAAGATCTTGGTGACGTAAGCCTCGTTGAATGCGAATTGCTAACGGGAAGAACACACCAAATCCGGGTTCATCTTGCCTATGTCGGGCGGCCGATCGTCGGCGACGGAAAGTACGGCGATTTCGAAATGAATCGCGTGTTTGCCGAAAAATACGGATGGCGAAATCAATTCCTTCGGGCCGAGAGGCTTGCCTTCGGCGAACTGAAGGGCGTCCTTTCTCCGCTGAGCGGACGGGAGTTCTCGTCCCCGTTATCGAGAAAGGAAGCCGATCTCATAAATTCCCTTCGGGAAGAAAGGAAGAACTGACATGGAAAAGATCGTTGAAGCCAATTACGAAAGATGGCTAGCCTCAAAGAAAGTGAGCGAAGAGGACAAATCGGCCATCAGGAAAATGAAGGGCAAGGAAATCGACGACGCCTTTTATTGCGACATTGCCTTCGGAACGGCTGGAATGCGGGGCGTGCTTGGCCCTGGAACCAACCGGATGAATTCATTCACGGTCCGCAAGGCGACGGTGGCCTTCGCCAAATTTCTCCTAAGGAACAAGGCAAATGCGGAAAAAGGAGTCGTGATCAGCCATGACAACCGTTTCTTTTCCCGCCAGTTCACGCTCGAAACGGCCTCCATCCTCAACAAAATGGGAATCAAGAGCTATGTCTTCGATTCCCTTCGCCCGACGCCTGAACTTTCCTTTGCGGTCCGCTATCTCCATGCCGCCGGCGGAGTCATGATCACCGCCTCCCACAACCCGAAGGAATACAACGGCTACAAGGTCTACGACGAGAACGGCTGCCAGCTCACGCCAACCAAAATCGCTCCGCTTTTGGAAATTCTTTCCTGCCTGCCCGACGAACTTAGCGTCGAGCCGGAGGCTGCCCCGAAAAACGGCGAGAATGTCGTCCTCGACGAAAGCGTCGACGATGCCTATGTCAAAGCGGTGGAAGGGATTGCCCTAAGGAAGGACCTTGCTAAAAAAGGTTTCAAGATCGTCTACTCTCCCCAGCACGGAGCTTCCTACGAAAACGCGGTTCGCGTCTTCCGCGATCTTGGCTATGACATGATCCCGGTCACAAAGCAGTGCAACCACGACCCGGCATTTGGTGGAACCCTGTCCCCGAATCCGGAAAACGCCGACGCCTACATCGAGCCGCTTGCGGTGGCAAAGGCCAACCGGGCCGACCTCATCGTCATGACCGACCCCGACGGCGACCGCTGCGGAGTGGCTTACCTTTCGAGCAAGGGAACCTATGAGCGCTTTACGGGCAACCAAAGCGCTGCCCTCCTCCTCGACTACATTTTGATGACGAGGAAGGAGCAGGGGACGCTTCCCAATGACGGGGTGGTCTACGATACCGTCGTGACGAGCGATCTCGGACGCAAGATAGCTAGAGGCTATGGGCTCAAAGTCGAGAGTTTCCTCACCGGCTTCAAATACATCGGCGACCGCATCGATTACTACGAGAAAAAAGGCCATGGGCCTACCTTCGTGTTCGGCTATGAGGAAAGCTATGGCTGCCTTATCGCTCCGTTCGTTCGCGACAAGGACGGCCTCCAAGCCATACTCATGTACTCGGAAATGGCTCTTTACTACCATCTGAAGGGCATTCCGCTAGACGTGGCCTACGAGAATCTAGAAAAGAGATTCGGCTTTCACTACACGGGGGCCGAGAGCATCTATTTCGAGGGATCCTCCGGCAAGGAAGACATGGATGCGATGATGGAAAGGGCCCACCTTGCCGAGCCAAAGGAGATCGGAGGCCTCGAAGTCGTTAGGAAAGACGATTACATGGATTTGGTCTCGACCGACGCAAAGACCGGGGAGAAGACCCCGCTTACGCTCGACCGGACGAAACTCGTGAAGTTCCATCTGGCCGATACGAGCTGGATTGCCCTTCGTCCGTCGGGGACCGAGCCAAAGAGCAAATTCTACGTCGAAGCCGTTGGAAAAACAGACGACGGGCTCAAGGACAAGGCTTCCAAAATCGTCGCTTCCTTCAAGAAGTCGATTGGCGTCAAATAGCCGTCAATAAATAGAAAAAAGCCCTTCTTCTTGATAAAAGAAGGGCTTTTTGCGTGCGATTTCACTTTAGGCAAAGAGATGCTAGAAGCTTGGCTACGCCTTCGTTTTCCGCCGTATCGGGGCAGCATGGAAACGGCAAGAGCACTTTCTGCCTCGACTCTGGCATCCGATAGCCGTGCCCAGCCGTTACTAGCATCGGGTAGTCGTTGTCGCTATCGCCGATGGCAATGGTCTCTTTCTTGGAAAATCCCAGTTTACCCATGACGTAAGAGAGGGCGCTGCCTTTGTCGACTCCTTCGTAATACGCCTCGGCATAGGGCGACTCCCTCCATGCCCTGTATCGAAGGGGCAAGTATCTTTCGATTGCCTTTTTGTAGGGCTCGTCTTGGTTCAGCTTTCGCTTAAAAAGAAGGACGAAAGGATCCTTTCGGATTTCGGGGAAAGGTTCTTGAATCACGTGGTCACCCTCAAGATAGGGGAAATAGGTGTCGATATATAGGTCGAGCCGATTCAAGAGCGCCCGTTCTCCCTCGTCGACGAAGACGCTTTCCGCGTAGGGAAGAATTTCCTCGACTACATTCTGAATTTCCTCTTTGGGGAAGGGAAGGCGCCTTTCCTCGAATGAACGATCCTTCGGGTCGAAGGCGTGGGCCCCGTTATAGGTTATGACCGGAGTTTTGAGCCCGAGCTCCTCGTAATAGGGGGCAAGGCTCCTCCAAGGACGCCCGGAAGAAAGGACGATGGTAAAGCCTTCCTCGGCAAGGGACGATAGAACTTCCTTGGTGTAGGGGCGAAGCAAAAGAGAGGGACCGACAAGCGTCCCGTCGACGTCGATTGCGATGAGCCCCTTTCTCATCAAATGAGAAGAAGGCCGACGGCCTCCTGGACTTTCCTAAGGGTTTTGTTGGCGACTTCCCTTGCCCTTTCGGCCCCTTGCCTAAGCACTTCGATATAGCTCTTGTCGGCGATGATCTGATCGTACCTGGCGCGGAAGGGAATCATGACCTCGTCAAGTTTATCGGCAACGGCCTTCTTGAACTCCCCATAGCGGAAGCCCTCGAAGCGCTTGGCCGCTTCCTCGATGGTCGTCCCGTCGAGGGATGCATAGATATTGAGAAGATTGTGGATCCCCGGCTTTCCGACCGGGTCGTCGGTGACGGTTGGCCCCATGTCGGTCTTGGCCGACATGATTTTCTTGCGCATCGTCTTCGGGTCGTCGAGGAGGAAGATATCGCCTTTCTGGTCGGACTTGCTCATCTTCTTGCTCGGATCGGTAAGCGACATGATCCTGGCGCCCACCTTCGGAACGACGGCCTTCGGCATCTTCAGTATTTCGCCATAGCGGTGGTTGAAGCGCCTAACCAAATCGCGGCATAGCTCAACGTGCTGGGCCTGGTCTTCTCCGACCGGGACCTCGGTCGCCTCGTAAAGGAGGATGTCCGCGGCCATGAGGACCGGATAGGCGAAAATGCCCATGCCGATGGCGGTATCGGCCATCTTCGAGCACTTGTCCTTGAACTGGGTCATCCGCTTGAGCTCGCCCATGTAGAGGTAGTTCTGGACGATGGCGTTCAATTCGGCGTGCGCGGAGACGGAGCTTTGGAGGAACATCGTCGTCTTCTTTGGGTCGAGTCCGGAAGCGAGATAAAAGGCCGCGATGTCGCGGGAATTGTTCCTTAGGTCTTCCGGTTCGATCGGAAGGGTGAGGGCGTGCAAATCGGCGATGAAGATGAACGACTCGCCCTGGTCTTGGAAGTCCTTGAAATGGGAAAGGGCCCCGATGTAGTTGCCGAGGGTAAGCTTCCCGGTCGGCTTGATGGCAGACAATATGCGTTCCATGTTATTGGTATTTCTCCGGGCGGAATTTTACCACACCTGATGGAGATGGGCCCCATCGTCCCCTCACCTTGGCGCAAGGAATCGGTTACAATTAACGGCGATGATAAAAGTCTACTATTCGCCTTCCTGCAGTTCTTGCAGAAAAGTTAAGAAATGGTTTGAGGAGCAGAACATTCCCTACGAGGGAAAGGACATTTTCGCATCCCCCCTATCGAAGGAAGAGCTCAAGGACATCATAACCAAATGCATCGATGGCACGGACGACATCATATCGCCGCGTAGCAAGATCGTGAGCGAGCAGAACATCGACTTCGATTCGATGAAAATCAGCGAGCTCATCGATTTCATCCAGTCGCATCCGAGCATCCTTCGTCGGCCCATCATCGTCGACGACAGGAGAGTCCAGGTCGGATACAACGAAGAGGAAATCAGGACTTTCATTCCGCGGGCCCGTCGCCTGGCCGAGATGTATTGTTCCAAGGGCGAATGCGAGACGTTCGGGATCTGCGACGCCTCCTGCGACCGCCTCGCGGAAAAGAAAGACGAAAAGAAGAAGTAGCCTAGCGAACGGTTCTCGTTTATAGAGCCCGGGCCTTTCCGGGTTTTTTTGAAAAACAAAAAGAGGCAAGGAGCCGAAGCTCCCTGCCCATTGCCTTCTTTTGCGGCTGCTGAATCAAGACCGGTTGATCTTAATTGGCCGCCGGCTCGGTGGCAAACAGTTCAGCAGCGTAGTTTCCATTGCCGCCGAAGTGCGAGTAACCGCTCAGCGACATGGTAGTGTAGGTGTCATAAGCGCCAAGATAGTATCCCTTGCCGTTGATATCGGTGATAAGAGCGCCCTCTTCGGAAAGGCTCCAGACGCCCTTGTTGGAAGAAAGTTCCATTTCCCAGCTGCTCTTACCCGCAACCGCATTGAGATAGCTGTTGTCGGCAACCTTGATAGCGAAGCCGCCGGTAACGGCTTCGAAGGTCAACTTCGCGGCTTCGGCGAAAACGGTGGTCGTTTTCAAATAGCGACCATCCATTTCGCCCGTCCAATAGTAGAAACCTTTCGGAGTGCTTGCGCGCTCGACGCCGATGACTTGGTTATTCTCAGGAACCTTGTCAGTCGGGGTAAGGGTGGTCTCTTCGCTGGAGCTGCTCCCGCCGGTTTCCCCGCCTTCCGGGGCCGTTATGGCGCTTTGGACGACGTGGGCGACGTTGTTCCCCGCCTTGTCAATCCACTTCCATTCGTTGAGCGAGATGGTGGTGAATTTTTGAGAA
>CALWAS010000025.1 GCA_944375905.1 uncultured Bacilli bacterium
CGCCAACCTCCTCTCCGTCGAGGGGATCGAGGCCAGGGTCAACCGGGCGATACAGGCCGAGGGGGTTTTCGGGGAGCTCAAGCAGAACATGGGCTTCTGGAGGTTCAGGAGGCGGGGCCTCGAGGGGACCTCCGCCGAGGTGATGCTCTGCCTCCTGGGCTGCTCGCTACGCAAGTACCACGCCTTCCTCACGACCGGGAAGCCGCCGGCCAGGTGGACGGCTCCCGAGGGAACCGAGCCCCAGAGGTTCAAGAAGCCCTCGCCCAAGAGGCTCGCGAAGAAGGCGGCAAGGATAAGGGCCAAGATGGGGAGGAGGCGCGCCGAGAAGGAAGGGGCAGACGAGGGGGACTCCTAGTTATGAAACATACTTAGTATGTTTCAAAACCTCGGGAACCGGGGATTTCGGCGCGTCCGGGCGCCCCATGCCGCCGCCCGCCTGAAGCGCCCGCCGTTGAAGCGCTTGGGCTCAAGGCGCAAAACGCCCAGGCAGCATGCGCGGTTTCGGGCATTGAGGGCCGCTCTGGGCAGGCAATTGGATCAAACTCGAAAAAAGCCCAATTTGGCATGTGGGCGACGGTTTATGATTTTTGGAAATGAAACATACTAAGTATGTTTCAAAACCCAGCCAGTCGGGTACGAAAAAAGGGCCGTTCCAAACCAGAGGTTTTGAAACAGCCCCTATTCGCTTCTTTATCTAGGGAGATTAGGCGCGAGGGGCTTCTTTCTTCTTGCGGAGGAAGAAGTAGGCACCGACACCGAGCAACATGGCACCGACGATCGAAGCAATCGCGATGGTGAGATCATTGCCGTTTTCCCCAAGGATGGTCGGGGCACCAGCCGCCGGAGCGGTGGCTTTTTCGTATAGTGATTCCATCGTTGAGTACTTTTCCCAAGCGTTGGTGGTGATTGCCTCGCCTTTGTCACCGTTGTAGAAGTCTTCATAGGACTCAGTACCGGGGACATAGCCATAGTCCTTGATTTCAACTGAACCAAGGTCGCCGTCGACAATCCATCTTTCGTCGTCGGTAACAATGAAGTTCCGTTTTAACTCCGGAAAGGCCATGAAGCCATTAACATCAGAGTCGAGACAAGTGTAATAGGACGGGAGCACATAATTGCCGACAAATGAATGGGAGAGGCGGCGCTTGGAATCAAGCGGGTTGTAGTCCCTGATCTTCTGAGTTTTCGTCGCTTCGTCCCAGTAGCGTTGATGAATGACGTTGTTGTCGCCCTTCTCAAAGGTGTAGACCTCAGTCTCATACCAAAGAGCGCAAACTGCATCATCGGTTGAAACCAGTTTGTATTGCTTCCCAAGCACTTCCGAATAGGGGAGATCAAAATAGGCATACCAGGTAGTGCCTTGGGTATCGGTCGCAATTTCGGCCTCAGCATAGCTGGCAGGATAGTAAGTTTCGTTTTCGCCATCGATTAGGACATAGAAGTACTTTCCGGAAGCGGTATCGCCGCGATGGACAAAATATCGAACCATGTCTGATGTCAAGGTGTATTGACGATCGACAGTCGCATAAATGCCGTATTTCCCATCCTGTCCTGCAGCACCGAGGGCAAGATATGGATCGAGAACATCATCGCACCAGGTCCAATCGGACCACAGCGGCGAAACTGGAATATTGACCGATTGCTTAGTTAGACCTGGATCACGAACTATGTAGTGGGTTGCTCCGGCCGGGACATCGTAGCACCAGGCGTTAGGACGAGACGGATCCACCTCCATTGGCTTACTATCGGCCCATCCCATGTCTGAGTCTCCGCCATAGTAATAGATGTACGGCGTGCCCTCCGTCTCGAAAAATCCTTTCGCAACTTCGCCGTCAATTACGATTGAAACCTTGACTGTGTCTGCCGCTTCTCCATCGACCGCATCCGCTTTCACCGCTCCTGTCGTCCCGGTAGACGTGACGAACGCAACGCCTCCGAGCGCAAGAGAAGCAAGGCCAAGCGTAAAGCCCATCTTCTTTAATTTCATTAAGTTCTCCTTCCTTTCTCTTTTGACTTTATGAAATCTTTTGTAATTATCATGAAACCGCTTTCAGATAACAAGGGGAAAGTGGTTCAAATCTGCTTTCTAAGCGACTAATCACAAAAAAAGGGGCTTTTGGCTCCTTTTCTTAATTAAACATTTTCCATCCTATCGCCGGGCGAAGTTATCAAGCTCTTTACCAGGAACGGAGATGCCGTTGTACTTTGTCTTGCAAAGATAGTCGTATTGGGTTATCAAACTGCGGAAATTATCATTCGCGGGAAAATCGATCGTCGCATTGGACATAAAAGATTTCACGTCCTGTCCAAATGTTTCAAATGATGCTATTGATTCGTTCCAAGCCGCGCTCAGTTCGTCGAACGGAGTATTTCCATCTTCATGGCAAACGCTGCCGTTACCCCACCATTTGAGAGTACTACCCCAATGGGCAAGGCGATTGTATGCCTCTATCTGATTCGTATAGAAGAGGCGTTTGTTATCG
Organism: uncultured Bacilli bacterium; assembly: GCA_944375905.1. Taxonomy (GTDB): domain Bacteria; phylum Bacillota_I; class Bacilli_A; order RFN20; family CAG-826; genus UBA4951. The sequence continues at coordinate 2,484 of CALWAS010000025.1, forward strand.
CTGCTAGTCGCAATTCGGACTTGAATGCAGTTATCCGTCTCCGTAGAAGGAACGACATCAACTGTTTGGCGCCATGACGCACGTTCAGGCCAACCGGCATAACTATTACAAACGACGATTGCGGTTTCCCAATTGTCTCCGTTTGGATTATCAGGAACTATGGTTTCATACACCGTTGCTGAATGACCATCAAACGAAAAATCATATCCATTTACTTCGGTAGCGGCCTTTGACCAGGCATTTGACGAATTATCAAAATAATAAACGTAATAATTTCCGGTACCAAGATACCCATCGCCGGTGCCTTGGTCATCAATCGCAATATAAACCGAATTGCCTGGGATAAGCATCCCAGGAGCCCTCTCCTCAAAATGCTCGACAACAGTTGCCGCGCTCGCGATCTTGGCATCCTCGCCTAGGGCAAGGGAAGCCGTCGCCCCACCTAGGGCAAGGCAACAAGCCACCGCCGCCACCGCCGCAATCCTCAGTTTCTTGATTTCCATCCTTTTGCCTCCGCAAAATGAAAAAAGCACTTGCTACGCTAATGCAAGCGCTTTCACTAATCAAGAGAATTAAAACAATTGTAACGATGAGTTTTCTTTGCCTAGGCAAAGATGGCTTCGGCTAGGGACGGAAAATCGACGAACGGGTTCCGGTTCTCCTGGTGGAGATAGATGCCTTCGTTGCGTTCGATCTCCTTCTCGCTCACCGGGTCTTCCTCCGCCCACTTTAGGAGCATGTCAATGGCCCAGGAGGAAAGCCTCAAGGGCGAGGAATAGTCGAACATCGCGTAGGAACCCCAGCCGCTTGCCATGGTGCTACGGTAGCAGGTGACGAAATAGAAGTTGATCCGGGCGATGTCGCCTTTGTACTCGTCGACCGGCTCGAAGACGGTCCCGCTATAGCCGGGCGTCGAGGACGGACCGAGCTTCGAACCGTTGTTCGAGGTATAGGTGGCCCGCCCTACCTCGGCGAAGGGGTAGTTGCTGCGCCTCCCGTTCACATAGCCGTCGGTCGGGAGGACATGGTGGGCATCGGCTACCATCGGGCTTTTTTCGCCGAAAACGCTTTGGGGGACGATATGCTCGCGGTTAACCATGTCGCCTTCCTTTTTGTAATTTCCGCCCGTCCCGGTCCCGAGGCAATGGCGGACGTCGCTATAGATGTCCCAATAGCAGCCATCATCGTTGTCGCTGTCCTCATAGACACTCCAAAGCCCGTTGTAGCCGACATTCACATGAGGATAGATACACGAGGAGAAGTCGGCCATGAGGGAGGAGCCGACGAGGGAGAGATCGACGTCGGAATAGTAATCGCGGACCGATGGGGAAAGGGCCGCGAGCTCGCTGTCGAGGGCCGATTCGCCACCGCCGTCATGGGAGGTAGAAGAATCAAGCGAGGTACTTTCGCTAGAGGAAGGGATTTCCTCTGAAGAGCTCGAACTTGCGGAAGGCGCGTTCCCTTCGGCGACGATGGTAAGGACGATCTTGCAGATGAGGGCCCGGCCTTGCTTCCCTTGCGAGATGCTAAGGCTATCGGTCAGGAGCCCTTCTCCCCCATCGAGGAAGGAGAAGACGAGGCTGTTCTCGCCTTCGACGCCGCTGATGTCCGGTGCTTCGGTCCAGTTGCCGAGGCTTTGGTAGACGGGGTCGCCGCTCGCGTCGGTCGTAACCGTGAATTCCGATGCTTCGTTAGATTTCCAAAGGTAGCAATAGACCCGGGCCTTGCTGATGGCGTAGGAACGTCCGAAATTGAAGGTGATCGACCCGGCGTTGCTCGAGGAGCCGAGCCGGAGGGCACTTCCATAGGAGCCGGCATAGGCTTTTGTCGATTCGACGGAGGAAATGTCGATGCCGCTGCTAATGAAGGAATCCATGTCGGGGACGTCGCTTTCGGCGTACGAACCGGTCCCGAAAACGATGTCGGCGCATTCGATGTGGGTCGCGTTCGCCCCGTCGATTTTGGAAACATCGAGGATGTTCGAAGCCCCGGCCACCGCCGCAAGCGAAAGCGCGGAGGCGGCCAAGGCGGCAATAATCGTCTTCTTCATATCTAAACCAAATGTTTCTTACGATAATCAACGGCTCAGGCAAAGACAGCCTCGGCAAGGGAAGGGAAATCGACGAAGGGATTGCGGTTCTTCTGGATGCCGAAGACGATTTCGTTCCGTTCGATCTCGCGTTCGGAGGCCGGGTCTTCCTCGGCCCACTTCAATAGCATCGAAGTGGCCCAGTCGCTAAGCCCGAGCGGGGAAGAATAGTCGAACATGGGATAGGGAATCCAGCCATCGGTTCCCATCCTGTCCTCGTAGCAGGTCACGAAGTAGAAATGGATCCGGGCGACATCCCCCTTCCATTCGTCGCCGACCTCGAAGACGGTTCCTTCGTAGCCGGGATAGACGTTCTCGCCCTTCTTCGAGCCGTTCGTGGTCTTGTAGGTCGGCACGTCGACTTCCCCATAGGGAAGGTCGTTTCGGTGGGCGTTGCTAAAGCCGTCCGCCGGAAGGACGGAGAAGGCATCGGAATACATCGGATAGCCGCTAGCGAAATATGATTTAGGGATCACGTGTTCGCGCTGCATCCCGTCGCCTTCCTTGGAGTTGTTGTTCGACCAGCCCTCGGAAGGCAGATGCTTGCTGGTGTCGCTATAGATGTCGTAAAGATAGCCGTCCTCGTCGACGTCGGCCTTGGAATAGACCTGGTCCATGAGCGAGTCGTAATCGATGATCGAATGGTCGGATATAGTCGAGAAAAAGGAGGTCTTTAGCTCGCTGCCCCCAAGCGAGAAATCGATCGTCGAATAGTAGTCCTGCGTCGCCTCGGGAAGAACGGCAAATTCGGATTCGAAGGCGCTTCCGTCCGGAATCGAGCCTTCCCCGAGCGGCCCATCCGGGTTCACGCTCGCGCTTCCTTCCGCGACGAGCGTGAGGACGATCTTGCAAATCGCCGCGCGGCCGATCTCGTTCTCCTTGATGGTTATCGTGTCGGTCGAAAGGCCGTCTTCCCCGTCAAGATCGGCGAAAGTGAGACTGTTTTCCCCTTCGACGCCGCTGATGTCGGGTGCCTCCGACCACGTGATCTTCTGATAATGGCCTTGGTCTTGGGAGCTCGCATCGGTGTAGACGAGGATGGAAGGAACCGTGTCCTCATCCATCTTGTAGCAATATACCCTGGCCTTGCTGATCCGATAGGGCTCGGCGAAAGTGAAGCTGACGGTCCCCATCTTGTCTTTGGTCCCGAGGCGGAGGGCATAGTTTTTGTCATCGTCGCGCTTGTAATAGGCATTGGTGGCCGTGGCGCTTGAAAGGACGACCCCATGAGTCTTGATCTGCCCGGCATTCACCTTGCCGTTGGTCGAGTACGGCGTGGTCCCGAAGACAATGTCCGCGCATTCGATGTGGGTCTCGTTGGCCCCGCTTAGCCTCGCTGCCTTCGAAAACGCCGCCCCGGCCGCCAGGCCGCCGATGATGAGAGAGGACGCCGCTATCGCCGTTAAAATAGCCTTTCGCATTTTGTCTTCCTTCTTCCTTCCTTAAGCGAAGATTGCCTCGGCAAGGGAAGGGAAATCGACGAATGGATTGCGGTTCTTCTGGTGCTTGTAGACCCCGTTGTTCCGGTCGATCTCCTTTTGGCTCACCGGGTCTTCCTCCGCCCACTTGAGCAGCATGTCGACGGCCCAGGAGGAAAGGCGGAGCGACGATGAATAGTTGAACATCGCATAGGATTTCCAGCCGCTCGCCATCTCGCTTTCGTAGCAAGTCACGAAGTAGAAATTGATCCGGGCGATGTCGCCTTTGTATTCGTCGACCGGCTCGAAGGCGGTTCCGCTATAGCCGGGCGTCGAGGACTTCCCGACCTTGGAGCCGTTCTTCGAGGTGTAGGTGGCGCTCCCCACCTCGGCGAAGGGATAGTTGGCCCGGCGGTTGTTGACGTAGCCGTCGGTCGGGATGACCTGGTGGGCGTCGCTCCTCATCGGGCTTTTTTTGTTGAAGACGCTCTGGGGGACGACGTGCTCGCGGTTCATGACGTCGCCTTCCTTGCTGTAATTGCCGCCCGTGCCGGTGCCAAGGCGGTGGCGGATGTCGCTATACATGTCCCAGTAGTTGCCGTTCCCGTCGTCGTCGCTGTCCTCATAGACGTCCCAAAGCCCGTCGTAGCCGACGTTGGTGTGGCTTTTGATACATTTGGAGAAGTCGGTTTTGAGGCTGGCGCCCTCTTTCGAGAGGTCGACGTCCTCGTAGTAGCTCCGGACGCTGCTCGAGAGGGATTCGTATTCCTCCTCGAGGCTTCCCGAGGGGAGGTTCCCGCCCTGGCTTTGGGAGGAAGAGACGCTTTCCTCGGAAGAGCTCTCACTTTGAGAGGAAGAAGAAACCGTGCCGCCGCCGGACGGGGCTCCGCTTTCATAGAAGGAAATCACGATCTCGACGATCAAGACGCGCTGCTTGCCCGCTTCGTTGTAGAAGCCGAAGGAAGAGACCTCGCCTTTCTCTTCAAGCGAGGAGAAGGCGGTGCGGCTCGAGGGGGAATGCTCACCGATGACCGGGGCGCTTTCGAAGCTCACCGCCACCGGGGAGGCTGCCTCGTCTCCGTTGAGGAGAAGGCCGATCTTCGCGTCGTCGTTCTTGTACTTGTAGCCATAGACGTCGATCGATGAGAGGACATAGGAATCGTCTAGGGAAAAATTGACCTGCCCCGCGCTTCCGGAGGAGCCGAGCCGCAGGGCCGTGTTGTCGCCTCTATCCGAGGCATAGGACTTTTCCGCGGCGATCGAGGCGACGATTCCCTCTCCCCCTTGGCTGAAGGAGTCCATGCTCGGGACGTCGCCCTCATCGTATTGCCCGGTTCCGAAGACGATGGTCGAGGCAAGGATTTGCGCTTCCTCCGAACCCGTGCTCGAAGCCCCGCTTCCGCCCTCGGAAGAGGATTCGGATCCCGGAAGCGACTCCTGAGCGTGAGAAGAAGACGACGATTCGCCCGGGAAAGGCGAGCAGCCGCCCAAAAGGAAAGCGGCGACGATAAGGAAACGGCTCGGTTTCATAAGATGGCTCCTTCAAAGAGAAAGAAGAGGCAATGGAATCCGTGCGAGAAAAGGAAGATTGCCTGTCCCATAAATCACACTCTTATAAACCCCATTGCCAGCCGTTTCAAGACTACATGAAGAAAAGCCGCCTAAAGGCGGCTGGTTCGTCTTTGCACTAGCGATGGGACGACTCGTATTCGGACTTGAGGCGGGAAGTCACTTCCTCGGCCTTGGAGACGATTTCCTCGAGTGGGCAGCCGACGTTGAACTTGCCGTCGAGATAAAGGACCTTCCCCTCGACCATCGTCATCCTCACATCGTCTTTCCCGCCCGAGTAGACGAGATTGTTCGCTATGTCGTTGAGGGGGCGCATGTTCGGGCGGTCGAGGTCGATGAGGACGAGGTCGGCCCGTTGTCCTTCCTTCACGTAGCAGGCATCGAGGAGCCCCATCGCGATGGATCCCCCCACCGTCGCCGCATAAAGGACGTCGGTCCCCTTCATGGCCGTCGGGTCCATGAGGCGGAGCTTTTGGAGGACGGAGGCAAGGCGCATCTCGTAGAAGAAGTCGAGGCCGTTGTTGCTGCCCGGACCGTCGGTCCCGATCGCGAGGTTGACCCCGGCCTTCAAGACGTCGGTAAGGGGGGCGATTCCGCTCGCGAGCTTGGCATTCGACCCGGGGCAGGTGACGAGCGAGCAGCCGTGCTTGCGGTAGATCTCGATGTCTTCCTTCGAGAAGGCGACCCCGTGGAAACCGCCGCCGCCGTAATCGAGAAGGCCGAGCGACTCGGCGTACTCGACCGGGGAAAGCCCGTGGTGGCGCTCCTTGCAGCCCTCGTATTCGCCATAGGTCTCGGAAGTGTGGGTATAAATCGGGCACCGGAGCTTATGAGAGGCCTTGGAAAGCTCCTCGAGGATCTCCTCGGAGCAGGTGTATTCGGCGTGGTAGCCGAGCTGATAGCTCACCAGCGGGTTCCCGTCGTTGATCTCATGATAGCTTTCGACCATTTCGGCGACCGATTCGCGGTCCTTGGTCACCGTCCCGAGAAGAACGGCCTTGAAGCCCATTTCCTTCGCGGCCCGGGCCATCTCGAGGGGGTTGTAGTACATGTCGAAGCAGGCCGTTATCCCGCTCGTGAGGTATTCGAGGATCGCTAAGCGCGAAAGGTAATACTGGTCCTCGGGCCTAAGAAGGGCCTCGAGGGGGAATATCTTGTCGAAGAGCCATTCGCGGAGCGGGAGGTCGTCGCTATAGGAGCGCGCGAAGGTCATCGCGCTGTGGGTATGGGCGTTCTTGAAGCCAGGCAAGAGGAGCCCCCCGCGGCAATCGATCGTCTCGTCGACGCCCTTTTCCTTGATCTTGGGGGCGATTTTCTTGATGGCGCCGTACTCGACGAGGACGTCGCCTTCCTGGATGGAGAAATCCTTCTCGAGGGAGAGGATCCGAGCGTTCCTTAGCAGTGTCTTCATACCCTTCGATTTTAATCGATGGTGGGTGGCAAGGCCATAGAGGAAGCGGGAGTTTGTAGTTATGACGTGATTTGTTTCCATCGATTTATGACGTGATTTGTTTCCACTCCCGATCCCCCATGGGGGATTCCGGTTATGACGTGATTTGTTTCCAACCAATTCCTTCCCGCTGGGATGATATCGGGTGGAGGAAATCACAATGAAGGGAGTCCCGGATCCATACGTGGAATCAATCGTCA
>CALWAS010000026.1 GCA_944375905.1 uncultured Bacilli bacterium
TCCGGGAAAGGGAGATTGAGCCCAAGCGGGTCGGCAGGCCCAAGTACATCCCTGGGCCAAATCACCCATGGAGAAGGTTCGTGATCAAGCCAAAGAAAGGCTAGAAACAAATCACGTCATAACGACAAGAGGAAGCGGGAGTTTTGCCTTTCCTCCCTTTGCTTGGCAAGCGAAAAAAGCCCGGGCGGCCCGGGCCAAGGATGAAAGGCGGCTACTTGGCGAGGATCGAGGCCTTGTCTTTCTCGATCTGGGCCTTCAGCTCGTCGAGGGAGGCGAACTTGATCTCCCCGCGGATCCGCCTCGAGAAACTCACGTAGATGGTCTTGCCATAGGCGTCCCCATGGTAGCCGAGGAGGTGGGATTCGACCTGCGGCTCCTTGAGGGCGCCGACGGTGGGGTTCACCCCGACGTTGATGAGTGAGCGGTAAGCAAGGCCCGAAAGGTAGGAAACGCCTTCGTAAACCCCGGCGGCCGGATAGACATAGGGGGCGTCGGGCAGGAGGTTGAGGGTCGGGAAGCCGATCCTCGTCCCATTGTGGAGTCCTTTTCGCACTTTCCCCCGCATCTCGTAAGGATGGCCGAGGAGGGAGGTGGCGAGCTCGACGTCTCCCTCCTTGGAGATAATTTCCCTAAGGCACGAAGAGGAAACCTTTTTCCCGTCGATCAATAGGAGCGGTATCTCCTCCACTTTGAAGCTTTCCCTCAAAAAGGAGGGGGTTCCCTTGGCTTCCTTCGCGAAGCGGAAGTCGCTTCCGCAGACGAGCTCGGAAGGGGAAATCCTCTCTTTGAGGAAATTGACGAATCCCTCCGGTGAAAGGGCATAGAAAGCGAGGTCGGCATGGAGGACATAGGCCCTTTCGATCCCGTATTTCGGCAAAAGGCGCAGCTTGTCCTCGAGGGAGGTCAGTACCGGATGGGGGATAGAAGGGAAAAGCAGCGCCTCGGCCGAGGGCTCGAAAAGGAGGACCGAGGGAAGGAAGTCGCTTCTCCTGGCCGCAAGGAAAAGTTCCTGGTGCCCGCGGTGCAAGCCGTCGAAATTCCCAAGGCAAAGGGTGACTTTCGTCCCGTCGGAGCGGGTTTTGGCGTCGATTTCGATGACTTCCACTTAGAAAAGCCCCCTTTCGGAACGATACTCGTCCCCATCCTTGAGATAAACGGCGAGCGCTTCCCCGCGGTAGGTGACAAGCACCCTTTCCTCCTCTCCGTAAATGGAAGGGAGACGGAGCCTTTTCCCGTCCCGTACCGCCCTTTCCTCCCCCTCGAGGATTTCGTAGTGCTTCATCTTCTTGAGATAGGGAAGCGGATCGAGGAGGGGCGGGACTTCCCCGAAAGAGGGGCGGATGGCCCTATCGACCATCATCTTCCCCATCGAGAGGCGCCGGAGCGAGGAAAGGTAGCCGAGCGTCCCGAGCCGAAGGGCGATGTCCTCGCCCAGAGTCCTTATGTATGTCCCCTTCGAGACGGAGGCCGTGAAGACGATTTCCTTCTTACGGAGGGAAACAAGGTTGATCGAGGAGACGAGGCACTTCCTTTTCCTTAGTTCCACCGCCTCGCCCTTCCGGGCGTAGCTATAGGCCGGACGGCCATTGACCTTGACGGCCGAGTAGGAAGGCGGGAGCTGCTCGATCTCGCCCTTGAAGGAAGAGAGAACCTCCGCGACCTTATCGAGCTCGAGGGATGACACTTCCGCCCTTTCGATCGTCGCGCCCGTGAGGTCGGCCGTGTCGCGCCTTTCCCCGAGGGAGAGGACGGCAATGTAGCTCTTCGGCTCGTCCTCGAGATAAGGAAGGAACTTCGTTCCCTTTCCCACGGCCACGACGAGGAGGCCGCTCGCGAAGGGGTCGAGGGTCCCGAGGTGCCCGGCCTTCTTTCCGGGGTAGGCCTTGGAGAGGAGGGCGTCGTAATAGCGGCTCCCCCGCCCTTCTTCCTTGTCGATCAAGACGATTCCGCCGTCCATAGCCCCGTAATTATATTGGTAGGGGCCCGCTTTGTAAGCATGGAAGCGCCCGATGCCGCCTTCCTTCCCGAAATGGGGTAGAATCTGCCCATGCATACCATCCGGAAAGTACTTGCCGCCATCAAGAAGGCCGATGAGATGTTCTCGCTCATCGAGCCGGGCGACCGCATCGCCGTCGGCTTCTCGGGCGGAAAGGACTCGATGGTCCTTCTCGCCGCCCTCGAGCGCTACCGCCACTTCACGAAGAAGGATTTTTCCTACGTGGCCGTCTATCTCGACCTCGGCTTCCCGGCCGGAAGGCCGCCTTATCTAGAAAGCTTCGCCGCCGCGATCGGGGCTAGGCTCGTCGTCAAGGACGCCAGTTTCGTCTACGATGCCCTTTCTTCCCACATAAGGAAGGGCGAGGGACATCATCTTCCCTGCTCGCTTTGCTCGAGGATGAAGAAGGCGGCCATCTGCGAGGCCGCCCACGAACTAGGCTGCAACAAGGTGGCTTTCGCCCACCACCTCGACGACATGGTCGAGACTTTCTTCATGAACGCCGTCCACGCCGCGATGCTCGCCACCTTCGCCCCGAAGATGGAACTCACCCGGAACCGGATCACCTTCATCCGCCCCCTCGTCCTCGCCCGGGAAGACGACATCCGCCGGGCCGCGAAGGAAGAAGGCTTCCCCGTCCCGGTGCGGGTTTGCCCCTCGGACGGCTTCACCGACCGCGAGAAAACCAAGAACTTCCTGAAGGAAATATACGAGAAGTTCCCCCAAAGCCGGGAGAACCTCGCCTCCTCCCTCCTCGACTACCGGCGCTTCGACCTCCCCTTCCTCCAGGGAAGCAATCTTCCCTCGGGCCTTCGCCTCGAGGCCGTTTCGACGAAGGAGAGGGCCCTTTTGCTAAGGAAAATGCCCCCGAAAGGAACGGAAACCTACCTTGTGATGGACAAAGGGAGGGTCGTCGGGCAGTGCTCGCTTAGGAAAATCGAGGGCCACCGCTACGCCTTGCTCGGTTTTGAAGCAGGCAGGGCGGCGCGGAAGGAAATCGTCGAGCACTTCGAGCAAGAGCTCTCGAAGAAGAGCTCGCCGATGGTCCTCGAGCTGCTTGGGCTAAGCAAGGCGGAAAAGGAGGCCCTCGGCTACCATAAGAGGCCGGACGGCCACTACGCCAAAAGGCTTTCCTGAGGAATAAGGAAAAGCGCCTCTTCTAAGGAAGGGGCACTTTCTTTCATTCCTTTTTGGAGGCGAGGACAGCCAGGTCGGCTTCTTCCCGCTCGAGGGCTTTCTCGAGGCTTTCGGCCGCATCGAAGCTCTCGTCGAGGACGAAGTGGATCTCCGGGACCTTGTAGATGCCGAGCTTCTTGCTGAGCCGGCTTCGCACGAGCCCCTTGACCGCCTCGAGTTCCTCGAGATTCTGCTTCGGGTATTTGGCCCCGAGGAAGGAGACGTAGACCTTGGCGATCGAATGGTCGCCATTCACCTTGACCTCGTTTACCGAGACGATGCCGACATGGGGGTTTTTGACCTCCCGGAGGATGATCTCGGGAATGAGGCGGGCGATCTGGGCGCTTAGGCGGAGCGAGGCATTCGGGTTCTTGCTCATTGCTTCTCCACCATCTCGTAGCCTTCGACGATGTCGCCTTCCTTGACGTCGTTGAAGGAAGCGATCTTGAGGCCGCATTCGTAGCCTTCCTTGACTTCCTTCACGTCGTCCTTGAAGCGCTTGAGGCTTTCGAGGACGCCTTCGTAGACGATGGCCCCGTCGCGGAGTAGGCGGACCTTCTCCCCGTTTTTGAGGAGGCCGGAGGTAACGTAGCTCCCGGCGACCGTGCCGACATGGGTGATCTTGTAGATGTGCCGCACCTCGGCCTGGCCGGTGACTTGTTCCACCACCTCGGCCTTGTACTTGCCCTTGATGGCGGCCTTCATCTCGTCGAGGAGCTCGTAGATGATCCGATGGAGCCTGATCTCGACGCCCTGTTCCTCGGCAAGCGCCTTGATGCGGGCATCGGGACGGACGTTGAAGCCGTAGATGAGGGCATGGGAAGCGCTCGCGAGCATGACATCGTTATCGGAAATGGCGCCGGCCGAGGCGGAAATGACCTTGACCTTGACATTGTCTTCCGAAAGCTTCTCGAGCGAGGCCTTGAGCGCCTCGGCCGATCCGTCGGTGTCGGCCTTGACGATGACATTGATGTCCTCGACCTGCCCGGCCGTGACGAGGCTATTGAGGTCGCTGAGGGACATGGCCGAGGTTCCGCTCCGGGTCTTCTCGAGTTTCTCGAGGGCCCGCTTCTCGGCGATTTCCTTGGCTTGCTTTTCGCTCGGGAAGGCCATGAAGCGGTCGCCCGCGGCCGGAACGGCGCTAAGGCCGGTGACCGAGACCGGGGTCGAGGGGCCGGCCGTCTTGAGGACGCCGCCGTTTTCGCTCACCATCCGGCGGATCTTGCCGTAGATATCGCCGACGACGACGAAGTCGCCGGCATTGAGGGTACCGTTTTGGACCAATAGGGTGGCCTTCGGGCCCTCTCCCTTGTCGAGATTGGCCTCGAGGACGGTCCCGATGGCATAACGATTCGGGTTCGCCTTGAGCTCCATCATCTCGGCCTTGAGGAGGATGGCGTCGAGAAGGTCGTTCAGCCCGTCCTTCGTCTTGGCCGAGCACTCGACCATGAGGACGTCGCCGCCGTATTCCTCGGCGATGACGTCGTGGGCAAGGAGCTCTTCCTTGACCTTGCGGGGGTTCGCCCCCGGCTTGTCCATCTTGTTGATGGCAACGATGATCTCACTCTTGGCCGCCTTGGCGTGGTCGATGGCCTCGAGCGTCTGGGGCATCACCCCGTCGTCGGCCGCGACGACGAGGACGACGATGTCGGTCACCGAGGCTCCGCGGGCCCTCATCGCCGTGAAGGCGGCGTGCCCCGGAGTGTCGATGATGGTGATCTTCTTGCCGTTGTGTTCCTTTTGGTAGGCGCCGATGGCTTGGGAGATGCCACCGGCTTCGCCGCCGGCGACATTCGATTGACGGATGGCGTCGATGATCGAGGTCTTGCCGTGGTCGACGTGGCCCATGACGGTGACGACCGGCGGGCGCTCGACGAGCGTCGAGGGATCGTCGTCGATCTCGATTTCCTCGAAGTGTGCCTCGTCGACGATTTTCTCTTTCTTGAAATCGTAGCCGAATTCGAGGCAGATCGTCCCGATCATCTCGTCGTCGAGCATCTGGTTGATGGTGACGGCCTTCCCCTGCATGAAGAGGAACTTGATGATGTTCGGGACGGGGACGTTGATGGCTTCGCTCAGCTCGGCGACCGAAAGGGGCTTCGAGTAGACGAACACCCCGCCGTTCACCTTGGCGAAATTCTTCTCGCGGTGCTGGGCCGGGGTCCGCTCGACGTTATTGATCCGGGCCCGCTGCTGCACGGCCTTCTTTGAGAAATGACGGTTGTTTTTCTTCACCTTGTATCTCCTTTCCTAGCCGAAGGGCGGCTTTCTTGTCGAGGATGAGGATGAGGGAGCAGGCCTCGAGCCCGAGGGCATGGCCCGCTTCTTCTTTTCCATATGGCAGCTCAAGGACGGGGAGCGATTGGGTCTTGGCCTTCTTGAGGAGGCGCATCGTCTCGCCGCTCTCGGCGTCGCTTGCCTTCAATAGGAGGCACCCCCGCTTGATCGCCGGCTCGATCTTCGAGCCGACGACGAGGCGGTTCCCGCGGTAGAGGAGCCCGAGGAAGCCAAGGACCTTATCCATGGAGGAGGCCCTTTTCTTCCTCGCTCAGCTCCCGGCCGAGGATCTTGCGGAAGCGCTTGGCAGCCTCCGCCTCATCGCTGCCGAAGGCGAGGTAATGCCCACGTCCCGGGAGCTTCTGTTCCCGGTCGTAAACGAGCTTTCCCTCGACGACGACGTAGCGGCGCATCGCCTTCTTGGGGAAGCGCGAAGAACTTGCGATGTCCTTGCGGACGCTTTCCCGCTTCATGCTCACTTCCCGTCGTCGTCGTAATAGCTGTCGTACTGGTCGTAGTCGCTTTCGTCGATGTCGTCGTAGCCGGATTCTTCGCTTTCCTCGGCCTCGATCTCGGCGAGTTCCTCGTCGCTATAGATGGGGAGGACGCTCGAAGGCATCTCGGACGGCTTGACGCGCTCGACTTCCTCTTCGGAGATGCGGCGCGGACGGCGTTTCTTCTCGGGGCGCGAACGGGATTCGCTCTTCTTTTCCTGGAGTTCCTTCTCGAGATCCTCGAGGGTCGTGGTCGTCTTGACCTCGGTGTGGATGACGGGCTTGGCTTCCTTCTCCTTGGCCGGGGCTTCTTCGACGGCCGGCTTCTCTTCCGGGGCCGGGGCTTCCGGCTTCTCTTCCTTTGCCGGGGCAACCGGGGCTTCTTCGACGGCCGGCTTCTCTTCCGGGGCCGGGGCAGGCGCCGCTTGTTCGATCTTCGGAGCCTCGACGGCCGGCTCGACGGCCTTTTCGCTCGCGGCCTTCTTGGAGGCGGCGGCGTATTCGGCGCGTTCCTTCTCGCGGCGGGCAGCCTGCGCGGCTTCCCTGATTTCGTCGATCGGCGTGTAGGTTATGCCGTCGGAAGTAGCTTCGCTAAGCGGGACGATGTCGATGTCCCATCCGGTCAGCTTCTTGGCGAGGCGGACGTTCGCGCCCTTGCGCCCGACGGCGAGGCGGACGTCGTTGTCGGAAACGACGCAGACGGCCTTCGGGCGGGCATTCTCGTCGTCGCCCTCCCCTTCCATCGCGACCCCGACCACCTGGGCCGGGCGAAGCGACTCGGCGATGTAAAGCGGCATGTAGTCGCTATAGGCGATGATGTCGATCTTCTCTTTTTCCTTGCCGTTGCCGAGCTGCTGGACGATTTTCTGGATGCGGCTTCCCTTCGGTCCGATGCAAGCGCCGGTCGGGTCGATGTCCTCGTCTTTGCTATAGACGGCGACTTTGCTCCTGACCCCCGCTTCGCGGGCGATGCCCTTGATGACGACGGTGCCCTCGTAGATTTCGTGGATTTCCTCTTCGAAAAGGCGCTTGAGGAAGCCGGCCGAACTGCGGGTGATCTCGATTTGGGGACCCCTGATGACCTTTCCGTTTTCGTCGCGGGTCTCCTTGACTTCCTGGATGTAGACCTTGATGGGGTCGCCAACCCGGAAGAGCTCGTCGCCGATGAGCTCCTTGTAGGTGAGCTCGACGACGGCGCGCCCGATGTTGACCGAAACGGACTTCTCGCCCGCCTTTTCGACGGTTCCGGTAACCATTTCGCCGATGTGGTCTTTGTAGACCTCGTAAAGGGCGGTCTGCTCGGCGCTCTTGAGATTGCCGCGAAGGGCGTTCTTGATGCCGTTGTAGGTGTATTTGCCAATGTCCTCGAGCGGGCAATAGATCGGGAAGCGGTCGCCCGGGCGGGTGAGGTTCTTGCTCGCGTCGACGAGGCTTGCGAGGTATTTGAGCTGGGCGATCTCGTCCTTGTCGCTCTTGCTCGAAAGCTCGCCGATCCGCTCTTCGATGTGCTCGAGTTCCTCGTCGGCCGTCGCGAGGGCGTCCTCCGGCGAGATCTCGAGGTAATCGTCCTCGACTTCGGGGACGACGTCCTTGATTTGGGAGATGAGAATCGTCCCGTGCTCCTCATCGAGGGTCACGTCGACGACGGCGTCGTCGCCTCCGCCAAGGGCCTTGGTATAGCCCCTCGCAATGGCTTCCTTGATGGCGACGAGGACATCGCTTACTTCGATGCCCTTGCTTTCGGCGACCTGCTCGGCCGCCTGGAGGAACATTTGATAGTTCATGTCTTTTTCCTTCTTCTAGACCGCTAAATGGGCGCGGTCGATGTCTTTCCTAGCTAGGGAGACGCTTTTCTTCCGTCCTTTCTCGATTACTTCGAGGACGGCATTTTCCCCATCGATTTCCTTAAGCGTCCCGGTAAGCTCGTTTTCCCCTTTGTAGGGATGGCTTAGATGGAGGCAGCACTTCTTCCCGAGTGCCCTTTCGAGCCTCGAGGGATCGATCGGCTTCTCGGCCCCGAGGCTCGAGACGTCGAGCGTGTAAGGGCCGTCGAAGGGATCGATCGGATCGACGATTGAATCGACGAGCGAGGATATTCCCACGATGTCCTCGAGGGAAACCGGTTGGTCGCGGTCCACCACGATCTCGAGCGTCGCCGGGGAGGGAACGAGCCTAAGCGAATATAGCTCGTATCCTTTTTCGCCGAGGGCCTTTACCAAGGCCTCGCGCAGTTCCTTTTCCTTTTCGATAAGCCTACCTCCGAAGAAAAGGCGGCCGCTTCCGCGGTCGCCTGACCTTTAAAAGCTGTTAGCAGAGCCCTCCCGGGATCTTCCGCCGTGGATATCGTAGCCTTCGCCGGCCTGCCTTTCAAGCGCCATTTGAGGCGGGAACTGCCTTCGAAAGGGCTTCCCGCGCCGGAAAAGGGGTCAAGGGATCTTCTTGTAGAGGAAACAATTCGGTTCATGGGCCGAATAGACGCCCGCCGCCTGCAAAAAGGAATGAACGACCATCGGCCCGACGAAGGAAAAGCCCCTCTTCTTCAAGTCCTTGGAAACGATGAGGGAAAGGGAGGTCGGCTCCTTCGAATGTTCCTCGATGCTCTTTCCGCCCGTCCAATGCCAGACGTAGCCCGCAAAGCCTCCCTTCTCGCCTTCGATCCTCAAATAGGCCTTGGCATTTTCGACCGCGGCCCGGGCCTTCGCCCTGTTCCTTATCATCGAGGGATAGATAAGCGCCCGCTCGATCTCCGTCTCCCCAAAGGAAGCGAGCCTTGCCGGGTCGTCGAGGCAAAGGGCGGTTTCGATCGCCGCCCTTCGATGAAGGACCAGTTGCCAGGAAAGCCCGGCCTGGTAGGTCTCGAGGACGAGGAGGGCGAATAGCCTTCTTCCCTCGTGAATGGGCCGGCCCCATTCGTAATCGTGGTAATCGCGGTAGGCGGGGTCGCTATCGAGGCCTGGCCAATCGCAGCGTTTTCCATCCATGTGTGCGCTTCCATTCTACCAAGGTCTGGACACGGGTGCGCCCTTACCTGTTAAAATGCAATAAATGGCCAATTATCGAAGCAATGCAATCAGGGAACCGGCTTGGATAAACGAGCGCGGGCGACAATACGAAAAGGAAGGCCGGGTCAAGGAACTCAGCTGGGACGGGGAAAGCGGATGCTTCCTCGTCGAAGGAAGCGAGGCTTACAAGGTACGCCTCCGTTTCGACGGGAAGAAGAAGCTCATCGCCTACCATTGCTCGTGCCCCTATGACCGGGGGATGTGCAAGCACGTCGTCGCCTGCCTTTCATATCTAGACGATGTGAGGGGCGACGAAAAGTCCGAGGAGAACCCCGCCTCGGACGGAGGAAGCGCCATCCTCGAGGACTATCTCGATACCTGCCGGCTCGAAAACAAGGCCCCATTGCCTTATGAATACAAACCGCTTATGCGGGGTTTGCATTGTAATGATGAACAGATTGCATCTTTATTGAGCCTTGCTTTGGAGCTGTCCCTACCCCGCGGGACCATGTTCGCGGACCCCCTCGTCCTCTATCACGACCTTTTGATTGCCCTCAAGGCGGAGGAAAGGAAATTCGCTCCCGCGGCCCTCAAAGAGGCCTTGGGCCGGGTCAACCGGCTATCCCCGGCTCCCCTTTATGCCCTCTTCTATCAAGGAAACGATGCGGAGCTCTCCCTGGAGATGGAGGCAATCGTCGCCCCCTACCTCGGGAAACTCGAAATCCTCGAGGCCAACTACGACGATCCCCCGTCTTTGTTCGACGGCTGGGAGAAAAGGACGATCGATGCCATTCTCCCCTATCTTCCGTCGATCGTGCCCGGATCGAGCGAGCCAGCCCTCGAGGAAGCATCGCGCCGGGGACTGGTCGAGGAAGCCAGCTCGATTTTTTCCTACATCGTCGCCAAGGAAAGGCGCTATCCGCTCTCGGGAATCTCCTTCCTTAGGGAAAGGCTCGGTCGAGAAGGCTTTTCATCGCTTTCGAAGGAAGCTCTTGCCTTCGCCCGCGACTTCGACGAATACCTTCGGACCAGGAAAGCCGTTATCGACCGCGAAATCCCCTTCCTTTGGTCGAAAATTGCCGAAAACGCCGCCAATCGCGGCTTTCTTAGCCTCGTCGAGGCAAGGGAAGGAAAGCCCCTTTCCGCTCCTCTTTCCTCCTTTGCGGCCAGCGATCTTCTCAAGGTCTATCCCTACCTCGAGGAAGAGAGCCGTGAATTCGCGTCCAAAGCCGTTCGCGCCCGCATCGCCGGGCTCCTTGAAAAGGAAGGAGGGCATGGGGAACTAGCCGCCTTAGCCCGGCTTTCGAGCCGGAATGGGCTCTCTTTCTTCCTCGAGATCGCCCGCGATCCGAGGCTTAGGAAGAAGCGGCGCGAATCCTTTTCCCTCGACGCCTCGATCGAGATGGGACACTACCTCGCGGGAGAGGCGGAAAAAGGGGAGATGACCCCCTATGGAGGAAGCAGCCATGTTCGCTAAGGCGCTAGGCATCGACATGACGACCTTGAGCCCGCTCGAGAAAAAGGCCGGACGGGCGCTCGACGAGGGGAAATACGATCTTTTCTATCGTTTCGATCCCGACGACGAAACGCTTACCTACTATGCCTTCCTCAAGGACGAAGAGGACTCGCTTCCGCCGCTACTCGCCTGCCGGATGGGACGCGATGGACTATCCATGCCCTACCGCGGGGAGACCTCGCCCGTTCCTTTCCGCCCGCTGGCCCTCTATCTCCAGAAGGCCGAGGAAGGGCTCGACGACGAAGCCCGGGCTAGCCTATACGGGAAAGACGGCCCGAACATCGAGGACATTCTCTCGATGGACGACGCTTCCTATCTCCGCCACCGCGACGTGCGGAACGATTTCCTTTCCCTCATTTCGCAAATCGAAAGCGAAGAAAAAAGCGACGGCTCATCGGAAGAAGATTCCGCGCAAAGCGAGAAAAACACCCTCTATTTTTCCTTTTCCTCCGCGCCCGACGAGCACTATGTCGAGCTCAAGATCGTTCTCACCCGGGGCCGGAAATCGCTCGTCGTCCCCTCGCCTCGCCAGCTGGCCAGCCTCTATGTCGAGAAAAGGCCGCTCCCTTTCAAGAAGGGGTTCATACCGCTGGCCAAGGACGAATTCGCGCCTCCTTTCGACGAGGCGATGGACATTCTCGCCCGGGCTCTCGCCTTCCCCGGAAGCGCCCGCTTCGAGGAAAAGCCACGCTCGGCCTACATTCCGACCGAGCGGGCCATCGAGCTGCTTTTCCGCTTGAGCGGGGAAGAGGTTTCGTTCTTCTCCATCCAGACGGTGCTCCCCGTCGTCGAAGAAGGGAAAGTGGGCCTCGACGAAAAGCGCGGCATCTACATCGTCCCGGAACTCGGGGGCGGGCTCATCCGTTCCTTTTTCTCCAAGGAGAAGGCCGTCATCGTCGAGGGGCCGACCTCGGAGCCGAAGATCCGACTCATCCTCTTCAAGGAGAAGAAGTCCGCCCTTCTTTACCGCTTCTTCCTCGAGCACGGGGTCGATGCCGGAAAGGAAATCGTCGACCTTTTGCCCCGGCTTAGGGGCCGAAACGGGGAAACGCCCTTCCTCGTGGCTCCCAAGGAGGAGGCCGCGACCGGGCCGAAAATCGACCTCTATGTCTCCTTCGAGGAGGGGAAGGGCCTTCGTTTTCTTAGCAAATACTCGCTAAACAATCATGAAATCGCGCCTTACCTATTCATAGCCGACCCAGTTGCCAAGTCGCTGCGCGACACTTACCTTCGCGAACTGAGGGCGGCAGGCGGAAAGGAGACCGGCCTCCTTAGGGAAGGCGAAGCGGTTTCCTTCTTGAGCGCGGACCTCGCTTCCCTCATGAAGCTCGCGAGCATCCACCTCGACGGGCGGATCGACCGGCGCGAGCGCCTAGCGGAAAAAGACATTGAGGTAAGGGCTTCCTACGACGGCAATTGGCTTGCCCTCACCCTTTCGAGCCCCAAGTACGGAAGAGACGAACTTGCGGCCGTCTATAAGGCAAGCGAGGAGGGAAGGCGCTTCGTCGTCTTGAAGGACCGGACCATCATCCTGGCCCCGAAGGGCGAGGAAAGCCCGCTCTCCGACCTATCCCGCTTCGAGATCGACAGAACTACCCTCGTAAGCAAGAAGCTCCCCCTCTACATGGCCATCCCCCTCATCGAGGAAAAGGGCGATTGCTATGCCCTTAGCATCGACGGGCGCTGCGAAGAGGCCCTGGCCCGGATCAAGGATTATCGAAACGAGAAGCCGGCGGTCGAGGAAAAGCTCATTTCCTCGATGCGCGACTACCAAATCGAGGCCGTCAAGTGGCTCGTCGCCCTCGAGGCTTCCGGCTTTTCCGGCATTCTCGCCGACGACATGGGGCTAGGAAAGACGATCGAGGCCATCGCCTACTTCTCGACGATCGATTCCCCGCTCCCGATTCTCGTGGCCTCTCCCAAAAGCCTTCTCTACAACTGGGAAAGCGAAATAAGGCGGTTCCTTCCGAAGCTCGATGTCAAGGTCATGGACGGCAACAAAGCCGAGCGCCTTAGGAAGGAGGAAGCGATCGGCTCCGAAGGGAAGGCCGCCTATCTCATTTCCTACGACTCCCTTCGCAACGACATCGACGCGCTCAAGCCGTGCCGTTTCTCCCTCTTCGCCCTCGACGAGGCCCAGTTCATCAAAAACGGCGACACCAAGAAGGCCCGCTCGAGCAAGGAAATCGTCTCGGAGCGGCGGCTTGCCCTCACGGGCACCCCAATCGAGAACTCGCTTTCCGACCTCTGGTCCATCTTCGACTTCCTCATGCCAGGCTACCTCGGGAGCGAGAAGGAATTCCTTTCGCAATACGAAAAGGGCGAGGAAGGAAGGAAGAGGCGCCTCGACAAGATGATCAAACCTTTCGTCCTAAGAAGGAAAAAGGAGGAAGTTCTCTCGTCACTTCCGCCGAAAAGCGAGATTGTCGTTCCCGTTTCCCTCGAGGAGGACGAACGCATGCTTTACGAAGCCCATCTTCGGGAAGCCCGGGAGGAACTCGGGGACAGGAAAGCCTCGGCCGGGGTCCTCGCGGCCCTCACCCGCCTACGGGAAATCTGCGTCGACCCATCGAGCTTCCTTTCGGTCGAGAAGGAGATATCGAGCAAACTCGCGCTCGTCGAGATGATGGCCGAGCAAAACCTCGCAAGCGGCCACCGCCTCCTCGTCTTCTCCTCGTTTGCGAGGGTACTCCGCCACCTCGAGAAACTGCTATCGGAAAAAGGCATCTCCACGCACCTAATCGTCGGCGACACGCCAGCCGAGGAACGCTTCCGCCTCGCGGCCGACTTCAACGAGGGCCGGGGCGGGGAGGCGATGCTGGTTTCGCTCAAAGCCGGCGGGACCGGGCTCAACCTCGTCGGAGCCGACACCGTCATCCATCTCGACCCATGGTGGAACAAGGCCGCCGAGGAACAAGCCAGCGACCGGGCCCACCGCATCGGGCAGACCCGTCCCGTCACCGTCTACCGGCTCGTCTGCAAGGACACGATCGAGGAGAAGGTCTTGGCCCTCCAAGAAAAGAAGAAACGCCTCTTCGACGATTACATCCATAGCGGGGAAGAAGGCGTCTCGGGCCTTACCTACGAGGACATTGCCTTCCTCTTGTCTTGAAAAAGAACGGCAAAAAGCCCCTCAAAAGGAAAAATTCCCGGGAAATCAAGTGAGCCCCTCCTGTTGGTTTGTCCAACATTTGGGGCTCACTTCAAAACCGGGATTTTTCTTTTTTTGTTAATCGATGGGGTGCGGGCCGTCGGAGAAGTAAAGCACGCCAAGGCAGTGCGGGCCGCAGTGGCAGGAAATCGTCCCCCCCGCCCTCGTCACGTAAATCTTCTTGAAGCCCTTCTCCTCCATGAGCTTCCGCGCGGCCTCGATGACCTCCGGCTCGGCGGAGCTATAAGTGACGAAGCCGATTTCCGGATCGATGTTCGGGAATTCCTCGAGGGTCGTCCTCACATAGTCGACCACCCATTTTTCCATCTTTCCCTTGAACTTCTTCCCAGCCGTCATCGTCCCGGTATCGGGATGCATGATGATCTGGGGCCGGAGCTTCAGTAGGTTGGCCCCAAGCCGGGCAAGGGCCGAGCAGCGGCCGCCTTTATAAAGATACTCGACGCTTTCGAGGGCGAAGGAGGTCTGATCGTAAGGAAGCCGCTCCATGACCTTGGCGACGATTTCCCCGGGCTCGAGTCCTTTTTGTGCCAGTCGGGCGGCATATATCGCCTGGAGGGCAATCCCGGTCGAAAGGGAATGGGTGTCGACGACGTCAACCCTCCCGCCGAATTCCTTGCTAACGAGGATCGCGTTCTGGGTCGCCGAGGTAATCCCGCTCGAAAGCGAGAAATGGATTACGTGCTCGGCGTCTTCGAGAAGCTCGGAGAAATACTTCCGGTAGCTCTCCTGATTGATGGCCGATGTATGCGGAAGCCGGCCGGTTTTCTCTACGAATGCAAAGAGGTCTTCCCCTTTTACCTCCCCATCTCTATGCTCCTCGTCCCCCATTACGAGGGTGAAAGGAATCGTCTTGATGTCGTACTCGGAAAGCACTTCCTTTGGCAAATCGATGGTCGATTCGGCGCTGATCTGGATCTTCTTCATGCGATTGGCTCCTGTTCCTTGTGAATTATAGGAAAGTGGACGGCCGATAGGTAAACAAAAAGGTATACTGAGGACCGTTCAAAAAGGAGAAATGGAAAATGGACTGCCTAGACGCCAGCAAAACGCGCTTTTCCTGCCGGATGTTCGAAAAGGGGACGATGAGTCGGGAAGACGAGCGTGCCATCATCGAGGCCGGGATGAGTGCCCCCTCGGCCATGAATCGCCGTCCCTATGACATAATCGCCATCCACGATCAGAGCATCTATGCCTCCCTCGAGAGCGAGAAGCCGACCCTTTCCCTCTTCAAGGAGAACCCCCTTTCGCTTCTCATCGTCGTCGATCTCGGGAAGAATGACAAAATGGAATTTTATGAGCAAGATGCATCGGCCGTTGCCGAGAATATGCTTCTTGCCGCGACAGCCCTTGGCTATGGCTCGCTCTGGGCTGGGATAACCGAGGGAAGCGCCTTCCAAGCGGGTCTGAGCAAGATCTTAGGGATTCCGGAAGGCCATAAGCCGGTGATCTTCCTCTCCTTCGGGAAGAAACTCGAGCACAAGGAAGTCAGAGCAAGCCGCTACGAAGAAGGCAAACTCCATCTCGAACGCTGGTAAGGATATCGCCAAGTTAGAAAAAGCGGGGAGCTCCCCGCTTTTTTCCTGCTTTCGAGTCCCAAGGAAAGCTCATTCGAACGAAAAGCCGTCTTCCTCTACCCAAAAGGACGTCTCGTAGAAGGAAGCCACGAACTTCGCCATCGCCTCCACGTCCTTGGAGGCACATACCTCGTAGGAGGAATGCATCGCCAGCTGGGGGATGCCGATATCAGCGGAAAGGATGGAAATCTCGGAATTCGAGAGATTGCCGAGCGTCGATCCGCCTCTAAGGTCGCTCCGATTGGTGAATTCCTGAAGGGGAAGCTCGAGGCGATGGGCGATTTCCCTGACAAGGGAAGCGGAGAGGGCATTCGTCGTGTAGGATTCGCTCGCCGCATGCTTGAGGACGATGCCGCCGCCGAGGCGAACCGGGCTGGTCCGGTCTTGGTACTCAACGTAATTGGGATGTGTCGCGTGGGCATTGTCGATGCTGAGGGCGAAAGAGGAAGCCGCCGCTTCCCTAAGTGAGAAGGAAGCCTTTTCGGCAATCATCGAAAGGCAGTCCCGAAGGAAGGTCGAATTCGCGCCTTGCCTCGTGAGGCTGCCTACCTCTTCGTTATCGAAAGCGGCGTAGACGGCGATGTCGAGGCCTTTCCTCGAGGCGAGGAAGCCTTCGAACGACGAGTAGGCCGATGCCAGGTCATCGAGCCGCGGAGAGCCGATGAATTCTCCGTTTTCTCCAAGTAAGGTCGCCTTCGCCCGGCTGGCCAAAAAGAGGTCGAAGCCGCGGATTGAGTCTTTTTCCACCCCTGCTTCCCTAGCGAGGAAAGAAGGGAAATCGACCTTTCCGAGGGCAAAAAGCGGAAGCGTTTGCCGGCTGCGGTCGAAATGGGCGCTTTCGTTGACCCCCCGATTCAGGTGGATGGCCAAGGAAGGAATGACCGCAAGGTCTTTGCCCACATAGAAAAGGCGGGAAACGATGGCCTTGTCTTCTTTGACGAGGAGGCGCCCGGCCAAGGTAAGAGGCCGGTCGAACCAAGTATAGTCGATGAGGCCGCCATAGGGCTCGACATTGAGCAAGGTGCCTTCTTCCCTCTCGATGATGGGGCTCGGCTTGAGCTTCCAAGTCGGGCTATCGAGGTGGACCATGCTGAGGCGGAAAGATGGGCGGAAGGAGGCTGGAAGAAAAAAGGCGATGAGGCTCGATCCGTTGCGGGTCAGAAAATAGCCCTTGCCGGGAACGAGGGGCTTTCCCTTCCTTTCGTCGATTTCCTCGTAGCCGCCCGATAGGAGCCTTTCCCTAAGCAAGGCAACAGCATGGAAGGGGGATGGGGTCTTAGACAAATTGGATAGGATTTCCGATGTGCTCATGGGCTAAATCATAGGCCAAGGGCGACTTTCGATAAAGCAAGGGGCCCAAGAATATGGAAAAGGAGGCCCGAAGGCCTCCTGCTCCTCGCCGATTCCTCAGGCAAGCGTCGTCGAGAGAACGTGCGTCTCGCTCGTGACGGTATTCGTTTCCTGCCCGTTCATCGTGGCGGAAACGTCGCTATGCCCGATGACCTTGCTAAGCACGCCGTCGGTGATTTCGATGGTCATCGACGTCTTATCGCTCGAAGAATAGAAGTCGCCGAAGGAAGTTTCGACGTTTCTTTCGATCGAAATCGTGATCTTTCCGTCGATGTTCGTGGCTTCGAGCAGGGTCGAAACAGCGCCTTCGGCACTGGTTCCGAAGCCTTGGCTCGCGATGGTCGAGATGACATAGCTCGAGCAAGCCGTGCTAGTCGTCGCGGCAAAGGGACCGGGCGTGAAGTAGGCATCCATGCTCGTGATGTAAGAACCAGGCGCCGTCGAATTGACGATCTCGACATCGTTTTGGCTGGTGTTTACCTTTACCCCGTCGGCAAGCTGCTCGTGGCGGACTTTTTGAGTGACGGTGCTTTCGTCTTCCAGGGTATAGACAATCTCCTCGTTATAGACTCCGTCGGCATAGGTGGCTTTGCCGCTTCCATTGGCCGGACCGAAGCTTTCGTAAGTGGCGAGGTCGGTAAGACCGCTCGTCTCGACGGTGAATTCGTCGAGAACGATTCCGTCGCTATAGGCTCCGATGTTCGCCAGAATGGCCCTGACGCTATCCTCGGATAGGGTTCCTTCCTCGAGGTCTTCCACCTTTTTCGGGATGCTGTTGTAGATGCTCTCGGCAGGGACGCTCGCTTCGTCGATCGGCTCGACTTCTTTCGCCTCCCGCTCTCCGGTCTCGAGAATGGTGAGCTTGCTCGTACTGATATTGTTGGCGCTCACGTTCGGATCCTCGTCCGTATAGCCCATGTCGTAAAGGAGCATCGTCGTCCCAAGCTCGAGAACGTCGCCGGTATAGAGGTCGAGAAGCACATAGCACGTGTGTTCCTCCCGGCCGTAATAGCCGCTCTCCTCGGCCTTGGCGTCAAAGGAAACCAAGAAGCCGTCTTCTTCCTCGGTGATGCCGATGTCGCTAACCGAGAATCCCATCTCGGGAGAGAAGGCAAGCTCCGGATCGTCGAAGTTCCTGATGACGCCATCGATGAGCGATGAATACATGCTCTCCTCGGTAGCCGTCGGGTTCTGATAGGGATTGACTTCCTGGATATAGAGATAGTCGCCGTCGTGCGTCTCGTTGCCGTTATATCCATAGGCGAACGATTCCTCATCGATGTAATAGCCGGCGAGGCGCCCGCTCTCCGAGGAATCGACCGTCGTCTCGATGATGCCGTTGAGCTCCTGCAAAGTGCTGGTTCCCTCAAAGGCCCCGTCATAGGAATGTATTTCAATCGTTTCGAGGGAATTCGTGTAGACGGTTCCATCCAAATAGCTGTCTTGATATTTTCGCGCTTCGGTCCGGTAATGGATGATGTTCGTTTTCTTCAAGGCGGCCAACTTCTCCTTGGCCAGGTCGACAGTGGGCTCAATCTTGGCAAGGGAACTCGAGGAAGAAGACGATGACGTGCCGCTCTCCGATGAGCCGGCCTCGGATGTCGAAGACGTATCCGCCTCCGTTCCCCCGCTTGACGAATGGGTTGTGCCTGTGGGTGAACAGGCCGCTAGGGCGAGCGCGGCAGCT
The DNA here is from genome assembly GCA_944375905.1 of uncultured Bacilli bacterium. Classification (GTDB taxonomy): domain Bacteria; phylum Bacillota_I; class Bacilli_A; order RFN20; family CAG-826; genus UBA4951. Next base: position 18,245 of record CALWAS010000026.1, read on the forward strand.
GCCGCGATGATGGGTAGTGGTTTTTTCATGGCTGTGCCTCCTTGATGAGGCAATGCTAAAAACCAAAAACTCTTTTTCAAGAAAAAGTTGCATACGTATAAAGAAAAAATGAATTTCCAAGCGTGGAGAACTTATAGAAGCAGGAATCCGAATCAAAAATAAATATCAAATCATCGCGTTAAAATCAACACTTATGTCGCAACTTCCCAAAGCATTCCCCAACCCCTCAGTCGAGGAGAATCGGCCCAGGCGAGTGTATGCGTAACCTGTCATGAATGTATCGGAAAAGATAACCAGGCATGACGTGCCGTATAGCATGAAATCCCCCGCTTCGATTGTTCCGGGAGAATAGGGGTCGGCCGCGATCGGACTATCCAGATAGGCATATTTTTCGTTCCCGTTAAGTTCTTCCATCGTCAAAGAAAGCGGGAGCATGGCGAGGAAATCGCGGCTTGAAGACGAGTCGACGAGGTCAATCGCGAACTCGCTTCCCCCGATCGTCGCCTCAATGGACATGCCCTCCCTCTCGCTCGTCGAAGAAGATTCCGCTTCGGATGAAAGCGAGAGGGACGATTCGTCTTCCTCTTGACCCGAGCTAGGAGAAATAAGCGCGCCTTCTCTCCCGCAAGAGACGAGAAGAAGCTGGAGGAAAGCCAAGGCCATGGTCTTATTTCTCATATTTCCACCTCGCTTCAGTTTAGCGACGTCTCCTCCAAGGCGTCCAAAGCCTTTTCCTTATGCTTTCCCATAAGCGCGAGTAATCCCGTTGGCTAATCCGTTTCTACGGCCGTCCCCGGTACCTTGTCCTGCCGCCCATTAGAAAGTGAAAAGGCCCTCCGAAGGGGAAGGCCTCTGGAAAGAAAGGATCCATCAAATGGCGGTCAAGAAGAAGGGGTCATCTCCACAGCTAAGAAAGGCCATGTAGGGATCCGTGTAGTTATAGATGCTGAAGTCATAAACGAGTGAGCCGAAGGTGACCGTCCCCGTCCACTCTTGATCGGTTTCGACGGCATTCAAAGAAGAGGCCGCGACGCCATCGAAGCTGATGCTTCCGCTTTCCGAAATGACTAACGTATGCGTGCCATCGCTCGACCTATAGGTGCCGACGCACCAAGAAGGCACCTCGAAAACCGGGGCCGCTTCCTCTTGGAGGTAAAGAACCGCCTCGACGAGGGTGTCGGCTTCAGTCACTTTCATCGAAACCTTGCCAAGGAGGCTCGAGTATTCGACGGTGTATTCCTTGCCTTCGATCGTCGCCTCGGCTTTTTCGGATAGCATTCCCTTTTCAAAGACGAGCGGCTCGTCGAACGGGACGCCATCGTAGGTGGCGGTCCCATCCGCGTTTACGACCAGGGTATGGGTATTTTCCGCGGCCGTATCGTCGACCCCGACCCAGGTCCCGACGTACTTGGGGTCAATCGACGGTTCTCCCCCTTCTTCCACCTTCGAGAGCTTGACCGAAAGGGCAAGCCCCTCTTCGTCGGTCAAGGTAAAGGTGACGCCGCCGAAGGCCGAAACGCGGTAAGTGAGGTAATAGACTTTTCCGTCGACGGTGGCTTGGACGCGGTAACCGCCCGGGGTCGTCGTCTCCTCCCAATCGCCGAGGACGGCATCGACCCCATTGATCGATATGCTGCCGCTTTCGTCAACGACGACGCGATAGACATCGGACGTCTCTTCGTCGACCCCTTCCCACGTTCCGATGGCCCCGCTGGGCATCGTAACCGGCTCATAAACGCTCAAGGCGACATCGACGCCGTCGGCCGTCAAGTTGATTTCGGCCTCGGAGAAAGAAGTCGCCGGGCGATAGGCAAGATCGTATGAATCGGCGCCGACCTTCAATGTCGCCTTGTAGACTCCCCACTCGTCAACCATGAGCCCGAGGAGCTCGGCCGTTTCGCCATTGAGCGTCGCTTCCTCTTCCGAGATGACAAGGGTGTATTCCTTCAACGTGTAGGTGTCGCGTCCATGCCACGTCTCGATCATCCCAGCCGGGATGTCGATCTTCGGGATCGTGAAGTCGTAATCGATGGTCGCCTTGTCGAAGTCGAGGATGTCGACGCTCACGCGCTCGCTATAGACATCTCCGCTTGGGGAAACCATCGGAATGGTAAAGGCGAAGTTTTCGACGATTCCGTCTTCCCCTAGGCGGATCGTGAGGTCCTTGGCCGCGTTCTGATAGGAAAGATAGGCAATTAGATCGGCCTCTTCGAGGAAATAGGAAGCCGCTACCGGCACCGAAGGGCCGTCGCGGTAGGCATAGACGCCTTCTTCCTCCGTTTCCGCAAACATTTCCGGGGCAACGATATTAGGCCATGGAATGGGATAGACGCCGCCTTCGTAGCGCTCTCCCCTCACGGCCTTCCCGTCGACAACCTCGAATTCATAGACGTTTCCGTCGTCGTAGAGAGCGTATCCCCAGTCGTTGCTGCTCGTGATTCCGCCGTCTGATTCGAAAAGCGTGGCGTTGTGGGTGACGATGGACCTGCTTTTGCCAACCTCGACTTCATCGTTATCCAAGGGGGTCATGGTCCTTTCATAGACGAAGCCGGTCGGGTCGCTCGGCCCGGAAAGGGCATTCGACCACGCATCGAGCGCTTCCCCTATCTCTTGATGGCAGGCTTCGCTCTCGAAAGGCTCCGGCACCGGGCGGTCAACGGCCCCGCCGAGCGTCAGCTCGAGCTTCATTTCCATGGGCGATCCGCTTTCGGCGGTCGCCAAGATGACGATGGAAAGGCTATCGCCATCCCGCTTGATCGTGGCCCCGTCGAAGGTTCCTACCCCGTAATGCATGAGGGGAATGGAAAAAGCCTGCACCTTATCGGCCTTGACTTCGTAAGTCCCGTCCTTAAGCGAAAGATCGGCCGCCGATAGCTTGAGGAAAGGATTGTAGAAATAGTTGGCCCACGGGGCCTTGACGGTCGTCGCTCCCTCGACGTAAAGGGGCGAGGAAAGGATTTTGTTATTGACGTCCCGAATGTAGGCGACCGTCGAACCGTCCTCGGCGCGCCTATACATGTGAGAGGCGTAATAAAGGCCGTAATTCAAGTCGTAGTCGAAGAAATCCAAGGAATTGGGCCCGAGGAAGAAGTCGACGCTCGATAGATAGCCGTCGCTAAGGAGAGTGCCTTTTCCTTCAAGGGAAGAAGCCGCCGCTTTCTCGATGAAAGCCGCGTCGATGAGCTTTCCCGCGAGCGAATCTCCCTCTTGAGAAGAAGCGGAATCGCCGCTCGACGACGATAGAGAGGATGTGCCGCTGCTCGAGTTCGACTCGCTCGAACTCTCGCCCGAAGAGCGGGCACACGAGCCGACCAATAAAGCCAGGCCGAGCAAAGGCAACAATAAGGGCTTGCTGTTTTTCATGAAAACCTCCTGTGGGGGAAAGATACAGGAGTTTGGAAAATAGGCAAGGATAGTTTTTTATGCTAACGAACAATTACTTCGAAAAAGGAAGGATAGTTTGCTTCGCTTTCCGCCAAGGGTTTTATTGCCCGCCGCCATTTTGCCGTCCTCTTTTCCGAAGAAGAACGATTAAAGATACCTTTTTCGATAAAAGAAGGCTGGTTTGCGCGGTTTTTTCCTAAGATAAAGAAAAGCCTGAGCCGTCCGAGGCGGTCCGGGGCTCGAAAGAAGCTCTCCTGCTCAACGAGTCTTCCAGGCCTTGTGGACTTCGATGTAAGTCATCTCGCTCCGAAACGCGCTTCCGGGCAAATAGAGGGAGAGATCGTGGATGGTGAGGACGCCTCCCTTTCCGGCGCACACCATCGGTACCGCGTTTACGATTCTCATGGCCGTGAGAACGTAGCCGTCGTAGCTTAGTTCCACCGGCTTCTTCTTCGCCAACGAAGCGAAGGCGGTAATTCGAGAAACTCATGTTCTTGGCATTTCGCGCGACGAGCTCCCGGAAAAGGTCCTTTTCCTCTTCCGGATAGTCCCCATAGGCGATGATCAGCGCTTCCTTTGGGGCAACGTCGCGCTGGACATGGTGGGTTTCGCCGTCGACGAGCTGAATGAAAGCCTGCTGGGCGGGAATGGCCTGCTCGAGCATCCTTTTCATCGGGATGTCGTAGCCTCCATAGGCGAGCCGCGTCACGTAAATGAGGCGGTCGCTTTTGGCGATAAGGGGTAGACCTTGGTGCCATCGTCCCGGATGACGCATCGTCCCGGTGTCTTGGTCCAGCACCCGAAGCAGCCGACGCAATTCGCGATTTTAAGTTTGGTCAAATCGTCCAACGATGTTTCTTCGTCTAAAACGATCCCGCCTAATGGCCGATCGCCCATGATGAGTTTCATATGCTTCCCTCCTTTACGTTATCTTAATGCACCGGAAAGAGTGTTTCTTGGAAACGGCTGACAGGAGGCAAGCGCAAAAAAGGGGCATTTCAATTTCGTTTTTGGGAGCGAACATCAATTCTGATTTGCCTTTTTCTCCGCTGTCCATCCTTCGTAAACTCTTCGAAATTCATCAAATAGGCGCCTTTGCCCGAACACAAATCCAAAATTGGTAAAGTTATGAAAATCGCAACACAATTTATCTAGTAATGATGATGCGATGTAAACGAAATCACTCTCTACCAAAAATAGGCTCTTTTCATCTTTAATAAAATTTAAAGCGGAAAGTCTCATGTGCGTGAAGCGGTTTAGAAGTTTCCTCCAAGCGGAGAGATCTTTAAATCCTCCAAGTTCGATTAGCTTCTCAATTCCATAGCCATCTTTGCAAACTGACCCCATCCAACCGTAACGGATGTAATGAATGTCGCTTTTTGAAAGACTCTTAAGCCGTTCGTCAAATACCCTTCCCTTTCTTTTGAGAAATTCTCTAGCCGCCAGCACCCGGTTTTTTTTCATCGTAGCCATCAAGGGAATTAGCGAATTTAAGATGTTCCACGAACGAGCCTAAGACCTGGCTTTTGTATTTTAAGAGAACCGAAACGAGAGAAACCTCTTCTATGGCCTGTCTCAGAATCATGGCGCCTTGGGAAATAGCAGTATCGCTAATGGCGTCGGTAAATACCTCCAGTCCTTTGAACGCTTCGTAGAAAAAGGCAAATATGTATTTATCGTTGAGGTCTTTGGAATCGAAATACCCAAATATGATCTCGGGCATTGATGAGCAAATTTCCTTTATATATGTCAATATCAAGCTTTCACGGTTCACGATTTCCATTTTAGTGTTTGGAGAGACTTTGCTCGATTTATCTCGCAGAGCGGACAAGCAAATCGCAGTTCTTTCCAGATTAGACAACTGATTCTATGTTCTTCTTATGGCCTAATGCCATCCAAAAACGATCGATAATGATAGGCTCGTACGTACAAGGGAGGCGAAAAACAATTGACAATAGCCAGACTCAGCGACAGGCGAGTCGATGCCAGCGCCGGCTTAGCACGTATTGACAGTTTTTTGATCAATACCGGGCCATGGAATCAGTTTTTCCCAAATCCCGAAGCATTGCTTTTTATGACTAGCGATGGCCAGTCGCTTGTTCGTCCTTTGAGATAACGATTTCCGCAATGTTGCCAATGGTCTTAGTTAGCTGAGTCTCGAACTCCCTGTTGACATCGTCCAAATCGTACATTGCGTGGATGCATTCATGAATAAGGGTTCCAGCATAATCATGTATCGTGGCAAGCTGATCTCTCTTTATTAATATTCTTTGCTCCTTCGGCTGCCAAAGGCCAACCGTATCCTGTAGAGAAAGAGAATTCTCATATAACGTCTCGGAAATTAATATCTTGTCAACGTTCGAAGGCTTGCCGCCGATAAGCGCTAGGATGCGCTCAGTTCGATCATAAACCTTCCTTTCCTTCTCCGTTAATTCATCGATACTTACTATCTTCGGCATGAAATTTCTCGACTGTTCCTCTAAGAACTCCATTGCCGTAGGGAGTCTTTGTGACTCATCAACATGGCAGTTCAATTCGTTCATTTTCCGCGCTAGCTTTGCCGGTATCAGGATCAATGTGCTGCCACTATTATGAATATCGTCAATCAATGATGTTTTGGCATAGTCATCCTGACTCACAAAACAGATGTCCGGTTTCAGCTTGGCAAACTCTTTTGCAGCATGCATTTGGACATCGTTCCAGGAAAGTTCGTCATGAATAGAATCTTGAGCATAGTTTCCCAAATCATTCGCCATTGAGCTTATTGTCTCCGACCCACGGCAGGAAAGAAGAATCGACTTTATGCTATCCGTATAGGCCGATCGCCCGACATTAGAACGTTCACGATTCATGGCCTTCCTAAGTTTTGAGTTAATTTTTGTGATGTTATAGGAAAAGAGAAAGTTTTCCTCTTCAGCCACTCTCACTCCGTTAACGTAAATGGAAGAATAATTGGGATACCTTTTCTTAAGAACGTCGCCATACGGCGTGTTTTCAAGAAACGACTCGTCCGAGAACCTAAGGAAGAAACGCCTTGCCTTGAATACATCGTCGTCGCTGCATCCGACCAGTTTAAAGTCGGTTCCGACCATGTTGGGATTGAGTGGATCTTCGATCTTGGCGTGAAGAGTCACGAGGTCATCGAATCCTTCCTTGTTAAGTTCATCAAGGGTAATGACGCCGAATTTTGAGGTGATGGTAACTTTTACATCGTGGCGATGAAATGTCGCAAGAGCGTCCTTCAACCCAACTCCGAAATGGCCGATCAAATGCTCGTTTTCCAACTTTTCAGCATTTTCATTCTGTGTTAGGTGATGGTAATTCAGACCACGCCCGAAGTCGATGACGTGCCATGCGCCATCCGAGCTCTTTTTTATCTCGATGTCTTTCGTCCCGGTGATGGCCTGTTCGTCTAGGGCGTTCGCGATGACTTCACGGATGGCATGGCAAACTTCCCAGTTATCTAGAATCTTTTCAATGTTTAAGTCAAATGCTCTCATTTTTCTCCTCCTCAATGGGCCCGTTGGAATTGGATTGACGGGGTTTCTAAAACCCTCAATAAATCTAAATCTAAACCGCTAGTAACTTTACTTTACAATCACAACATCAGCAAGCAATCGCCTTTATCGTCCGAATCCGGATCGCTTTTTGGTGTTGACCCCTAGATGAGAAGGGAAAATGGCAAAACTCCTCGAATGTTTTGAATGCCGTGGCCGTTTTTATCGTTTTCCGAAACTTCGCCCAACGGCTTGCGGCAAAATAAACGCTTCATGCCGCGGCGCCTTCATCCGCACTGTCCCTATCGAAACGTGAGATCTGCGAAGCGGAACGTCAAAACGGTCCCTCAGGTTCGAGTTCCCGTTGTTCATTGCGATGGAAGCGGCCATTGCTCTCCCGATATTAGCCAATTGAAGAAGGGAAACGGTCTTAAAGCGACGTTCTTCATTCTCAGGAAATGACCCGGGTTTCGGAAACGGCAAAAAAGGATAGGTAATCGGGATCACAATTAAAGAATGTCCTTTATCCAACCGTTTTTAATGATGGCTTTCGTGAGAGGCACCGGCACCTTAGCTGTCAGAACAATAATCGATCCTTGCCTTTTCCACTAACCTGTAGAGGCGAGCCAGGCAATTGTGATCTTTGAGCATTCGGTCCGACGATTGACGAAAGGCAGATGCTTGCTCCGTTCCTATTTCGTATATCCATTCCAGAAAACACTCATGGGCACAATAGTTTCTTATTTTGGTTACCTTCATGAGAAGCTTGTAATCATCGTCCGAGAGATATGGATCGGAATCGGAATTGTCCAAATCCTCGAGCTCTTTTACGGTCCTTCCGAGCGTCCATTCGTTCATGACCTCATCCTCTTCCTCGTCGGTGAGGGAATCGACCATATGGCAATAAATCGTCTTCACATCGTTCTCGATGCATTGGGCAAAATAGATGATCCTTCCAATGCAGAAAAAATAGTCATCGGGATTGTTTATCGCCTCCATCGTTTCATCGTTCATTCGCTTGGCCCTTTCTACGTCCAAGAAGCAACTGATTCATAGCATAATAAGAAAACGCGCAAGCTCAAAATGAAGAATCAAAAAAACTTAGGCTCGGCTGCTATCTATATGCCGTTGGGTCGTTCTATTCGACATTTCCGGAGCTGATTCCGGCCTCTTCATTGCCTAGCGGCAAAAAAGCAAGGAAGTTCCGGATCTCCTCTTTCCAGACATCCCATTCATGGGCTCCGGGGAGAGTATGCCACTTCGTTTCGATTCCTTCCTCGACGAGGAAGTCCCTGAATTTGAGGTTGGCCTCGAGAAGATCGTCTTTTTCCCCGCATGAGAGATAGACCTTGGGATATTGAGACGCCTCGAACCGCTTCTTCATCTCCCTGACGGCAACGCGGGGATTGAGGTCGCTTTTCTTCGTCTTTTTTGGGTCAATGAGGAAATCGCTGGCCCCGAAGGGGGACTTCCTGTCGGTTTCGAATAGGTGGAGAGCTCCCGAAAAGGAACCGATATGGGAGAAAGTCTCGGCGTATTTGAATCCGTTCCTGATGGCCCCATAGCCGCCCATCGATAGGCCGGCTATGAATGTGTCTTCCCGCTTTCGCGAGAGGGGAAACATCCGCCTGCTCATCTCGACGAGTTCCTTTCCGATGAACTCGCCATAACGGTGCCCGAAGCCGGGGCCATCGACATAGAAGGCATTTTCCCCGCTTGGCATGACGACCGCGAGGTCCTTGTTCTCACATAGCCGCCTGATCGCCGCGTTCTCGAGCCAATCGTGGCAATCGCCGATGAGGCCATGGAGGAGATAAAGCGTCTTGAAAGGCTTCAAAGGCGGCAGCCCCACTCCCGCGGGAAGGAATTTGTCAACCGGAAGGATGACCATCATGTCCGTCGGGCGCACGAGGGAAGACGAATAGAAGTTGACGTGAAGCACAGCCATTGGTTTTGCCTCCTAAGCAAAAATGATTGTAGAACGGGCGCGGAAGCCTAGCCATCCAAAAAGCGACGGGTGAAAGGAAGGAGGAAGCGGCGCGGGCTGCCCTCGGCCCCTGGGCCTCGTGAGGCAAAGGCGTTTTCCTTTAAGCCGAAGCGCGGGCATTCGCCGCCGCTTCAAGCACCTTAAGCGAAAAAATCCCGTCTCCGCTTGCTTTCATCAGCGTTCCTTTAGCGGTTCCGCTGTTATAAAAGGCCCCGAAAGAAGGGAAAAACAATGAAAACGAAAAAGACGATCATAGGGCTGGCGCTGCTAGTCATCGCCACCGGCATCCTCCAAGGCTGCTCCTCGCTAAACGGAGAGGCCAGCTTTCGGGTCACGGTCGATCCCGAGAAGTGCTTCAAGGTAATCCGCACCGACGTCGAGCTGAGCAACGGCGATACTGTCTCGTACACCGATTACTGGGTCTACGCCAAAATCGAGAACACCTCCGAGGCCGCCCTTTTCAATAGCGAGATGACCATCGAGTTCAACACCAACAAGCTCCTTCCGAGCAGTGCCGAGGCCGTTTCGAACGGGGAAGGCGGGGTCGAGATCGCCAACGACGAGGGAAGCGTCTTCTTCTCGGTCTTCGAGCCGTCGGGCGTCACCTATGATGTCGGAAGGAACAAAGGCGCGACCTCCAAGCATGTCTCGGACCTATCCATCGGGGAAAGCGAGGAATGCTACCTCTACCTGCCGGGCTATGAGGATAACGAACCCGTCTCCTATTCCAGGGCTACCAAGATGGCGGGCGTTTGCCTTGGCAACTATGTCTTCTCCGACCTCTTCGGTGGGGACACGGTCTATGCCTACTTCGACGAGTATGTTTATCCCGAGGAATGAGCGATAGCCTAAGGAAAAAGCCGGCCTGATGCGTGCCCCTCCTCCTGTGTCCAGGATTCGGGGCACGCATCAGCCGCAGGCCGGTTTTTCTTTGCCCACGAAACGAAAAAATGCCTGAGCGCCCTCTCGGGTGCCAGACATCCTCTTCGCTAATGGTGCCCCGCCGCAGAGTCGAACTACGAATTGATCCTTACCATGGATCCGTTATACCGCTTAACTAGCGGGGCTTCCTGCCTTTCGGCGTGGATAATCATAATAAAACCCGGCTATCTCTTCAAGAGAAACATTGAAAGCAAAGTCCCGTCCCGAAATATTGGCTTGGCCAACGAAAAAGCCGCCCTCTTTGGAGTAGTCCACAAAAAGTAGACAATCCATAAAAAGCCTCAATACCCCATGTCGGTCCTGTACTGACGTGGGGTTTTGTATCCCAGGCAGCACATGGGCCGTTCGTTGTTGTAGTAATCGACGTAG
>CALWAS010000027.1 GCA_944375905.1 uncultured Bacilli bacterium
AAAAAAGCCCACGCGCTTGCCCCCGCCGCGCGCCATGCCTGGCCACGCGGCTCGGGCGATGCCCTAGACGCATAAATCGTAAGTCGAATCGGCGGCCTAAGGAACGCCCTGGCCAAATAGTAGAAAAAAGCCCCCGCTTGGGGCATAAACGGGGCTCATTTGCCCTCTTTAGGCGATGGAGCCGCCTTTGAGGAGGCTATTCAACCGCCTCTCTTCGGGGGAAGACGGGGAGAAAGGGGAGCCGGAAAGGAGGGCGGATGCGGCTTTTTCGAGGGCCCGGGCGGCCTCTTTTTCCATTCCCCGCCCGGGATAGGGCTCCGGATAGGAAGCTATCACCGCTTCCTCGAGGAGCGAGACGGCCAGCCGAGATACAGCCATGTCCTTCCCTTCGTCGAGAAGCTCCTTGGTCTTGAGGCGGGATGGCTCGGTCAGCGGATCGTCGAGGAAAGAAGGCACGACTTCGTGACGAATTCCCCTCTTTTCAAAGAAGATGGGTTCTTCGTCGCCCATGGCCTTGAGAAAAAGGAGCGCGTAAGTCCTTAGATCATCGGAGCGGGATCCGTCTTTCACGATGGAGCGGACTCTCTCGCGGAGGGCCGCGCCGCCTTTTTTCGGGTCAAAGGCAGATAGGGCGGCCAAAACCGCGTAGTCGTCGCCGCTGGAAAGGGCCGAGAGTCTCTTCGCCTCTGCGTCTTCCGGGATGGAAAGGGCCTCGATATTGGTTTCGACGAGGCGCGGAAGCGAGCGAAGGACCTCCTCGACTTCCTGGCTTACGTACGGCTTGTTTGAGAAATAGTCGATGTCGGCATGGGCCTTGGCGAATTCCCTTTTTAGGAAGCGAAGCTCGAAATCGCATTCGATCGTCTTTTTGGGGAATAGGTCGTAAAAGGCGTCGCGATGCGAAAAGAAAAGCGCGCTTGCTTCCTCGAGGCGGCCAAGCGAGAGGAGGGCGCTGACTTCGTAAAAGCGGGCCTCCTCACCTTCGACTTCCTTCAAAAGCGAGACGGCTTCCGCGCTTTTTCCGCGAAGTATCAGGCCTTTGGCCTTACTTAGAAGCGATTTTCCTTCCATAGCCGACTTCGCAACCGCCGCCGTCGTTGCATCCGCCGTTCGAGGAAGAGCCCGAGCAGGCGCCAAGAAGAAGGGTGAGGGCCAGGAGGGCCCCGACAAGAGCTTTCTTTTTCTTCATCGCCCGAATGTTACCACCGCAGTATTTGCTTGGCGACCGGGTAAACAGCGCTCGGGGCCGGGGCAATGCCTTCTGGGCGCTCGGCCTTTCCGTATCCGTAGGAGGCGTGTATGAAAGGAAGCCCGGCTTTGTGGGTTTCTTCCTCGTCATGAAGGGTGTCGCCGACATAGACGGCCTCGGCAATTCCCTCCCTTTTCATTAAATAGGCAAGATTTTCGGCCTTTTCGAGATGGTTGTCGCCATAGCAGGCATGGCCGGAAATGAAATGGGCAAATCTGGAGGACGCGAGCATGGCTTCGATGTACCCCTTCTGGCAATTGGAAAGGATATATACAGGCACATCGTGGGCAATGGCCTCGATGGCCCCTGCGATGCCGGGGTAATACACCCCCGGGTGAGAAACGAGGTAATCGTTCTCTTCTTGCATGCAAAGGGCCAAGGCCTCGCTTCGGGAATAGGCTCCGACCTTCTCGGGAATGATGATCTTCGCGATGTCGTCCATGGCGAGTCCCATGGTCGAGCGCATCTTCGCAACGGGAACGACGATCTTCTCGCCAGCGAGCCTAGTGAGAGTGTGGCTCCAGCTTCGGGCCACCTGGTCGCTTGAATCCCAGATCGTTCCATCGACATCCAAAATGACGGCTTTCTTGTTTTCCATTTCCTAGATTTTCCTCTATTAGTCAGAAATTAGAAGATAAAAGCCCTTTCACAGAACGTCCAAAACGGACGGGGCTGAAAAGCGAATGGCGGCCGTGAAAACAGCCCAAGTGCCTATTCAGGCAAAAGGAATTTAGAAAGAATCCAATCGCATTGGTTGACTTGTCCGATGCGAGATTAGCCAAGGGAAAATGAAACGCCCCAAATAAAGATGGATTACCATGCCAATCGGGGACCGGTCCATATCGGGGAATGGTCTGACGGCAGCGGCATAAAAAGAACGAAACAAAACGGTTTGGCAGCAAAACTACTAAACGTAAATATTCGCTCAAAGAAGATATCTTCAGTCATATTGGCCTCTTTGGTAGTTATTTAGCAGTTAATGAGTAGTAACGAAAAGTCAGTACGGATTATTTTTTTAAGTTGATAATTTACAGATATTCAATTGTCATTTAATAATCGTCGAAAAGTTGGCTTCAATGAGATTGGCTTTAACTTTGGCCTCATAATTCTCATGTCCATCCACTGCATCAAGCCTTAAATTGATTGTACCGGCACATCGGTCAGAGAGCCACTTATCGCTCGCTAGGAAATCGATTTTCGTTCTAGCCGGATAATGGCAAGGCTGGTTTTATCGGCAGAAGCTCGAGACTCTTTAATTGACACTACTATTTCTCTTTAGATCTTTCTTGGATCCCAAGGGTTGGCCTTACTTCCATTAAGGCGGGAGGGGCCCCCTGAGGCTAAACGCTTTTGGCTTCTTCCTTCATGGCAGCTTGGCTCTCGTCTACCGCGACGCGCTTGATCCACCTTCGACCGGTAAGATCGATCAAGAACCCGCCTATTGGAGCCGTGACCACGATGGCAAGGACGGCGATGGCGAGGACGAGGTTACCGCAAGGAAGGCCATATGAAAGGGCGATTCCGCCAATCGAGGCTTGCACTGTCGCCTTAGGAAGGTACGCGAAAATACAAAAGAGACATTCTTTAAGATTCATCTTTGTTCCGATGAGGCAAAGCAAAACGCCGAGCGAGCGGAAAAGAAGGCCGACGAGCAGGACAAGCAAGCCGTATCCGCCGCTTGAGGCGATATAGGAAAAGTCCACCGCCGCCCCGACGAGAACGAAGAGCAGGATCTCGAAGAACTTCCAGATTCCGTTATAGCCGTTCGATAATTCCTCCGCCTTTTTCGGCAGTTTGAAGAGCACGCACATGCCCATTACGACGACGGCCAAAAGCGAGGAAATGTCGAAATAAGGCTTGAGCAGCTCCTCGATGCCGAGCATGAGCATGGAAAGGGCGAAGAAAATAAGCACGTTTACGGGCAACGGAAATCTCGTTTTCCTATAAAGGAAGACGAGGCCGATGCCGGCAAGTAGGCCCATGGCGATGCCGGAGACGATGGTCGCCGGTATAAGGGCAACGGAAATGGCATCGAAGCTTCCGCCCCTTAGAATCCCAAGGAAAGCATAGAAAAGCACGATGGTGTATGTATCGTCCGCCGAAGCCCCGCCCAAGATGATCTGCGGTATCGATTTCCCAGTATAGCCGTCTTCGATGAGCCTTATCATGCGCGGAGAAACGACGGCCGGGGACACGGCCCCAAGAACCGAGCCCAAGAGAAGCCCCTCAAACCAGTCGAGCCCCAAAAGCCAATGCGAGGCCAAGCATACCCCGGCAATCTCGAAAGTAGCCGGGACAAAGCACATCAGGATGGCGGCCCGTCCAGCTTTCCGAAGCGCGCGAATGTCTAGATTGAGTCCGCTTCTCGTGAGCACTACCACCAGCGCAATCTGCCGAAGAATCGACGAAATCGAGAGGATTTCCGTAGAAATCCAATTTAGAAGCGTCGGGCCCATGAGAAAGCCGACGACGATCATGCCGACGAAGCCGGGAAGCCTCGCCTTCTCGAGGAGAAAGCCGATGAGCCAGCCCAAAAGCAGGACAACGCCAAGCGAGAGAAACACCATTTTCAATCCTCCTTGCCCAGCCGCCCGAAGTAAAAGCCGATAACCCTACAACAAAACGACTGTTGTAGAAGTCATCAGCTATCGCTAGCGGTTTAGACGAGCAAGGGAGACTTCATTCCCTTCTTGGAATTTTAGTAGTCCCCGCTCGGTTTTAAAGTCTGAACGGTAAGTTTTTTTGAACTTTCAGACCAGTTTCTTCTCCATCCAGATATGGGGGCATCCTGCCTCGATGAAAACGTCGCCAACAGGGTAATAACCGTGCTTTTCGTAGAACTTCCGAGCCTGCAGCTGGGCAGCAAGACGCGATCGTTTGCCTCCTTTTTCGATAATTCCGCGCTCGGCCTTGGCAAGTAGGAGAATCCCTATGCCCCTCCCACGGAACGGCTTGCTGACCGCTACACGGCCAACGAAATGTTCTTCTTGATCATTCAAATTGGAAAAATACCGGCAGGTTGCGACCGCTAGTTTGCCAAGGAAAGCGACGAGGTGGGTCGAACGTCGGTCGATGTCATCGAATTCATCATCGAAGCCTTGCTCTTCGACGAACACTGCTTTCCTGATGTCCATCGCATCGGCACATAGGCCTTCATGGGCCTTGAACGTAAGTTTCATCTGCCACCTCTCGTATTTCTCCCAAAGGGGATTGAAAAATCGCAATTCAGTTTGTCCCCATCGGTCTTTTATTAGAATCCGATGCTTTAGGCCAGAACAATTTGAATGAAAGTGCTTCCTCCTGAAGCGATCCGCGCTTTCATCGCCATGGTTTCTCACATTCGAGAGGAGGTGAATGAAAAGAGTTGGCGTGCCTAGGCGTTTGAAGCACATACTTTCTTGCTTAAGTCTTCATGCCGGGACATCCATCAAGATAGCGAACTAGCGAACGTAGCACGGCGTGTCTTGCATGGACGCCTTTCCAAGGCCCCATTACAGCATTCTATGGAAACGAAAAGCTCTCTACCATTGAACATATCGCAACTTTTGACGCAGCGAAAAAGCCGTCTTTCCTTGGGAAAAGACGGCTTAGAAGAATCAATTACTGTCCAAATCACCAAACGGCAATGGAATAGGTGTCGGTTGCGTAATCGTGGACACGATGCCAATAGAACCCGTCGCCCGTCGGCTCGGAATAGGAATAGAGGTAATATGGGTTGTAATTGTTCCAGCCCTCGGTCCAGTCGGAGTTGTAGCTAGTATCGGAAAGGAAGATGTCCAAATCGTCTCCGGCGAAGACTTCGGCCCCCATCGTCGCGACCGATGCCGGGATCACGATTTCCTTAAGCGAATAACAGTCTTTGAAGGCCTGGTCGACGATGGTTGCGAGTCCTTCTTCCAGCGTAACGCTCGCCAAGGAAGAGCATCCCTCGAATGCCCGGGCGCCGATTTCGCCGAGAGTCGAGTTCGCCACGAATCTAACGAGGTCGTCCGAGGCCGCGAAGGCCTTTTTCGGGATGGCGGTAAACGAGCCTACGATGCTGGTGAAGTCGATTTCGACGAGCGAAGAATCGTAAAAGGCGCTTTCTCCGATGCTCACAAGGGAAGAAGGAACCTTGAAGCTCTTGAACTTCGAATGGGCAAATGAGGCGACTCCGATGGTCTTGACGGTATCGGGAAGCAGTATCTGCTTGAGACCGCCTTTCCAACGGAAATGATCGCCGATGGAGACGAGGGGCCGGCTCGTTCCGTAATTGTCGTTAATCCGTTCAGGGAAGGAAACGGCTATGAAATCCTCTCCGGCAAAGGAAGAAACGACCATTCCGCCAAGCGAGGATTCATATGTACCCTCGAAAAGGGAATCGGTGGGTTCCCAATTGGCCTCGAAGACCATATCGGAAGCCGGCACCAAAGGGAAGTCGCTTGCATCGTAGGTTTGGCCTTCGCAGCTGAAAGAAGCGAGGCCCAAGCCGGGCTCGACGAGGGAAAGGTCGATTTCCGGAACCTCGATTGCTTCCCCGGCCTTGACGCTCACTTCGATATCGGTTGCCGGGGACTGCTGATACTCCTCTCCCAAGGAGAAGGTAATGTCATAGGAGATTTCCCTTTCCTCGTATTGGGCCACGAAAATGGTGTCTTCGTAAATGTTCCCGATTTCCGGCAGCCATCCGGTAAAGACATATTCGTAGCCATCTTGGGCGGGAGCTGCTTCGGAAGGATAGGCCGGATCCGCGCCCGAATAACTCGGCGCCGTTCCGTAACTAACTTCTTCCTCCGTGTATAGGACTTCGCCGTCGACATTGACGAAGGTAGCACTGACCGTGGAGTAAGAAGTCGACTGATAACGCGCCACCAATTCGTAGTCTTGGTGGATTTCAGTGGTCGAGAAAAAGCGTCCGTCGCTCTCCCCGGTCCCAGTAAACCATCCAAGGAAGTCGTAACCGGAGCGCTGAGGCACGGGCAGCTCGGTGATCGTCATGCCCGAATACACCCGATAGACAATGACGTTCGTGCCATCATCGAAGGAACCGCCATTGGCATCGAAGCGGACCGAGTAGATGCTTTCGCCGATGGTCGCGGCCTTCCCGGTGTCGACGCCGTCGACAAACCAGTTGCCGTTGTCTCCGATCGTAATGGTCGGGGCCTCGCCGTCCTCGCCCTCGGCCTTGATGCCGGTGTCGACGCCGTCGATGATCCACGTCTTGTCAATGGGATCGATCTCTATGGTCGGGGTTTCCCCATCGATTCCCCGGGCAACAATATCGGTATCGACGCCGTCGATGATCCAAGTGAAGTCGAATGGATCGATTTCGATGGTCGGCGTCTTGCCGTCTTCGCCCTCGGCCTTGATGCCGGTGTCGATGCTGCCGATCCACCAATTGCCGTTGTTGCCGATCCGCGGAGTATCGCCATCCTTCCCGTCCTGACCATCCTTCCCGTCTTGGCCGTCTTTCCCGTCTTGGCCGTCTTTCCCGTCTTGGCCGTCCTTCCCGTCTTCGCCAGCCGGGCCCTGAGGTCCTGGAATTAGAGAGACTTGGCTGCTTGTCGAGCTGCTCTCCCCGCCGGCCGGCGAACAAGCGCCGAGGCCGAGGGCCAATGGCAATAGAAGAAGGAGAAACGCGTTCTTTTTCATGTTATCAATCCTTTCTCATTCGCTTTCTTCGTCTTGGAGCGTCTCCCGAACGCCGAAGATCGACGCCGACACCCCGCTCGCGAACTCGAGTCCGGGGTAATCCGGGAGGAGGTCCTCCGCTTCCTGTTCGAAGAGGAGGCTCGCGGATGAAGGTTCTTCGCTCGAGGCGAAGATTTGCTTTCCGAGCCTATTAGCAAGCTTGGAAATCAAAACGTAGTCGAAGTCGACACCGTAGAAGGCACGGTCTCCGATGCTCTCGAGCCGGGCCGGAAGCCGATAAAGCGATAGATAATGGGCCAGCCCGTCGATATAGACGTTTTCCGGGGCGGAATGAAGGCCGGAATTCTCGAAAGCGTGGGCGCCGATGGCGACGATGCTGTCGCTGAGAACGATGTCGTCAAGCGAGGCGCAGCCGCTGAAGCAATAGTCCGGGATCTCGCTCACGGCGAAGGGCAAATCGAAGGAACGAAGCCTCGCGCAGTCAGCGAAGGCCGCTTCCCCAAGCCTCGATACCGTTTCCGGAAGCGACGCCTCGGCAATGCTCTCCCCGGCAAAGGCCCGCTCCCCGACCGAGGTCAAGGTGTAGGCCGCGCCGAATAGGGGCACTTTCTCCGGGAGGACGAGCGAATTCGTCTCCCTTCCTTCCTCGAATCCGACCGCTTCCGTTTCGCCGTGCGGAAGAAGACGATAAAGAATTCCATCGTAGGCCAGCTTCCGGGCATAGGCGCCATAGGTAATCCTCGATGTCGCGGGGCACCACCCTTCTTCGGCAATGCCCGCCGCTTCTTTTTCCTCAAGCAGGAAATGGAACTTCATTCCTTCGGCGCCCCCGAAGGATCCGCTTTCGATTTTCTCGATGCTCGAGGGAATGATCGCCTCCCGGAGAAGGGGCAGATTGACGAAGGAATCGCAACGGATTTCCCTAAGCTCGGCCGGAAGGACGATTGAAGCCGCGGCATAGGGATCATCGCACCTTACGACCGAAGTAAAGCCGTTTCCAATCGCGACGACCGGCCGAATTTGCCTTGAGTCGAGAACCGTCGTCGGGAGGACGATCTCGCCGTTCCCCAAATCGAGGCCTGCGAAATCGGCCTCCGTAAGGCAAAGACCGCCTAGCCAGTACTCGCTTTTGAAGGAATAGGACGGAAGAGTCGGGTCTTCTACGAGGTAAAGCTCGATGTCGTGGGGATCGTCAGGATCGACCTCGAGGACGTCCATCGGCCGATAATCGACGCTTCCTCCTTCCTCGAGGCTATAGGAATATTTCCCGAGGGCGCTATAAGGCAGGATGAACGTCGGGTCTTTCTGGTAATAGCATCTCGTTGTGAAATCGTTCCACGACCTCCCGTTCGGGTCGTGGATGGTAATCTCGATCGAATCGGAATACTCGGCTACATAGGTGACGTCCCCGTCCACCGGGTGGACGGCTTCGCCCGTTTCCTGATCGAAATAGCCGATGAAAGCCTCGTCGTCGTTGGCTGGAACCGCAGGCATCTTCCCGTATTCCACGGTTTTCCTTTTGGCCATTCCATCGATGAATGTCACTTCGTAGGTGCGGAAGCTCTCCTCGAATTGGACCTCGTAGACCGTATCGCGGCTTACGGGCTCGAGTTCCCCGTCGGCGAACGGAATGAAATCGTAAACGTACTTGGCGGTCGGTTCGCGTTCCATCGAGCTCTCGGAATAGACGGGGGTGCTCCCCTCGTCGAATAAACCTGATTCGAGTACTTTGCCGCCGTCGACGAAGCTCACTTCGAAGCGCGGGATTTCCCTGTAGACGGCCGTATAGACCATGTCGCGGGAAGCCGGCTCGACGGAAGGCCGCCACCCCTCGAACTCAAACGAGAACTCATCGGTCGATTCGAGCTTCGGGACGCCCCAGTAATAAGGGAGGTCGCCTTTCTCGCACAAGGAACTCTTGAGAATTTCGCCATCGGGGTTAACAAAGACGATCGTAAAGGGGCCGTTCTCTTCCCCCGCATCCTCTTTTTCCGGCGGGACCACGATCTCCTGCTCGCCGCCGATATCCTGGAAATGGGGAGAAGTGGACGCCTCGCCCACCGCCTCGCCGCCCCCGGCGAGCGAAAGCGAATCATCGAGTCGATGGGTCGGGGCTAGCGCCGAAGCGTCCTTTTCTTGAACGCTCCCGCTGCAGGAAGCAATGAGAAAAAGAAGGGCCAGGCAAGGCAAAAAGCGTTTCATATGACCTCCTCCCAGTCGACGAGGAAATAGGATTGGTAGGCATGACCGCGGAAAAGGTAGTCAACCCGGTAAAGGGAGGAAACCTCGTCTATCGCGGCAATCGGGGCAATCGAGTCGAGTCTCCCTTCGTGCTCGAAGAAAGGCTCGTTCGCGCCATAGAGGGTCAACCGGAAGCTGCCTTCGTCGATTTCCGCCGTTTCTTTTTCGTCTGGCGTCGTCTCGACCATGACCCCACCCTCCGCGCAGCTAGCATAGGCGGCGTCGAATTCCCCGCCGAGCGAGAGAATGGTTTCGCCGCTCGGGGAATACGCGACGTAAGAGCCGTTCAAAATGAGCGGCACGGCTTTTTCGTAAGGAGCCGCCTCCATTGTTTCCCCGGAAAGGAAAGCCGATGGGGAAACGATGTGATAAAGGCCGTAATCGTCTTTGACGATGATATCCCGGCCATCGAAGTAGACGATGCTGTCGATGAGGGGCAGGAAACGCGTCCCCCCTTCTTCGGAAAGGACGAAGAAATCGCCGCTAAGCGAAACGACGATCTCGCCGTCGATGACATAGAACGTCGAATCGATGAAGAGCGGGTCGAACTCGTAAGGTTCGGAGGCGTCGATCGTCTCGTCGATGCCAAGAAGATACTCGAAGTGAGAGAGCTTCCCTTCGCCGTCGAGCATCCGGATCTTGAGAAGCGCGCCGTCGTAGACGAACGTATCGCCCGTCTTTTTCCGGTAGTCCCGCTTCTCTTCGACGACGTAGGGAAGGTCGTCGCTAAGGTAGACGTTGCCGGTGGCCAAGTCGACGCCATAGGCGTAGGAACGATAGGTTTCCTCTTCCTTTTCCCCCTCGCCCAAAGCCGGGACGGTGATCTTCTCGCTGTAGAAATAGTAGATTGCGCTGTCGGTATAGACGATTTCGCTATTGACGAGTTCCCCCTCCTTCGGCGCAAACGAGGAAGGAACTATGCGGTTCAGGTAGTTTCTATCGGCATCGTAGAGGATGAGATCCTCGCCGCTTTCCTGACAATAGCCGAGGGAATTGATGTGCCTCGAAAGAAGCGGCTCCATCGCGTTTACGTCCGGAAGGGCTGATGGGGCGACCTCGTCGAATTCGTAGAGTCCGTCGACGAATGAGGAAACGAAGAAATGCAGGTTCAGGTCGCTGTCCCTCGCCGATACGATGTATTGGGTCTCGCCGAAATAATTCCTAGTGACGACGCTTTCGAGCTTCGGCGATGACCTGAGGTAGGAAAGGAGGAAGTTTCCGCTCAAATCGATGAGCGAGTAATTGCTGCCCATCCCTGCCACCGCGAGCGGGGCTTCGCTCAAAAAGACGATTGGATATGCGGAAAGATGGTCCGAGGCCAAGAAGGAATCGAGTATCTGTCCATTGCGATAATCGATGAGTCGCTGTTCGAAGAAGCCGTGGTCCTCATTGTCCTCGGGGGCCGCTACTCGGGCCGTCGCCAGGACCGACGGAAAGCTCGAGGCAAGAATCGAGGGAGGATCTTCGTAAGCGTGGAAGACATTTGAGACCTCGCTTGCCGAGAGGCGGAACTCGTTCCGTTCGTCTTCGATTTCCGAAAGATAGAAGAATTTCTCATATGGAACGCGGCCGAACTCCTTCCAGCCGCCAGGGTGGGAAACGCTTTCGGAAGACGATGAAGAAGGCCGATCGATAGGCGTGGAAGAGCTCACCTCCGAAGAAAGCGAGGAAGAGCTTGCCTCCGAAAAAAATGAGGAAGAACTCGCCTCGCTGGGCTCGGAGCTGCTCGCGCCCGACGAAGGGGCGCACGAGGCGATGAGCAGCATCGGAAACGACAAAAGGGAGCAAACCAATGACTTGTTCATTCTCCCCTCCTTTTAAGGAATTTTAGGTTTACGTTTTTAATATTTCCATCGGCAAATGAAAAATAGTCGATTAGAGCGTGACAGGACAAGGAAAATGAGGATCAAAACGCTTCTGTTGGATAAAAAGTTTTTGTGGGGCAAAAGTTTTTAGTACAAGTCTGCCTCTTCCAGGTGACGGTCTTCCAAACGTTCGAACCCACGCTCGTTTATCACGATTTAATCGTTTTAAGACTCAAAATCTCTGTTTTTGGCATAAAAAGT
Organism: uncultured Bacilli bacterium; assembly: GCA_944375905.1. Classification (GTDB taxonomy): domain Bacteria; phylum Bacillota_I; class Bacilli_A; order RFN20; family CAG-826; genus UBA4951. The sequence goes on from CALWAS010000027.1 coordinate 11,188, forward strand.
TCGACCAGCCATTTTGACTGTATCAAACCATTGCTTTCAATATGTCCCTCCTCAATCGGGTCAATACAACGGGACAATTCCAATAATCGATTGAAAGCCAATCGTTAATCGAAAGAGCCTTTTAATAAGTGCTTTGTCAATGTTTTTACACTTTAACAATATAGTCTTTCTTTCTAGGTGCTGCTTCTTTAGGCTCTTCATTGGCATAGCCGAGAGCAAGTGCTCCGACACCTCTTAGAGTTGTAGGAAGATTCCATTCTTTAAGAAGCTCTTTTCCTTCTTCGCTATCGAATATCTCACGCCCTTTAGCAACCCAAACAGTGCCAAGTCCAAGCGAATGAGCAGCAAGCATCATGTTCATAAGAACGCAACTGCCATCCTCAACAAAATTAGAAGCATTGCCATCAGCTAAAACTAAAATAACAACAGGTGCTCCGTAATATGGATCATTGCTTGTCTTTCTGACCTTTTCATTAAGCTCAGTTATCTTTTCACGATACTTAGAACTAGTAACAGCCACAATGGTAGGCGATTGCCTTCCGCCGCCTGTAGGAGCATAAGTTCCAGCTTCAAGTATCTTATTTAAGTCAGTTTCCGATACAGGGTCTCTCTTATAACTTCTTACACTTCTTCTAGTTTCAATTAATTTAATGAAATCAGTTTCCATGAATATCATTCTCCTTCCAAAATCATGATGAATACAAAAGCACTTATTCATCACTAAGTCGTGTGGCAAAAAGATGATGACTCAGGAAAAGTCCACGCTGATTTTCGGCTAAACTATACTGCTAGAGATACTTACTGTGAATAGGCGAAGTGATAGTTGAAAAACTAACTTAGTTGAAAAAGTAAGTTACTGGTTGAAGTTGCTTACTCCGGCAAAAAGCTGAAAAAGTGGGTTTTGGGAAGTTACTATTTCAATCATCCTTGCAACAAAAAACCACGAGACGAATCCCGCGGCTATTTGTTGAACCCCTACTTCCATCGGCACCAGACATAGACCAAGTCGCCGACGAGCTTGTAAGGGTTCAATTCTGTTCGAAATGTGTTTGGAAAACGCCTTTAATGCCCCAAAAATCGATAAGCGAACGCCTTTAATGCCCTGCTTCCAGGCCCCCAAAACCGTATACTTGCATCTTTCGCATCCCTTCAGGTCGGGCCTGCTACGCCTTTTTTATCTAGTTTTTGAACCGCAAGAGCCATGACCTACCTCTTTTCAAAAATGAATAGGATTCGAATTTCTTCGACAATGACTTGCTTTTTCATCCATTTAGAGCGACTTATGGACATATGAACGAAAAAGAAAAGGTCATGGCCGGAATCAACGCGATCATCGACCGGGACAACCCGCCGGAACTGAACCTCTACATAGTGATGCTGGAGCATCTCGCCAAGGAAGGGCTCATCGACGTCTTCGACGTCTACGACGCGATAACGGAGCTGAGGAGGGAGATGGGCCTGGAGGAGATAGCCTATGAGGATAAAGAGCCTGTTCAGGCCAAGGATAATAAGGGCGACAAGGAAAAGGGGTCGTGACCTCCTGGAGGACAAGTCCACCACCTGCGCGTCGCCGCCTACGCAAGGGTGTCGACCGACTCCAGGAGCAGCTCCACAGCTACCAGTCGCAGATCGAAAAATACGAAAGGATCATCAAGGAGGAGCACAAGGGCCAGTGGGAGCTCGTCAAGATATACGCCGACGAGGCGAAGTCCGGGCTCGTGGCCTCCAAGAGGCCCGGCTACCAGGAAATGCTCAAGGACTGCCGCGAAGGGAAGATAGACCTCATCCTCTGCAAGCAGATAAGCAGGTTCGGCAGGAACCTCATCGACATCCTTTCCGCCGTCTACGAGCTGAGGGACCTCGGCGTGGAGATCTACTTCGAGCTCGACAACATCTTCGGCTCCAGCTCGGACACGGAGCTCGTCCTGAGCATCAACTCGGCCATGGCGCAGGAGGAATCGAGGCTCATCAGCCGAAGGGTCTCGTCCGGCCAAAGGGAGAACATGAAGGCCGGAAGGTGGGAGTCCTTCTTCAGGAGGATAGTTGGCTACGCGAAGGACGCGGAAAGGAACGTCTACGTGATAGCCCACGAGGCGACGGTCGTGAAGATGGTCTTCACCCTCTACCTCTCCGGCTTCGCGATGCGCTCCATCGCAAACCTGTTCCGCCTTTCCGGCGTCAAGATCAACGGGAAGGACGTCGACCACAACATGGTCCACAGGATACTTTCGAGCGAGAAGTACTACGGGATGGTCGTCCTCCAGAAGACCTTCACCTCCTCCTACCTGAGCAGGAAGGTCAAGCCCAACAGGGGCGAGCTCGACAAATACGTCTACAGCGGGACGCACCCGAAGGTGATAAACCCCAGCATGATGGAGCGCGTGGAGAAAAGGAGGGAATCGCTGAAGGCGGGAAACCAACCAAAAAGGGGGTTGGACTACACCCTCCCCGTCGTCTACTGCTCGAGATGCGGGGAAAGGCTGTGCGTCGACGGGCTGAGGGAGAACAGGTACTTCCCCAGCCTTCCCGGCAGCCTGACGTGCATCTCGAAGAGCATGATGCACGGCGAGGAAAGATGCCATCAGGGCTCGGTCAACTACAACGCCCTGAGCTCGGTCATTGCCCAATACCTGAGGAGGCACTGCTCCTTCAACCCCACCTCCCTCGAAAGGAAGGCAAGGAGGCTCCTCTCGGTCCTCAGGAAAGCCAAACCGACGAGGATTCGGTTCCAGGCGATGGAGACGGACGCGAAGCTCAGGCAGACGCGCCTAGCCCTCCAAAAGGCGAAGTCCCTCGCCACGGAGAACCCTTCCATAAGGAAGGAGGCGAAATACGCGGATGCCGTGGAGAAGCTTAGACAGGAAACGAAGGCGCTGTCCCAAAGGCTCGCCGCGACAAAGGCGGGACTTTCCTCCTACCGAAGGGATCCGGCGGACCTCGCCAAGATCAAGGAGAGCCTGCTCGCGCTCTTCTCCACGAACAAGTTCATGATGGACTATTCATTGGTGATGGGAATCGGGATGATCGAGATCGACCCGTCCAACTACGTCTTCATGCATTACGAAAAGGAGACCGAATTGACAAAGACCATCGAAAGGCTCGGCAAGGGCCTGGGCCAATACCGATGCGAAACCTACGAGACCACCTCCCCAAAAAGGAAGGTGAAAGTGTGGACTGAAAAGAATTGAAAGTGTTCTTCTACTTGGAATGCATTTAATGCCCTACTTCAGCTTCTCACAGACAGATTTTTTTGAGACGAGCTCAGCATAAAACTTCCTGATGCGATCCTCGGATTCCTGACGCGCCAACATCATCTCTGGAATCTTGTTAGGTTCCCTGGCAGAAATGATTTCAAAAGTCATGTCTTCCTTTATCCCACGGCAGAGGTAGCAGAAAGTTGCGAAGGCAGCAAATTCGCGAGCAAAAAATGCCGACTTGGTCCTTATCTTGAATCTCACCGCGCATTCGTCGAGATGGACACTGGCATAATCTGTGAGTTCTCCATCATCCTTTATGAACTTCGGCGAATTGAAAACTACAGGGTTTTCAATGAAGCGGTAGGTGCCATTGAAGAAAAGTCCAAAGACATACTGATTGAAGCCATTAGCAAGATCCGAGAATGAAACGGTAAAGGTTTCTCCTTCTTTAAGGCTTCCTTTGGCAAATCGATATGGCTTCACGTACTTTCCATCAGCGAACTCAAGCATACCCTGTGCCGTCTCATACCCGAGGTCGATTAGCCTCTTCTTCGCGGCATATACGGTCACGCCGAATCTTTCGGCAAGAGCTTTGATGACCAAGGGCCCGTAATCCTCGATTTTGTTTCCCACGAGAATCTGCGCCGTTTCCTCTTCTTCTCTGAGGGCATCTATGAACCGTTTTCTAGGCATCAGGACACACGGGGCTATCGCGTTTGCCTGTATCTCAGCAAACTTGAAGTCTTCGTCTTCATCGGGATTGTCCAGGCTCCCGGTAGAGAGGCAGCGCATGGATGATATCCGGTGATCAAATACCCGGGCGAAACGAACGGCCTTTGTGTGTAAATAGAAATGAAGGCACTCGTGGATGATCGTGATGTTGATGGAATTGAATGAGAGGGAATGGTTCGCGCTCCTGTCTATCACGATTGTGTTGGGGTCGACGGATTCTTCGCGGCAGGAATCGGTTTCCTCGTCATAGAAAGGTATGTCCGCACGCACGAAGACCGAGAGCCCGAAGACGCTCTTGTCCTTCTTGATCCTCCTCTCGATGATCCTGAGCCCCATCCTTTCGGCGACGAGATAGGGATCGACGGGAACTTCCCCGCCCAACGATTCTGGCGAATATGTCCTAAGGAAAGCCTTGGCTTCCTCATCGAATTGCTCCTTCCTGATGTAAGGGACGAGCGACCCGTCAAGCGAGTTCGCCGAACGGCTTGGATCGTATTCGTCGATCCCGTTAAAGGTTACGTTTTCAAGGCCGTCCTGCCCGATTTTCGCGAGATACTGGACCCGAAGCCACAAGCCGCTGTACGAATCCGATTCGATGTCGTAATGCCCGCTGAAATCGGCTCGGAAAGCAATGACGGGGTTCACTATGACCTCGAAGCAAATGCCGTCCTCGATTTCGTCGTAATCCCAGACCTTCACGCACTTGATGCCCACGTCGTCGATCACGACGTATTCGATCCTGCTCAGGTGCGCGTATCGATCATCGTTGTAGATGATGTGCGAGGCACTGCGTCTGCAGAAATTCCTCACCTGTTTGAGAACGTCTTCGGAAAGGCACCTCGTGACGTAATCGGAGAACTTGTTTTTCGCCATTAATGGATCCTCCCCTTCTGCCTGTCAAAAAAGGCCTCGACTCGATGGAATACACGATGGCCCCGATTGGAAGAAGCCTCTTTAATATTTGAAGTAATTATCCCCCAATCCGCATAGCGGAGGATCCGGTCAGCCTAAGCACACCCGTTCCCATCGCACCGGAATTCTAAGTTAGGCACGCGGCCGTGGCAACATATAAAACGTCGATATCCAATTTTGGTATTTACATACTAAGTTAAAGGTGTTACAATACTACCATAGAATCGGAGGTGCCTTCATGAACCCACGCGAAAACCAAGAACACGATATCCGCAGACGCGTCTTTGCCCTGAGGGGGTATGGAATTTCGGACGCGGACACCTTCGTTGACACGCTTCATAGGGTGCTGAAGGCAAAGGACAAGCTGAAGGGAACGGACCCGACGGTATCCGTCATCTATGACGCCATGCTCTTGGCGATCCCGTCGGCTCCCCTCCTTTCCCCGGACGAAGCCACCTACGCGACAATGTACGACATGCTCTCCGGGGTCGATGCCCGTCAAGCGTTTTCCTTCATCAACGCTTTCAGCTACGGCCGCGAAATCGTCGTCCCATCGGCCATGGCAAGGAAGTTCGGTGAATACGTCTCGGAAGGGACGAGGACCGTCTTGGTCCCCGAATTCGAGCAGCTCGGACCCGCCATCCTGGAAGTGATCAATAGCCATCCGAACGTCATGTTCACCCTCACCTGCAAGCGGGAATCGAAACGCAGCCTTTTCTCCATGCTGCTCAAATCGTACGCCAACGTCAGCGTGGAAGTCGCAGACATCTATAAATACGGTTTCACGTCGGAGAGATACGACCTCATCATCGCGATTCCGGTTTTCGGCGGACGAATCCTGGTGAACGACCAGGACTTCATCAGCCGTGAACCAAGCCTGATCGCTCTCCAGAACCTCCTTTACCACATCAACATCGACGGGGAGCTAGCCATTGTCCTGCCCGCGAAGATCACGTTCGGAGGCGGCAGCACGGCGGAACTCAGGAATTACGTCGAGAGCAATTACAAAATCAAGGAAATCAGCGCCCTCCCTGCGGGGCTTTTCTCCTCGTACACATCCATAAGGACGTACCTGTTCGTCTTCTCGACGGGCAAAACGGACGAAGTGGTCCTGAAACGGTACGGATTCGAGGCGCCATCCGGGGGAAAGACCGTGGACGGCGAGCTGATCGCATCCAACGAGCAGCTTCTTTTCGGGGACGAGTTCGCGGAATTGAGCGGCTGGAACATCGACATGGCCTTTTCCGAGGAGGACGACGACATAAAGGCATTCGCCTCATCCCCGGTCAAGAAACTGGAATTGAAGGAAGTCGCGACCGTGTTCAGGGGGAAGGCCGTCACGGCGAGAGACGAATGCGGGAACATAGGCGTCATTAACATCTCCAACATCACGGATACAGGGATCGACTATTCGAGCCTCGACCTAATCTCAGAGGAGGAACGGAAGGTGGCGCCTTATGCCCTCCAGGACGGGGACGTCCTCGTCACATCGAGGGGCACGACCGTCAAGATCGCGGTATTCGAGCGGCAGCCGATGACCTGCATCCCCTCCGCGAACATCAACGTCATAAGGCCGAAGGAGCCGCTGAACGGCACGTACCTGAAGCTGTTCCTCGAATCGTCGGTCGGCGCGAAGATGCTCAAAAGCCTCCAGCGAGGGACGGTAATCGTGAACATTAACTACAGGGACATGAGCGAGTTGGAAGTCCCCGTCCCGCCGCTCGAAACCCAGGAGGAGATCGCCCGCGAATACTCGACGGGCTTGGCTTTCTACAAGGAGACGATCAAGACGGCCAACGATGGTTGGGAGAGGCTTCAAGCCGAGATCGAGTCGAAACTTTACTAGCCGGCAAGAGAAGCAAGTGACCGGATTTTCCAACTAGGGAGGAAAAAAGAATGGCAACAGCGTTCAACGAAGACAACACGATAGAGAGAATGGTGATCTCCACCCTCGAAACGAGAGGCTGGAAATACATCCCGGCGGAGGAACTGCCCCGCGATTATTCCGACGTGATCGTCGAGCCGATGGTGAAGGAGGCCCTCATCCGCCTCAACCCCGTGATCGCGGAGGTTCCCTCGCGGGCGGACGAGGTCATCTACAAGCTGAGGGCGCTGATACACTCCGTCCAGCCACACAACCTCGTCACCCAGAACGAGCTTTTCAAGAAGATGGTGTTCGAGGAGAACTCCTACCCTTTCGGAAAGGACGGAAGGATGGTGCCGATACGCTTCTTCGGGACCATGAGAAAGGATGACCTCGCCCTAAACGAATACGTCGTCACCAACCAGTGGGTATACCCGCAGGCCGAGGGAGGCAAGCGGCTCGACATCGTTCTCCTGATAAACGGCTTCCCCGTCGCCATCGGGGAACTGAAGACGCCCGTCCGCAGCGCGATAAGCTGGCTCGACGGGGCCGGCGACATTTCAGCCTACGAGAAGAGCATACCGGCTATGTTCGTCACAAACGTCTTCAACTTCGCTACCGAAGGAAAGTGCTTTCGCTACGGTTCCGTCAACATGCCGATCAACACCTGGGGGCCTTGGCACACGGACGGCCACAAGTCGGAAGGCTCCCTCGCCGACGTGAAAATCAGCATAGAAGATATGATCACCCCAGAAAAGGTCATGGACATATTCCAGTTCTTCACGATGTTCGCGACGGACAAGAAGTACCGGAAATACAAGATCATCTGCCGATACCAGCAGTTCGAAGGCGCCAACATGATCGTGGACCGCGTCGTGGCCGGATATCCAAAGAAAGGGCTCATATGGCATTTCCAGGGATCTGGAAAGTCCCTGCTCATGGTTTTCGCCGCGCAGAAGCTCCGAATGATCCCCGAACTGAGGAACCCGACCGTCGTCATCGTGGACGACCGGATCGACCTCGAGACGCAGATCACCGCCACCTTCAACGCATCTGACATACCCAACCTCACGACCGCGTCGACAAAGGAGGAGCTCATCTCCTTCTTCAAGGGCGACATGCGCAAGATCCTGATAACTACCATCTTCAAGTTCGGAGAGGTCACCGGCGAACTGAACAATCGCGACAACATCATCGTGATGGTCGACGAAGCTCACAGGACCCAGGAAGGAAACCTCGGAGAAAAGATGAGGATCGCCCTTCCAAACGCCTTTTTCTTCGGGCTTACAGGCACGCCGATCAACCGGGTGGACAAGAACACCTTCGCCACCTTCGGGGCCGAGGAGGACCGTTCCGGGTACATGAGCCGCTACTCCTTCTCCGACTCGATCAGGGACGGGGCGACCCTCCCTCTCCACTTCGAACCGGTACCGGTGGAGCTCCACGTGGACAAGGACAAGCTCGACCAGGCTTTCGAGGCCATGTCCGAGGAGGCCGGACTCGGGAAGGAGGACATGGCCGAGCTATCGCGCCGGGTCAACATGAAGGCGATCATGTACAATCCCGCCCGAATCAGGAAGGTCTGCGAGCACATAGCGAAGCACTTCAGGGAAAGGATCGAGCCCAACGGCTACAAGGGTCAGGTCGTCGTCTACGATCGCGAGTGCTGCCTGAGGTACAAGGAGGTCCTCGACGAGCTCCTCGGCGAAGACGCCAGCACCATTGTCATGGACACCAACAACGACAAGGAGGACCGCTACAAGAAATACCGCCGCGACCGCGACGAGGAAGGAAAGGTCCTCGACACGTTCCGCGACCCGAACTCGCCTCTCAAGCTGGTGATCGTGACATCAAAACTGCTGACCGGCTTCGACGCGCCGATCCTTCAGGTCATGTATCTCGACAAGCCGATGAAGGACCACACCCTGCTCCAGGCCATCTGCCGCACGAACAGAACGTACGACCAAGGCAAGACGTACGGCCTCATCGTCGACTACATCGGGATCTTCGACGACGTGGCGCGTGCCCTCGACTTCGACGAGACAAGTATGAGAAAGATCATCACGAACATCGAAGAGATAAAGAAGCAGCTTCCCGCCCTCCTTAAAAAGTGCCTCAGCTACTTCATGGGCGTCGACAGGACGCTGGAAGGCTGGGAAGGCCTCATGGTGGCCCAGGAATGCCTGCCGACCAACAAGGAAAAGGACGCCTTCGCCGCAGACTACCGCGTCCTGAACCGTGCCTGGGACGCCCTGTCCCCAAGTTTGTTCCTCAAGCCCTACAAATCGGACTACCAGTGGCTCTCGCGCGTCTACGAATCAGTAAGGCCCACGGACGGCCGAGGCGGGTTGCTCTGGGTGTCGCTGGGTGCAAAGACCATAGAGCTCGTCCACCAGAACCTGACCGTCGGGGAGGCCGAGGAGGACACGGAAATCCTCTCGATGGACGCGGATCTGATCGACGAATTCCTCGAGAAGCAAAAGGACATGAAGAAGGCGACGAAGAAGGTCGAGATAAACCTCGTGGCCAAGATCATGAGGCATTCCAAGGACCCGAAGTTCATCAAGCTTGGCGAGAAGCTGGAAAGCCTCCGCGAGAAACACGAGCAGGGGCTGCTCACGAGCATGGAATTTCTCAAACTCCTCCTCGAACTCGCAAAGGAAGCGGCCCAGGCGGAAAAGGAAGTCGTGCCGGAAGAGGAAATCGACAAGGGCAAGGCGGCCCTGACGGAGCTGTTCAACGGGCTCAAGAACCGCAACACGCCCGTGATAGTCGAACGAATCGTCGCCGACATCGACAACATCGTCAAGATCGTCCGCTTCGACGGATGGCAGAACACCACCGCCGGCAAGCAGGAAGTCAGGAAGGCTTTGAGAAGCGTCGTCTGGATCAAGTACAAGATCAAGGACAAGGACGTCTTTGACAAGGCCTACAGATACATCGAACAGTACTACTGATGAAAGGAAAGCTAGGACAGGAGGCCATATGAAAAAGATCGATTCAGCCGCCGATCCCAAAACCGGGAAGAAACCCTCGGGGATCAAGGAAAGCGAGGAAACCACAAGCCAAAAGCTCTTCTCGCACCTGTACGAGGCCTGCAACATCCTGCGTGGCCCGATCAACCAGGACGAATACAAAAGCTACGTGACGCCGATTCTCTTCTTCAAGCGGATCTCCGACGTCTATGACGAGGAGACGCAGGCCGCGCTGAGGGAATCGGGCGGCGACGAGGAATACGCGAGTTTCCCCGAAAACCACCGCTTCGTCATACCGGATGGGTGCCATTGGCAGGACGTCCGCGAGGCGAGCGTGGACGTCGGCGTCGCCATCGTCAACGCCATGAACGGGATAGAAAGGGCGAACCCCGACACGCTTAGCGGCGTGTTCAGCAGCTTCGACGACGCGAATTGGACGGACAAGAACAAACTCAGCGACGAACGCCTGAAGGACCTGATCGAGCACATGTCAAAGATAAAGGTCGGAAACAACGATTATTCCGCCGATGTCATGGGCGACAGCTACGAATTCCTGATCAAGAAGTTCGCCGACCTTTCCAAGAAGAACGCAGGCGAGTTCTACACTCCCCGCTCGATCGTCAAGCTCCTGATCATGCTGTTGGACCCGAAGGCCGGGGAGACGGTTTACGACCCAGCCTGCGGTACCGGGGGGATGCTGATCGAGGCGATCCGGTACATGAACGATGACAAGCTGACCTACGGAAGAATCTACGGGCAGGAAAAGAACCTCGGGACCTCTTCCATCGCCAGGATGAACCTCTTCCTCCACGGGGCGAGGGATTTCCGGATCGTCCAAGGCGACACCCTCCGCTCGCCCCATTTCCTCGAGCGCGGGTCGCTGAAGACTTTCGACTGCGTCGTCGCCAATCCCCCGTTTTCCCTCGAGAACTGGGGTTCCGACCAATTCAGCAACGATATCTACGGAAGGAACATATGGGGCTGCCCCACCGATTCCAACGGCGACTTCGCCTGGCTCCAGCACATGGTCAAGTCGATGGACCCGAAAAACGGCCGTTGCGCCGTCGTGCTCCCGCAGGGCGTCCTCTTCAGGGGCGGCAAGGAAGGCGAGATCAGGAAAAAGCTCGTCGAGTCCGACAAGCTCGAGGCGATAATCACGCTCGCCAGCGGGGTCTTCTACTCCACCGGCGTCTCGGCGTGCATACTGTTCCTGAAGAACAACAAGTCCCCGGAGCACAAAGGGCGGGTCTGCATGATCGACGGATCGGGAATCTACACCCCGCAGCGCGCCCAGAACATCATGACGGAGGAAAACATACAGGACGTCTACGGGCTCTACTCCGCCTACGCGGACGTCATCGAGAAATCGAAGGTTGTGACGATTCAGGAAATCAGGGACAGGGACTATTCGCTCGCCATCAACAACTACATCGAGAAAAAGGAGCAGGAAACCGTGCCGCCAGCGGAGGTCCGGAGGCATTATTTCGAAGCCTACGCGAAAATGGTCGAAGCCGAGGAAAAAATGCGAGAGCTCTTGGTGAAAGGAGGCTACGTCAGTGAGTAAGAGAATCACCCTGGAGGAACTGCAGTCCTACCTATGGAATTCCGCGGTTCTCCTCCGCACGAACATCGATGCGGGCGCGTACAAGCAATACATATTCCCGCTGCTCTTCTTCAAGCGGATCTGCGACGTATACGACGAGGAAACCGCCAAGGCCTACGAGGAATACGGCGATGAGGCGGCGGAGTTCGATCCGAGCGAAATCCATACCTTCGTGGTTCCCGAGGGCTACCACTGGAACGACGTGCGCGCGGTGGCCGAAAATGTCGGCGACGCAATCGTCAAGGCATTCCGGAAAGTCGAGAACGCCAACCTAGACAAGCTGCAAGGGATATTCGGGGATGGTTCATGGACGAACAAGAACCGCCTGCCGGACAGGCTCCTCAAGGACCTGCTGGAACATTTCAGCACGAAGACGCTCTCGATCGCCAATTGCCCCGAGGACGAGCTCGGCCAGGGATACGAATACCTCATCAAGAAGTTCGCGGACGACAGCGGCCACACCGCCCAGGAGTTCTATACAAACCGCACGGTCGTGCACCTGATGACCGAGATGCTGAAGCCCGAGTCCGGCGAATCCATCTACGATCCAACGTGCGGAAGCGCCGGGATGCTCATCTCGTCCATCGCCTACCTGAAGGAACAGAACAAGGAATGGAGGAACGTCGCCGTGTACGGGCAGGAAATCAACGCGCTCACTTCCGCAATCGGGAGGATGAACCTCTTCCTCCACGGCGTGAAGGACTTCAACATCGTGAACGGAGACACCCTGAAGTCGCCGGCCTTCGTCGAAAACGGCCGCCTCAAGCAATTCGACCTGTGCCTGGCCAATCCACCCTACTCCATCAGCCAATGGGACCGCGCCGCCTTCGAAAGCGACAAATACGGGCGCAACTTCCTCGGCGTTCCCCCACAGGGACGGGCCGACTACGCGTTCATCCAGCACATCATCGCTAGCCTCAAGCCCGACACGGGCCGCTGCGCCATCCTCCTCCCGCACGGGGTCCTTTTCCGGAACGAGGAAAGCGCGATGAGGGAAAGGCTCGTCCGCAGCGACAAGATCGAATGCATCATCGGACTGGGGCCGAACCTCTTCTACAACTCGCCGATGGAGGCCTGCATCATGATCTGCCGGATGTCCAAGCGTCCGGAAAGGCGAGGCCAGGTGCTTTTCATCAACGCGGTGAACGAAGTCGAGAGGAAGAATGCCCAGAGCTACCTTAACGACGGGCACATCAAACGAATCGCTTCCGCCTACGAGAACTACCGGGACGACGCCGATTTCGCGAAGATCGCGACAATAAGCGACATCGCCGGCAACGACTTTTCACTGAGCATCCCCCTCTACGTGAAACCCAAAACAGTCGAGACGACCGAAGACGCCCGTTCGCTTCAGGGGCACTACCGGGATTGGCTGGCAGCTTCAAGGGACATGAGACAGGAATACGAAAAACTGAACGAAATGCTGAGAAAGGAGGTAGGCGACAATGAGTAGGGTCCTGCTAGGAGAGGTTGCCGTGGAAAGGAAGGAAACCTGCAAGGAGAACCGCGCCGGATATCCCAGCGTCGGCCTCGAACATCTCGTCCCGGAGGAGGTTTCCTTGACACAATGGGACGAAGGAAAGGAGAACACCTTCACCAAGATGTTCCGGAAAGGGGACGTCCTCTTCGGGCGCCGCCGCGCCTATCTGAAAAAGGCATCCGTTGCCGATTTCGACGGAATTTGCTCCGGAGACATCACCGTTATTTCTGCAAAACCCGATCGGATCGTCCCGGAATTGCTGCCTTTCGTGATCCAGAACGACGCAATGTTCGAATTCGCGGTTGGCAAGTCGGCGGGATCCCTCTCCCCTCGCGTCAAGTGGAATCACATGAAGGACTTCGAATTCGAGCTCCCGGACATGGACAGGCAAAGGCAGCTCGCCGACGTTCTTTGGGCGATGGAAGACACGAAAAGGAACTATCGGAGGCTGATCTCGGCAACCGACGACCTCGTTAAGTCTCAATTTATCGGGGTCAGAGGTCTTCGCGCTTCGACAATTGGGAGGTGAATGCAATGGCAAGATTCAGATTTGGTGACCTCGTACGTGAGGTCAAGGAAAAGATCGATCGCGAGAACAATCCTTACGAATATTTCATCGCCGGCGATCACATGGACACCGATGATCTCCATTTGAATCGCAGAGGAACTTTTGAGGGAAGTGATGTCGGCCCCGCTTTTATCAGGGTGTTCCATCCTGGACAGGTCTTATATGGTTCGCGCCGTACGTATTTACGTAAGGTGGCCGTTGCGGATTTTGAAGGAATAACGGCTAACACGACTTTCGTTTTGGAAAGCAAGGACGAAACCGTTCTTCTGCAAAGCCTTCTCCCCTTCATCATGCAGTCCGAACGTTTTACGCAGCACTCAATCAAGCGTTCGAAAGGATCGACAAATCCTTATGTCCTCTTTTCGGACCTGTGCGATTACGAGATCGAACTCCCTGATATAGAGGAACAACGGAAAATTTCGCAGATTTTGTGGGCAATTGACGATACGAGGCAGGAATACAAAAGGATGCTCCAAAAGACCGACGACCTCGTTAAGTCTCAATTTATCGAGATGTTCGGCATGCCTGGATCAAACGAAAAGGGGTGGGGATTAACCAAACTTAGTGATTGTTGTGTCCTGAATCCGCACCGCCCTAGGGGAATGGATACTACGATGCTGTGCTCTTTTGTTCCGATGCCAGCAGTCAACGAGAGAGGGATTGTTGATCCATCTGATTGGAGGCCTATTGGTGAAGTTTCGAAAGGATTTACATATTTTGCGGAAAACGACGTTCTTTTTGCCAAAATCACACCCTGTATGGAAAACGGAAAAGGCGGAATCGCAATTAACTTAAAAAACGGCATTGGTTTTGGATCAACGGAATTTCACGTACTTCGCCCTATCTCTGAAAAAAGCAATCCATACTGGCTCTATATCATCACCACATTCGAAAAGTTTCGTATTGACGCAGAAAAGGTCATGACAGGCACTGGCGGACAACGCAGAGTACCAATCTCATACTTAGAAGAATACCCGATTTCCCTGCCGCCTTTGGCGCTCCAAGAGCAATTCGCGGCCTTCGTAAGGCAGAGCGATAAATCAAAATTTGAACTTAAAAAAGCTCTAGATGAGCTAAACGCCACATACAAACGAATCTTGTCCGAATATCTTGGCTAATCGGTAAGGTCATGAAGTTTCCTCCGGCTCGTGCAAACCTGGCTAACGGAGGACATGAAATGGAGGAAACATCATGATCAATCAGTTAATTTCAGACGTATTGAGGGATTTGGACAGTATCCTATCCGAAGACCAAAAGAAAGCTTTGACTCAGTCGTTAACCAAGCAGTTATCAAAACTTAACGCTTTCAACCAGCCAAACGAAAACGTGAAGCAGCACATGCTTCCGCTTTTTATTGCCGCCAAGCGCGTTGAAGGGTGCTCCGAAAAATCCCTTAGGTACTACGAATCGACGATAAGGAATATGCTCGATTCGATCGAGAAGGTAGAATGCCAAATCACCACTGAGGATCTTCGCGATTACCTCGATGCCTATCAAAGGCGCGGAACAGTAAGCAAGGTAACCTTGGACAATGTTCGCCGGATTCTCTCTTCGTTCTTTGCTTGGTTGGAGGACGAAGACTACATCGTAAAAAGCCCCGTCAGAAGAATCCACAAGGTGAAAACCGGCAAAACCGTGAAGGAAACTTATTCTGACGAATCGCTGGAACTCATGCGCGATCACTGTGAGACAACCAGAGACCTAGCGATGATAGACATCTTGGCTTCTACCGGCATCCGTGTTGGCGAATTGGTGAAGCTAAACAGGAACGACATCGATTTCGAAAACCGCGAGTGCATAGTCTTTGGAAAGGGCAACAAGGAACGAAAGGTTTACTTTGACGCCAGGACGAAAATACATCTACAGCGCTATCTATCCGAAAGAACGGACGACAACGAGGCTCTTTTCGTCTCCCTGCTGCAACCTTTTTCCCGGCTTCAGATAAGCGGCGTTGAAATCAGGCTTCGCAAAATAGGCCGTGAGCTGAATTTTCACAAGGTCCACCCGCATAAGTTCCGCAGAACATTAGCGACGATGGCGATCGATAAAGGAATGCCGATCGAGCAAGTTCAACAACTTCTCGGTCACCAAAGCATTGACACCACCCTCCAATATGCGATGGTCAATCAGAATAATGTCAAAGAGTCGCACCGAAAGTTCATAGGCTAAGCATATCTGCTGTTTGCAATTCTCAATTTATCGAGATGTTTGGAAACCCAATCAAAAACGATCGTGGATGGCGAACATTAAAAATGAGCGACGTTGCTCCTTCAACGCCATATCAGGGAGAAATCAAGCCAAAAGACGGCAAGGTTTGGTTATTAAATCTTGACATGGTCGAGCCAAACACAGGAAAAATCATCGAAAAATTACTGGTAGATCCGAAGGATATAGGCAACTCAACTCTTATGTTTTCGCCCAAGAACGTCCTTTATTCAAAGCTAAGACCTTATCTAAATAAGGTAGTCGTTCCAGATGATTATGGATACGCTACTACGGAAATGGTTCCTCTGTTGCCATCCAACAAAAACTTAGATCCGGGCTTCTTTAGCGCTCTTTTACGTGGCAACGAATTCTTGAATTATATTGAAACGCAAGCTACCGGTACAAAAATGCCAAGAGTTCAAATGAATATCTTTTGGAATATTGACGTTATCCTTCCGCCGTTGGAGTTACAAGAGCGGTTTGCGGCCTTCGTAAGGCAGAGCGATAAATCAAAATTTGTCGCTTAGTGGGCATTCAAATCTCAATTTATCGAGATGTTCGTCGACGGCTACTCCTACAGGGAGATAATCGATTATCTAAGGAAAAGCGGCACCAAGAACGCGAAGGGCGAATGCAAGTGGGACGTGGGAGCCATACACAGGATACTCACCAACGAGAAATACTGCGGCGACCTGATATACCAAAAGACCTACTGCAACAACTACCTCACCCACGAGAGGAGGAAGAACCTGGGAGAGGTCGAGCAATACCTGATAACGGAGCACCACGAAAGGATCGTGGACAAGGACCTGTTCATGTTCGTTCAGATGCTGCTCAGAAAAAGGAAGGAGGATTACGACCCGAGGACCGGGAACGCGAACGCCACTTCCCTGGCCGGGCTCGTCTACTGCGCCTCCTGCGGAAGGTTGATGAGGCGAATCCTATATTACAAAGGAAAGCCATACGAAAGGCACGTCCTCACCTGCAAGGTCGACGGAAGGAAGAACGTGAACTATTCCGACTGCCCCCAAAGGAAGACGCTCGACTACCGATTGGTGGAAGATGCGGCAAAGGCCATCGTCGAGGAAAGGCTGGAGAAACTGGATGCAGGCCTGCTCCTGGATTCGATAAGGAAGGGAAAGACGATAGGAGACTTCTACTCGAGGTCCGAAGAGATAAAGAGCCAAATGGAAAAAACGCAGAACGAACTTAGCGAACTCGTCAAAAGACAGATGAAGGAATGCCTCCCGCTTTCGGGTTACCAGAAAGCCTACAAGGCGCTCCAAGAGAAGATGAATTCCCTCAAAAGCGAATCCGAAAGCGTGCTGAAGGAAGCATACGAAAACAACAGAAAAAACAATTTCAACGAAGATTTGACGGGGTTTTTGCATGAAAAAGCGGCTTTTTCGCCCAGGATTGCATCGCTTTTGATAAAGAGGATCTATAGGCTCGAGGACAACTCGGTCCTGTTCGTCTTATCGAACAAGCCGCTCGACGAAAAAACGCTTGAAAACATCGGGAAATCCTCAGCGGATTATCTTTACCTTCCCGAAAAAGTGATCGATAGAAACGGCAGAAGACTTGCCTACAGGATACTGGATTTGGAGGAAAAGGAACATGAATAGCACGATACACTCGCTTCACAAAGCCAAGGACGGAAGGAAGCTCAAGGTCGCCGCCTACGCGAGGATCTCCTACGACAAGAAGGAACTCGAGTCCTCGCCTGAGAACCAGATAAGGCACTACACTTCCCTTATCAATGGAAACCATGAATGGGAGTTCGCGGGCATCTACGCGGACGACGGGATAAGCGGCTCCACCGTCAAGAAGAGGAACCAGTTCCAGCTGATGCTCACAAAGGCCTTCGCCGGGGAGATAGACATCATATTGGTGAAATCCATCTCGAGGTTCGCCAGGAACCTGCTAGATATGTTGAAGGTCGTCCAGGAGTTGAGGGACTCAGGGGTCGAGGTCTATTTCGAGAAGGAGGGGATATCCACGCTCGACACCAAATGCGACAACTACCTCACCCTCTACTCCAAGTTCGCAGAGGAGGAGCTGATATCCATGGGCAAGAACGTCTCATGGTCCTACCAGAAGAGGATAAGGGATGGAAGGTTCTTCATAAACGCCAACCAGCTGTTCGGGTACAAGTTCGACAAGGACAGGAACATCGCGATCGAGGAATGCGAGGCCAAGTACGTGAGGGACATCTTCATGATGTACCTTGCCGGCAGGAACACCGGGGAGATCAGCGACTACCTGGAGGAAAACCACGTGCCCACCCAGACCGGGCTCTCGAGATGGTCCGGCCAAAGCATCAGGCAGATACTCAGGAACGAGAAATACTGCGGCATGGTAATTCTCCAGAAGACCTATACCGAAAACGCGTTGACCCAGAAAAGGCGGAGCAACGACGGGAAGCTGGACAAGGTGATCATCGAGAACGCCCTTCCCCCGATAGTGAGCAAGCAGGTCTACCTGGAAGCGCAGGAAAGGATGAAAAGCCTCGCCGAGAAATACAACCTCACGGGGAGGAACGCCTACAGCCATACCAACTCCTACACCGCCTTCGGATATTTCCCTTATTGCAGAAGCCCATACTTCAGGAAATGGAACCACGGCAACGAGGCCCTCTACTGCTCCTCCAACAAGGAAAGGTCGAGGTGCAAGGAAAGCGAATCGGTGTTCGTGAAACACCTAGACGAGATAATCCCATTGATGGTTAAGAAGCTGCTCGCAAACGAAAGCGAGTTCAGGAAGGAGCTCTTGGAGGCCTTCGGCGACGAAAGCCTCATGGAGAAAAAGGAAAGGATCGATGCCCTAACCAAGGAAATCGATGGCCAAAGGGAAAAGCTTCTTCAATACGACGGCCTTTCGGGGGACGCGTTCGACGCCATCAAGGACTGCCTGAGGAAGAGCATAAACGAACTTTCGGACGAAAAGGCGGTGCTGGAAAACGAACGGCTGGTCGAGGCGAATCCCGAAACGAGGGCGAACGAAATCATCAAGGAACTGCATAGGTTCCCCAATACCGATAAAATCGGGGATTATGACTTCAGGAAGCTGTTCAAGAGGATGATAGTCATCAACAGGGACAGGCTGATATTCGTGGTCGGTTCCGACAATGTGGAAAACCTCCCCTACAACCCCCAATCCATAAACATGAGGTTCATAGAAATCTATAGATATAAGATTAGATGCTCTTGGTTTACCTGCAACTTCGGCATCTACATCAACAAATAGAAAAAAGCCTCCCACGATATAGTTTGAACCTATACCATGGGAGGCTTTTATCGTGTTCGCGGATGTTCGAACCCGTTGTGCTATTGCGGTGTGCGTATTGCGGTGGTTCGAGTTTTTTGGGGTGCTTTTGACCGGTTCTGACGCGCCGTTTGCTGACCCATGATTTTGAGGTACGGCCTAACGAGCACAAATCGGTATCCTTTGGTATAAAAAGAACCTATAACGCCGGGGCATTATAGGTGTTTTTCTGAAATGGCGCGCCCGAAGGGACTCGAACCCCTGGCCCACAGCTTAGAAGGCTGTTGCTCTATCCAGCTGAGCTACGGGCGCGTCCGAAAGATTTTAGTTACTGCGCGGCCTTCCATCAACCCTAGGCCCCGCCGAAACGTTCTTTGAGGCGGGTCGCGACTTCCTTCGGGACGAGCTGCATGAGTTCCTCGAGGGAGGCCGCCCTTACCGATTCGACGCTCGGGTAGCGTTCCCGGAGGATGGCCTCCCGCTTCTTCCCGATTCCCTCGATGCCTTCGTAAATCGAGGAAAGCATCTTCTTCCCGCGCCTGGCCCGGTGGAAGCTGATGGCAAAGCGATGGACCTCGTCCTGCATCCGCATGAGGAAGAAGAAAAGCTGGCTCTTCCGGTCGAGGGGATAGGTATTCCCGTCCTTGTCGACGATCCCTTCCGTCTCGTGCCGGTCGTTCTTGTATAACCCGTAATAGGGAAGCTCGACCCCCGCCTCCTTGAGCGCCTCCCCGGCCGCATGGACCTGGGTGAGGCCGCCATCGAGAAGAAGGAGGTCGGGAAAGCGCCCGCCTTCCTCCTTGAGGCGCGAGTACCTCCTCTTCACCGCCTCCTTCATCGAGGCGACGTCGTCCCCGGCTACCTCGTCGGAGAGGTTGAATTTCCGATAGAGGCGCTTGGCCGGGGCCGCGTTGACGAAGGCGACCTCGCTCGCGACCGCCTCTTCCCCTTGGAGATGGGAATTGTCGAAGAGCTCGATGTAGCACGGGGGGTCGATCTTAAGGAGACGCCCAAGGCTTTCGAGGAGGGCGTCGCTTTCCTCGCTCGCTCCCTTGGTGGCGAAATGGTGGTCGAGGGCGCTTTGGGCATTGAGCGAGGCAATGGCAATCTGATCGAGGAGCCTCCCCTCCTTCGGGTGGATGCACCTTCCCTCCGGGTAGATCTCGCGGAAAGCCTCCTCGAAGCCGTCGATTGCCGTCGAGACCTCGGTCGGGAGATCCTCGCTCTCGTAAAGGGAAAGGATCTGGTAGGTCGCTTCCTCGTTGGCCTCGCCCATGAGGGGGATTACGTAGCTTTTCTTCCCGAGGAGGCGACCCTTCCGGTAGACGAGGCGGGCAATCGAAAGATAGCCCTCGCGCGTCTTGTAGGCGTAGACGTCGCGGTCGGTCCGGTCGCTATCGACCTCGACGGTCTGCTTGCTTACCGTCGCCTTCACCGCGTCGATCGTCTTCTTGTAGCGGGCGGCCTCTTCGTAATCGAGCCGCTCGGCAGCCTCCTCCATCTTCTTCTCGAGATCGGAGACGACTTCCCCGACGTTCCCGTCGAGGAAGCTCTTGATCTTATCGTAGAGAAGACGGTACTCGCTTTCGCTCACCTCATTCACGCACGGGGCGAGGCAAAGCCCCATATGGTAGTAAAGGCAGGCTTTCTTCGGGAGGTTCTCGCACTTCCTCGTCGGATAGAGGCTATTGAGGAGGTCGATCGTCAAATAGGCCTCGCGCGAAGAGGGAAAGGGCCCGAAATAGAACTTGGCCTTGTTGCTCGCGTGGCGCTCGATCGAAAGGGAGGCATCCTTCTTCGAGAGGGCGATGTAGGGATAGTGGCTGTCGTCGACGAGCATGATGTTGTAGCGCGGGACGTATTTCTTGATGAGGTTCATCTCGAGGATGAACGCCTCCTTGTCGGAGGAAACCCGGATCGTATCGAAGTTCTTGACCCGCTGGACCATGGCAAAGACCTTCCCGTACTGGTCGCGGAGAAAATACTGGGACACACGCTTCTTGAGGCTTTTGGCCTTGCCGACGTAGATGATCTTCCCCGTCTCGTCCTTCATGAGGTAGCAGCCCGGGGCGTCGGGAAGGAGGGAGATGAGGCTCCTTAGCTCGGCGGTCAGCTCGCGTTTCATTTGAGGTAAAAGATGGTAGCCCCGCCCATCCCCTCGCTTTCGCCCGCCGCCTCGACTCTCTTCACGCGGTCGGGGTGGGCCTTAGCGTAGTCGAGGACGACCCGGCGGAGGGTCCCGCCCCCGAAGCCGTGGATGATCCGCACCCTCGAAAAGCCCTTGAGGGTCACCTTGTCGACGTAGAGGTCGAGGGCGCTTTCGGCCTCGGCAGCCCGCATCCCGATGAGGTTGAGCTCAAGGGGGACGCTCTCGCGGAAGGAGTCTTCGTCGAGGAGCCTCCCGCTCATCGGCTCCTTTTTGGAGACGGGGGCCACGGCCTTCTCGGCCAGGGAGGAAGCCACCTTGAAAAGGGCGCCCGAGCTCGTGCGGATGGCGACGTTACGCCCGAGCGACTCGACCCGTCCCTCAAGCCCCATCGAGGGGACTTTGGCATAGTCGCCGACCTTGAGCGGCTCCTTTTTCCTCTCGCTCAAGGCGGCCGATGGCTCCTCTTTTTCCTCAAAGAGGAAATCGAGGTCCTTCTTCGCCTTGATGGCCTCGTGGAGCTTGCTACTCCCCGAAAGGGCGTGGATGATCGCCTCGGCCTTCTTCTCGTAGCTTTCGCGGAGCTCTCTCCTTAGCGCCTTTTCCCGTTCCTCGAGGGAGTTCTTTTCCCGGCGGAGAGATGCGCGGAGGGAAGCTACCTCGGCCTCCTTCCTCCGGACGGCGTCTTCTTCGAGGGCAAGGCTCTTCTCCTTCCCCTCGACGCGCTCGGAGGCCTCGCTCAGCCGCCTAAGGGCTCCTTCGAGCGAGTCCTCGACTTCCCCGTGGAGATAGCTTTCGGCCGCTTCGATCGCCTCGGCTGGGAGGAAGCGCTTGGCCAGGGAAAGCCCGTAGCTTTCGCCGGGAATGTCCATCCGTAGGCGGTAGGTCGGCCGGCTATCCTTCTCGTCGTAGGCCATCGAGGCGTTGCGGACCTTCCCGCCGGAGACGGCGAGGGCCTTGATCCCCTCGAAGTGGCTCGAGACGACGGCCTCGGCCCCTTTCTTCTCGAGGTAGACGATGACGCCATAGGCGATGGCTTCTCCTTCCTTCGGGGCCGTCCCGGTCCCGAGCTCGTCGAGCAGTAGGAGCGTCGACGGCCCGACGTCCTTAATGGCGTCGCGGAGTCCCGAAAGGTGCCCGGAGAAAGTCGAAAGCGACTCCTCGAGCGACTGCTGGTCGCCGATATCGGCCCCGATCGAGGAATAAAGCGGGACCAAGGAGCCTTCCTCGGCCGGGATCGGAAGCCCGAGGCGGGCCATGTAGGAAAGGAGGCCGACCGTCTTGAGGGCCACGGTCTTCCCGCCGGCATTAGGGCCGGAGATGACGAGGATGGGGCGCTCGGCGCTCAGCTCGAAGTCGTTGGGCACCGCCTTCTCGAATAGAAGCGGATGCCGGGCCTTGATGAGGCGCAGTTCCTTGCCTTCCCCCACTTCGGGAATCGAGCCCTTCACCCGGTTCATGTAGCGGACCTTGGCAAAGAGGAAATCGAGCCGGCCGATGTCGGAGTTCGCCTTCGTAAGCGGCTCGGCAAAGCTAGAGACGGTGCCCGATAGCTCGAGGAGGATCCGGTCGCATTCCTCCTTTTCCTCGCGGAGAAGGCGTTCTTTCTTCTCCTCGAGGGCCAAAAGGGAATAGGGCTCGACGAAGACGGTCTCCCCCGAGGAAGAGGAGGCGATGATCGCCCCGCCGACCTTGCTCTTGTAGGCGTTTTTGACGGCGAGGACCATCTTCCCGTTCCTGAGCGAAGGGAGGGGCGAGGAAAGGAACTCGGCCTTGGTCCGGAGTTCCTTCTCGAGGGCTTGCTTCATCTCCCCGTCGATCCCGCGGAGGGACATCCTCACCGCGTAAAGCTTGCCCGAAGCCCGGTCCTTGATCTTGAGATCGGCCCCGATGGCCCTATCGATGGCCTTCGAAAGATAGGAAAGCTCCGGGAGGTTCCTCCCGAGCTCGAGGATGGCGTTACGGGGCAGCTCCTCCCCGAGGAAGGCCTTGACGATCTTGTCGCGGTTGTCGCATTCGACCTTGACGCGGTAGAGCTCCTCGGAAGTAAGCGAGCCTCCCTTGTTGGCCCGCTCGACGTAGGAGGAAAGGTCGAACGACACCTCGAGGGGAAGGTCGATGTGCCGCATGATGTCCGCGGCCATCGTCATCTCGCTTCTCTCTCTTCTTGCCTCCTCGAGGGAGAGGAAGGAAAGCGATTTGAAGGCGGATTTCGCCTTCTCGCTCCGCATCTCCCGCAGGAAGAGGGGCTCGACTTCGTCGTAGGAAAGCAGTTCGCGTGCGTTTTTCATGTTTTTCTCGCTAGGAAGTATACCATCCGGGCGCCTTTTTAGTGGCGCGCCCGCTCGACCACTACCCCCGTTACTCTCTCCGGGTTAAGATGATGGGCATGTTAGAGCCCGCTTCCTTCTCCTTTTCCCTCGACGAAGAGTCGGCCCGCCGCTTCATTTCGGGACGGCCCCATATCGAGGAAACGCCGCTTTCCTATGTCTATCGGGGAAACGGCTACACGATGACCCTTTTCAAGAAGGTGCATGGCGACGGGACGAGGAAGCTACTCATCCAGGGAAGGAACGCCGAGGAGGCCGCGGCTGCCTATTCGTCTTTCCCTTCATCGAAAGCCGGCAAAGCCAAAGGCGAAAACATCTATCCCCAGATCGGAAGCGACGAGGTCGGGACCGGGGACTTCTTCGGCCCCATCGTCGTCGTGGCCGCCTACGTCGAGGAAAAGGACCTTCCCTTCCTTTCGACGATCGGGATCGGCGACTCGAAAGAGTTCCCGGACGAGCAAATCCTCGCCAAAGTCCCCCTCCTTCTAGGGAAAATACCCTATTCCGAGCTTTCCCTCCCCCCGGAAAGGCTCAATGAGCTCCCCTATAACCTCAACGAGATCAAGGCCCGGATGCACGACCAGGCCTACCGGCATCTATTGAAGAAAGTGAAGCCGAAAGCCATCTACCAGGACCAGTTCGCCCCCGAGAAGACCTACTACCGTTACCTTTCGGAAGTCGAGGGGGCCGTGAAGGGCGTCGTCTTCGAGACGAAGGGGGAAAGCAAGCACCCAAGCGTCGCCCTCGCCTCCTTCATCGCCCGCTACGCCTTCCTGAGGAAGATGGAGGCAATGGGAAAGGAATACGGGGTCGACTTCCCCCTTGGGGCCTCGAGCGAAGTCGAGGCCTTCGCCCGTCGCTTCTATCGAAAAAAGGGCCTTGAGGCCCTAAGGAAGACGGCGAAGGAGCGCTTCGTCACCTTTTCGCGCGTAATTTCCTGAGCACTTCCTTAAAGGCTTCCGGAAGCGGCGCGTAGAAGCTCATCTTTCGCCCGTCGGAGGGGTGGAAGAAGACGAGATGGTAGGCATGGAGAAGCTGTCCCTTGTCATAAAGGGAACGATTTCCCTTTCCATAGAGGGGATCGCCCTCGACCGGGTAGCCGATCGAGGCGAGATGGACCCTTATCTGATGGGTTCGCCCCGTCCGTAGCCGGCAGCGGAGCAAACTGTAGCCGTCGAAGAGCTCGGCCCGCCTTATTTCGGTGTAGGCGCTTTTCCCCGAGGAAATGATCGTCATCTTCTCGCGGTCATTCGGGTCGCGCCCGATCGGGGACTCGACATAGGCGCGCTCGTCGGGGAAGTTCCCCTTGACGAGGGCGAGGTATTCGCGGTGGGCGAGGTGGCTCGAAAGCTGCTTCGTGAGCGAAAGGTAGGCCCGTTCGCTTTTGGCGACGACGAGGAGCCCCGAGGTATCCTTGTCGAGCCGGTGGACGATGCCCGGGCGGTCCCCGTCCGAGTTCGGGAGTCCCTCGTAACGGTAGGCCAGGGCATTCGCGATCGTCCCGCTATGCCGCCCGGCCCCGGGATGGACGGCCATCCCGGCCGGCTTGTTTAGGACGAGGACGTCATCGTCCTCATAGACGACGTCGAGGGGGATGTCTTCCTTTTCGAGCTCGCTCGAGGGCTCGACGAAAGGCTCATAGCTCACCACGTCCCCGTCTTTGAGACGGTAGTCGCCTTCCTCCTTCTTCCCGTTGACGAGCACCTTCCCCTCCTCGATGAGGAAAGCGGCCTTGCTCCGCGAGGGGGCGATCTTCTCTTCCCGGAGGTAGCTGTCGAGGCGGATTCCCCCGCCGCTCACCGTCTTATTTTCCATTCTTCGCATGGGCCTCGATGACGAAGCGTACGAGGTAGATGACAATGAGGAGGACGATGCCGACGCTTAAGCAGGCATCGGCCACGTTGAAAATGGCGAAGGGCGCCTCGTTCGGGCCGAAGATGTAGAAGCAGAAGAAATCGATGACCCCGGAGAAGCCGACCGTCTCGTTCCAATAGAAGGTCCGATCGATCAGATTCCCGGCCGCCCCGGCAAAGCAGAGGGCGAAGACGGCGTTGATCCAGGGGTCGTTCTTCCTTAGGTAATGCAAATGGAAGAGGGGGATGAGGATGCTCGCGATCCAGCTGACGAGGATGAAGATCACCCTCATAGCCATCGAGCCGCCGCCCATCCCGAAGGCCGAGCCTTGGTTGTAGGTGAGGTAAATCGAGAAGAAATCGGGAATCACCCAGATTTCCCCGCCGGCGCTTCCGGGCCTCACGTTAAGCTGGACGAGCCACTTGCTAAGTAGATCGACGAGCAAGAAGAGGATCCCGAGCCAGGCAAAGGAAAAGAAGAAGGAGCGCGGGGTGAGCTTCCACTCCCGCCCTTCCTTAATGAAATCGGAGCAGTACTCCTTGAGGGTGCGGTCCTTTTTCTTCTCGCTTTCCCCTCTTTCCCCGACGATGGGCTTTTCCTCGCTCATCTTCCTTCCTCCAAGGCCGAGCGGCAGCGCGAGCAAAGAAGGTGCCCCTTCTCCTCGCGGACGTCCTCGCTCTTTTTCCGGCAGCGCTCGCAGGTCTCGCCCGGGGCGACCGCCGCGGAAGCGAAGGCATCGCCCTTCGAAAGACTTGCCGAGGCGACGCCGAAGAGGCGTGCGAGCGAGTCGAAGTCCTCTTGGGAGAGGGTGTCGTAGAGCTCGCCCTTGGCCTTAAGCTCGAGCTTCGCCTCGAGGAAGGAAGCGACGCTTCCCTTGCTTCTTAGCTCCTCGAGGGAGCGGTTGGCCTTCTCCCTTAGGAGGGAAAGTTCCCGGTCGAGCTTCGTAAGCTTGACGTCGGGCTCCCCGATCTCGAGGAAGCGCTCGAGGTGGACGGAAGCCTTCTTGTCCTTGGACTCGACATAGGAATAGACCTCCTCGCTCGTGAAGGGAAGGATCGGGGCGACGAGGCGGACGAGGGTCTCGAGGATCGTCTCGAAGCTCGCGCATACCGCCTTCCGCCGCTTCGAGGAGAGGGGATCGCTATAAAGGACGTCCTTGCTCGACTCGAAGTAGGTCGCAGAAAGCGAGGTGACGAAGGAGAGGATGCTCTGCGAGGCCGAGGGGAAGGCAAAGGAGGCGTAGTCGGCGCGCACTTCCTTCGAAAGCTCCCGGAGCTCGTTGAGGGCCAAGCGGTCGGAAAGCGAGTACTCGCACTCCTTATCCTCGTAAGGATGGGCATTCATGAGGAGGAAGCGGAAGAAATTGCGGATCTTCCGATAGCCGTCGCTCGAGGCCTTGACGAGCGATTCGGAAAGGCGGACGTCGCTTTGGTAGTTGACCGAGGCCGCCCAGAGGCGGAGGACGTCGGCCCCGAGGCTATCGGCGACCTTCGTCGGGTCGATCCCGTTCCCGGAGCTCTTCGACATCTTCTTCCAGCTCTCGTCCATGACCCAGCCGTGGGTGAGGGTCGCCTTGTAGGGCGCCTTCCCGTTCGCGGCCACCGAAAGGATGAGCGAGGAGTTGAACCAGCCGCGGTACTGGTCGTTGCCTTCGAGATAGAGGTCGGCCGGATAAGGAAGGCCCCTCCCCTCGAGCACCGCCTTCCACGAGGAGCCGGAATCGAACCAGACGTCCATCGTGTCGACTTCCTTATGGAAGAGGCCGTGCGGGGATTTCTTCGAAGAATAGCCCGCGGGGAGAAAATCCTTCGCCTCGAGCTCGAACCAGGCGTTCGTGCCCTTCTCCTCGACGATCTTCGCGATATGCTCGAAGACCTCGGCATCGATGATCGGGCTCCCGTCTTCTTCGTAGACGATCGGGATCGGGACGCCCCAGGCGCGCTGGCGCGAGATGCACCAGTCGTTCCGCCCCTCGATCATGTTCACCATCTTCTGCTTTCCCCAAGAGGGGGTCCACTTAACGTCCTCGACGGCCCTTAAAAGGTCTTCCTTGATCGGGGAAATCGAGCAGAACCACTGGGGGGTCGCCCGGAAGATGAGCGGCGTATGGGTCCGCCAGTCGTGGGGATAGCTATGGACGATGCGCTTCTCTTTGAGGACGAGCCCCTTCTTGAGGAGCATCTCCACCACCTTGTCGTTGGCTTCCTCATAGAAGAGCCCGTCGAGGGGGTCGTCCTTCTCAAGGTGCATGTAGCCTTTCTCGTCGACCGGGCAGAACGGCTTGATCCCGTACTTGAGGCAGGCGTTGAAGTCGTCGAGGCCGTGGTCGGGGGCCGTATGGACGCAACCGGTGCCGGTATCGCTCGTGACGAAGTCGGCGAGGATGACCGGGCTCGTCCTTTGATAAAGCGGGTGCTCGAGGAGAATTCCCTCGAGGAGCTTGCCCTTGAAGGACTTGACGAGCTCGCAGCTTTCGAGGGGCAGTTCCTTCTTGAGCTCTTCCTCGAGGTCCTTTAGGAAGACGAGGTCGCCGCGGTCGGTATGGAAAAGGCCGTATTCGAAGCGGGGATTGAGGGTGACGGCGAGATCGGCCGGGATCGTCCACGGGGTCGTCGTCCAGATGAGGAAGGAGGCCCCTTCGGGGACGATTCCCTTCCCGTCCTTGACCTTGAAGGCGACGTAGATTGTCCGCGCCTCGACGTCCCGGTACTCGACTTCGGCCTCGGCGAGGGCGCTTTCCGACTTCGGCGACCAATAGACCGGCTTCACGCCCTTGTAGATGAGCCCGCGGAGGGCCATCGCGGCGAAGAGCCGGATTTCGTCGGCCTCGTAACGGCGGTCGAGGGTAACGTAGGGATGGTCGAAATCGGCCATGATCCCGAGCCGCCTGATCTGTTCTTTCTGATGCTCGACTTGGGTTAGGGCATACTCCCGGCACTTGGCCCGGAAGGCGCTGATCGACATCTTCTTCCGCGAGACGCCGCTCTTCTCGAGCTTGCTCTCGATCGGAAGGCCATGGGTGTCCCAGCCGGGGACGAAGGGCGTGTAGTAGCCCTCCATCGCCTTGCTCCTCACGACGAAGTCCTTGAGGAGGCGGTTGAGCATGTGGCCGCAATGGATGTCGCCGTTGGCGTAGGGCGGCCCGTCGTGGAGGGCGTATTCCCGCCCGCCCTTCCTTTCGTTAAGGAGAAGGGAATAGAGCCCCATCTCCTTCCATTTCTCGATCATGAGCGGCTCTTTCTTCGAAAGGTTGCCCCTCATCTCGAAGGGGGTTTCCCCGAAATGCAGACTGTCTTTGAGATCCATTTTGTCTCCTTGGATAGAAAAAGGCCCTGCTTAGAGGGCGCCAGGTGCGCGGTACCACCTCTATTCGGCCCTTTTTCGGGACCGCTCTCGTTACGGGTATAAGGTACGCCTCCCGCCTCCCTACTCTTCCTTCGGGAAGCCGTCTTCGCGGTGATGGCCTTTCGCCTGCCCCGTTCTCATCCAGGGGGCTCTCTCATGCTCGCTAGTCGGTCGTGTCCGCTTCTACGACATGCGCATTGTACGTTTTCTCGTCCTTCTTTAGAAGGGGCAAGGAAGGAAAAAGCCCTCCCGGGGGAGGGCCTTCTTGCTATTTCCCTTCGAGGAAGTCGGGGAGGATCGCGTCGGCGATGTCGTCTTTTTCCTGCTCGGCCTCTTCCTGTTTGACGTTGGAGAGCACCTTGTCCATGTCGTCGTAGCTCGGCGGGGCCGTGAAATCGAAGCCTCCCTCGAAGTCGCTCGCGATGACGGCCACGACGAGGGAATCCTCGATCGAGGGGTTGATGGTTACGCCGAACTTGATGTCGAGGCTATTGCCGGCGAGGTCGTTGATGATCTTGACGCACTGCTGGGCCTCGAGGATCGAGACGTTCTTGCCGCAGGTGATGGCGCAGATGGCGCGCCGCGCCCCGGAAATCGAAGTCTCGAGGAGGTCGCTATTGACGGCGTTCTCCGCCGCTTCCTGGGCTTTGTTCGGACCGCTGCCCATCCCGAAGCCGATGAGGGCGACCCCGCTATTCTCGAGGGTCGTCTTCACGTCCTCGAAGTCGAGGTTGATGAGCGAGGGGATGAGGATGAGCTCGGTGACCGTCTTGACCGACTGGGCAAGGATGGCATCGCTTTTCGCGAAGGCCTGGTCGACCGGGGCATCGGGCGAGGAACGGAGGAGCTTGTCGTTGGAGACGATGATGATCGAGTCGACCTTGTCCTTGAGGTCGCTTAGCCCCTTAACCGCGTTTTCCACCCTGACCGGCCCTTCGAATCCGAAGGGACGGGTGACGATGGCGACGGTTAGGGCGCCGGCTTCCTTCGCGCATTCGGCGACGACGGGCGAGGCCCCGGTTCCGGTTCCCTTGCCCATCCCGGCCGCGATGAAGACCATGTCGGCCCCTTTGACGAGGGCCTTGATCCGCTCCTTGCTTTCCTCGGCCGCTTCCTTCCCCTTCTCGGGACGCCCTCCGGCGCCGAGGCCGTGCGTCTTTTCCCCGCCGAGGATCATCCGGATCGGGGCCCTCGAGGTGGCGAGGGCCTGCATGTCGGTGTTGAGGGCGGCGAAGGTGACGTTCGAGATGCCTTCCTCGATCATGCGGTTGACGGCGTTGCCCCCGGCCCCGCCGACGCCGATCACGACGATCTTGGCGACGGGATCGAAAGTATCGAGCTTCCTTGAATCGTTGATCAGCTCGTTTTCGTAGTTTTCGGGATCGAAGTTGTCGATGTCGTTCATCTTACCGCCTCCTTAAGCGTCGCGGGAGAGGCGCGAGAGGGAGGAAACCCCCACCGCGCCGCTGGCATGGGTATGTCTGTAGGCCCCGTCGGACGAGACGAAGCCGAGCATCGAGGCGAGGGCCGGGTCGCGGGCCCCCATGACCTGCGGAACGAGGAAGATGGCCTTCCGGTTTCCGATGGTCCTAGGCAGGAGCGACTTGATGCCGATGAGGGAAGAAGCCCCGCCGATGAAGATGAGGGGGAAGGGCGCGAGGTGGCCCGAGGAGCCTCCGTAGTCGCGCTGGATGGTCGCTATCGAATTGGCGATGTACTTGTCGTAATTGAGGAAGCTATCGGCGATGGCCTTCGAGAGATCGTCGAGGTTGGCCTTCTTCCCGCTTTTAAGGGTCACGTCGCTGTCTTTCCGGGTGCCCTCGTGGTAGCCGTACCTTTCCTTGAGGAAGCGGGCTTCCTCTTCGGAAAGCGAGAGCGAGGAGGCGATTTCCTGGTCGACGTTGGCCCCGCCATAGGCGAAGAGGACGCTATTGACCGGAAGCGAGTTGCCGATGAGGGCGACCTTCGTCGAGCCCTTCCCCATGTCGATGAGGAAGTAGCCCTGCGGGAGGTCCTTGTAGCTATGGATGAGGCTCGCGGCCCCGCTCGTCGAAACGACGAGGCGCCCGGTTCGGATGCCGGCTTCCTCGACGAGGCTCCGGTAGCTATGGACGAGGCTTCCGGGAAGGGTGTGGACCTGGGCCCGGACGCCGAGGGTACTCGATACCGTCGTGAGGGGCGGCGTCGCGAAGAGCCGCCCGCCGTCGACGAAGAAGACGCTCGGGACGATCTCCACCACCTCGTTGCCGTTGGGGACGGCTTCCTTCTGGACGAGGGCGAGGACGTTGCTCACGTCAACGTGGTCGATGAGGTTGGAAGGGGAAACGACGGTCGTCTGCTTCTCGCAGCTATAGACCTTGAAGCCGTTCGGGGGGAGCAAAAGCGATACGATCGAGAGATCGACCTTCCGGGCGATTTCCTCGTCGTCGATCTTGACGGCTTCCCGGATGGCCGCGACGACGCCGTCACGGTCCTTGACGAAGCCTTCCTTGATGGCTCCGGAGGGAAGGGGAACCCGCCGGAGATAGAGCACCTCCGGGACCCCATGGTGGGGATAGCCGATGAGGAAGCGGACTTCGCTTTCGCCGATTTCGATTAGTGACGTCGCGCCTTTTGACTGCATAAACACCCCTAGTACTGCCGCTATCATAGGGCGCGCGCGATTGCTTAGCAAGAATATAGATTTTATCTAGTAGTTTTTTAGTATAGATGATTAGTAGTTTTTATCTCGTTGCCATCGCCATATTTATCCGTTTCTCGATTTGATGTCATCTTGTTGTCCTTATGCGAGCCAATGCCTTGTGGGCCCAGCTTATGCCCTGCTCCTCGGCCATCGAGCCCGCCGTTTCCCCGGAATGGGCCCTTTAGATAGGACTTGGCATCGAATAGGAAAAGGGCGCCCGCACCGCCGGGCGCCCTTTTGGAAGGAGAACTCCCTAGGGGGCAGGGAGCAACGCAACGCTTCCGCTAGCGGGCAAAGAGGGAAAGTAGAGGCTCTTCCCCTTCGCTTGTGCCTTCTTCGGAAGACGTAGACGTATTGGCAATTTCGCTAGCCTGGGCCTCGGCCTCGGCCAGCTTGATCGAAATCCCGACCGGGATGGCGCTCGCGGCGAGGGCCGTGAGGCCGAAAAGGAAGGCCACGACGCAATAGCGCAGCTGGTAATAGCGTTTCCGGTGACCGGTTTTCTCTAGCTTGTCCTTCATGGCTAATCTCCTTTTCTTTCGATGGCCCGGAGCTTGCTCGATAGGCTCCGGCGGTTTTCCTTTCTTTCTTCTTCCCCCGCGACGAGCGGATGGGGGGTTAGGTCGATGAATTCGGGTTCCTTTTCGTCGCTTTTGAGGGACGAGGGATCGTTCCGATTCCCCTGCTTCGCTCTCGTTAGCGAGCGGAAGGCCCGCTTCACGAGACGGTCTTCGAGGGAATGGAAGGTTATGACGACCGCCCTTCCCTTCGGGGCGAGCATCCCTGGTATTTCCCCGAGCATTGCCTCGAGGACGTCGAGTTCGTGGTTGACCTCGATCCTGATGGCTTGGAAGGCTTGCTTGGCCGGGTGGCCTTTCTTTGCGCGTTCCTTCGGGCTTTTCGCTTCCTTTATGATCTCGGCGAGCTCAAGGGTCGTGGCGATTTCCTTCTCCTCGCGAGCGGCGACGATGGCCCGGGCGATCCTTCTCGCATCGGGGTCTTCCCCATAGCGGTAGATGATGTCGCTGAGCCTTCTTTCGTCATAGCGGTTGACGACGTCCCTGGCCGATACGGGGAGGGAAGGGTCCATCCGCATGTCGAGCGGGCCGTCCTTTGAGTAGGAGAAGCCCCGCTTCTCGTCGTCGAAGTCGGGAGAGGAAACCCCGAGGTCGGCCAAGATGCCGTCCACCGAGGTAACGCCCCGCTTGAGGAGCTCGCTATCGAATTTGGCGAAGTTGGCTTCGATGATCTCGAAGTTGCCGCCGACGCTCTCGAGGCGCGGCCGGCTTTCGTAGATGGCGGTCGGGTCGACGTCGAAGGCGAAGAGCCTTCCTTTGTCGAGCCGCGAGAGAATGGCGCAGCTATGCCCGCCCCGCCCGAGGGTGAGGTCGACATAGGTTCCGTCTTTCTTGACGTCTAAGAGGTCGATGGCCTCCTTTAGGAGAACCGGCACGTGTTCCATCGCTATTCCCCTTTCGTCTCGGGAAGCGAGGTCGCTAGGTCCTCGTAGGAGGCGAGGTTCTTTTCCATGTAGGCTTCGTAGGAAGCCTTGGACCAAACCTCGAAGTGGTCGAGGGCACCGAGGATGACCGTTTCCCCGCTTAGGGAGTAGGCCTTGCCTACTTCCGCCGGGATGAGAAGGCGCGAGCGGCTATCGAGCGGCAGCTCGACGGCGGAAGCGAGGGCCAGACGGACGTAGGCCCGTTGGCGGGGATCGCTCCACTCGGCCTTCCTGAGCCTTTCGAGCTCACGGTCGAAGTCATCCTTGGGATAGACGGAGAGGCACCCGTCGAGGCCTTTGAGCGCGTAATAAGCGACTGGCCGGGTCTCGCCGGTGAGCCTTGAAGGGAGAGGGAGGCGGAACTTCTCGTCGATGTTCCTTCTATAGACACCAAAGAAGTTTCCCACTTTCTCCCACCTCTATATAGATAATATGGCTTTTGGACAATAAGGCAAATGATTTTTGCAAGAAATTTGCTCTTCTCGATGTTCGCCCGTCCTTCCCTCGCCTAACCGGTAATCCGGCATCGTGAAAAGCCATCGGATGAATTCCTTCCCCAGCCGTCCAAAGAAGGACAGATAGGAAGCTCCAAAAGAGCGGAAACCAGCGGCCGGACAAAGAAAAAAGGCCGATAATATCGGCCTTTTATCGCATTTTAACCGGCTGCTAGTCCTTCCTCGTCAGGCGGATCGGAAGCTCGCTATGGATGAAGGAGAGGGCGATTTCCTCGACGGTGAGCCCTTCCTTAGGGAAGATGAGCCCCTCGCCGGAGTCGTCTTCCTCCTCCATCGCGTCGAAGTCGAAGACGTCGCTCACGTCGTAAAGGAAGCGTTCGTCGTCGACCGCGTCGCGGACGAGGAGAGTGGCCTTCACATCGAGATGGCAGTGCGGATAGGGCTTTCCGGGGTGGGAGGAGAAACGGACGTCGAGGGATGGCACTTCCACGATCGGGTAGGAGAACTTCCCCTCGTAAGGGCCCGTGCGGCTGAGCTCGAGTCCCTGGCCGCCGTATAGCTCCTTGTAGGTTATCTTCCCGTCCTTCATTGCCGGAGCCTCCCGCCGAGCCGCTCCACCGCGGCCACGGCCTTCTTCATCGCCTCGTCGATCTCGCTTCCGGAAAGGGTTCCGTCCTTTTTCCTTAGATAAAGGGCATAGGCGACGCTCTTCCCGCCCTCGCCTTGGTAGATGTCGAAGGGCTCGACCCGCTCGATGAAAGAGGAAACGCGCTTCATCGCCAGGCAGGCCTCGGCGTTCATCACTTCCTTCCCGAAGAGGAAGGAAAGGTCGCGCCGGACGGAGGGATAGGTAGGCGGGACGACGGCCTTCGCCGTCGAGGAACGGAGCTCGAAGAGGGAGGAGAGATCGGCCTCGAGGGCCAATGAGCCCTTCTCGAGCGACATTTCCTTGAGGAAGGAAGGATGGAGTTCCCCGAAGAGGGCGACGCGCTTTTTCCCGATGTAGAGAGCGGCGCTTCGCCCGGGGTGGAAGAGCGGGTGATCGCCTAGCATCTCGAGGCGCGTCCGCTGGGGTGAAATCGAAAGGAGCGAAAGGATGCCTTCGAGAAGGCCCTTGAGGTCATAGAAGGAATAGTTCCGCTCGCCGATCATCCCCTGCTCCTTCCTCTTCCCGGAGAGGAAGATGGAAAGCCGGAGCGACTTATAGCCTTCCGCATAGACCTTCGAGGTCTCGAAGAAGGCAAGGTCCTTCTCGTCGTGAGCGACGTTGTAGGAGGCAATCGAGGCAAGGGAAGGCAGAAGGTCCTGTCTCATGAAGCTGTGGTCGACGGTCAAAGGGTTGACGGGCTTGACCGAGTCCATCTTCGGGAGGAGAACCTCGTAAGAGGCGAGCTTGGGCGAGACGAGGGAATAGGAAATGGTCTCGTCGAGCCCGAGGTGGGTGAGGTAATGCCTGACCGCGTCGAGCTTCTTCCTTTCCTCGCTCCGCCCGGGGGCGTAAGGGAGGACGGTATGGGGAAGGACGCTCGGGATCTTCTCGATCCCGATGAGCCGGATCGCTTCCTCGCTGAGATCGGCCTCCTCGAGGAGGTCGCTGCGGTAAGAGGGGATCTCGGCCACGAGGCGGTCGCCCTTCTTTTCGACGGCGAGATGGTCGCGCCTTAGGGCCGAGACGATTTCCTCCTCCGAGAAAGAGGTGCCGAGCCGGGCGTTGATGCCTTCGATCGAGAACTCGATCTCGGTCTTGGCCTTTTCCTTTTCCCCATAGGAGGCGACGTAGGAAACCTTCTTCGCCTTGGCGAGCTCGATGAGGAGCTTCTGGACGACATAGAGGGTGCGGCGGCTGATCGAGGGATCGATGCCCTTCGAGAAACGGAGGGACGACTCGCTCGAAAGCCCGAGCCGGTTCGAGGTCCGGCGGATGTCGCTTCCGGAGAAGGAGGCCGCCTCGACGGCAATGCGCTTCGTCGAGGGGGAGACCGAGGCCTCGAGGCTCGTCATGATGCCGGCGAGGCAAGCCGGTCCCTTCTTCGAGGAGATGACGAGGTCGCCTTTGACAAGGGCGCGTTCCTTCTCGTCCATCGTGACGAAGGGCCCTTGGTAATCTTCGCTAGCCACGAGGCGGTCGCCCTCGAGGGCGTCGAGATCGTAGACATTGAGCGGCTGCCCGGTTAGAAGCATCGCGTAGTTGCCGATGTCGACGAGGAGGGAGAGCGGGCGGATGCCGCTTGCGCGGAGGCGCGAGGCGAGCCACTCGGGCGAGGGGCCGTCGAC
This sequence comes from uncultured Bacilli bacterium, assembly GCA_944375905.1. Taxonomy (GTDB): domain Bacteria; phylum Bacillota_I; class Bacilli_A; order RFN20; family CAG-826; genus UBA4951. Next base: position 46,576 of record CALWAS010000027.1, read on the forward strand.
GACTCCCTCGGCCGTGATGAGGAGGAAGGAAGAGCATTTCGGGCTGGTGGAATCCGGCCTCATCGGGGATTCGTAGTTCCCGAGATCGCGGTATTCTTTTTCTTCGTAAGGGAGCCCGAGATCGCTAGAGAGCTCGCGGGCGACCCCTTCGTAGGAAAGAAGGTCCCCGCGGTTGGATAGCACCTCGAGATCGAAGATCGGGCTCGAAAGCCCCATCGCCTTGAGGGCGTCATCCCCGGGCTTCACGCTTCCTTCGGCGAATTCGTGGATGCCAGTTAGATCGGCCGCGTCGGCGAATTTATCGTCGAGCCCAAGCTCGAGGGTCGAGCAGCACATCCCGTCGGAAAGGATGCCGTGCACCGCTCCCGACTTGATGGTCTTGTTGCCTGGTAGGACGGCGCCCGGGAGGGCGACGGCCGTGAGGAGAGAAGCCCGGGCGTTCGGGGCGCCGCAGACGATCTGTCGGGGCGTTTTCTCCCCGACGTCGACGCTCAAAAGGTGGAGATGGTCGCTATCGGCGACCTTTTCGCAGGTCAATATCCTTCCGACGACGATCTTGGTCGCGCTCGAAAGGGGGGCGAAGGAATCGACCTCGGTCCCGGCCTTCGTGAGGGCATCGGAGATCTCCTGGTCGCTTGTCTTTTCTAGAGGAAGCAGCTCCTCGAGCCATTCGCGGACGATTTTCATCTTCTATTCCTCCTTGAAGGCGCTTAGGAAGCGCTTGTCGTTGGCGTATATCCGCCTGATGTCGTCGATTCCGTAGCGAAGGATGGCGACCCGGTCGATCCCGACCCCGAAGGCGAAGCCGCTATAGACACTCGGGTCGTAGCCGTTCATCCGAAGGACGTTGGGGTGGACTTCCCCGGCCCCGAGGATCTCGATCCAGCCGGTGCCCTTGCACATCGAGCAGCCCTTTCCACCGCAATTCGCGCAGCTGACGTCCACTTCGACGCTCGGCTCGGTGAAGGGGAAATAGGAGGAACGGAAGCGGATTTCCCGCTTCTCGCCGAACATCTTCTTCGCGAAGATCTCGAGGGTTCCCTTGAGCTCGGCGAGGGAGACGCCCTTATCGACGACGAGGCCCTCGACCTGGCCGAACTGATGGCTATGGGTGAGGTCGTCCTCGTCCCGCCGGTAGCACTTGCCCGGGGAAATGACCTTGATGGCCCCTTTCCCGCCCTTGGCTTGCATCACCCGGCCCTGGGCCGCCGAGGTCTGGGTCCGGAGAACCCCGTCCTTCGGCAGATAGAAAGTGTCGCTCGGGTCGCGCGAAGGGTGCTCGGAGGGGATATTGAGGAGGGTGAAGTTGTAGTCGACGGTCTCGACGTCCTCCCCTTCCACCACGTCGTAGCCCATCGAGACGAAGATGTCGACGATTTCATCGAGGATGAGATAGAAGGGGTTCGTGTGCCCTTCTTCGAGGCTCGTCCCCGGGAGGCTGATGTCGATCTTTTCCTTGAGAAGGCGCTCGTTTTCTTCCTTCGAAAGGGCGGCAAGAAGCTTCTTCTCGAGCTTCTCGCTAAGCTCGCCCCGGGCTTCGTTGATGGCCTTGCCGAAGGCGGCCTTTTCGTTTCCGCTTAGCTTGCCAAGCTCCTTGTAGAGGGCCGCGAAGGGGCCTTTCTTGGCGAGGTAGCGGTTCTTGACCTCGATGATCTCGCGGCTCGAGGAGGCCTTTTCCAGTTCCTCGAGACCGGCGAGGAGGGTTTTCTCGATTTCTTCCATCCTCTTCTCCTTAAATAAAGAAAAAGCGGCTCCGGGAACGGCCGTGGCCGCGGTTCCATCCCGGTTCGCCCCCAATATGGGGCGCCGCTTCATTGAGCCCGGTAACCTCGGGCCAAGGGGGACTTATCTTTTCTTCCCGTCCTCGGGGGCGAACTTCGCGGGGGCCCTCCCGGGTGGTTGCTCTCTTCACCCGTCCCAGTTGGAGGAATGTCCCGTTACTCTTCCCGTCGTCGGACAGGGATATTCTACCCTCTGACGCCCTTTTTCCTAGAGCGAAGAGAGGGAAACGGCCTTTTAGGCATGGAAGGTAGCCTCCCGGAAAGGCGCCCGTTCTGCCTTAAGGCAGATGTCGCCGCCCGATTATCGTCTCCTCGGGCCCGTGGATGCAGCGAAACGAAAAGGCTGGAGGGAACGAAATTTCGAGCCATGTAGCCAATCGGGTAAATAAGACCCCGTCCCAGAGGGAAAAGGCCCTCGGATTACGCCGAGGGCATCTTGATTGAAGGGACTTTTCAACTTCCCGTAGAATGTTCCCATATGAAAGCGGTCATTGTCGGGGGCGTCGCGGCCGGGGCCAGCGCGGCAGCCCGCCTAAGAAGGCTCGACGAGAAGGCCGAGATCGTCCTTTTCGAGAAGGGCCCCCACGTTTCCTTTGCCAATTGCGGCCTCCCCTACTACATCGGGAATGTCATCAAGGAGAAAAGCGATCTCCTATTGGTCACGCCAGCGATGTTCAAGGAGCGCTTCAACATCGATGTCCGCATCCTCCACGAGGTCGTCGACGTCGACCCAAAGGGGCAGACCGTTACCGTGAAGGACCTAAGGAGCGGAAAGGAAAGCGTCGAAAGCTACGACTATCTCCTCCTTGCCACCGGGGCCGAGCCGATCGTCCCGCCCTTAGGGGGAATCGACCTCCCGTCTATCCATTACCTTCGGAACGTCGAAGATGCCTCTTCTATCAAAGAGATTGCCGCTGGCGCCAAAAAGATCGCGGTCGTCGGGGGCGGCTTCATCGGCCTCGAGGCGGCCGAGAACCTCATTAGGCTCGGGAAGGAAGTCCATGTCTATCAGCTTCTCGACCGGGTCTTGCCCACCTACGACCCGGAATTCGCGCCTTTCATCCATGCCGAGCTAGCCAGGCACGGCATAAGGCTCCACCTCGGGACCGAGGTCAAGGGATTCGAGGAAAAGGGAAAGAGGACCGCCCTTCTTTCAAGCGAAGGCGAAGAGGAATTCGACTTCGTCATCATGGCGATCGGGGTCCGCCCAGCCTCATCGCTGGCCAAGAAGGCCGGCCTTGCCCTAGGCAAGAGAGGCCACATCATCGTCGATAAGCACATGCGGACCTCCGATCCCCATGTTTTCGCGGCCGGCGACAACGCGGCCGTCGATAGCCTTATCACCGGGGAGAATTCGGGCATTGCCCTCGCCGGCCCCGCCAATAAGGAAGGAAGGATCGCGGCCGACAACATGGCGGGCATCGCCTCTTCCTATAAGGGGTTCCTCGGCTCCTCGGTCATCAAGCTCTTCTCCCTTACGGCCTCGATGGTCGGGATGGGCGAAAAGGAGGCCGAGCGGAGGGGAATCAAGGTGAGGAGCGCCTTCGCATCGCTTTCGAGCCACGCTTCCTATTACCCGGGGAGCACGCCGCTCCTCATCAAGCTCGTCTTCGAGGAAGGTAGTTCAAGGATCCTCGGGGCCGAGGCCATCGGCTACGAGGGGGTCGACAAGAGGATAGACGTCATCGCAACGGCGATGGCCGCCGGGATGAAGGCGAGCGACCTCAAGGACCTCGACCTGGCCTATGCCCCGCCCTACTCCTCGGCCAAGGACCCGGTCAACATGCTCGGCTTCATCGCCGAGAACATCGAGCGGGGGCTACTCAAGACCTTCTCCTACGAGGAGGTCGACAAGCTGCCGCGCGACGGAAGTGTCACTCTCCTCGACGTACGAACCAAAGAGGAATACGCGGAAGGTCATATCGACGGCTTCGTAAACATTCCCCTCGATGAGCTTAGGGAGAGGATCGACGAGATCGATCCCAATAAGAAGGCATATGTCCACTGCCTATCGGGGCTTAGGAGCTATCTGGCGGCGAGGATTCTGATGGGACACGGGACAGATGCCTATTCCCTATCTGGCGGATGGATGATTTATAGCCTATTCCGATAACGGATAGGCAAACGGAGCGTACAATTCTTGAATGCCAAGTGACTAGACTACATATTCGTAAATCAGGTCTATTATCTGCTCAAACGTAACCACTCCCTTACCGACGAGAACCTTAAGCCACGGACCATTGAAATCTATAAACTGTTGATAAGAAACGCCATATGGCTTGAAAGTCTCATATTCGTAAAGACCGTATTTTTCAATATCGGCTTGCATCTTCACTGGGTCGTAAGTGAGGTTCTCTCCAAGCTCAAAGTAGTCAAACCATCCATCAATCGGTGGCGTAGTTCGAGTTAAGAAGTCGCAAGCAAGGAAATTAATGTACCGGGCGCTTTGTATAGAGTAAGCATTGGTTTGCTTCATTGAAACGTCAGCAGATATCAAACGCACGCTCTCATAAGACGCTGAGCCTGGGCCGCCCTTCATCTTGGCAAAGCTATGCCCGATATAGCTGGAATAGGTGCTGCCATCAATAGAAACGTACGAATTAGTCGTAATGTCAAATAGCTCGTGGGCATTGAGCACTTCCAGCTTAGATCCGTCATCGAAACGCAGAACTATCGAATCATATAAACCGTAATCATGGTGGAAAACTATAGATGCCTTTGTTGACACTACTCGCCCACTTACATGGTCCCATGCAAGAATGTCGTCATCACAGCTGATTGAGTCAAGACGTTTAATGCTTCCGTCTGCCATGCGAACTTCGGTATCACCCGATAGACACTCATCCTCCTTGCCTTTCGCCACAAGGGTAATGGTATTAGAAGAAATGCTTGCGCTAGTACCATCGGACTTCACAAATCTTACACTTACACTAACTTTATAAGGTTTGTCTTCCTTATCAACGGAAGCAGGGATTTTTATCTTAGCGCTCCCTTCGTCAATGGGAGTAATGGTCACGTCAGAATCTGGGCTAACCTCCCAATCATAAGAAACGATTGTGGAACCGTTGTCTTCAGGAAGTGCCGTTGCAACGACCGTGAAGTCACCATTCTCTCCAGGCTCAGTTGAGACCGATCCATTTACACTTATAACAACACTCTTGATGTCAACTTTGTCCTTAACAAAATATCCTTTTCCATAAGAAACGGGGGACGGTAAATGGCCTGAAAAAGCTTTTCCCTGACCGTAAAGAGAGATTGGCTCTTCCGAAATTAGAGGTGAGCCAACAGCTGTGGCCAAATAGCCCTTGGCATCATAAATTGCCTCTGAATATTCATAACGCCCGCTTGAATTTGTCGTCTTCCAGCCAATCGAATGAACGCCCACCTGATAATCGCTTGAGTTCTCGGACTCGAAAACTACAAATGACACCGCAGATTCATCATATTCACCATTGTTTGAATCAAACGTATGAATGGTACCGCCTAAGGAACCACCATTTAAAACAGTCAAAGTACCATTGTTGATAAAATGTGAATCCTTAAATGAAGCTGGATAGTAAGAAGAGGTTGGTGTCTCAACTTCTTCAAGGAATACCAAAGCGCCGCCAGAATCAACAGTTAGTTCTGCCCCTTCATTGACAATGAGGGCCGAACCGGGCAGGAATTTGCACGCTGTCGGTATGACTACGCTTCCGCTTTTGGATTCAAGAGTCCATTTATATGAAAACGGGAAAGCGAGACGCGGATAGTCCTTTCCGACTTTTCCAATAAACGGAATGTCGGCACCTATGAAACCGCCTGCAGTATTGACGGTTTGATCGATCATGTCCGTATCTACCAACGGCATGTATAGCTCGATGTCCCCCGTTGAGAAGTCTCCCTCGAGAATCATTCTGGTTGTTGCGGCCCCATCGTTATCTCCGAGAAGGACATTTGGAAAGGAAGCATCACTGGAACCGGGAATGCCCGAGGAAGGATTGCGCAAATAATTTCGGTCTTGGTAAGTAAGTCCTTCCGTTCGTCCATCCTTCTCGAATCCAATAGCTGGGTCGAAATCGACAGTCGCAACGTCACTTCCGGAGGAATTTTTGAAAACTAGAACGGACTGTGACGATGAAAGCAAAGGTATTTCGCCAGTAACGTGAGTGTTGTTTAGAAAAAGGTCATAAAAACTCACAATGCTGCTTCCTGCATGGCAGGAAAAAGGGACGGAAACGTTTGGAAAATCAAACGTCTCGAGGGGGAAAATTCCTTGCCAGAGACAGCCGTCCCAATTCGATATATTGACAACGGCGCTGATTTTGTCCCCTGTATCAGCCATCTCATAGCTGCCAGTTAAAGCAGCGGAGCCTCCGACAAAGTCATAAATAACGAGCGGCAGTTTCATGACAGAACCGGTGGCGTTCTTCCCGACCTCAAGAGAACAAGTATCGTCGTAGGATTCATCGAACGGCTTTACATAGCCTTTTACTTCCATATGGCCGTTCATGTTTATAGACGATCCCCGACCAAGTGAAATCTCAGTATACAAATTGCAAGTCTGTCCGTTGACGTTCGAGGTCCCTGCTCCGTTGGCGCCAACGATTCCGTCCACATAGAGGGACGCGCCGGAATCGATCGTAAGCGTTTTGCCATCGGCAATCACGAGTTGAGTCCTTCGATTCGCCTTGACGTTCGCAGCAGTCGAGTCAGCGAAAGCCCCACTCGTCTTCTGGGCCGTGCTTTCGCTTTGATTAATCGTGATTGTCCCACCGCTGTAGTCATATTCGTAAGGAAGACGGAGCGTAACGTTTGCTTTGACTTGGAGGTCTTCGCTTATGTATATCGGCAAAACGAAACCATCGCCGTCAACAGTAGAAGAATTTCCGCTCTCATGAGGCAGCACGTAAACTGTAAGCGGATTAGAAGACGAAGCTTGGGAATTGGCGACTTCGACCGCCCGTTCCACGCTCGTATAGAGAACGGCAGGCGCATTGGAAACAACGGCTACAGCCCGGGCGTCCGTCTTCTCGCCGCTGAATGTAAATCCAAAGCTTCCGATGTTCCACATCGAAAAAGCCGAGGGAAGAAGCATCCCGATTCCCATTGCGAGAGCTAAATAGATCCCGCTTTTTCTCCTTACCTTCCTAGCCATACATCAAAGACGATATTCGACTCGTCGAGTACTTTGGCCGCGGCCGCAAAGGTATCTGCGGAACGATTGGCCTCCGGCGCGGTAAGACTGATGCTAACGGATACATTTCCGCGTCCCGTCGATATATAAGGAACCGTAAGGGCAATAGAGGAATTGGTGCTAGAGTGCTTCGTAACGGTGCATGCCGCCCCGCTCGCGACAAGGCCGGCCGTGGCCTCGATGCCGTTCGGAAGAAACATGTTTGCAAAAGATTCTTCGTAGGTGACATCGATATAAACCGGGATTCCGGAAGGCCCGAAGTAAGTAGCCAGATCATCTGGGCCGTCATCGGTAGAAAGCCCGGTCTTGAGAGTGAAGGTAAAAGTCAAGGTTCCTTCGTAGACAATCGTCGAATTCGATACAAAACCCTGGTCGCAGAAATCGGTGCACTCAAAGGCGGCATTGCTAACGTACTTCGACGCATCGAGGATCGGGGCGACCTGGAGCGACCCTCCGTCTAGAAGGTAACTATCCCCTCCAACAGTCCAGGCGCCGAAGGCGACGCTCGCAAGGCTAAGCGAGGAAAGCAAAAGCATGGTTCCTCCCATGAAAACGCGTTCAAAACGCTTTTTCCTTAACCTTTGCATAGCGTAATTCTAAAGAATTAAAGCCCGGACTACAAATGTCCTTTGAAAAGCATGGGCTATGGCAAGGCGGTTGTCGCCCTCTTTGCGTTCTTCATGATGGCGAAAACGGCGAGCGCTGCCGTGACGATGACGGATGCGAATCCGACGAGGGCCTTTATCCAAATCAGTTCCGTTTCCGGCTCCGAGAACGTCGAGTCCATTATGACGGTAAGGCTTACCATGCTCATGAGGGCGTCGGAAAGGCTCAGCATCCTCAAGGTGGAAATGACCGGGTCATTCCCTTTTCTCGCTTCGGCGAGATGGACGAAGGCGGCGATGAGCTTGAAGAAGGCATAGGCCGCGAAGGCAATCGCGTAAATCGTGCCCTCGACTCGGGGCGGCCCTTCGACGATCATGGCAGTAACCGAGCCTCCCATGGCTAGGTCGAAGGGAAGCAGAAGCGAAGCCTCGACGAGGGCAATCTTGCGCTTGGCCTTTTCGAGTTCATCGCCGCTCAAATCGGTTTTCGAGGCCAAATGGAAGGAGGAAGCGATGGTCGAAGTCCGCAAAGCGGCAAGAAGGAGCAAGTAGGCGGCCGAGCTTCCATACCAAAACGAGGAATAGATGATTGCCATGGCAAGATGGAGAGCGGCATACCCGACGTTGATGAGCGATGACCCGAGGCTGAAGAAGACGATCCGGCTGCCCCTCGCGCCGCTGAAGACGCAGCTCAACCTCGACGCATCCATTTTCGGGACGATCCGCCGCTTATAGAAGGAAACGCCATATCTTATAAGGGCATAGGCAAGATAAGCGGCCGAGAGGCCAAGGAAGGAAAACGCGGCGATCTCGATTCCCTCGTTTTTCAGGTAGAGCCAATTCAAAACGCCAGCCGCAAGCGAAAGCGTGAAAAGAAGTGCCGTGGACAGGAAAGTGGCCAGTCCCGGCCGGAGAAAGGCTTTGAATAGGCTGCGGGCTGCTTCTTTCATCGCTGCTAATGGTAGGCGATCAAAGGCTTTCCTTGAACGACATAAAAGAGCGCTTTTGTCGACCCGAGGAAAAACACTCGTTTGTGTAGAGATCGCATCTAGGCAAAAGCCGGTCAATCGTCCACCTGCAAAAGCACGATTCCCTTTGTAAAACCGCCCCGCTTTTCTTTCTTTTCCAGGCGAATGGCCTCTACTTTCTTCTTGTCCATGCCGAGTTCTTCCTCGAGGGAATATATGACTTCCAAAAGATCTGCCATCTCTTCCTCGGAGAGCGACGAACGGAGCTCTTCGCTCTCTTCTCCGATCTTATCCAGGAGATAGCCAACTTTCTCGGCCTTGTTGGCCGTCCTCGTCTTGCAGGTCTTTCCGTCTCTCTCGATAATGGACGGAATGAGGTCCCTTACCAGTTTGTCGTAAAGCTTAGTGGCCATATATAGCTAAACTTTCTTCGGCTTCCAGCCGCCTTTGACTCCATTGTAGATTCGATGAATTAGTATGACCAACTAGACGGAAATTGCGATAGTTAGAGTTCTATTAGACATGCCTCAGATGAACCAAGATAGGTGGAACATCACCAATTAGTAATTCTTAATAAAAGGCGTAGACAATACCCATTTTTCAAGCCACAAAAGAGGCAAAAGTTCGGTTCTTGGAAAACGGATCCAAATTAATTGCAGCCGAAAACGATGCGAATAAGATCCGGGCCAGATATTCCAAGTACCGAGACAGGCATTTCGCTATAAAAAAGGACCGAACGGTTTTTAATGGAAATTCCTATCCAGTAGCGTTTATTTCGGCGATCAACGATTAGCGCTTCGGATAGAAGGCCGGAGGCGCTATCGATTGTCCAAGCTATGATCTTCCATTTCATCAGAAGGCAAAGGAAATTGCGTTTTGTTTCGAAGATGTTTCGGCTTGATTCGGGCACGACGACAAAATCGTCACCATAATTGAAAACTGAATGTTCCGCTATGCTTCCAAGAACTTCGTCAGGCACGCCATGCCTATTGATCGAAATATGAGTATTTTTTGAAACGAAAGAGTCAAACTTAAGCGCCTCATTCTCCTTTGCCTGCTTATTTTCAGCGCTTCCATAATTTTTCGGATTTAGAGAGCTCAATTTCTCCTGCCCGGAAGACGATCGATTGTTTTCGCCGCTAGAATTTTCATTGCGGGATTTCAAATCATCGTCCGACTGAATAGCATATCGGCGAATGCATGCAGCGATCGCATCAATATTCTCATGTTGCAAAGCAAATTTTGTATATTCAGATTTCTGTCCCCTGCCCTTGCGAACAAAAACCAAAAAGTCCCCTTCTCTCTCTTTGGTGGCATTCACTATGGCCAGTGTTCTTGCCGAATCACCATCTTTCAACTCGAACGAATATCCGGTACCAGTATCGGCTTCTGAGACCGAAGCATTGATGGACGTGATAGCTTGACGAAGCTCTTCAATAAGTCCGTCTTTTATTTCAAGGGGCGATTCGTTAATTCCCGCATTCCCATCGCTACCAGAGGTAATGAAGTTCTTTTCTTCGCCAGCGGGATTGGAAGGATTGAATTCGCTTGGCCCAACGCTAGAAGGGGGCAAATCAGATTTGTTGTCATTAGGAACGGCCCACTTCAAATGAGATTCCGATGCTTTCTCTCTATCTAAAGGACTAGAAACTCTGTCTGTATGTGCTGTGGCTGAATTATGTTCCTGGTTTTGCAAGGAATAATGACCATCGCTATAAGACAAATCGCCGCTTTTCAGTAGCGACCGCAACTGAAAAGAAAGGAGGATGCGCCCAATTTTTGGGCACGAGCCATAAGAAATATATTCCTTAAAAATTTCCTTTAGAGTTCCTTTTAGAGAGCCATTAAGAAAGGCAACTAGATTATTCAAATCGGCAGAGAAGCCAAAAACATTGGCTGTGTTAATCGCTTCGACCGCATTTAAAATTTCCTCGCGCCGCTCTTGGTTCATTGCTAACTCAGTCGTCCTCTCCAACAACTTCGCATCTAAGGTTGCTTATAAACCTCAGCAGCTGGGTGTACGTCGTTACTTTGGAGAAAGTCTCATCGATAAATTCAAGCCCGCCATAGACGTATGTAAGAAAGTAATACCAGTCATCATTACCTTGTTCTTTCGTTGTTGGATCTAGCGAGATTTTTTTGACTCTTTCTTCAATCGAAAGTCCTATCCCATCATCTGATAGAACCATGCAGCGAAAAAGGGTCCAAAACCTAGATTCGCGCGGCGTTATTTGCCCAGCGAAAATGGTGACATCACCTTTGGTTGTGACATTCTTAACTTCTTCCAGTGGGACTCGACGGCCCTCGGCCAAGCCGATCCAGCCTGCGGCATAAACCATGTCAACCGCAGCTTTGAAAAGAAACTGCTGTGATATCTTGCCGTCGTCATCGCTTAGATTCCACTTCTCGGGGCCTTGACCGGAGACATTACCTGAAGTGTATTTACGGACAATATCGGCATACTTTCCGGATATTTTTTGATCCTTTGAAAAAATGCTCACGCTCAATCCTCCTCAAAAGTAGAGTCAGTCGAATTCTCATTTGTCTCAAGATGATAACGCTGACTAACAAATGGCTTGATGTACTCCACCGAGATATCCTGGTCTTTGTCGAGCAAAGTGATAATGAGCTGAGAGCAATTTTGCGGCAAAACTTGGCATGCCCGAGTGACGTTGTCCTTATCGAAGTTTGAGAAAGGCGCGTCAAGAACTAGCGGGAATTCTTCAGATTCATCGTCATCGGCATCCCTCAAAACGTCGTTCCGATGGCGGGCCATATAAACCAGACTTGAAACGAAAGCAAGGTTTTTCATGCCGCTCTCGGCTTGAGATAAAACTTTCTTGTCTCTCGCCCCCATGGCGTAATAGGGCGTGACATTGAAATTGGCTTCCCCAATCTTAAAAGTCACAGTCTTATCTCCGCTTAGGTATTGATAGACCTCATTAACGCGTTTTTGCAGATTTTCCACAACCGATTTTCGAGCCGACTCGCGCCTAGATTCTGCAAATTCCCTAACGTCGTCTAGACATTCGAGGCAAGCATTCAAATATTTATTTTTTTCGTTCGAAGCTTCAAAACTACTGATGTTCTTATTGATGCTGTCCAATTGTTTATCAATATCAGAAATGTCATGCTCAGACAGCCTTTTAATTGACTCGTTCCTGGCACCGATTAGCGTGGAAAGCCGCATAACATCATCATTCCAGACAGACACATCGCCAGTAAAGTTTCTCAGTTTCTGGTCACATTCCTTTATCGTGTCCCTGCACGAATCGATGTCTTTCTGACATTTCCAAATCGTCCTAAGGTGCCGGCTAACATTGGAGGCACTGTTTTTTGCTACGGGCTCAAAGGCCAATAACTCGTTTTTTAGCCCGCTGAGCAAACCGGAATTGTCATTTGGCGATACATGTTTTTCCAATTCTTTTAGTTTGTTATAGATGTCGCCGCGCCCTGGAATCGGGGTTCCACAAATGCAAACGCCATTATTCAAAATTTCTTCAATGGTAGCTGCCGTCAAATGTTCATAATGAACTTGACCGTCTTTTTTAATCTCTTCAAGTTTGTCAATTATCCCGGTCGTTCTGACGGCCTTTGACGCGCCCCACAAAGCAAGGAAACCTACGGTTCCTAAATCGCCGCTTAGATCATTTAGCATATATTGCATTTCCGTCTCAATTGAATCTTGCAATCTTTCTAAGTCGCGTTCGGATTCACGCCTTTGGGTTTGCCATTGTCCGGCTTCCTTATGGGCTTCTATCTGCGCTTTTTTCTCATCTCTTTGCGCCTCAAGGAGATCTCGATCCTTTATTGTGTCAGCAAGCTGTTTTTCAAAATCTTGTTTTTTTGATACTAGTTGCTCCCTTTTGGCTTCAAGCTGTGCTTGATTCTCGAAGGAAGTTGAATCTTTTTGTTTTTCGAAGTCCTTCCAAATGGGCCCGTTTTTCTTGAGGAGATTAATAAGTTGGTCGCGCGCATCGAAATTCATGATCCGGCTGACCGATTTTCCCAGCTCTCTTTTATCGGCAACCTCATCGATACGATTAGCCTCGCCGTCGTAAAAGAAATAATCTTTCAGGTCTTGTGGGAGAATGCTTTCTATTTCGCTTGCAGCTCTGAAATTATCAAGGATGTCAGCTTTTCCGCTCGGGTCTGATTTAAGATTGCGGAAAATGATTTGAGTCGGCTTAGGAGAAGTCTTTTCCAGACTAGGTCCCCCGCTGCCACGTGAAACGAAATTGTATTTTTGGCTGGTACTAACAAGGTAATGGTAAGCACCATGCTCAAGTTCAATAGTTACCTTAGCCTCGTATTGTTTGCCTAGGGCCGAGATTGGCAATGAATTTAAAACGTCTTTGTTAAAAAGGTCATCGCCTTTACCGAAAATCTCGCTATCGGGGTAAAGGCACCAGATGATTGACTTGACGAAAGTCGTTTTCCCTACGTGGTTAGAACCATATATTACGGTGACGTTCTTGCCATCTTTGCTCGAGAGGTCGACAGTTTGATCTTTGAATTGTCGAAAATTACTATAGGAAATTGACAAGATTTTCATCTTTAGTGCTCCCCAGAACTCTCCCGAACGGTTTTTTCTATCATTTTCTCGAAGTCGGAGCTAAGCGATTTAACTTCGCCACGCTGGGCCTGCACTTTCATGATCTTCCGAAGGAAATCCTGATAGAGTGCAGAAACCATCTCGTTATCAATACCCATTGTCGCCAGAATCCTCCCAAAGCGAGACCTGATCTAAGCGATAAGCTTCCATGATTTGGCTTCGCAAGGCCTCGCTATCAGATGCATTGTCTGCTTCGTTTGCAAATTCTTCAACCCTTTGCAATTCGCGCTTTGCCAATCCCTGCTCAAGGCGCATTGCATCATCATCTAAAAACTTGAGTTGTGAAAGGGGCCGAGTGATTGTCACGAAATCGTAAATTTCTGCAATTCGTTTGCCACTGCGGTAATCTTGCCGAAGCAGCCTGCCTCTCCTTTGAATGTACTCTTTGGGGTTAGTCGTCGAGGCCAAAATGAACGCCGTCCTGATGCACGGGATATCGATTCCTTCGTCAAGACAGCGAATGGCAACGAGAGTGTCGATTGTTCCGTCTTTGAAAAGCGAAATCAACTTCTCCCTTTCTTCGGGATCCTCTTGGGCCGTAAAGCGGAAAGCTTTCATTTTGTGCACGCCATTTAGCAATTGAAGGACGTCACTTATTTGCTTTTGGGACTCGCCTGGGTCTCGGTCCTTATAAGTAACCGACCCGCAATAAACAAGGTTGAACTTTGATTTTTCATAATTGGTTATCGCCTCATCAAGCGCGCCTAGCTTGTTTCTTGCCCCCGCTACCACAATTGACCGCTTGATCAAATCACGGCGAAGCTGATTATCTTCATCTGCAGAAAGATAGGATGCCTCAGCCATTATTTTCTTTGTTAGTTTTAAATACTCATAACGCTCATCATCGTCGAGAGCGACAAGAATTGGGTAATAGCGATAGTGGCATAGAACGCCATTTTCTATTGCCTCTGGAAGCGTATATCGGATAAGGCACGTGCCAAAGAAATTAAGAATCTTATCCGTACCGAGAGCATCGTGATGACGAGTTATCGTCGCCGAAAGTCCGAGTCGGTAGCGAAAGTCGATCGAAAGGACCTGGCTAGTTTGAGAGGCTCCCAGATTATGGCACTCGTCAGCTAGGAAAATCGTCCGCTTTTTAACCGTCTCCAAAATGCTGAGAACCTCAGGCTTGATGAGACTTGATGAAGTAATGATAGCGGCTTCGAACTTGCTGTAGCCGCCTTTTACGGCCGCTGCGTATTCTTGAAAGCTAGTGAGCCATGTACGCGAATTTCCGCAGCAAATCAGCGGTTTGATCTTATATTTTTCGCAATTTTCATTCCACTGATAAACAAGGTTGATCTGAGGAACAACGATAAGCAGGAAGAACGATTTTGAGCTCTTTTCAGGATCTTCGACTAGCGAAACGACGGCTCCCAATGATGTAATTGTCTTGCCTGTCCCGGTAGCCATATCGAAATAGCCCCTGTAATCATTTTCCTTCCACGCTTGGATGGCTTTTCTTTGATAGTCGTAATATTTAATGTTTGCGTTTCCCAGACGCGTGTTTAATAGGCGTTGCTTGAACTTCTGCCTCGCATACTCGCGATCAAGATTTTCAAGTTCTTCTTTGCTAAAGGAGTCTTTGTAAACAAGGATTTTTTCCTTTACTGCTTCCGGAAATTCGATGATTTGCATCCTACTATCGTGATTTGTCCATTTTCGATTGAACAATATCTTGTGTTCTTGGCATCTAGTCGATGTGTCAGAACCATTCCAAGAGCAGAAAACTTCGGTCGACTCGCGGTTCAAAAGCAAGCCATTTGCAGTCAGATTTCCCGAAGAATGGGCAAGGACAACATTTCCAACGCAGTCGGTAAATATATTGATTTTTTCATGAAGCATTTGTTCAGGGCCACCCGAATTAAGAACGCCGATCTTGATGTCGAGAATGCCATGGCTCACTAGATAAGACAGAAGAGAGAGATACCCTTTTTCAAATTCGTCGCGAGGATCTTCCCAGGTTGTAAGAAGACGCTTTTCAATTGTTTCCCTAAGTTCATAGCCCTTCGAAATGGCCTCGGCTTCATCCTCCTTCAAGGCCGTCGAAAGGATGAGGTGAATACGACCATAGTTGTTCGAAATCATTGGGCAAAGCCCGGCCGCTAGCATTTTGAGACTGACGGCCGAGAAGAATCCGGAGATCCCTTCATAGAGCACCGACTCTTTAAGACACGGAACATAAAGGTCGTCGATGACATCGTCGACCTGCGTCTCATAATGCATTCTCAACTCAAGATCCGATAATGCCATCAAAAAGCCTCCACCGCCTTTAATAATGTAATGATATCTTCTTCATTATTAAACACGCCGAGACTAACGCGAACCGTGCCTCCAAAGACCTTCGACCCAATGAAATCATGTATGAGCGGCGCACAATGATAGCCAGTCCGCACCGAAATCCCTTCGTTAGCTAGAATCGTCCCTATATCGTCGGACTTATAGCCATCAATGGCAAAGGAAACAATGCCGTTGTATTTGCAATTTGGTGCAAAGAATAAATGCGTTTTTGGCATCTTACTTAAGCCGTCAATAAGCATCTTTGTTTCTTTTGAAATGGTTTCGGCTATCTTTGAACGGTTTTCTCTAACAAATCTTGCGCCAGGTATCAAAGAGGCAATCGCCGAAACATTGCGGCTGCCCGCTTCATATCGATAGGGAAGATCAGCCGGCATTTCCGGATTCAAAGAATCAGATCCCGTGCCGCCGCATATGACAGGAGGCAAATCGCGGTCTCTCATAACGATGAAGCCCCCGACCCCAAAGCAGCCATAAAGCGTTTTGTGGCCCGCAAAGACAACATAATCCGCATCAGCTAGCCCGCACAACGGATGGATTCCGTAGGCCTGGGCAGCATCAAGGACATTCACTGAATCGTATTTTCTTCCCAAAGCGAAAATTGCCTCATGCGATATCCTCGCCCCGGTAACGTTGGAAATAGCGCTGAGGAAGATGGCTAGAGGGTGATCTAGAACGAACATTCGTTCAATTGTTGGAAGATCGGGTTCCCAGTTTTCATCGAAGGGAAGAACCTTGACCTTTACGCCATCATCCTTCAGCCTTTCTAAGGGCCGGATGATCGCGTTATGCTCGAAGGGAGAAATATAAATCGTGTCGCCCTCCACCGCACCAAGTCCAAGAATGAGGATATTCAAGGCTTCGGTCGCCGACGAAGCAAAAACGACATGGGACGGATCGATGCCGTTCTCTAGAGAGGCAACGGCCACTCTGGCCTCTTCCACGATGTCGCTTGCCGCTTGGCTCTCTTTCGATTCGCCACGGCCAGCGTTGAAAGCCAACGTCCGGTTTATCTTGTCGACAAAGTCATAAACTTCTTTCGGTTTGGGAAAAGTCGTTGCTGCATTGTCCAAATAGATCATTTATCGCTCTCCTTCAAAAGATTGCCAAAGACGTAGAGCAAATCGTTTTTGGAAAGGGCTTGGTTGTATTGCGATAGGATTTCCCGGATCTGGTTCTCGACAATGTTGGATACTGGCGATAGCTTGGATTCATCGACTACCGATAGCATTTCGCTCGCCGCTCCGAAGGCAGATTTAGCTGTCTTAAATTTGTCTGAGACAAGATAAGCTAGGAACTGCTCGATCGTTTTGAAGAACATTTCCCGGTTTTTGCCGTTCCAATCAGAGAAATGCAAATCAATGGCAGCAATAGAAAGCTCATCAATGAGGGTAGGATCAAAATGCGACTTAGATTCATAAATGGCCTTGGCGATTTGGTTGTACCGGAAATCCCCGACGCCTTCCTCAACGCTGTACCCGGCTTTCCTTTCGATGCCTTGGAGAATCGAGAGCAACGATCCTTTTTTGCCGGCGATGCCAGGCATCGAAAGAAGCCTTGTTGAAGTTGATTTCGCCAATTTTGTCTCCATCTCTTCGAAAGACTTCTTTTCTTTCTCTAGGGCGGAGAGGAGCTTATCGAGCCCAATGACCTTGAAATTTCGCGGCAGGAATTCAAAGAAGAAGTCATTGGGCGAAAGATCATACTTGGTGAGCTCGGCCAAAAAGGTTTCTTTCTCCTTGGAAATGACCATCGGAAATCCAGCGGCCGTCGCAGTTCGAACAACTTGAGGGAGATTCCGAAACCAGTTCTTAAGACAGTCGAGGGCCTTTTTCCCAGCGCTCCGACCGTCGGCCTCGGCTTTCCCGCCAAACAATGAAATGACACCGGTAATGAAATCGCTCCGCTCTTTGGCACCACGATCGATCTTAATCTTCCATTCATCAATTTTTGGAGAGGAGATGGCCTTATTGATGCCAGCTGAAGAAAATTCCTCCTCTTTCTTCCCGAAATAGAGGCCGAAAGCCTTGTCATCGGCAACTCCAAGTCTTAGGACAGCTAGGGTAATGAAGAGCGGGATGACGCCCTGTCTTATGCCGTAAGGAGGCTCAATGAGCTTTTGAAGGATCGGCGACACGGAAACCATAATCGCATCCTTACCGTTCAGCATCCCTTCGACTATTTTGGTCGCGGCATTGATGCCATAAGGATCGCCTTCGGCTTTTGCTTTTTCAAAGAAAATACGATAAATGGTGTTTTCCGGGCTCGATTCGCTCGTTTCCTCAATGACAGCCCTCTGATTGTCCCCTTTCGTAAGGAGGATGTCGATCAGGCGATCGCGCGCTTTCGCGTAGTTTTTCGTCGGGTGATCGCGGTTAAGCAACTCGTTATTCACGATCGGGGTATCGGAATAAACCTTCTCGAAAACGCTGCTAAGGATTTCGCTCGCGGTTTTTCCACTGAAGTTGACTGAAGAAAAGAAGCACGATCCACTATCCTTGTACGCTTTGCCGATGACGGCTCTTATATCGGACTGCAAACGGCTTTTCATCACGTGAAGAGCTGCCTTGTCATTGTTGCTGAGGCCAGCATCGGTCTCCATTCGCTCATAAGCCTTCCATAAGGAAAGGGCGTGCTCCATGGCATCAAGAGGGAGAGAATTTGGAACTTGGACGATTATCTTTGGGTCATTGATTTCCTTGACCTTTTTCATGATTGAGTCAGGGCTTCCGCTTGCATCGAAGATCCTTACGATTATTCCGTCGTATGGCCACCCATAGAGATCCTTGAAAGAAGATAGAGCAAGGAAGGATTCAGAATCGATGTAAGTGATTCTTGCATACCTTGTCATTCGCTTTTGAACGTTGTAAGCAAAAGAAGCGACATAGTCGTCCTTGAATATTTCCTTAAGGGCATCGACGGGAGAATAACGACGTAATTCCTTCCTGATTATTTTCTCGGCTCGGGCATTTATTTCTTTGCTTCCGACGAAAGCGAAATCAAGCCCCCCATCGAATCTGTTAACGCGTACGGCGCCTTCCTTCTCGAGCAAACTTATTTTGTCGAGTACCTCCTCAAGGGGCAAATCGAGAGCGAGAGCCAAGGTCTGGGCGTTTGCCTTAAGCTTTGTTGAAGGTTGGAGCATGAGGCAGACAGCCATGCCCTTAACAATCTTCTTGATCTCCGCATCATCATATTTCGAGCAAGTAGCATCACAGCTATAGGCTAGGTTTTTCAAACGATGGTCTGGGCTATCAAAAATCTGTTTTTCGAAGTAATCCCAAACCGAGTCGATGCCGATAAGATGCCCATTGTTATCCTGTTCGACGAGGGAACGTAGGCCATTGGGATCACTCCCATAAATAAAAGTGAACAAGGTGCGCTCGTTCTGCGCAACCTCTTCGTTGATTCTAAGCAAGGCAAAAGTGCTCAATGGGTTTAGTGGGAAGACTAGAGAAGAAAGCTTTTCTGCATCGATGCCATCAGCAGCTTTGCTAAAGACGCCGAGACGATCGATTTGCCCGAAGTAGTCTTTATTTTTTTCAATATAATCTGCAAAGAAGGCATTGAAAGCCGAGAGCTTCTCAATGGCAAAGTTGATAAGCTCGGCGCTCTCTTTGAGCGCACGATCAAACTGGCGGAATACAAAGCGCCCTTCGACGGCCTGAAGAATTTCATTGACGCGATCGTCTTTGGAATAAAGGGAGGTCTTTTTGTGGGCTATGCAGCAAAAATGTATCGAGTAGTTACTATCGCTTCGATTGGAAAGCTCGGCAAAGTCCTGGATGAAACGAAGCTCGTCGCCGTGGTTTTCAGGGCTTGATTCAAGAAACTTAGAAAATTCGTCAAAGACAACAAAAAGCCCATCGAACCCGCGCTTTTTAAGTGAAGAGGCCACCGCTTTGTACGTACCGATGGGGTCAGAAGCCAGAATCGGGTTGAACTCACCGCCAGATGTAATGCAACGATAAATATCACCAAATCGTTTAAAGGCTTGCTCCGAATAAGAACGGAGATCATTGATAAGACGATCGACCTCGCCTTTTTTCAGGTTGCACTGGTCAAACTTAGTAGATGAAATGATCCTGTCTTTCTTCCAAGACGAAAGAAGGCGGGCGGCTTCCTCGTAAGCGGTATATGGAACGAGGTCTTCACAATGAGCCAGCATGAGCCCCGAGCGCAGCCCATTCATAAAGGCTTGCTTCATGCTGCCAAAAGAAGGGCTAATTACGATTGGTATGTAACTTTTGTGATTTTTGATCTTAGACACAAGATCTGGATCAACCACTTCGACTCTAGAGATGAACTTGTCTAGAGATTTCGCGCTCGCCGCGCCGAACAGAATTTGAAGAATAGCCAGCAGAAGAAACGATTTTCCTTTGCCATACGCCCCAATAAGCTGGGTCGATTGATTCCGGTTATAGGCCACGTCATCTAGGTAGTCCCCGAGAATCTCGCAAACATCAGAAGTTGGGAGATATTCCGTTAGTTTATCAGCCGAGTCTAGGTCAAACTCGATGTTTATTGACGGCTCAAATCGCTCATTCACTCGAATAAGATCAGTTAGCCTAGTCATGGATGCGAACCTCCATCTTGTGGACGATATTCCTTAGATCGATGCTTTCAGCCGGCATTTCTACAACATTGAGTCCTGCCGTCCTAACAACATTGATCAAATTCATCGACTTAAGACGATCGAGGACGGTCATAAATTCATCACGATTCAAATTGAATAGGCGGCCGGGTCCGTTTTTTGCCTCTAGAAGAGAATCAATCGTATCCTCGTGCGACTTAGATGCTTTCAAAAGGAGGTAATAAAAAACGTATGGCTCAATCTTGTCGAGATCGATCGGCTTTTTTTGATAAAGCTGCGTTTCCTTTCTTTCTAGAAGCGAAAAGGCGGAAAGAGGACAATTAAGGTTGTTTTCGGGATCATCGATGGGATCCGATACATAGGTTCTAACCAAAACGCTAAGATCGTCGCTCACGATCGATTCCTGTGGGGATTCCCCAAAGTGCTCAGCGCACCACTCCCCAAACGAACGAATGAACGTCTCTTTGCTAAATGATTCATGGGGCAGCATTTCATTGAAGAGGAAATAGAAAAGAGGCGCCTTGGATTCGGAGGCCACAATGTTCGCATGGATCAGCTGCCAGCTGCCGGCTTTGAGAAGATAAGGATCAGCTTCGAAAATGATGCTTGCTTCCTCTGAAAGTTCAGGCTTTAGCTTTTTGTTGACGTCCAAAAGACCGGCACATTCCATCCAATAGCGAAGAGCCGATACCATGTTCGACCCTATTCCGAGGCAGACGGGGCCATCGCTTTTCGAAAATACATTGAAGCGCCCATTGGCGTTAATAAGCTCACGATAGGCCTTGCTTAACCAACCTTCGCGAATGGAAAAACTCTGGCTAAGCTTGAATTGGGGCTTGGTCATCCGTGATTCATTGTTTTCCATTTTTGATCCTCAGAACTTTCTTCATGTAGCAACCGCTGTCGAAGTGTGAAACGCACTCAAGACAATGCCGGCACTTGTCGGGATTAATCGTATATATGACAGAATCGAGAGAAGCATCGCCTTTCTTTGAATTCGAGACATGCAGCGCTCCAAAACGGCATACAGACTCGCAAGCGCCACAAGCAAGGCAGGTTTGGAACTTGGTAATCTGTGAGTTAATCAAAAGCTCTCCAAGATGACGGTTTTTGAATCGGCCTTTATTACTTAAAATCGCAACCCTGAGAGTCGTGCTTCCTTTAATTCCCCTAAGCTGAAGAATCGGCTCTCTTGTCACTGAATCAAGGACATATGCCTCCCCCAGTTTCGGATTCCCCATCGAGAAATCGAGTATCCCAAATGGTTTGAAAAGGGTATAAAGCATATCGTCAATCGGCCGTGACAACTCAAAATTTATGGCATTCTCGTCAAAAGCACACGGCTTAAACGTAACGATGGTGTTTTTGCCTAAAGCAAGCCCGTTTCCGCCTTGTCTTGCCTTCCACTTGCCAGTATCGACGTATTCTTTCCAATCAGGTTTTCCAACGCTCTTGGCAAAATCATAAAGAAGATTTTGAAAATCCCCATAGAGTTCCGGCATATATATCGACGACAGAAAGCCCGACCAAATGCTGTTATTTGGACAACACCAACATCCGACACGAGAAAAGCCCTGACGGTAGGCGTGGTTGAAATCGAGTTTGTTCGAAATGATGTAAAGCCAGTCGTCAAAGGAAGTCCAATCGATGATTGGGGAGCAGACAACCTGTTTTGTTATCTTCGAATCAGCACTGTCGCGGGAATAATTGGATCGCGAAACCGATTCCATCCTGCGTACGCCGAAAAATGTCAAAATCCGCGGCGTCTTGGCAAAAAGAGACTCAATAGTCTTGGTAATGGCACCTGTCTTGAAAACGGTACAGCACCACCGCATGACCCTTGATGGCGGGCCTATCTTGCGACACAGATCATTGAAATCCTGATCTTTGTTTTTTGCCTCAATTAGCGGCGTCCCCGGATAACGCTTCCTAAAGCGGGCGACGTATTCATGAGTCGTTGGGTATTCAAGCGTCGTATCTCC
The DNA here is from genome assembly GCA_944375905.1 of uncultured Bacilli bacterium. Lineage (GTDB taxonomy): Bacteria > Bacillota_I > Bacilli_A > RFN20 > CAG-826 > UBA4951. The sequence goes on from CALWAS010000027.1 coordinate 68,592, forward strand.
ATAAATATGAACGATGGTTTCGCTTCCTAAGGACTTCATGGCAAGATGGCTCACTACCGTCGAATCCTTGCCTCCGGAGAAACTCACGAAAGAATTCGCAGCCGTATAGCCCCTTGCCCGCTCTAATATGTAAGCAGTTGCTTCATCTGTAATTTCGGCCAGTCTTGAACGATTCACGCGGCAAAATGCCGCGATTTCCTCTGAATCAAGGTACCCATCGACATATGGCTGATTAGCAGATGCAAATTCGGCAAGTTTTTTTCGTATCTCGCTCGGATCTCTCTTTATCATCTGACTTTGGGAAAACTTAACGATCTGCCCGTCTATGACGTAAGATCCCGACCCGATAGCCCACACAGAGTGCCCTGCATATTTCATGGGAACATCGTTTAGGACCTCGATCAATAAACGTTCTTCGGGAAAAACGGGTCGAAGGTCGGTCCCTATCCGATGGCATTTTCCATGGCATTCCGGACAAGTATCGTAAAAGGACGGCGCGTTGCATTTAGAACACCAAAAAATCGAAGCCGAAAAGACCCTTGCCCGGCTTCCGCAAACAGGGCAGGTACTAGTTTCGCACAGCGTTCCCTGACACTCTTTTCGTTCGCATTTATATATAATCATGTGCGTTCAGAAAGATTGTACCATGTACTTATTGGGACAGTCTTATCGATGCTCCACAAAAGAGCCAAACACAATCTGTAGGAACCTTTTATTTCTGACATCATTTTGTCTAAATTTCTTGATATTTCGTCAGTCAACGAAGTAATTTACTCGATTATGTCTTAATCATATAAAATATGTATTCGTAAGTTAAAAAACTGATTGTATGTTCCATTTTGCTTGCCAGGAATAAAAGCCATGCGCGATAACTTAATAAAGAAGGTTGCCGTTTTTCTTGCTGAACAACAGTTTCGCTGACACTTCTATAGCTGGACGTTGTGAAAAGTCAGGCATCGTTGCCATTTAGCGAAAGGTAGAATCTCGAATCCGAATAAATCGCTCCCGTATCCCTTATCAAAAAGGTCTTTGACAAATATGAACGGACTATTCCAACCAGAAGGTATTTGTTCCATTCATAGTCCAATTGGGGCAGATTCCAAAAACTGAAATATTCGTCAACTCTGATTTCTTTTTTCTCTCCAATCTCCGATTTTAAACCTCTGGTTATGGATTCTATCGTTTCTTCGCTTAACTGAAATTTGCTTTTAGAAACGATGCGATTGGAATCCACTTCCACATAATCGGGCGCAGTAATGTCCAAAAGCCATTTCCTGCTGTCTATACCGTTGATATGGATCCTTTGGCAAAATTTATTTATCTCATCGAAAGAAATGATTTCTTTGCTATAAACGAATTCTATGATCAAATCGTCTCCGGTAAGTTTGATCCGCTTAGTTGCTGAAACATATGGCTCCTTAAAGAAATATTTTCTTCCATAGTAACAAGCGGCAAGAAAATACAAGCCCTGCTCATTTGCAAAAGATCCTAATTCTTTCAAGAAAGTCGGATGGGCGATAGCAAAAGACGAATACAACTTACCTCTTGCAACAACTCCCACTGGGCTGCTTGAAATGATTTTCCGTAACGTAGAGCCGATGCAAATAATAGCTGCTTCGCTGATTTTTTCATCGGCAAGGCGACGATAAGAAGAACGATTGCGCAAAAAGTCCTCATAGTAAGAAAGATATCTCTCAACCAGTTCGATCTTCTTTTGATCGAAGAATTCACCCTTTGCTTTGGCTATTGTTTTGTCCCTTAAGGAACAAAAATTGTTGAGAGAGTCCAGAAGGAAGAAGTCGGTAAATGACTTGCTGACCTTTCGAAGCAATCCGTTGATTATCTGGAAACTGTCAATGACAGCCTTAACTGATGCCGGGGAAAACCGCCTGATGGTCAATGCTTGGACAAATTCATCCTTTGTTTCCTTGGCGAAATGAGCCTTAGCTTCCTCGGGTTCCGCGACCGGATGGCAATGATAAAGGAAAAAGCACTCCTTTAAATCGACGCCATAGGCTTCCAAAAGACATTGAATGTTCATCATCGAATGGCTAGACGTGTGGTTGGTGTCGAGATAAAGGTCGCGAAACGGAGAATAGTTGGTCCTTCGAGTCCGGGAGAAAACTACGCACTTGCTCCACTTGTAACGGATGGAGAGCAGTTCTTCATCGCTTTTTGGATTGCGGCGGTCTAATTCGGAAAGAATACCAAGTGTCATTCGGTTCCAGCTTCCGGCACAGACCAAAATATCACGGTAGCTAAACAAATAAGGGGTTGTGTTTTCCAAACACGGCAGCGGATTCGTCATGTCGAATTCGTAGTAGCGCCTACCATCGATATATCGAATTTTATATTTCTCTTCTATTCCCACGTTTTGTAAATGATAACGCAGATCCCGACCGACGAATATTTATTTACAAATTGAACAAACTGAGTCCCCTTCTCCTTCACTTTGCCATAAAAAACTGTCTCTAAAATTGTCTTATGCAATATGGAAACCGCAGCAAAAAGCCCGGCTTCGATAAGAAACCGGGCTCTCTTTTTCGTTTTACCCTATTCGACGATGTCGAAGTAGATGCCGCCGACGAGAATCCAGGCCAGGCGCATCGTTACATGTCCCTTCGTGTAGATCTGGGCCCCGGGGTAAGGCGGATCCGGGTCGAGGACATAGCCGTTTTCGACCAGTAGCTCCTTGTAGGCCGCGTACCACTCGTCGTCGCAGCCCGACTTGGTGCTATTGGAGATATCGACCGTGTAGAGATAGACCGAATCCCACTTGCGGTAGGTCTCGGGGTGATAGAGATAAGGAATCGTCGCGGCGTCTTCTTCCCCATAGAAGGCCACGAAATCGGCATAGACCTCAGGGCTATCCTCTTCCCAAGTGGTCGGTTCGACCCAGGCTGGAAGGGACGATAGCTCGTCTACGAGGCCATCGGGAAGAACTACATCTTCATCGTAAAGGAACGTGCAGACGTCATGTCCCTCCATCGTGAGGCCGTCGTCGGTATCGTAACTCATCTCGGCGATCCTTCCTTCCGCGTCGAGGCGGAGGCGGAGGGTCGAGATGACGATGTCGCTCCCGTTCCGCCCGAGGATCATCCGGTCCTTGACGCCGGTCAGGACGAAGTCGCGGATGACGTAGGAGCCGTCATCGTCCTTCTCGAAGAGAAGGGGCGAGACGTCGAAGCGGAAATGGGAGGAAAGCGCCTCGTCGAGAGCAACGTCGACCCGCGAGGCATCTTCCCCGTTCGGCTTGATGAAGCGCTGGCTTTTGCCGCCGTCGAGGTAATAGCCCTCGTAATCGGTCGAGATCGTTCCCGAGAAACGCTGGGAGATGTCCTCGTAGACGAGGTGTTCCCGGTCGTAATAGATGTTGAGCTGGTTTTCCTCCGTCCTTTCCTCGTGGGAAAGCATGGCGAAGGCGTGGCTTCCGTCGAAATAGGCGAAGGCCCTTTCGAGGGCTTCTTGGTCCTCACTATCGAGGCCGGTCGCCGGCACGACGTCGACGAACTCGCCTTCGGGGTCGAGCTCGACGGTGATGACGACCGAGTAATGGAGGAGACCATCCACCATCTCGGGATAGGTGACGACGAGATGGTCGAAGAGCCCGTTTTCGTCGAGATAGACATAGACGCTCTCCGGGCTCGAGAGGGCACCCATGAAGGAAATCTCGCCCATCTCGTCCCCGCGCGTGCCAAGGTAGCGGTAGCCATCGCCTTCCTTGCGGAAGGCCGTTAGGTCGGAAGCGAGGACCGCGTAAGGCGTCGGGTAGTCGTCTTCCCATTCGTAGTACTCGCCAAGCCGCTCGGAAGAGACGGCGTTATCAGCATTGAGTCCGCGGACGGCCGTCCAGCCATCGTCGTTGAAATAGACGGCCTCTTCCTTTTCCCCGCCGGCCTCCTCTTGATAGAGGCGGACCTCGTCGATGAGGCGGTCGGACCTCGTCTTGGCAACGAAGGTCTTATTGCCGCTCCCGGTCTCCACCATTTCCATCGTCGAGACGAGGGAGACGCATTTCGTCTCGCTCGGCATAAGGTCGGAGATGGAAGTCTCGGAAAGGGGCTCGCCGCTCGGGGTGAGGAAGGAAGCGAGATAGTCGTCGGCTTCCTTGATCGAGGCGCTTCCGACGTCGCGGAATACCCCTTGGCAGTCTTTGACCTCGGCGTATTCCTGCTTCAATGGGTCGTAGATCTGAAGCGAGAAGGCGAGATCGCCGCCGTCGAGGTAGAAGCGGGCTTGCCCGAAGGTCTTGTCGATGGCGTCCTGCCCATAGCCAAGTCCCGTCGCGAGGGCATAGATGATCTTCTCGTTTCTAGTGTAGGCGTAATCGCCTTCCTCGAAGAAGTTCTGGACCTGCAGGGTGTTTTCGAGCGGCGAGAAGAAGTCGAAATCGGAAAGATCCGTCTTCAAGACACCGTTCGCCACATAGGGATAGCCGAGGCGGAAGGCCCCGGTCGAATCGAAATAGAAGAGGTAGACGATTTTGTCGGCAATCGCCTTGTCGTAGCTATCGATCAGTGCATAGCCGGTGTTCGAAAGGGATTGATAGAAATAGCTGCCCCGATGGACATCCCGGGCAAAGACGCCTTCGTAGGTCGACTCGATGGCGTAGTCGTCGTTTTCGGCGACGTCGAGGAGGAGCTCGAAGGCTTCCTTCGCCGTCACCGGCTCCTCGACTTCGACGGACGAGGAGGAACCGGAACTAGAGGAGGCTGACGATGACGACGAGGCTGAAGATGAGGAAACGGACTCTGATCCCGAAGTGGAGCCAGCGCCCGAACTAGAGCTGGACGACGAAAGCCCCGTCTCCCCGCAGGAAGCGAGGAGAAGGGACAGCAGAATGGCAGGAAAGCACTTAAATCTCATTTTTGATATGGATACATCGAAAGGCCGACGCCGGATCCGACGAATGAATAATCAAAGTTGACGACTTCAAGCACCGCAACTTCGCCGATTTGGAAATGGTAACCTTCTTCCTCCATATAGGGCCACAGCGAATATTCATAGAAATCATCGAGAGACATAGGCGTCACATTCTCGCTATCGAGAAGCTTGGCCCTATAGGAATTGACCGCGGCTTCGGTTTCGTCGCTAGGAACGTCGGGGCAATCGATTTCCGTGCTGCCATCGCCCGTGTCGATAAGTTCCCAAGCGTATCCCGTATCCCAGTAAGGAAGGAGATTCAGGTCGCCGAGAAGATCCATGAGGGCATCTTGCACGTCCTGGCTTTCGTTTTCCCATTCGCTCGGGAGCGAGTAGGACATGTCGACCGGGATTTCCGTCGTGCCGATCGCAGTGACGGTGATCTCGTCATCGCCCGATACGAGCCGGTAGCCGCCTTCGATTTGGTAAAGGGAGATTCCTTCGGAGAGCGTCACATCGAGGAAATCGTAGGCATCGAACGAGAAGTGCTCGGCCACGCCATGGGCAAATGGGAGCTGTTCGAGATGGTTGTCGACTATTTCGAAGACGCGCCCGTCGACATCGAAGTCGGGAAGGTAGGTCCGGAGAGCGTTTTCGCTCGAGCCGGTAAGAGTCATTCCGCCTTTGTCCGCATCCCAAGAGAGGATGTCGGTGCCTTCGGCGGTCGCGACGATGCCGCCCTTGCCAGTCGGCGTCTCGATGTAGACCTTGTCCGCGGTCGCGTAGAGTTTCGAAGCGGTCGCGCCTTCCCCGATCGTCAAGGTGTAATTCTGATCGAGAAGGGAATCGAGCGCGGCATCCACCGTCTTGCTAGCCTCGCTTTCGGCAGGGACCGCAAAGCGCCCTCCCTCGGCCTTTTCGTCTGGCGTAATCTCCGCCTCAGTCTCGAAAGCCGTTCCGTCCCCTGCTTCGAGTTTAAGGACGAGGGTAAGTTTCTCGCCATCGCGAACGAGCTTGGCCTCGTTTATTTTCAACGCCGCATCGGTCGGGTCGCCGAAAGCCATGCCGCTAAGCAGGTGGGCAAGGTAGACGATGTCGGTCTTGTTCTTCTCCGTATCGAGCGGGTAGTCTCCGTCTTCAATGATCTCGACTTCGTAGAAGCCGAGCGGAGAATCAAGCGGAAGGGCCGAGTAGTCGTCGGCCATGACGCTTTCGATTTCCCTCGCGTCGCTATCGAGGCTGAGTTCCACCGCCTTTCCCTCGCGGTTCTCGAAATAGCGGGCTTCCCTTTTGCCTTCGGTGGCCTTTCCTAGATAGGTGAAGAAATCCTTTCCGACGAAGATCGTGGCATCCTTCTTCCCTTCGCCGATCGTGACGGCGGCATTCATCCGGTAGCCGTTTTCAAGGGTCGCCAGGATGTCGGTCCGCGGCTCGCTCGAACTGCTGATCTCGCTTGAGGATTCTTCACCCGAGACTTCGGAAGAAGTCGATGTTTCCTCGCTAGAGGCGATCGATGAAGAAGTATTGTTTGGCGTGGGCGCGCAAGCGCCAAGGAGGAGGGCGGCCGCAAGGCCAAGCAGGATTTTCTTATCCATGGGGTGTTCCTTTCTTATCAGAAATGTAACGCCTCAGAGCCATTTGTCACTAGAAAATTTAATGAATTTCCAATATCAGCCTATTTGATATTTACAGTGTAAAGATTACCAAATGGCGATTAACACCGAAGACTTTTGATATATCGATGCAAAATCGCCTGAATCGAAAGCAAAAAAGAGATGTCGAGACAAGACAAATGTTACTTCAAGCGAGCTTTTTGCGGAGTTCGTACATGAGGATGCCGCCGGCAACTCCGACGTTGAGGGAATCGATGTTCCCCATCTCGATCCGGACCCGGGCATCGCTCAACGAGCGGATCTCATCGCTGATCCCATGGGATTCGCTTCCGAGGACGAGGGCAAGTTTCTCTTTTAGAAGGAAAGAAGACGGGGGAAGCGAGGAAGAAAGGTCGCTAGCAAGGAGGAAATAGCCGTCCTTTTTAAGGGCGTCCGCCGCTTCCTTCCGCATAAGGAAATGGAGGGAAAGCTGGAAGATGGCCCCTTGGCTCGCCATGAGGGCCTTCGAGGAATAGGGCGTGGCCGTCCCGGGAAGGAAGACGACGTCGAAGTAGGAAAAGGCGAGGGCCGTCCTCAAGATGGTGCCGAGGTTCCCGGGATCGCCCACCCCATCGAGGACAAGGACGCGGCCCGAGGAAAAAGGAACTTCCTTCTTTCTTTCGCAAACCCCGAGTATCCCTTCCGGATGGACGAGGGAAGTTACCTTCTTGTAGGCCCGCTCGCTTAGTAGTGTCGCCTTCGTCTCGGGATACGGCGGCTCGTAGGTCGAATAGATCTCAAGCAAGGAGCCATGGCGATGCGCCTCCTCGACGAGGTGCTTGCCCTCGACGAGGAAAAGGGCGCCTTTCCCGTCCTTCAGGCGGACGAGGGACTTCACCTTCGGGTTGTCCGGGCTATCGATGAATGGAAGCGTCTTTCCCATCGCAATGGATTTTCGCGCCGATTGGTAAGAAAGGGAACAAGAAAAGGCGCCTTTCGCTTAGATAAGGCGCCTTGGAACCGTTTAGGAGAGGGACTCGCCCCAGTAGACCGCAATCGAGGGGTCGCACCACTCCTCGTCCCAGAGAGCGGGCCGGCTATCCGCCTCGCAATGGATTTCCTTCTGGACGGTGAAGGCCCGGCGCCCCACTTCAAGGACGGAGGAAGGGATGTGGACTTCATTGAGCCCGCGCGTTCCAAGGAAGGCGCATTCCCCGATCTTGAGGAGAGTCGGCGGCAGGCTTGCCCCGACGATCTTCTCGTTGCCGCATAGGGCGTTCGGGCCGATTTCCTCGAGCCCGTAGGGAAGCAAGAGCTCGAATTCCCACTCCCGGTAATCAAAGGGACCGTCGTCGGTAAGCGAGCCGAGGGGAAGCCTTTCCTCGAGGAAGGGAACGCTTTGGGGAAGCTCATGCCGCCCTTCTTTGTCGGGAAGGGAAAGAAGGGAGGCCTTTTTCGTTCCTGGGCCGTCGAGATAGGTGGCAAAAACCATGTCCCCGTAGTCGAAGATGTCGCCGGCGAAATGCTCGAGGCGCGGCAGATTGGGGAAGATATCGGGCAAAGACGGGCATTCGCCTTCGAAAAGGAGAACCGCCTGGTCGCAACGGTAGAATGTCCCGTAAATCTCCTCGATTTCGGATGGGAAGACAATGTAACGCAGCTCGTCGCAATAGACGAAGGCTTCGTCGCAAACCCGCTTGAGGCCAGAAGGGAGGCTCACTTTCCTAACGGAAGTCCAGGCAAAGGAATAGGAGGCTAGCTCCTCGACCCTATAGGCTTTCCCCGAGAAGAAGATTTCCTCGGGCACCGCCACTTCCTCGTCATCGCCGAAGTAATCGACGATCGTTGCGTACTCGCCCTCGCCCCGGTCGGCAATGGCGAAGGCAAAGCCGTCGTACTCCCCATAGAGGCCGGTCCCGCAGGTCGCGGCCGGGTTGGAATCGTTTCCGGGAGAGGAAGAGGGGTCGGTCGAGGCCCCAAAGACGATCCGGCAGCTCGTAGAACCGCCGAGGAAGTCGTCGCTGAGTATCCCAGCCGATTTCGGGACGAAGAGCCACTCGAGGAGCGGGCAGTTGGCGAAGGCCCCCGCCCCGATGGAGGCGAGGCCGTCCGGAAGGTGGACTTCCTTGAGGGCGGGGCTATCCTCGAAGGCCCTTTCCCCGATCGTCCTCAGCCCCTCCTTGAGGTCGACCCTCGAAAGCCCGGTCGACGAGAAAGCCACATCGCCGATGCTAACGAGGGAAGCGGAAAAATCGACTTCCCCAAGCCCGGTGCAGCCGCTCAAGGCAAACGGCGAAACGACAGCGATTCGATCGGCCATGTCGAGGGAGCGCAGCCTCCGGTTGCCGTAAAAGGCCCCGGTAGCGATTTCCGAGCCTTCTTTGAGAATAGAAAGATCGAGTTCCCGGTAGTACTCGTTGCATCCCATGAGGACGTTGCCCCGGCTGGAATCGAAGGAATCGGCGTAAAGAAGCGTCCCGTCGGAATAGCGCTCGAAAAGCAAGCCGAAGCCATAGGCGTGGGGGATCTCGAGGAAGGGAACCCGGATCCGGTAATCGCTTTCGAGCCCGAGGAAGTAGACGGCCTCGATCGGCGAGTCGAGGAAGACGTCCGAGCCGATATCGACGTCGTAATCGTCGTCGTTATAGGGAACGAGGGCATATTCGAGCTTGCTATTGGCGAAGGCCCGGTCGTCGATCGAGCGCAGCGAGTCGCTCTCCTCGAGGGGCAAATAGTTTAGGGCGGTCCCCTCAAAGGCGGAGGCCCCGATGTCGCTCAGGCGGCCCGACCAATAGAAGGAAACGAGGGAAGAGTCCTCGAAAGCACTTTCCCCGATCGTCTCGATGTAGGGGGCGGCGACGGAAAGGAGGGACGAGTCTTCGAAGGCCCCGGGGGCGATGCCGTCGTAGCCTTCGGGGATGTACACGTTCCTTTCCTCCCCCCGGTAGCCGCTGACAAGCTTTTTCCCTTCCGTTTCCTCAAAGAGGATCTCACCCGCGTTCTCCCCTTCCACCGCGATGGTGAGGTAGTCGTGGTTCCCGTCTTCGTCAGTGGCCTTGAGAACGGCCGCTCCCGGGGAAAGGGCCCGATAGCCCTCGAGGCCGTTCACCTCGACGACCTCGGGGTTGAGCGAAACGACTTCCGTTATCTTCTCCGCGTGGATGAAGTCGCCGAAAAAGGAGTAGTCCTTCCCTTCCTCGACGAGATCCTGGCTCTTGTTGAAGAGGCTCACCGCGAAGCTTTTCCTCATTCCCCGCACCTCGATGTCGATGACGGCATCGTTCACGCAGTAATAAGGGTCCGCGGAAGAGCAGGTCACCCTCGCGATGCCGGGGGAAAGGGCCTCGACATTGCCGTTTTCGTCGACCGAAAGGACGGACGGGTCGCTGCTTTTGAAGAAAGGAGGGTATTCCGCGCCGGGGTAATCGACGACGATACGGCTTTTCTCCCCGATGTAGAGGACATCCTCGTTTCCTTCGAGCCTAAGCGTGCCCGACGGGACGCTCGTAAACTGTCCCGGACTCGATGTCGCTTCCTCCGAGCTTGAAAAAGGGGAAGAAGAGCTTTCCGAGGAGGGGCCGCCGCTTGTAGACGATTGGCCAACAAGGGCGTCTAGGAAAGAGCAACCGGCCAATAGGCAAGCGAGGGGCAAGGCAAGCAACAACGATTTTCTCATGGAGAGATTGTAACGAGCGAAAAGATGGCTCACCAAACGAAATCGCCCTTGATGAGCTTTTTCCGGCACCGCTCGTAATCGGGGAACTCGCTTTTGAGGAGGATGTGGAAGCCCCGTCCGTGGTCGAAATAGAAATGATGGCAAAGCTCATGGACGACGACGCTATCGATGATATGGGGATCGTAGCTCGACAAAGAGAGGGCGAAAGTGAGGGCGTGGCTCCTCCGGGAGTTCGAGCCAAGGCGGGTCTTCATCTTCCTCACCTTGACCGCATAGGGCGGGAAGACCCCGATTTTCCCTTCGTAAGAGGCAACGGCCTCCCGAAGGTAGGCGAGCAATAGCCGCTTCCTTTCCGCTTCGCCCGGTTCGGCTTCGACCTTCTTCCCAAAGAGGTAGCACCCGTCTTCTTTCTTCGAACGCTCAAGCAAGGAGAGAATCGACCGCTCGCTTTTCTTTATCAAGGAGAGGACGTCCGAAAATCTCATGGCATAGGGTGCGGAAACCGCGATTCCCCCGTCCCTAGCGGGCCGGAAATACACCCTTTTGATTCTCTTGAAGCGGACCTCGACGCGGATTTCCCTCCCGCCAAGGACGATCCTTCCCTCTTCGAGCCGCTCTTTCATCGCTAGAAGATTAGCCGTAAATCCCCGCCTTTGCCAATCTTTCCCCTAAGGGGAAGTTGGAAAATGCCCGCAATAGGGATATCCTAACCGCTAGTTTGGAGGGAATGACAGCATGGAAAAGATCCTCGTCTCGGCGTGCCTGCTCGGCGAAAAGACCCGTTACGACGGGAAGGACAACCTTTGCGCTTCCCTCTCCCGCCTCATGGACGAGTACGAACTCGTCCCCTTCTGCCCCGAGGTCGAGGGCGGACTCCCGGTTCCCCGCGAGCCGAGCGAAATCAAGGGCGGCTCCGTCATCCATAGGGACGGGAGCGACGTCACCAAGTACTTCGTCGACGGGGCCGAGAAGGCCCTCAACCTTTGCCGTTACCTCGGGATCGGCATCGCCATTTTGAAGGACGGCTCCCCTTCCTGCGGCTCGAGGAGAATCCACGACGGAAGCTTCTCTTCCCTTTTGAAGGACGGGCAGGGCATCACGGCCGCCCGCCTCATCGCCGCCGGGATCCGCGTCTATAGCGAAAACGATGCCCTCGATTTCCTCCTAAAGGGTAAAGAGGAACGGAAGTCCCCGCGCCATAAGCCCTACCGCCGCTTTAGGAAAGACGGGGCGAAAGAGGGCAAGGAAGCCGGGGAGCGGAGCTACCGCCGCCGCGAAGAGAAGGAAGGCGGCAAGCGCCATTACGTCAAAGCGGAGGGCGAAAAAGGCCGCCCCTATGGCAAAAAGCCCTTCAAAAAGGGCGGATTTGCGCATAAAAAGCCCGGCGAACGCTCCTTCGAGAAACGAGGAAAGGGACCGCGCAAGCCCTTCTACAAGAAAGGCGAAGGCAAGACGAACGCCCGCAAGGGCTACTTCGCCCGCCGCGGGAAGGCCAACGATGGGCGAAAGGAATAGGGTCTTCGTCCTGGCCCTGACCGCCGTCTTCAGCGCCATCGCCTTCGTCGCCACCGCCTTTTTGGCCATTCCCTACCCCGGAGGCGGCTATTTCAACTTCGGCGATGCCGCAATCATCCTTTCAAGCGCCTTCCTCGGGCCGCTTCCCTCCCTTTTCGTCGCCTTCTTCGGAGGGGCGATGGCCGACATCTTCCTCGGAATGGCGATGTACGCCCCCTTCTCGCTCCTCGCGAAGTTCCTTTTGTCCCTCTCTTCTTCCCTTTTCTTCCGCCTCTTCAAGAGAAAATGGGGCGGGCTTCTATTAGGAAGCGCCCTCGGGGGCATCCTCGAAGTCCTTTCCTATATGCTTTGCTACTACGTTCTTCTCGGAACGCTCACCGTTTCCTCCCTTTTCGACTTGATCCAGGCCGCGGTATCGATTGCCGTTTCCATACCTCTTTACCTTGCCATCAATAGAGCCGTCGCCTTCCGCCTCCACCGAAAGGCGTAGGCAAAGGGCCTTCGTTTCTACTTCGTCAACGGCTCCGCCGGCATCCCCTAGCAGGCGGGCTTTTTCTTTTAAGCCCGTATCATCGTGCCCCCCTTCCCCGCTTCGGCGAGGCAAAAGGAAAAAGCCCCTCCTGTTGGTTTGCCCAACATTTGGGGCTCACTTCAAAGCGGGATGGGGCTTCTTTTTTCCAAGCGCCTCAATTAGTAGATGCGCTTTTCGGTCGCCTTGTCGAAGATATGGGCCTTCGAGATGTCGAAGAGGATCTTCATCTGGTCGCCGATCTTGATCTCATGGGTAAGCGGGATCTTGGCGACGAGGTCGCCGCCGGCGAAATCGCTATGGACGTAGTATTCGTGTCCGAGGAGCTCGGCCACGGCAACGGCGATCTCATAGGGCTCGCCGCCATAGCGCTTGACGTGCTCTTCGTCGCCCTCGTGGATGTCCTCCGGACGGATGCCGAAGATGATCTCGTGGGCGCCGCCGATGGCCTCGATGTCCTGATGGAGCTTCTTCTTGGCCGCGGCCAGCCGGGCTTCGGAGGCCTCGTCCTTGGTGGCCTTGCCTTCTTCCTCGAGCTTGGCGATCGCGAGCTTGTCGCTTTCTTCCTCGGCCTTGTAGAAGGCGTCGTGGGCCTTGACCCACTCCTCCGGGCACTTGATCTTCTTGCCATTGCCAAGGATGACGGTGCCCTTTTCGTAGGTGGCCTTCATGAGGTTCATCGACGGGGAGCCGATGAAGCCGGCGACGAAGACGTTCGCTGGCTTGTTGTAGATCTCGATCGGGGAGCCGATCTGCTGGATGTGGCCGAGCTTCATGACGACGATGCGGCTCGCCATGGTCATGGCCTCGGTCTGGTCGTGGGTGACGTAGATGGTCGTCGCCCCGAGGGCTTCGTGGAGCTTGATGATCTCCGAACGCATCTGGACGCGGAGCTTCGCGTCGAGGTTGGAGAGCGGCTCGTCCATGAGGAAGACCTTGGCGTTGCGGACGATGGCCCGTCCAAGGGCGACGCGCTGACGCTGGCCACCAGAGAGGGCCTTCGGCTTCCGGTCGAGGTATTCCTCGATCTGGAGGATCTTGGCGGCGTTATGGACGCGCTCGTCGATCTCGCTCTTCGGAAGGTGGCGGATCTTGAGGCCGAACGCCATGTTGTTGTAGACGGTCATGTGCGGGTAAAGGGCGTAGGACTGGAAGACCATCGCGATGTCGCGGTCCTTCGGGCTCCGGTCGTTGCTGTACTCGCCGTCGATGTAGAGCTCGCCGCTCGAGATGTCCTCGAGGCCGGCGATCATGCGGAGGGTCGTCGACTTGCCGCACCCGGACGGGCCGACGAAGACGATGAATTCCTTCTTCTTGATGTCGAGGGTGAAGTCGAAGACGGCCTGAACGCCGTTTTCGTAGATCTTGTCGACGTGGCGGAGGGAAACGTAGGCGAGGTCATTGGGTACTTCGCGCTTGCCCTCGGCTTTCTTTTCTTCCTTCTTGGCTTCGGCTTTGCTTTCGGCCTTGGCTTCGGGGAGCTTCTCCCCTGCCTCGGCCTTCTTCTTGAATAGTGCCATCATTGCTCCTTATTGAACGCGGTTTCCCGCTTGGCTACGGCGATTATATGAAAGCGCTAACAAGTTGTCTTGTGCACGGTGCACAAATCGATTTGGCCAAGCGGCGCGCGGCCATTTCGACCCGTCCCCGATTCGCGAAGAACGGGGGGCGGACCGCCGCATTCGGATTTTCCAAGGCGAGAAAAGAAAAAGCGGGCACGTCTTTCCTAAGCCCGCCCGCCGCGCTTGCCCGCCGCTTACCGGCGCCCGTAGGCTTCGTATATTTCGATGAGAAGGGCGTTATGGTAGTCCCGGGGGTCGATGCCGGTCGCCTCCACGAACTTCTGGAGGCGGTAGGAAAAGGTATTGCGATGGACGAAGATGGCCTCGGCGGCCTTCTTGGCGTCGAGCCCGCTCCTAAGGTAGGCGATGGCCGTGAGGTAGGTCTCGCGGTCGAGGCCGGAGAAGTCCTGCCGGAGGAGTGGGATCGAGGAAAAGTCCTGGTAGTAGAACTCCCTTAGGAGAACGTCGCTCGGGAAAAAGGCGCTATTGGGGAAATAGGAAAGCCCCTCCCGCACGAGCTTCCGGGCCAAGGGCGTATCGAGGTGCGAGCGGAGGAAGGAAAGGTTGTGCCCGAGGTCGTCGCGCATTGCCATGAGGGCGCTCGAAAGCGGGAGGAAGAAGTCGCTCCCGGCGTAGACGATGCCGGAAGTCGGCGTTTCCTTCTCAAGGCGAAAGGGCACGTCGAAGGACGAGAAGGCGCCCTCGAGGCCCCTTTCGTCGAGGGGTCCGTCAGCGAGATATAGGTAAAGGTAGTCGCGTCCCATCACCTGATCTTGAGCAAGTAGCACTCGAAGGGACGGAGGGTGAAGACGTGGTTGCTAAGAAGGACGCCGTCGTAGTTATGGAGGACGATGTCCGCGAGCTCGTAATTGAAGGTGAAATAGACCTGATAGGGGCGGAAGTTCGAAATGCACATGATCGTCGAGCTGCCCCGGTGGAGATAGGCGAAGACATCGGGGTGATTGTAGTCGACGATCTCGAGCCTTCCGTTATTGACGATGTCGTTGTAGGTGGCCGATTTGCGGAAGGAAATCGCGTACTGGAAGTAGTTGAGGATCGAATAGGGATCCTCCATTTCCTCTTGCACGTTCACGCCTTCGCGGTAGTTGTCGTTGACCTTGACCCAGGGCTTGGCATGCGAGAAGCCGGCGTTTTCGTGGCGGTTCCACTGCATCGGGGTCCGGGCGTTGATCCGGTTGGCCCTTCGCCAGAAGCGGAGGATCGTCTCGTCGTCGTAGCCGGCCGCGCGTAGTTCCTTGAGGGAATCGCGGTTCGCGTCGTCGAAAAGGAAATCCTCGATCTTCGAATAGGTGACGTTGCTCATCCCGATTTCGTCGCCATAGTGGATGAACGGGGTGCCGTATAGGAAGAGGAGGGTCGTGAATAGCATCTTGGCCGACTCGCTCCGGTACTCGACCGAGCCGTATTGGCTAAGGACCCGCGGATGGTCGTGGTTGCACCAATATAGCGGCATGTCGCTCGTCGCGGCATTCGGGTACCACCGCATGAAGTTGTTCTTGAGCGAGATGACGTCGGTCCTTATCTCGTCGTCGCGCTTGTCGATCGAGCCGTAGGCGCCGTTGTTCCAGACGGTGTCGAAATTGAAGACGAGGTTGACCGGACCCCGCCCGCGGTCGCTATAAAGCCGGGCCTCCCCCGGTTGGAGGCTACCCCCGAATTCACCGACGAGGAGAGTGTTTTCGTCGACCCCCTTCTCGCGGAATTCGCGGAGATAGGAAAGGATTTCCGGGCGGTTGGAGAAGCGGTCCGGGTCAAGGACGTAGCCCTCCTTCCCGGCGGGAAGCGGGCTATCGGCATAGCTCGGGTCCTTGGCGAGATGGGAAATGGCATCGAGGCGGAAGCCGTCGACGCCCATCTCGACGTAATGGCGGGCGATTTTGAAATACTCGTTCCTGAGCTCGGGGTTTTCCCAGTTGGTATCGGGCATTGCCGGCGAAAAGACATGGAGGTAGAAACTGTCATCGGTCCCGGGCATCCTTTCCCAGGCCGACGTCGAGAAGAAGGAGCCCCAGTTATTGGGAGGGAGGAGCTTTCCGTCCGCCCACCGGCCCTTCTTGATGATGTAATAGCCGGCTTCCTTCGAGTTTATGTCCGCCTTGGCCTTCATGAACCACGGATGGAGGTCGCTCGTGTGGTTCATCGTGAGGTCGAGGAGGACGCGGATGCCGCGGAGATGGGCCTCGTGAAGGAGCTTCGAGAGATCCTCGTCCGTCCCGAAGCGGGGATCGACGTGGTAGTAGTCGCTCACGTCGTAGCCCGAGTCGTGCATCGGGGTCTTGAAAATGGGGCAAATCCAAAGCAAATCGACTCCGAGTTCCCTTAAGTAATCGAGTTTCTCGACGATGCCTCCGAGGTCACCGTAGCCATCCCCGTTCGAGTCCTTGAACGAGGCCGGGTAGATGATGTAGCCGATCGAGTTCCGCCACCACGCTTCCATCCTTGCTCTTCTCCTTGCGCGCTTACGTTGTCCCATTATAGCGCATCGCCCGCGCGAGCCGTCTTCAAATGCTACGAATGTAATAGATTTGGCGCTTTTCCTGCTTCGTGCCGCTGCTCATATGTCAAATGCCCGCAAAACCCGCTTCCTTTTCCCTATTTCGCACGATTGTCGCCTTGCCTATGCCACGCGTCCTTCCTACAATCCCCCATATGGGGAATTTCGTCAGGACGCTCAGGCGGATGACAAAGGGCTATGGCTGGCTTCTTTTCTTCTCGCTCCTCGCCCAGGTCGTCATGATCTTCTTCAACGTCCTCGCCGTCTTCCTCCTCCAGCTCCTCGTCGATAGCATCGAGGGGCTTTCATCATTGGAAAGTTCATCTTTCCTCGAGCAGTGGCTCATTTTCATCCTGACCGGAGGAAAGGGGGCTTCCTTCCTTTTCGATAACCGCGGCTACATCATGCCGCTTGCCATCTTCGCGGCCGGGGCGCTCCTCGCCGCCTCGAGTTCCCTCCGAATGAGCCTCCGCGCCTATCTTTCAAGCGGCGTCAACGGCTCGATGCAGTACACCCTCTTCTCCCATCTCGAGCGCCTGCCCTATCCCTATTACAAACGGAGCAAGTCGGGCGACCTCATCCAGACGGCGACCCGGGACATCGACGTCCTCCGCCGCTTCCTCGTCCTCGACATCGGCAATTTCAACTACACGTTCTGGATGGTGCTTTTCTGCCTGAGCGTCCTGGCCATCCTTTCCTGGAAGCTCGCCCTCGTTTCCATCGCCCTCTTCCCGGCGATGTTCGTCTATTCCTTCTTCCTCATCAAGAAGGTGCGGGCCCGCTACCGCAAAACCGACGATGCCGAGGCCGTCCTAACCGACCGAATCAACGAGAACCTCTTGGCCACCCGCATCGTCAAGGCCTACGGGGCCGAGCGGCGCGAGATCGCACGCTTCGACACCTTCCTCGACGACTACAAGGCCAAGTTCATTTCCTGGAGCCGCCTCCGGGGCTTCTTCTTCGCCTCGACCGACATCTTCGTCTTCGGCAGCAAGCTCCTTTCCCTCATCTTCAGCGCCTATCTCGTCTTCCTTGGGGAAATCGGCCCCGGGACCCTCGTCGTCGCCTTCCTTTTCATCGACATGATCGTCTGGCCCGTCCGCGATACCGCGACCTCCCTTTCCAACATGGGGCGCTATTTCGCCTCGGCCGACCGGGTAAGGGAAATCCTCGACGAGGAAATCGAGGACGTCGATAGCGGGCTCACCCCCGAAATCAAGGGCGAGATCCGCTTCGAGGACGTCCATTTCCACTATCCCGACAGCGACATCGAGACGATTTCCGGGGTTTCTTTCGTCCTCCCGGCGGGCAAAAGCCTCGCCATCATGGGCAAGACCGGCTCCGGGAAGAGCACCCTCGCCTATCTTCTCACCCGGCTATACGAGCCGACCTCGGGTCACATTTACCTCGATGGAATCGACATCACCAAGATAAGCAAGCACCATCTTAGGCGGAACGTCATGCCCGTCCTCCAAGACCCCTTCCTCTTCTCGAAGTCGGTAAGCGAGAACATCAGGATGGGCAAGAAGGACGCCTCGATGGAGGAAGTGAGGAAGGCGGCCCGGATGGCCTCCCTCGAACGGACGGTCGAGCGCCTCGAGAAGGGCTACGACACGGCCGTCGGGGAAAAGGGAACCTCCCTTTCGGGCGGGCAGAAGCAAAGGGTCGCGATCGCCCGCACCCTCGTCGCCTCTTCCCCGGTCCTCATCCTCGACGACTCCCTCTCCGCGGTCGACACGGCGACCGACCGCCGGATCAGGACCAACCTCGCCTCCGAGAAGGATAGGCCCACCACCATCATCGTCACCCACCGGGTCATGACGGCCAAGGACTGCGACGAGATCATCGTCCTCGACCGCGGCCGGGTAAGCGAGCACGGAAGCCACGAGGAGCTTCTCTCGAAACCCGGGCTTTATAGGGAAATCGCCGCCATCCAGGGGAAAATGCAATGAGAGCCCTCGAAGAAGAGAAACTGCCAAGCAAGCTGAATCTCCGGATTTGGCTTCGGATGGGACGCTACATCCTCGATAGCCTCCCGGTCCTCATTACCATCGTCGTGGCGATGCTTTTCACCGCCTTCTACGACTCGAGCTTCGTCCCGGTGATGAATGCCGCCTTGACCGGCGGGGTTCCGGCCCTAAGCGCCTCCAAGGACTTTTTCGCGACCGAGCTAAGCATCGTCTTCGTATCCGGGCTCATCGAGATAAAGACGAGCATGGGGGTCTTCCTGATCCTCGAGATCGTGGCCATCCTCCTCCGCTCGGCCTCGATCTTCCTCACCTTCTATCTCACGAGCTACCTCGGGATGAAGATCATGGTGGGGCTCAGGAAGGACAGCTTTGCCCACGTCCAGGAACTTTCCTTCTCCTATTTCGACAAGAACAATTCCGGCTGGCTCATCGCAAGGATGAACAACGACACCTCGGCCATCGGAGACGTCCTCTCCAACGACATCGTCAACATCTTCTGGGCCCTTTTCGACATCGCCTTCACCCTCATCACGATGTTCGGGCGGGACATCGTCCTTTCCCTCGTCCTCCTCGCCTCCGTCCCCGTGATGTGCATCTTCGTCCCCCTTTTCGAGCGGGCGGTGCTCAAAAGATGGCGCGAGGCGCGGAACGCCTATAGCTATTTCGTCGGCTGGCTCGCCGAGGCCATCAACGGGGCCAAGACGATCAAGACCCTTGCGATCGAAGGCGAAGTCGCCGCCGAGGCAGAAACGATCGTCGAGGACATCAAGGGGAAGCGCTTGAGGGCCAACCGGCTCGATGCCCTCTTCGGGCCCTTCGTCACCGTGATAAGCCAAAGCATGGTCGCCATCGTCGCGGCGGTCGGGATCTACCTCATCGGGGCGAGCGAAAGCGAGGCCGAGACGATCGCGACCGTCGTGATGTTCATCGGCTTCGTCGGGCAGATCTACAACCCGATCCAGCGCCTTAGCGAGATCTTCTCCGACTTCATGGCCAACCAGGCCGGGGCCGAGAAGGTGGCCCAGCTCCTCGACGCGAAGATCGACGTCGTCGATTCGCCCGAGGTCGTGGCCAAATACGGCACCGTCCTTGACCCGAAGGAAGAAGCCTACGCCCCGCTTGCCGGGGACATCGTCTTCGACAAGGTCTCCTTCTCCTACGTCGAGGGGACCGAGGTCATCCATTCCCTTTCCCTCACCGTGAAGGAAGGGACTTCTTTAGCCATCGTCGGGGAGACGGGAAGCGGGAAGACGACCCTCGTCAACCTCCTCTGCCGCTTCTATGAGCCGAGCGGGGGGAAGATCCTCATCGGGGGCAAGGACTACCTTTCCTATTCGCTTGGCTATCTACGCAATAGCATCGGCTACGTCCAGCAGACCCCCTTCGTCTTCGCCGCGACCTATTTCGAGAACATCGCCTATGGCGTCCCGGGCGCTTCCCTCGAGGAAGTGAGGAAAGCCGCGCGCTTCGTCGGGATCGACGATTTCATCATGGCCCAGGAAAAGGGCTACGACACCTTCCTCGTCGACGGCGGATCTTCCCTCAGCGAAGGGCAGAAGCAGCTCATTTCCTTCGCCCGGGCGATTCTTAGGAACCCGCGCCTATTAATCCTCGACGAGGCGACGAGCTCGATCGACACGATGAGCGAGCAGTCGATCCAGAAGGCGTTAGGAAAGCTTCTCAAGGGACGGACCTCGATTACCATCGCCCACCGCCTCTCGACCATCGTCGACAGCGACCGGATCCTCGTGATGGACAAGGGAAAGATCGTCGAGGACGGGAACCACCGCGAGCTCATCGAGAAAAAAGGCGTCTATTACCGTCTCTATATGAACCAGTTCCAGGATCTCAACCTTTCCGATCAGCTCGAGGTCTACGAGAGGGACATCGTAAAGAAAGGGATAAAGCTTTAAAAATCCTCACTCCTTCTCCTTTTGCGCGCATAATAGCCTACGAAAGAGGGAATGGAAATGAAAAGCAGATCCTTTATTGCCCTTGGGGCCTTGCTCCTCGGGCTTTCTTCGTGCACGGGGTTCACGCAAAGGGCCGTCGCGGGGATCGAGAAGACCGGAACCGAGGGGAACGTCGACACTTACACGATAACCTACACCGACGGAACGACGGAGACCTTCACGGTCACCAATGGGACCGACGGGGAGGACGGCGCCTCCCCCACCGTCGAGATCGGTGAGAACGGGAACTGGTACATTGACGGCGAGGACACCGGGATAGCCGCGGAGGGTCCCCAAGGGCCACAGGGCGAGCAAGGGACGCAAGGCGAAACCGGTTCTCAAGGGCCTCAGGGCGAGACGGGGCCGCAGGGCCCCGAGGGGGAACAAGGCCCCCAGGGCGAGCAGGGACCCCAGGGCCCCGAGGGGGAACAAGGCCCCCAGGGCGAGCAGGGACCCCAGGGCGAAGCCGGTGATACCCCATACATCGGGGAAAACGGGAACTGGTGGGTTGATGGCAAAGATACCGGAACCGCCGCGCAGGGCCCGCAAGGTGAAGGCTCGACCATCGAAATAGGGGCGAACGGAAACTGGTGGATCGACGGCGTCGACAGCGGCGTTTCAGCCTACGGATCGGCCTCCGTCTGCACAGTCACCCTCGACCCCAGGGGCGGGACGATGCCGGCCGGCTCCTTTGGGTCCTACGAAGTCAAGTTCGGCGCGACTATTCCGTCGCTCCCGGAGCCGGAGAAGGAAGGCTACGAATTCCTCGGCTGGTACACGGGCGAAGGGGAAAGCGACGGCGAGTTCACGACCACCACTCCCGTCACCGGCGACCTCAACCTCATCGCGAAATGGGATTCGATCGAGGAGTACACATATACGATAACGTGGGTCGATTACGACATGACCGTCCTCGAGATCGACCGGGATGTAAATGCCGGCGAGATGCCGCGTTACAACGGGCGGGAGCCGGAAAGGGATCCCGACGTCGGCGTCGTCTACACGTTCGCGGGTTGGACGCCGGAGATCGAGCCGGTTTCCTCGGATGCGGTCTACATGGCAACGTACGAAGCGGAGGCGGCAAGCGTCCTCGTCAGCTTCGACCTCGGGGAATACGGCAGCCTCAACCAGAGCCAATTTGCAGTTCCCTACGGTGGGACAGTCGACGAGCCGGAAATAGACAAATCCGAAGTTCCGGCGAACTACGGCTTCGTCGGGTGGTACCTCGACCCCGGCTTCACGGACCCGGCCTCCTTCCCCTTTGATGTGACCGAGGACACGACTTTCTACGGACGCTGGGAGGAGGCGAGCGACCAGCTCACCTACTACTACGATTCAAGCTACGACGGCTACGTGGTCAGGAGCTACAACGAACGCGTGGTCGTGGATTCGGTCGTCGTCCCTTCCTCCTACGACGACGGTATAAACGGCGAGAAGCCGGTCGTCGGCATCCAGAACGCCTTCGCATCCAGCAATAACGTCAAGTCGATCATACTTCCGGAAGGCATCCGCTTCATCGGGGACCGGGCCTTCTACGGAAGTTCGCTAGAGATAATAAATTTTCCATCGTCCCTCGAGGAAATAGGACCAAGCGCCTTCGAATCGTCTAATATAAAGACATCCGACCTTTCTGCGACATCCATCGCGGAAATCCCGGAAAGCGCCTTCAAAAAGTCTCTGCTAGAAAACATCTCGCTGCCGGAAAGCCTAAAGAGAATCGGGGACAACGCATTCGATACGTGTCGCGTCCTGAGCATATGGCTTCCAGAAGGTCTTATTAGCATTGGGGAGAACGCTTTCATCAGTTGCTTCTCCCTTAGGAATATCTCTGTGCCAAATGGATTGCAGAGCATCGGAGATGGCGCTTTCTTCAACTGCTGGGCCTTGGAAAGCTTCTCTTTGCCTGACGGGCTAAAAAGAATTGAGGCTGGCACATTTAACGGCTGCGGTTCTCTCAAGAACATAACGCTACCAGAAGGCCTTGAGTACATCGATTCTAACGCATTCTCGGGTTGTGCTTCCCTAAATAGTATTGTCATTCCATCCAGCGTTCAGACATTAATCCAAAACGCCTTCTACAACTGTTCATCGCTCACTATCTATTCGATGACATCCTCCAAGCCCGGAGGATGGGATCCAGCGTGGAACGCTTCTTGTCCCGTCTACTGGTACTCGGAGGAGAATCCGGGCAACATTCCCGGCAACTTCTGGCACTACGACGAGGAAGGGCTGCCGACCAAGTGGTAGGCTAAGATATGAACAAAGGGTCTTCGGACCCTTTTTTCATTGAAAGGAAGAGGGCTTTGCCATCAATTTTCCTTCCTTAACTCTAAAATTTAGGTTTCTTTGACTAGCAAAAAGCCCGGCCTCATCGAGCGGCCGGGTGAAGAGAGTTAGCGATGATGCCCTAGGCGGCAATCTGGTTGCAAAGGCTTTGAAATAGTCGTCTAAAAGATCGAAAGAGAGCCAGTAGCCGGCCTCTTGGCTAACGGACTAAATGCAGCAGACGGTCGGCTTATCCTATGGAAGGGCGAAATCGGATTTTTCATCGATGGCAGAAAAAATAAGCTTGGAGTCCATAGGCATCCCAATTAAAAAGGCATCGCCCCTAAGAAAATAGACAATGAGGGCTAGGTCGCGACGAGACGCCGGGTTTATGGCCAATTGCCGGTCCCTAGCGGATATCGAACTCGCTGGAAGCAAGTTCATCTAAGCTTCCGCCGCCCCGAGGGCAGAAGCCCACCTGATAAATGGAGAAAGGCGACCAAGAAAGAAAACTAGACGGATAGCAAGGCAAATTCATAGCATCCGGGCATAGGGTCTTTTACTGCCGTTCATCGGTAAAAAGGGATAAAAGTACGAAAAAGCCCCGCGTTTGGGGCTTTTATCACTTCTTTCCCCTTTTTTCGTCGGGGTCGCCGTAATCGCGCTGGGCAAACTTCTGGTCGAAGACCGCGTCGGCCAAGGGGATGGCCGCGAGCAACGGGAAGACGTAGAGGAAGGCCACGTTCCCACCCTGGGAAAGAACGAAGATCGATGCTGAGAGCCCGAAGGCGAGCTGGACAAGATCGGTGACGATGATCTTCGTCCAGGGCTTGTTCGGGAAGAAAAGATAGAAAGAGGCGCGGACGAGGGCAACAACGGCACATGGCAGGCTCAAGATGAGCGAGAGGGCGACCATGAGCGAGGCGTTCGACTCGTAGGAGGCGAAGAAATCGAGGGCGGAAAGGAAGCCGCCCGAGGCCTCGAAGAGGGGAACGATTGGGAAGAACGCCGCTCCAAGAACCGCGAACAGGCTCGTGAAGAGGACGAATAGCTGCCGATTCGACATCAGTATCCGGTCTCCTGCCGGCGGTAGTTGACCGCCAGCTTCTTCTTATAGGCCTCCACCGCCTCTTCGGGCTCGTAGCCGAGGAGGGGGAGGATGTTGAGGAAGCTCGAGAAAGCCTTCGCGTAGGACTTCGGCTCGTAGGAAGCGGCGAGGTTCACCGCATTGTAGTAGGCGACGAGGATCTGCTTGGTGAGCGTGTCCTGGTCCTTCTTGAAATGGTGGGTGTAGCTCTCGACCCCGAGGGGAATCCCGAGCGAGAGGAAGAAATGGAGGGCGTCCGCGTACTCGTCGAGGATCTTTTCCTTGCTTGAAGGCGGCTTGTTCGACCAATACTTGAAGCAGCGCGTCTCGTTGGCCATCTCCCCGAGCTCGACGAGGAGGGCGAGAAGGCGTTCGTGGAACGTCGTCTCGTAGCTCACCTTGTGGAGGGAAGCGATTTCCTTGTCGAGCTCGGCTTGAAGGGCGAAGAGAGGCGTGAGGACGATCTTGTCGCTCACTTTCCTTCCTCGAAGCACGGAGTAAGGTGCCAGATGTCGCGGTTGTATTCCTCGATCGTGCGGTCGCTCGAGAAGAAGCCGCTATTGGCGATGTTGTGGATGCAGCTTTCGGCCCACCGCGCCTTGTCTTCATAGAAGCGGTCGGCCTTCTCGCAAGCCTCGCAATAGGAAGCGAAGTCCTTGAGGATGAGGAACTGGTCCCCGCGGTTCATGACCTCGTCGAAGATGAGGCGGAAGCGGTCGGGATGGCGCTCGGCCCACGGGCCGTTGAATAGCGAATCGAGGACGTTCTTGACCCGGGGGTCGCTATTGTAGACGTCCCACGGGTTGTAGCGTCCGGAGGCGAGAAGCGACTCGACCTCGTCGGCGGTAAGGCCGAAGATGATCTCGTTGTCCCTTCCAGCCCGGTCGGCGATCTCGATGTTGGCGCCGTCGAGGGTGCCGATCGTGATGGCCCCGTTCATCATGAGCTTCATGTTCGAGGTGCCGCTCGCTTCCTTCCCTGCCGTCGAGATCTGCTCGGAGAGGTCGCTCGCCGGGATGATCTTCTCGGCCAAGGAGACGCCATAGTCCTCGACGAAGCAGATCTTCATGAGCTTCGAGGCGCCCGGGTCGTTGTTGACGACGTCGGCAACCGCGAGGATGAGCTCGATGATGCGCTTGGCATACTCGTAGCTCGGCGCGGCCTTGGCCCCGAAGATGTAGGTATGGGGAACCATCTTGAAGTTCTTCGGATCGGCCTTGTAGATGAGGTAGTTGCTCATGATGTGGAAGAGATTCATGAGCTGGCGCTTATAGGCGTGGAGACGCTTGATCTGGGTGTCGAAGATCGTCTTCGGGTCGATTTCGAGGCCGTATTTGCGGTAGACGAAGGCAGCGAAATCCTTCTTGTTTTCTTCCTTGACCTTCATGACGGCTTTCTGGAAAGCCTTGTCGCTAGCATAGGCATCGAGTTTCCTGATGTCCTCGAAATGCCTGATCCAGGAATCGCCGATCTTGCTCGTGATGAGCTCGGCGAGCCGCGGGTTGGCGTAGACGAGCCATCTCCGGTGGGTGACGCCGTTGGTCTTGTTGTTGAATTTCTCCGGGAAGAGCTCGTAGAAGTCCTTGAAGGTGTAGTTCTCGAGGATCCCGGTATGGATCTTGGCGACGCCGTTCACCGAATAGCCGGCATAGATCGCCATGTTCGTCATGTGGATCTGGCCGTCTTTGATGATCGACATCCGGTAGCGGCGGCTTTCGTCGATGCCCTTCTCGAGGAGAAGGAGGTTAAACCGGCGGTTGATCTCCTCGATGATCATGTAGACGCGCGGGAGGAGGTCCCGGACGTAGTTGACCGGCCACCGCTCGAGGGCTTCCGGCATGACGGTGTGGTTGGTGTAGGCGATCGTGTGGGTGACGACGTCCCAGGCCTCGTCCCAGCCGTATCCGTGCTCGTCCATGAGAAGGCGCATCATCTCGGGGATCGAGAGGATCGGGTGGGTGTCGTTGAGCTGGAAGGCCCAGTGGTCCTTGAAGTGGTCGAGGTTGCCATAGTGGCCGATTTCGCTATTGATGGCGCTCTGGAGCCCGGCCGAGACGAGGAAGTACTGCTGGCGGAGCCGGAGGAGGCGCCCATGCTCGGTGCTATCGTCCGGATAAAGCCCGTAGGAGAGTTCCTTGAGGGTCGAGAGATACTCGTTGAAGGAGCAATCGGTCGGGAGGTTTTCCTCCGAGGGCTCGGCGCTCCAAAGGCGGAGGAGGTTGGCCTCGCCGTTTTTGTAGCCGACGACGGTGACGTCGTAAGGAACGGCCCGGATCGAGCGAGCATTGACGAGCCGCATCGCGTAGGAGCCGTCGGGCTTTAGATAGGTCTCGCTATTGCCATAGAACTTGACTTCCACCGCATGCTTCGGCTTCCTCACTTCGAAGACGAAGCCGTTGGATAGCCACTGGTCGGGGAGCTCGACTTGCTTCCCGTCGACGAATTTCTGGCGGAAGAAGCCGTATTCGTAGCGGATGGTGTCCCCGTGGACGGGGAGGGCAAGGGAGGCGGCGCTATCGAGGAAGCAAGCCGCGAGGCGGCCGAGGCCGCCGTTGCCGAGGCCGGCATCGCGCTCCTGGTCCTCGAGCTCGCTGATGTCGATCCCGTATTCGGCAAGCCCTTTCTTGGCAACGTCATAGACGCCGAGGTTCTGCATGTTGTTGAGTAAGAGCCTCCCGATGAGGAATTCCATCGAGAAGTAGACGAGCTGCTTCCGCCCGTGCTTGTTGATGTCCTCCATCGAGTCGCGGAGGGAATAGCCGGCGTAGTCGCGCACCATCTCGCCGAGGACGTCGTAACGCTCGGTGATGTGGCTCTCCTCGACGGTGCGGCCGAATTTCTCGCTGAGCCGCCTCGCGAATTCCTCTTTGAAGGCTTTGACGCTGTCGAACATCATAGTTGGTCGTGGTTCCTTTCTAATTTGCGCGGGTCCTTTACTCGGCCTTCGCGGCCGCCTTCTTCCCCGCTTTTTTCGCCGCCGGCTTCTTGGGGGTGGCTTTCTTGGCAGCCTTTTTCGCGGCTGCCGGCTTCTTCGTAGGCGCCTTCTTGGGGGCGGCGGCCTTTTTCCGGGCCGGGGCCTTCTTCGCCGCCTTTTCTTCTTCGGGCTTCGAAGCCTCTTCGATCGTCACCGGGGCGGGCGCTTCCTCCTTTTTGTGGAGGGAAGCGTAGTAGTCCATTTCCTCCTTGCCGACGATCCGCTTGAAGATCATCGCCCCGTAGGAGGGGATCCTGATCGTCAGGTGGTAAGGCTTGTTCTCGGGTCCGCCTTCGCCCGTCCAGACGTTCCACTCGTTGTGGTTGTTCCAGCCGCCATAGACGTCCTTGTCGCTATTGAAGAGCTCGTAGTACTCGCCATAGCGGAGGACCGGCACGTCGTAGGCGTCGTAGTAGTTCGGCGTCATGTTGTAGACGAAGAGGAGGTCGCTATCCTCGTATTGGCGCTGGAAGCAGAACACCGACTGGTCGCTATTGTCGACCATCGTCCAGGAGAAGCGCGCCGGGTTGTGCTCCTCGACGTGCATCGCCTTCTCGCTCCGGTAGATGAGATTGAGGTCGCGCATGAGGCGCTTTACCGAATCGTGCTTCGGGAAGGAGAGAAGCTCCCACGGGAGGGAACGCTGCTCGTTCCATTCGTCGAAGGAAGCGAGCTCGTTGCCCATGAAGTTGAGCTTCTTGCCCGGGTGGCCGAACTGGTAGGCGTAGAGATTCCTGAGGAGGGCGAACTTAGTGTCGTAGTCCCCGTACATCTTGTTGATGAGGGTGCCCTTCCCGTGGACGACCTCGTCGTGGGAGAGCGGGAGCAGGAAGTTGTCGCTATAGAAGTAGGCCATCGAGAAGGTGAGCTTGTTATGCTCCCACTTCTTGTAGACCGGGTCCTTGGAATAGTACTTGAGGGTATCGTTCATCCAGCCGAGGTCCCACTTGTAGTCGAAGCCGAGCCCGCCCCATTCGACCGGACGGGTGACGCCCGGGAAGTCGGTCGAGTCCTCGGCGATCATCATGACGTCGGGGTGCTCGTAGTGGATCTTGCCGTTGAGGCGCTTGATGAATTCGGTCGCCCCGGTGTTCTCCCCGTTTTGCTTGTTTCCGTCCCAGTAGACGATGTTGCTAACCGCGTCGATGCGGAGCCCGTCGAAGTGGAACTCGCTCACGAAGTAGTTCATGGCCGACATGAGGAAGCTCCTGACCGGGTCCTTCCCGAGGTCGAAGAGGAGGCTCCCCCACTGGCTGTAGGTATGGGGCTCCCCATATTCATATAGATGGGTGCCGTCGAATTCCTTGAGGGCCCAATAGTCGCTTGCGAAGTGGACCGGAGCGAAGTCGAGGATGACGCCGATCCCGGCCCGGTGGAGGCGGTCGACGAAACTCATGAGCTGCTTCGGGTTGCCATAGCGGCTGTCGACGCTATAGAAGCCGGTGGCCTGATATCCCCAGCTTCCGTCGAAGGGGTATTGGACGATCGGCATGATCTCGACGTGGGTGAAGCCGGTCTCGAGGATATAGGGAATGAGGTAGTCGGCGACTTCCTCGTAGCTCGGGAAGCGGCCGTCGATCTTTCCCTTCCAGCTCCCGAGGTGGAGCTCGTAGATCGACATCGGCTTATCGAAGTTGCGGTCGCGGCCCTTCATCCATTCATCGTCGGCCCAGGGGAAGCCCCGATAATCGAAGAGACGGGAGCAGGTCTGGGGACGGAGCTCGCTATAGAAGGCGAAGGGGTCGGCCTTGTCGACGTATTCGCCCCAGCAGTTCCGGAAGTGGAACTTGTAGGACTGATAGTCCATGAGCCCCTCGACGAACTTCTCGAAAACGCCGGAATCGTCGACTTTCTCCATCTTGTCGACCCGGACGTCCCAGCCGTTCCATTCGCCGATGACCGAGACGTCGCTCGCCATCGGGGCGTAAAGGCGGAAGACCACGCCTTTTACCTTTCTCTTTTTATCGCCTTCGAGGACCGTCCTCTCCTCGAAATGGGCGCCGAAGTACTTGTAGGCGTCGATGGTCTGGCCCATCAAATAGTCGTAAAGAATGCCGTATGCCATGGTTTTCTTCCTTACTTGATCCTTTTCACTAGGTCATATCCTAAAACAAATGAGGGCGTTAGTCATGCCCTTGCGTGCACGTGAGGGGGATTCCTGCCGTCGTTTCGCCGCTAGGCCCTCACAATCAAGGGGCAGAGGCTGTCGGCAAGGAAACGAAACAACCAGCTTCCTCAGATGGGATATCCAAGGTTATGTGGTACAAATTGAGAATTTTTTTGAATTTGTACCGCTTAGCTATGCATTTCGATTAAGTCATGAAGCATATTGGCTACACGAAAAAAGGAGGACTGTACTCCTCAAAACGGCCTTCTTTTCGAAGCTCGGTCTTCGATGACGGGCTCCTCCTACCCACGATTAGCCTTTGGCGACAGGCTCATCCAGGCCTATTCAAAGGCTCGGAGACTGCCCCATCGAGCGTTCAATCACCAGAGGGAAACGGGACGACGATCGTCGCTTCCGTCGCGCCTTCGAAAGCCGTCCGCTTCCCCTTCGTCAACCTCGAAAGCGCGGATTCTTCCAAGATGTAGCAGACCGCAAAGGACCCGCATCCGAGCTCTTTGAGCTCTTGGGCAGAGTTACATTCTTGAGATTTTCGCAGCCCAAAAAGCGGCCTTCCCCGATTTTCAGGAGTCCTTTGCGGAAATGATCTTCTGGAGATTCGCAAAGTCATCGAGAACACGGCCACCGATCGTTTCGAGACTTGAGGGCAAATCGAGCTTCACGAGCCGCGAGTCGAAGTCAAAAGGCTGCCTCGATCAAATGCCTCCGTCCAAAAACTTCCTTTTGACCATTCGGCACATGATAAAGAAGGCACTATCCCCTTAGGGGAGCGTTAGCCATGGTGTTGAAGGTTAAGTTAGCCTAAAATCCTATCGCTAACGAAAGGAAAGTTATGTCAGACAAATTGGTAATGGCCGTCAACGCCGGCTCGAGCTCCCTCAAGTACAAGCTCTATCGCCTCGAGGGTCTCGAAGTCGTCTGCGGAGGCCTCGTCGACCGGATCGGGCACGAGGACGGCATCTTCAAGCTTGCTTACAAAGGGGAAACGACGAAGGAAGTCCTCCCCATCATGGATCACCACAAGGGCGTCGAACTGATTCTGAACGCCCTTGCCTCGAAAGGAATCGTCAAGGACAAGAAGGACATCGTGGCCATCGGCCACCGGGTCGTCCAAGGCGGCAAATACTTCAGCAAATCGGCCATCTTCGACGCGGATACGGAAAAGAAGATCGCCGATCTCACCCCGCTTGACCCGCTTCACGCGCCGGCTCACCTCATGGGTTTCCACGCCTTCAAGGAAGCGATCCCTGACGCGGTCGCCATCGCCGTCTTCGACACGGCTTACCACCAGACGATGGAAGAGGAAGACTATCTCTTCCCGATTCCGTATGAGTTGAGCGAGAAATACGACTGCCGCCGCTATGGCGCGCATGGCACGAGCCACCGCTACCTGGCCGAGAAGTCGCTAGCCACCTACCTCAAGGGGAGGAAAGACACCAAGATCATCACCTGCCACCTTGGCAGCGGGGCCTCGCTGGCCGCCATCCACAACGGCAAAGTCGTCGCCACATCGATGGGGCTCACGCCCCTCGGCGGCGTCATGATGGGCACCCGCTCGGGCGACTTCGATCCCTCGGTTTCCTATTACCTTTCCGAGCAGATGGGAATCTCGAGCGCCGAAGTCTACGACCTTTTAAATAAAAAGAGCGGCTTCCTCGGCGTCTCCGGCGTTTCCAACGACACCCGCGACGTCGAAGAGGGCTATATGAAAGGCGACCGCCGCTGCATCATCGCGAGCAACCTCTTCGCCCGCCGCGTCGCCGATTACATCGGCCAGTACTTCGTCCGCCTTGGAGGGGTCGACCTCATTGTCTTCTCGGCTGGAATCGGGGAGAACTCGCCCTTCTACCGGAAACTCGTCATCGACCGGGTGAAAGATGCCCTCGGAATCGAAATCGACGAGAAGAAGAACGAGGAAGCCTTCGGCGGGAAGGAAGCCCTCATCTCGACCCCGAATAGCAAGGTCATGGTTGCCGTCATCCCGACCGACGAGGAGAAGATGATCGCTTCCGACGCCGTGAAGGCCTACGAGGGGAAACTATGACCCTCCCAACCGAGATCAAGGAATTCGGCCATCGCTTCGCCAAGGAATACCGCGCCATCCGCAAGGCCATCGAGAAGTACGACCGCATCGTGGTCTACCGCCACATCAAGCCGGACTTCGACGCGATGGGCACCCAGATGGGCCTCTACACCTTCCTAAAAGACAACTTCCCGGCCAAGGACATCCATTTCGTCGGGGACAACCACGTGACGTTTACCCCGCGGCTCTTCCCGGAAACCGAGCGCCTCAACGACGAGTGGATCGCGAAAGGGCCGTTCCTTGCCATCGTCGTCGACGTCGGCGACCGCGAAAGGATCGCCGATCCGCGCTTCGAGAAGGCAGAGGCCGTCGTCAAGTTCGACCACCATCCCTTCAAGGGCACGGAAATAGCCAAGTATCCCGTCCTCTTCGAGGAAGCGGCCGCGGCTAGCGAGATCGTCGCCGACTTCTGCCTTTCCTGGAGCGGAAGGTGGATGAGCAAGGAAGCCGCCCACTACTTCTACATCGGCATCGTCGGCGATTCGGGACGCTTCATGTACTCGTCGACCTCGACCCACACCTTCGCGGTGGCAATGGAGCTTCTCCGCGAGGGAATCGACCTCCCGCGGCTATACCGCTCGATGTACGTGAAGAACATCGACGACCTCAAGTCGACCGCCTACGTCCTCTCCCACTTCCGCGTCTCCGAGCACGGCGTGGCCTACTACACCCTCGACGCGAAGACCCAAGAAGAGCTCAAGATCACCCCCGAGCGTGGGAAGGAGAACGTCAACGTCTTCTCCAACATCGACGGCATCGGCATCTGGTGCTCGATCACCGAAGACCCGAATCCCAAGGACTACTGCTGGCGGATATCGATCAGGAGCAAGATGCTCGACATCGCCCCCATCGCCTTCAAGTGGGGCGGCGGCGGCCATCCCCAGGCCTCGGGCGCGAAGATCAAGGACCTCAGCGAGCTCGATGCCTTCATCGGCGACCTCGACGCCCTGCTCAAGGAACATCCGGAAGCTAAGTAAGCCCCTCCCCAAAAGGGGCTTTTCCTTTTAGCATTGAGCCTATGAAATACCGCAAGGCAAAAGAGGGGGAACTCCGTGTTCTCCATGAATGCATGTACCTAGCCGTCCGGGACGGCAGCCATCCCCGCTATAGCGAAGAAGAGCTTCGGGCCTGGTGCCCCGACGAGTATTCCCTAAGCGAATGGGCCGCTTCCTTTTCGGGGCACGACGTCATCGTGGCCGAGGACGACGGAGGAATCGTCGGCTTCGTCGACGGGGACGGAAAGCACTATGTCGACCGCCTCTACGTGATACCCCTCTATCAAGGCCTGGGAGTCGGGAAGAAGCTGCTTGGGGAAATCGAAAAGAAGCTTTTACTCCCCTATGAAGCCGATGTCTCATACACCGCCGCGGAGTTCTTCAAGAAAGCCGGCTACGAGGAAATCGGCGCCGAAGAAGTCGTTAGGAACGGCATCCGGATCGGGCGTCTAAAAATGGCGAAAAAGGGGTAGGCAAGAGGCGCCCATCCGACGGCATCGCATCTCTTTTTGAAAAAAGATTTCTTTTCTTTTCGCCCTTTTCGCCATTTTCGACCGCCTATTGCGGGGATTTTCGCCTTAGATAGAAGAGAGGCTCCTTCAAAGGCGGCTTTCGCACGGAAACTTTCCCTTTTCTTGAGGTTTTGCCAGTGGCAAATCGATAAGGAAAAAGTAAAGGGGGACAACCGAAAACGCGAAAGAAAAAAAGGGCGAACGTGCCTAAGCGAAGGCTCGCCCGCCCTGGAAAGACCGCGACGGAAAGACCGCGACGGAAAGACCGCGACCAGTTGATCAATCCCCGTCGAAATCCTTTTCATGGGAAAGGAAGAAATCCCTTAGGAGAACGACGTTCGCTAGCTCCGTCCACTTCTTCTTCCGCGGTGGCTCTTCGTCGAGGTCGATGACGCTCGCGCCCTCCATCGATAGGAAAATCGGGGAATGGGTCGCGACGAGGAGCTGGGCTTTTTCATGAAAGGCCGCATGGCGCATGATGTCCGCGACTTTGGCTTGATAAGGAAGGGAAAGGCAATTTTCCGGCTCGTCGATCAAATAGAAGCCATCCTTCTCGAGGATGGAAAGGAAGATGTCTACGGCGCTTTCCCCATTGCTTCTTTCTTCCTCGAGATTGCCGCCGTGCCTAAGCCCATAGGAGCGGGCCGTCATCCCTAGGGCCTCGTTTCGCTCCCGGAGGTCGTCGAGATCGTCGAGGGAATCGAAATGATAAGCGGAACGGGCTAGCTCGCCCCGCTTCTTCCTAAACTCGTCGCGCCGAATCCTCGTGGCCCTGTTCTCTTCCCTCCGGGCGGCTATTTTCCTAAAAAGGCCATCGGAGGTAAGAAAGGCCCGGGTCCTTGGCGCATCGAGCTTGTCCCCATAGGCATCGACGGCCCGCCTTGCTTCCATCATTCCCGCGAAGTCGTGGAAGGGATGATAGGCCCTTCCCTCGAGCTTGTAGGTCGTGTCGTCGTAAAGGGGGACGTCGCGCTCGGCCTTGAGAAGGAGGCCGATGAGGGAAAGGAGAGTCGACTTTCCGCTGCCGTTATTGCCATAAAGGACCGTGATGTCGCTTAAAGGCAGCTCGAAAAGGCGCTTCCGCCAGAAAAGGGGAAAGGGATAGGTATCGACGAGATCGTAGGAATCGAGTTCCTCTTCGCTCGGGAAAAGAATCGAGGAATAGTAGACCATGGCTAGGCGATGAGTTTCAAAAGGCTCCTGCCCTCTTCTTTCCGCACCTCGATCTTCTTATCGATGTCCGCCGCAAGGGCTTCGACATGGGAGATGATGCCCACCATTCTCGTCCCGTCCCGGGTCAAACCGCGGACGGTCTTGATGACGGCGTGGAGCGATTCTTCGTCGAGGGTCCCGAAGC
The DNA here is from genome assembly GCA_944375905.1 of uncultured Bacilli bacterium. GTDB lineage: Bacteria > Bacillota_I > Bacilli_A > RFN20 > CAG-826 > UBA4951. The sequence continues at coordinate 102,164 of CALWAS010000027.1, forward strand.
CCTCGTCGATGAAGAGGCAATCGATTTCGCTAGCCCCGGAAGAAGAGGCGATCACGTCGGAGAAGGAAAGGGCGAGGGCCAAGGCGGCTTTGAAGCATTCGCCGCCCGAGAGAGTCCTGATGGGGCGGGATTTGCCGCTCAAGGCATCGATTACATCGATGTCGAGGGCAGTATTGCTGCCGATATTGGCCCGCCAATCATGGGGAATGAGCTGGTAAGTGCCGCCGCACATCGAGGAAAAGCGTTCGGATGCCCGTTCGACGATCGATGAAAAGACAGCCGATTGGTAATACGTCTCGAAATCGACCTTCGGAGCCCGCGGATAGCGGCCTTTGGCCACGAGGTAAAGGGTATTGACCGCCTGGAATTCCTTAAGGGTGGCTTTGTTGTTCTCGAATAAGGAGAGAAGCGCGGAATAGATTCCTTCGGCGGAGGAAAGAAGGGACGAATACTTGCTCGTTTCCTCAATGGCCCTATCGTGGGCCGCCTGGAGCTCGTCCAGTTTGGCCTTCAAGGCGGCAAGGTCTAAGGGAAGAAGCTTGTCGTAGCCGGCTTTGAGGTGTTCCTCCTTAGCCTTCTGGCAAGAAAGCAGAGCCGCGGCATAAGCTTTGGTTTCCTCCTTCGAGGCGTCCACTTCTCCTTTTTCCCGAGAGGCGGCCGCTTCGGCCTCTTTAACGTCAATGAATCCGCTATCTTTCAATGTCTTCTCGTCTTCGAAGACGGCAGCGTTCAGCTTTGCTTTCACCTCGTTTACGGACGTCTCGTCCCGGCTTATGTCGTTTCGAAGGACTTCGAGATCGCTACCGGCTTTCCGGAATCGGGCTTCGATGGCTTTCGCCTCCTCGGCATTGCGTTCCCGTTCATCCTTTAGAGAGGAAAGGCACGCTTCGACTTCTTCCTTTTCGTGCCCCTCCAAGCTTTTTTTGACTTCCTGAAGCTTTGACTTCTCGGCCGAAAGACCGGCAATGGCATCCGAAAGGGCACTACGAAGGGCCGGGAGGGCGGCCTCTTTCTCCGCGGCTTCCTTCTCAAGAAGGGCGGCTTGTTTAAGATCCGATTTCTCTTTAGCCAGGGCCGACTCGACCGCGACCCGATTCTTTTTGAGCGCGGACAAGGCAATGTCGTTAGCTTCCTTCGCCTCGGCGAGGGAGTAGGGGGCCTCGTCGATCGTTATCTTCTTTCCGATAGCCTCTTCAAACGAACGGAGGAAAGACTCTTCCTTGGTCTTGGCCTTTCCTTCCGCCGATGAAGCCGCCGACGCGGCTTCCTGGGCCTTTGTTTCCTTTTCAGCCAAGTCGGCCTTGCACTTTTCAAGGCTTTCCTTGCTTACTTCCCCCGAGGGAACAGCCGGGGAGGGATGGGAGAGGGATCCACAGACGGGACAAGGCGAGCCTTCGACCAGGGCCGTCGCCAAAAGGCCGGCCTGGGCATCGATGAAGCGTTGGAAAAGGGATTGATACTCCTCGCTCTTATTGGCCTGTTCTTCCCTAGCCTTTAGATAAGCCTTTCGGCAATCGGCGGCTTCTTTTTCGGCCTTGAGGAAAGACGCGTGGTCCCCGGCAAGCGATTCCAGGTTCTTTTTCCGGCCGTCGAGATCCTTCTTTTGGATATCGAGAGCGGCAAGATCGGCCTGGAGGGTGGACCCTTCGTGTTCTTTCCGGAGGCGCGAGGCGTTTTCCCGCCTCGAAGACACTTCTTTTTCCTCTTGATCTAGGGTCTTCCGGGCCGCCGCCTCGCTTTCTTCCTTATCCTTGAGGGCTTTCTCGAGGAGGGGAATCGACTCAAACGCGGCCGAAAGCAGCTTGAGCGCAGATTCCTCTTTCACTATTTCGTCGTTCCTCGCATTCAAAGCATTGCGCTTTTCGTTCTCTTGAGCGGCTTTTTGCAGGGCGTTTTCGGCTTCGGGAAGGCTTTTTTGGTGCCTTTCCAAAAGCTTCTTGGCCTCCGTTAGCCCCTTTTCGGCCTCTAGGCGCGCCCTGTGGGAGCGAACGACAAGAAGGGCCTTGTCGTAGAGGGCGTTTTCTTTTTCCTTCCGGTCCATTTCCTCCTTCTTGGAAAGAAGAAGGGATAGATCGGACTCGTTTTTCAAATAAGCTGCGCGGTTTTCCTCGTCCTTCTTGGCCTTCTCGAAGATGGCCTCGGCTTCCTTTTCCTTCTCATGGGCTTCGCCTTGGGCGGCGACGAGGCCAGCCTGGCGTTCCCTTTTCCCCGCCAGGTCTTTTTCGATGAGGGGGAGAAGCTCTTCGAGGAAATAGCATGGGCGACCATTGTCGTCGCCGGTCCAGACAAGGCGGGAAGAAAGCTCGCTATCGTCGCTTTGGTATTCCCGGCACTTGGCATCGATGAGGGTCGATTCCCCGCTTAGGCGGGTAGATAGTTCATTGGCTCTCTTTCCGAGGGCATCCTCGAAGTCAGCAAACGGCTTCGTATGGAGGACGTCGCGGAGAAGGGCGCTCCGATCGCTCGACTTGGCGGTGATGAGATCCATGAATTTCCCTTGGGGGATCATGGAGGTGATTACGAACTGCTCTTTGCTAAGGGAAAGGATCTCGAGGATCTTCTTGTTGACTTGCCGGAGTGCCGTGATGGGATGCTGGAGGTCACCGCCGGAAAGGAGGGCCGTCGGCTCTTGGTAAACGGTTTTGTTCCCCCGCTTCGCCTTTCTCTCCTGACCGGGCTTGCGTTCTACCTCGTAGATTTTTCCGTGCGCGGAAAAGGAGAAGCGAACATAGGTCTCTAGATCGTCGGGGGCGGAAAGGGAGCGGAGATCGTCAGCTTTCCTGAGCCCGCCCGACGAATCGCCATATAGGGCAAAGCAGATAGCGTCGAAGATCGTGGTCTTCCCGGCTCCCGTCTCCCCGTCGATGAGGAAAAGTGAGCCATCGAAGAGACTAAAGTCGATTTCCGTCTTCTTCTCGTAGGAGAGGAAGGCCTGCATCGTGAGTTGGAGCGGCTTCATTGCGCATTCCTCCCGAGCGTCTCGTCGAGCAATTCGGAGACGGTTTCCCCTTGAGTCTCATCCATCCTCGAACCGGTCGTTTCCTCATAGAAGCGGGCGAATAGCTCCTTTGGGTCGATGGAGGCGACGTCGATGTCCCCACCCTTCGAATAGGAAGAGGCAATTCCCTTGTACTCGAGGGAGACGGCCAAGGGAAAGCGGGACTTCAGCCGGGCCATCGGCTCGTCTTGGTAGGTAGTGTCCAAGAGGGTGAAATAGACGTAGTCGTTCCGGTGGTCTTCCCTTTTGAGAAGCTCCTCGAGATATCCTTCCATCCTAACCACGTCGTGGAGGGGGACAAAGGGGGCTTCTTTGACAAAAACGCCTTTTTCGCTTATGTCAACGATACTGAATGTTTTCTTGTATTTGGCCTCTTGGCGGTCGAATTTTAGAAGGGCTCCCGGATAACGCATCTTCTCGCTTAGGGGGATGGCCTTGTGGATATGGCCGAGCGCCACGTAGTCAAAGGGGGCGAAGACGCTTCCCGGAAGAACGTCGCTTCCCCCGATCGATAGCTCGGCCCCGGACATCGCCGGCTGGGTCTCGCTGCCCGAGCCAGTAAGCATTCCCGAGGAAGGAAGGACGCTTTGGTGGGCGACGAGGACGTGCGGATGATCGCTAGCAAGATCCATTCGGGAAACGATGTCCCCTACCGCTTCCTCAAGGCTCCCATAGTCGACGCCCATCTCGTCTTTTGCAACATGGTAATTCACGTAGGGAAGTAAGAAAAAGTCGACCGCATTGACCGTAATCGGAGCCAAAGAGTCCTTGATGTCCGTCACGATGTAAACATGGTGGCGGGCGGCCAACCCGGATAAGTAATGGAGTTTTTCCGGGGAGTCGTGGTTTCCGCTGATCATAAGGAGCGGAATTCCATTCTCCTCAACGTCCGCGATAAAAGAATCGAGGATTTCCATCGAAAGGGAGGAGGGAGCCGCCGAATCGTAGATGTCCCCGGCGACGACGATTGCATCGAGCTTCTCCTTCAGAGCCAAGTCGAGGGCTTCCTTGAGGGCATGGCGATGCTCAAGCGAAAGGTCGTAGTTTCCAAGTTTCTTCCCAAGGTGGATGTCCGAAAGGTGAAGGAAGCGCATGGTCATATGATATGGCCTTTCGAGGCAGCTTCCCATGGATGAGCGAAAAAAGGGACAAAATCGTTTTTGACAAATCCGGCATGGGAAAAACGAAAAGCCGGTCTTCAACGTAGATAGCCGGCTTTTGCAGGAGATTTTAGATTTTCATTGCCGCCTCGTAGGCGCCCCAGATGACGGTCCGAAGGTTACCTACCTTCTTGCAGTCGCCAACGTAATGGATCTTCTTTCCCTTCCCTTCGAGCGGCGTCGGGATGTAGCCGACAGACGTAATGACGCTATCGACGGGAATCTCAACGGTCGAGCCGTCCTTTTTCTTGATCGTAGCCGTTCCATCGCCGATGGCGGCCAAGGTGCTCTCAAGGTAAACAGGAACCCCGTGGAGCTTGAAATAGTCGCGAAGATAAGTGGAATTGGCCATGCAGACGCCCTTTTGCTTGATGATGTCGTCGGCCATCTCGACGATAATCGGCTTTTTGCCCTCGAGATGGAGCTCATAGGCTATTTCACAGCCGGTAAGGCCGCCGCCGATGACGGCCACCCTTTCCCCTACTTCCTTCTCGCCCGAGAGGAATTCGAGGGCTTCCACCGCCTTTTCCCCGCCTTCGACGTGGAGGCGGCGCGGCTTCGAGCCGGTCGCGACGACGATGTCTTTTTCTGGGAGGGCGGCAAGATCCTTTATCTCGGTATCAAGATGGATTTCGACGCCCATCTCCTTCATCTGGAGCTCATACCAGGCCTCGAGTTCCCTAAGCTTTCCCTTGTAGGAGCACTTCCCGGCATCGACGAAGACGCCGCCGAGGCGCGATGACTTTTCATATATAACCGGCGTGTGTCCCCTCAGCTTCAGCACCCGGGCGGCTTCCATGCCGCCGATGCCGCCGCCGATGACGGCGACTCGACGCGGATGCTTTGTAGGGACGATATGGTGGACGTTCGTCTGCATCGTCTCGGCGTTGACCGCGCAGCGCGACATATGGAGGGTGTCGTGAAGGTCTTGGTCGTTGGCCACACCCTTGTAATGGGCGAAGTTGAAGCACCCGGCATGGCAGCAGATGCAGGGCCTGATTTCCTCGGGATGGCCTGCCTTAAGCTTACTCACCCAAGCCCCGTCGGCAAGGAACTGCCTGGCGACGCCCATCGCGTCGATTTTGCCTTCCTCGATGGCCTTGGCCGCCGTGTAGGGGTCCATCCTCCCGGCCGCGACGAGCGGCACGTCGACATAGGGCTTCAAAGCCTCGACGTCCGCGAGATTGCAGTTCTCCGGCATGTAGATCGGCGGGTGCGACCAATACCAGGCGTCGTAGGTCCCGTTGTCGCAGTTGAGCATGTCGTAACCGGCCTCTTCGAGGAGGCGGGCCGCTTCCTTGCTCTCCTCGAAGTCGCGGCCGACTTCCTCGTAGGATTCGCCCGGCATGGCCCCTTCACGGTAGCCCTTGGTCTTGGAGACCACGGAATAGCGGAGGGAAACGGGGAAGTCCTCCCCGCATTCCTTCTTGATGGCCCTCACGATCTCGATCGGGAAGCGAAGGCGGTTCTCGAGGCTTCCGCCGTATTCGTCGGTCCGCCTATTCGTGTACTTCATCGCGAATTGGTCGAGGAGGTAGCCTTCGTGCACGGCATGGACCTCGATGCCGTCGACGTCCGCGTCCTTGCAAAGCTTGCTGACGAGGGCAAAAGTGTCGATGAAATGGTCAATTTCCTTCTTCGTAAGCGCCCGGGATGGGGTTTTGTCGGACCATCGGTTCGGGTTTTCGCTAGCGGAGGCGAGGATGAAATCGACATCCATGAATGGCTTGGCGAGCACCTTCAACGCTTTGTTGCAATAGACGGCCTCCATGAGGCTCGTGACGGCCATCGAGCGGCCGAAGCCGGCCGTCAGCTGGATGAACATCTTGGCCCCGTAGGAATGGATCTCGGCCATGAACGCCTTGAGCTTTTTGTACATTCCCTTGTTCTGGTAGAGCCATTGGCCGCCCAGCGGGTTGTAAAGGGGGGCGATTCCCGGAAGGATTAGGCCGACGTCGTTCTTGGCCTTGTCGAGGAGGAACTTGGCGGCTTCCCTATCGAAATGGGGAGCCTCCATCCAGCCGAAGATGGAAGTCCCGCCCATCGAGGTCATGACGATGCGGTTCTTGATCTCGCATTTCCCGATGTGCCAGGGAGTGAATAGTGGTTCGAGGCGCTTGTCCATTTCTATAAAACCTTTCATCTGATTGTATTTATTTTTTCAATATGCTCTCAAGAATCTCCATCGGGAAGAGATACGACGAGAAAAAGATCAGTCAATCGTCCCATTGTCTATAAAGTCGGTGGTGACCCAGCCGGTGGCGCTCACGAGAGCGCGGAGAGCGCCCTTGGCGCCATCGAGGCCGGTGCCGTAGTCGCCCCAATTACCGGTTTCGACGTTCGTCCAGAAGGTCTCCATCGGCGACCAGAAGTCGCTGGTGACGCTGCAGCCCTGCGGGACGACGTTCGGGAGCTGCGCGTTGATGGCGTTCATGAACGGGTTGTCGGAGAGATCGGCCTCTTCCATGACATCGAGGTTGGTCATGCCGTAGCCGAGTTCGGCCTGGTAGGTCTTCTGGTTATCTTCGTTCGTCATGAACTTCGCGAAGGCGCGGGCGGCAGCGACGTACTCGTCGCCGCGGGATTCGACGTAGTTGTTGATGACGACGGCCTTGTAGCCGAGGAACGGCGTGAGCTGCGCCGCGGTCGTCCCGACGGTCAGGGTCGGGAGCTCGGCGACGGCGATGTTCTTGTTCCAGGCGATGAAGGTGTTGTAGGCGTTCCAGAGGATCGTCGCGCCCATCGTCCCGTTGGCCAAGCCTTTCTCGACTTTGGAGATGGAGGCGTCGAAGACCCAGGTCGCGCCGTATTCGTTGCGGAGGTCCATGACCTGCTGCGCGATCTGGGCGCCCTTGGTGGAATAGAAGTCGGTGTCCATGTAGATCTTGCCGTCTTCGCCGGTCTTGACTCCCACGCTGAGGCCGTGGCCGACGAGCGGGGAGATGGAATACCACCCTTCGGTGAGGTCGAAGTTGAAGGTCTTGCCGGCGGCCTTGCAGGCGGCGAGGATGCCCTCGACGCTCTTGGCCTGATCGGCGCTCACGACGGTCGTGTCGTAGAAGAGCATGTAGCTGTTGTCGCCGCGGTAGGGGTAGCCGTAGAGGGTGCCGTCGATCGAGCAGGCGTCCACCGCTTCCTGGCCGTCGCTCGCGACGATCGCGGCCTTCTCCTCATCGGTGAGTGCGAGGAGGGCTTCGCCCTGGACCGCGGCGCGGATGAAGTCGTCGGCCATGCAGATGATGTCGGCCGAGTTCGCCTTATCGGCGGTCAGGAGTCTCTGAGTGTCGCCTTCGCCGAGGGTCTGGCTGACTTCGATGGTCCAGTCCGCATAGTCCGGGTTGGTCTCCTTGAAGTCGTCGATGATCGCTTCGACGATTTCCTTGTCGGCCGGCGGGCACCAGACAGAAAGCCGATTGGAATTATCCTCGACCGTGAAATTCAGATAGTCGAAGAATCCATCTTCGCGAAAAGCCAAAACCGTGGCGTTTCCTTCGCCAATCAACTTCACTTTGCCATCTGCGGTGACCTCCAGCGAAGTCGCCGATCCCGCCGTTGGAGCAATGGCGAAGAAGACGTCGCTAGGGATGTCGGAAACAAGAGGCAAATCGACCTCCCCTTCCTCTATTCCGACCGTCATTGAGCGAGTCGTGAAATATTGCGGCGCCTTTTCGTATGTCTCTCTTCTATAGAGAATGTCGACGCTCACGAAATAGTCTCCGCAGGCAAAATATGACGGATTCGGACTCTGTGGAATATAGCGTGGCAAGTAATAGTAGACATCGCCAAAGTTCGCAATCTCGTAGAAATCAGATAACGGGACGATCTCGCCTTCAATCCCTTCCTTGACGAATTCGATTTTCGCAAGTTGGTTCAGATATAGAAGCGTCTCCGGGGCGCTTTTCACGTAGAGGCCCGGGGCCATTCCTTCACTCTCTTCCAAACTGGAACCAAGGCTGAGAGAGGATTCGCTCTCTAAACGGCTGCCCGACGACTCGGCCTCCGAGCTAGCGAATATCGAAGACGATTCCAAAGTAGGCTTGGCGCCGCCGACACAGCCACTCAAAAAGATGGCCACGACGCCGATAAATGCCACAGCACGTCTATTCATTTGTGATCCCCCCGCATTAGCGATTTTTATCATAGCACTCCTGAGCGATGTGTCGTTCCCCTATGCGGAAATCTCCCTCATATTCCCGTTGCCAAAGCGCTGGAGAACCGCCGTCTTTGACAACCAGGCCTTTTGAAATGGCAGCCAAAAATAGAGTTGCTTTTTTTCTGATCGCATCCCGCGAACTGCGACTTTGGTCGTTGCCGCTCGAATAGAGTCGGTTGAGAATTGCTTGGCATGGCACTTGCTTGTCATGTACAAAAGTGCCTTTTTCATTGCCACTTACATTGCTTTCATTGTTAAATTGAAACGATAACAGGAGGAACGAAATGAAGAAACGGAGTCTGGGCCCCATCGCCCTCACCCTGGCTTTCCTTCTTTCCGGTTGCTCGTTAGGCGACGGCTCGTCTTTTTCAAGCGGCCTCGGCTCGAGCGCGGAAAGCTCGCTTTCAAGCGAAGAAACATCATCCCAATCGAGTCCGAGCCAAGACTCGTCCTCATCGAGCGAAGAGACCCCTTCCTCCGAGAGCCAGCCCTCGACCAGCGAAGGAACCTCCTCTTCTTCGGAGAGCCAGCCATCGACCAGCGAAGGAACTTCTTCCTCAGAGAGTCAGCCCTCGAGCAGCGAGAGCGCTTCCGATTCCGAAAGCTCGTCGGAACATGGCGAAACTTCTGAGGGCGAAGAAGAAGGGCAGAATGCCGCTATTCAAAAGGCCATCGAGGCATTTGATCTCACGATGGGGGCTAAGGGATTTATCTCTGCTAAGTCGGAAGCCCCAGCCGGTCCTGACGGTGAAGTAGTCCCCGTGGAAATGAGGCTCGACATAGAGGCTACCTACCAGCGGGGATCCGACGTAGCCTTTGCCTCAAGTGTCATTCAGACGACAAGCATGGGTGATCAGTCCATGACCTCCGGCCTAAACGAAGAAGGCCCGTATTTCCGCGATGAAAGGGGACTATCCTATCGGGAAGGCCATAAGATGGACGGGACCGTCGAAAGATTCTATGACGTTCCCTTCCCTTCCTTCGATTCAGCCTACATGTCGCCCTTCTCGATCCTCACTGTCCGGGACCTTATTTTCGTCGAGGACGGGGTATTCAGGCTCCCGAAAGGAATTGCTAGCGCGATTTCCTACGCCTTCATCGACCAGGCATTCGGCGGCCCAGCCATCAATCGAGGACCCGACGAGATGCTCCTCTATCTCGACGGGGAACGTTTCTCCCGCGTCGAATATGAGATACCCTACCCGGAAATGGGCGCTGCCTACGTGGCTTCGTTCGATCTTTCCTATGAAGATGAGGTGGAGGCCATTTCCCATCTCGACGATCTTTCGGGCCTTGAGCCGACGGAAGATTCGATTCGCCTAGAGAAAGCTTTCGAAGCTCTCTCCTCCCCCATTGCCTTCGACATTGAATGGGGAAGCGGCGACGTCACGAGCTATTATCGCGGCGAGAACGCGGTTTATTTCTCCTATCATGGCGAACCGCGTTACTACGCCCCGATGAAAGAGGGGGACGAATTGCTATACCCGTACTACGGGGAGCCTGGGTTTGGCGAATTCGACACCAATTCCCCGGTTTCGATCGATCGTCTCGTGCCGAACGGCAACGGGATCAACACCACTCTCTTCAGCCCCGTCGATGGCAAGGCGTCGACTTACCGCATCGAAGGAAGCGACCTCGCCGAAGCCGTTTTCGACCTCCTCGTTCCTGCCGATGTCCTGTCCTTCTACCTGGGCGGCCTCGAAGCAGTCGAGGTGGTCCTCAATGACGATGGGACAGTCGATATGGTCGATTTCCTTTCCTCCTCTTCTTCCCACGTCTTAATTCGCTACAGGCAATACGAGGGCATGCCATCCGGCTATGACGACAGCCCCATCTTGAATATCGAATTGCTCGGACTCTCCAATTTCCTCGACTCCCTCGTCGAAGGGCCGGACGGGATTGCCTACACGGTCAAAAGCCCGTTCCTTGAGGGGTCGCTTTCCCTTTATCTCACCGAACGCTCGCTCTTCCTTGAGGGAAACGGGCGCAAAAGCTGGTATACGGCCGTCGAGGGAATGGATGGAATCCAAGAACTGGACCTCTATTCCGGGACACCCGCTATAACCGGGGCCTCCTTTGACTCGATGGATCACCTGCTTCCGGGCTTCTTCGTGGACAAAAATCCCATTTATTCCTTCTTCCCCATAAGCAAATCGGCATATGAATCCGATAGCATCGACGCGATGAGCTTCCTCTTCCCCGCCCCGCAAGTCCTCAACGACATGGGGTTCAACGTCTACGACGTCGTCTCTCTCAAAATAGAGATAGACGCCTCAAACAATTCGTTCATCATCTCCGGACAGGACGAGAGCGGCACGACGGTCGTCGACGTCTACGGGGAGAAAAAGCCGCGGGAGGACGGCTTGGACGACAGCGTTCCATATCCTCTCCCGGATAAGGAAGGATAGGAGGAAAGCACAATGAAAAAGGAAAAACTACTGGTCGTATCGCTGCTGCTTCCCTTGCTTTCGGCTTGCGTCGGCGGGGTCGGAAACGACCGTCGCCTGCCAGCCCAGGGGGAAACAGGCGACTCCGGATCCATTCCGGCGGATCCAATCGGAATCGACGAAGCGCTCGCTTTGTTCAACGATGACCTGAGCCTTTCGCTCACCTTTTCCCTCGGAGTCGAGGGGAATTCCACCACGGAAACGGCTTCCTTTTACTATGACGAGACCGCTTCCCGTTTCGATCTCAATAAGGGGAGCGACTCGACGGTTTTCTCCAACGACGCCGGCCTAGCCGTTACCTATGAGGTCGGAATCGACAATGTGGTGACCGAACAAGCCATCTCCTCGCCCCTCGTCTCCTTCGATTACTACTACGCAAACCCGTTTGCCAGGATCGGAATCGAGGATTTGGGAGAGGAAAAGGAAGGCGTTTATCCCCTTAGTGGGACGATGGCTTCCTATGTCCTTAGCCGCCTTCTCATACCGGCAAACGGCTTCCGCCTCATGCCGCTTGGGACATCGACGGGATCCATCGCCTTAAGCGACGGCGGCTTTTCTTCCTTCTCCCTCGCCGGTACGGCCTACATAACGATTGCCGGCGCTTCCGTCCCCGGCATCATCGACATCGCGATTGCCGGCGACTTCTCCTACGAAGAACTGCAAATCGAGCCGCCAAAGGGCATCGAAGGCGAACTCACCGAGGATCTAGCGGCCCTCGGCCGTGCCTTCGAGGAAATGAGAACCAAAAACTATGGGGTTTCCCTTCTCTCAAAAGGGACTCCCGTCCTCCGGGCCGACATCTTCGAAAAGGTGACCTGCCTTACTTTTGGCGAAAAGTGGAAAAACGATGCCTACCTCGTGAGGACGGACAAGGACATTGAACGTTACGAATTCGACGAGGCGGGAGGAGAGTACATCCACGTCGCCGGCTTCTCTGGCGAAGGCGATGGACTCCCCCTCATCCGCCCGCGTTTCTCGCTTACGCCTCTTCTTTTCGAGGGTACCATCGAGGGCGGATTCTCCTTTAAGGGAACGCAAAATCAGCTTTTCGAGGTGCTTGAGGACATTCTCCCGAACAACCTGGGCGGCGACGATATCCAAATCAACGCCGATTTCGATTCGCTTCGCATTCTTCTCGATGCCGACGGATCGCTCAGCTCCATCGACTTCACGAAGGAAGGCGAAGCCTCGCTCTCGCTTATCTTCGACGAGCCGCAGAGCTTCGCTTACGGAATCAGTTTGGACGACTTCGTGAGCGCGGCGGAGAGGGGCGAGCCCCTGCCCCGCCCGAGCGAGGATCTGGCCGCGAAATACGTCGACCAGCTGCAAAGCCCAAACAGCCATTTCGCCGTCTATTCGCCCGACAATACCCATTTCTTCGAGTTCTACTTCGGCTCCGACTTCCTCTTCCAAATCGAAGGACAAATGGATGGGTCGTCGAACTACTACCGCCTCTATGAGCCTAGTGAGGACGGAAAATGCAACGTTCATAGTTTTTACGATGAAGGAAGCGGGCTCGTGCACGAAAATTCGACGGTATACGACAACTCGTTCGAGGACATGCTTTTACCTGATCCCTCCTTCCTTGAAGGACGGCAAAGCCCATACTACGAGTGGCTCGACGAGTCGGAAGTCGCCCTCTATGGCATCGATCTGAATCGCTACTTCGGCCGGGCCGTCTCCGACTCCGGCGCCGTCAAGCAGAGCGAAGCAACGACGATGGTCATCGGAATAGACCCATCGAGCCAAGCCATGACCCATCTCGAGATGAGGATTCCCGGCATGAACGTCGAGCCAAGGCTCAGCTTCAAGTGCGATACCTTCTCCGAGCTTCCTCTTTCCTATCAGGAAATCGTCTCCATCCTCGAAGGAACGAGCAACTGAGGAGAAGCGAACGGAGGCCCCTTTTGGGCCTCCTTTTCTTTTTTTCCTTTGCGAAAGGCCGTCCCAAAGGCAAACTATCGACGATGAGAAAGCCAATCGAAGTACCGGACCATATCGAAATAAGGGGCGCGCGCGTCCATAACCTCAAGGGGATCGATGTCGACATCCCCCTCAACCGGCTCGTCGGGATTGCCGGCGTCTCCGGCTCGGGGAAATCCTCGCTCGCCCTCGGCGTCCTCTATAGCGAAGGCTCGCGCCGCTATCTCGAGGCCCTATCGACCTATACGCGGAGGAGGATCAGCCAGGAAGGGCGGAGCGACGTCGATCTCGTAAGGAACGTCCCCTCGGCCATTGCCCTCCATCAGCGGCCCAACGTCCCGGGCATCCGCTCGACCTTCGGGACGATGTCGGAGCTCAATAACATCCTCCGCCTCATCTATTCCCGGCTCGGGTGCCACCTCTGCCCGAATGGGCACCACTGCCCGCCCTCGATGGACGTCGCCCTCATGAAGGAGACGGTTTGTCCCGTCTGCGGGGCCTCTTTCTACGGCCCCTCGGCCGAGGAGCTTGCCTTCAACTCGGCCGGGGCCTGCCCCTCGTGCGGGGGAACCGGCTTCAAGCTCACGGTCGACCGTTCAAGCCTCGTGCCCGACGAGAACCTGAGCCTAGAAGAAGGCGCGGTCGCCCCGTGGAACTCCCTCATGTGGAGCCTCATGGTCGACGTCGCCCGGGCGATGGGCGTCAGGACCGATGTCCCTTTCAAGGACCTAAGCGAGGAAGAAAGGCGGATCGTCTACGACGGGCCGATGGAAAAGAAGCACATCCTCTACAAATCGAAGAAGGGCGATGACTTCGCCGAGCTCGACTTCACCTACTATTCGGCCGTCAATACCGTCCTCAATGCCCTCTCGAAGGCCAAGGACGAAAAGGGCATGAAGCGGGTCAGCCGCTTCCTCAAGGAAGAGCCCTGTCCCGCTTGCCATGGGACGCGGCTTTCGGAAAGGGCCCGTTCGTCCCTCGTGAGGGGAATAAGCCTCGACGCGGCCTCGGAAATGCCGCTGGGCCAGCTCATCGATTGGGTAAAGGGCATTCCCGAATCGATGCCCGAGGCGATGAGGGAGATGGCGAGCGGGCTTACGAGGGAATTCCTCCATATGGCTAAGCGCCTCGTCGACCTCGGGCTCGACTATCTATCCCTTTCGAGAGCCGGAAGCACCCTTTCGACCGGGGAACGCCAAAGGGTCGAATTGGCCCGGGCCGTCCGGAGCGAGACAACCGGGGTCCTCTACGTCCTCGACGAGCCATCGATCGGCCTCCATCCCCATAATGTCGACGGCCTCTTCCTTCTTTTCGACGACCTTCTTTCCCAGGGCAACTCCATCGTCATGGTCGATCACGACGAGCGGATCCTCGCCCGGTGCGACTATCTCGTCGAACTCGGGCCGAAAGCCGGGAAGGAAGGCGGGGAAATCGTCGCGAAGGGGAATCTAGCGGAAGTGGAAAGCGATCCCCGTTCCATGATCGGCCCCTTCCTTTCGGGGAAGGAGGAAACCGTCGTCCGGAAAAGGGCGGAAAAAGAAAGGATGTTCGAAAACGGGGAGATCCACCTTTCGACCGGGGCCATCCATACCGTCCGTCCCCTCGACATCCATATCCCCAAAGGACGCCTCGTCGCGGTGACGGGAGTGTCGGGATCCGGGAAGACGACGATGGTTCTCGAGTCGCTCGTGCCGGCTTTGCGGGCGAAAATCGCGGGGACTCCCCTCCCAAACCATGTCATTTCCATCGAGGCGGAAGGCCTAAGGAGGGTCAATCTCATCGACGCGACCCCGATCGGGGCGAACGTCCGTTCGACGGTCGCGACCTATAGCGGGGTCCTCGACGACTTGAGGAGCGCCTACGCGAGGACGGAAGGGGCCAAGTCCCTCGGGCTGAAGGCCGGGGACTTCTCCTACAACAGCGGCTCCCTCCGCTGCCCCGAATGCGACGGGACGGGAACGATCACCCTCGACGTCCAGTTCCTCCCGGACATGGACATAGCGTGCCCGAAGTGCCATGGGGGCCGTTACAAGGAAGAGGCGAGGAAAGTCAAATGGCCGGACGGAAACGGGCTTTCGATCGTCGAGATGATGGGCCTAACCGTCGACGAGGCCCTCGAGAAGACGAAAGGCCTCCGCAAGTGCCACGAAAAACTCGAAGTGCTCTCCAAGCTCGGGCTTGGCTACCTGACCCTCGGGGAGGCAACCCCTTCCCTTTCCGGCGGCGAGGCCCAGCGCCTCAAGCTGGCCTTCGAGATGGGACGCCTTCAAAACGATGCCCTCTTCGTCTTCGACGAGCCGACGATCGGGCTCCACCCCCTCGACGTGAGGAGACTGCTATCCGTCTTCGACTCGCTTTTAAAGATGGGGGCCTCCATCGTCGTCATCGAGCACGACCTCGACTTCATAGCGAATAGCGACTACGTCGTCGACCTCGGGCCCGGGGGCGGCGTCTATGGCGGGCAGCTCGTCTACGAGGGGCCGACGGAAGGAATATTGGACGCGAAGCAAAGCCTGACGGCTCCTTATTTAAAAGAAGTCCTCCAAAAATAGCAAAGTCCCTCATTTCCATGAAGAAAAGTAGGTTTTGCGGGAAAAATCTCTGCGTTCTATGGGCGTTTTAACTAATCTCAGGCAGCTTGGCCTTTCGACCGTCCGCCTTTTTTGACGGCTGTTCCATTGTCGGACGGAGGCGATGGCGAAACCTCTTCCCATGGTTGCTCATGCCGCATGCAAGTCAATTTGAAAGCTGCTTTTTCAAGGAAGCGGATTATACCCTTTATGTATACGTAGGTCACGTTTTAGGCCTTTTGGAAAAAATCCTTGTAAATCGCCCGTTTTCTTCGCCAAAATGCCATTTTGCTTAACGAATTGCATTAAACTTTTCTTTTAGATTGACGTTTTATCGGGTTTTCTTTCGATTTTGTTAAGGCGCTTAAGGAACCGATAATCGGAAATCGCGAACGTCAATCGTCCTTTGGGAAGGCTCTTGGGCTAGGAAAAAGAAAGCCCCTTCAAAGGGGGCTTGGCTGAAGTCCAAAACCGCTATCAGTCGGCGGCCCGGCTCCGGATGATGGGGGAAGGAACGACCCGGCTCCCCTGCTTCACCAAGGCGATCTTGGTGTCGACGTAGGGGGCGATGGCCTTCGCCTGGTTTCCCGGGACGGCGAGAATCGGCTGGATCGAGAGTTCCTGGAAGTAGCGCATCATGCTCTCGACGTGGGACTGGTCCATCTTCTCGAAGGCTTCGTCGAACATGACGAGGCAACCCGGGGAAGTGCGGCCGTATCCGGGGCGGCAGAGCTGATCGAAGCTCGCGGCGATGATGACGTAGAACGGGGTCTGTGTCTCGCCGCCGGACTTCGACTTGCTGATCTCGGAGAAGCGGTAGGTCTTGCCGTTCTTGTCGCGGATCTTGATGTCGTAGTCCATGAAGTTCCGGTAGTCGGTGAAGCTCTGGAGGAGCTTTTCGTCGGCATCCTCGCTCGTGAAGCGGTCGTAGAGGCTATTCATGAGGGCCTCGTTCTTGCTCGAGAGCTGCTCGGTGAAGAGGGTCGTCTGGTCGTAGTCCTGCTTGCTCGCGAAGATCTCGTAGTAATCCTTGAAGGTCGAGTCCTTCGAGGCCGAGACGACGAATTCGTAAACGTCGCCCTCGGAGCCGAAGGGACGGCCGGCGAGGATTTCGTTGAGCTTCTTGATGTGGCGCTTCTCTTCCTCGATCGATTCGCGGATCTTGGCGATGTAGTCGTTCTGGAAGCTTTCGGCCGCCTTCTTCCTTGCCCGTTCGAGCTTGTCGATGTTCTCGACGAGGTCGTGGTTGGCGACTTTGTCGTATTCCTTCACGAAGTGCGGGAGGGCGTCGAGCTCGCTCGTCTCGTCGAAGGAGAACTTCCGGATGTAGCTCGCCATGAGGGTGCGGAGGTCGCGCTCAAGGCGGGAGAGCTCCTTCGAGAGGCGCTCGACCTGGGCCTCGGCCTCCTTGGAGGCCATTTCCTTGTTGGACTTCCAGTCCTCGTAGGCGAGCTTGAGGCCTTCCTTCTTAAGGAGTTCGTCTAGCTCCTTTTCCTTGCTTGCCACGTCCCCCTGGAGGGAGGCGAGGCGGCTCGAGGCGGCCCCGAGGGAGGAAGAAGTGGCCTTGATGGCGTCGGCGGCCTTGCTCGAGGCGGCGACGGCCTCTTCCCGCTCGAGGCGGAGGGCCGAGAGGCGGCTCGACTTGGCGATGAGGTCGCTATCTTCCCCTTCGAGGGAAGATTTCTTGGCTTTCAGGGCCTCGAGGGACCGGCGGGCCGTCTCGTAAACGGCCCAGTGGTTGTCTTCCTCGAGGAGGGAGGAAACGTAGCTGTGGTCGCTTTGCTCGACGAGGCGGTAGGTGGAACGGGCTTCCTCCTCTTCCATCTCGATGTCGCTCGAAAGCCCAGCCAAGGTGCTTTCGACTTCCTCGAGGCGGAGGCGGCGGGCGCTCGCGCCGATGTAGGGCGCTTCCTTTTCGCCATGCGTCTTCCTGACCGAGCGGAAGCCGTAGTAGAGGCCGTCGATCGTCGCTCCCTCGTCCTTTCCGACGAAGAGGAGCGGATCGTCCACCGCCTCAACCGTCCCGAGGAGGAGATCGAGGTAGCGTTCGGCGTCGTAAGTGAGGGCCGTGAGCTTGGCGGCGAGGCTACTATCCTTATGAACGGCGTTTTCCGGGAGCCTCGCGAGGTCGACGATGCCGATCCCGGCGAACTGCTCCTTGTCCCTAGCTTCGTTGAGGGCCCTAAGAGCCGTCTCGAAGTGGCTTTCGTCGACGAAGAGGTCGAATCTCCTCTCGGCGAGGAGGGATTCGATGGCGTAGCGCCAGTTCTCCTCGCCTTCCTTGATGTCGATGAGCTCGGCGAAGGGACGGGCATCGATTTCGTCGCCCGTCTCGTCCTTCACTTTCTTCACGATGTAGGCGCGGAGCTTCGTCATGGCCTCCGGATAGACGGTCCTTCCGGCCTCGAGCTCTTCCTTCTCCTTTTGGAGGGCGAGGGCTTCCTTCTTGTCGCTCCTCAGGCGGTTTCGCACTTCGTTATAGGAAGCGGAAAGCTCGTCTTTCTTCTTCTTGAGGGCGCTTTGATAAAGCGGCAGGTATTTCCTTAGTCCCTCGTAATCGCGGTGCTCGAGATAGTCGAGGAGGGAGTTCCCGACCGAGAGGGAATGCTCGAGGCTCGCTTCCTTGGCGAGGCGCGCCTCGTAGGAATGGACGCGGGACTCGGCGTCGGAAAGCTTCTTCTCGCCTTCGGCGATCTGCTCGTCGATGGTGCGGAGCTCGAGGTAGGAGGAATCGTTTTCGAGGGCGTAGATGTCGCGTGAGACCCGTTCCTTGTCCGCCTCGGCTTTCTTTTGCTCTTCCTCGAGGTCCTTCTCGCGGCGCTTGAGCGATTCAATCTCGGCCCCGAGCTTCTCCTTCTCCTCCTCGATTGAGGAGGAGGCGAGGTTGAGGGCGAGGGCCTGGTAAAGGGAGGCTTCCTTCTTGCTCTTGTTATAGAGATCGGCCTTCTCGGCGATCGAGCGGAGGGCTTCCTTCTTCGCTTCCTCGTTCTTCACGGTGCGGGTGAGCTCGTTGAGCGAGTGGACGACGGTCCGCATGTTGGCGATGTTCACGTCCTTCTCCGGCATGAGGAAGCGGTAGACGAACTCGTGGACGTCGTCGATCGGCTTGAAGGAGACGGCCTTCGGGAGAAGGTCGAGGTACTTCTTGCCGTCGATCTGGAGGATGTCGTTATAAAGGGTCGCGCGGACTTTCTTCTGGGAATCGCCGAGGAGATGGAAGGTCCCTTCCGGGGCTTTCTGCTCCATGAGGCGGTAATTGAGGATGTTCCCGTCCTCGTCTTTGAATAGGGAATCGTCGAGGACGTGGTTCGGGACGTAATAGAAGGTCTTGAGGATGTCGCGGACCCCTTCCTGGATCTCGAGGACGACCCCGATGAGGAAGGATTCGAGCGTCTTTTCGTCGAGGAACTGGAGGCAGATGTGCGAAATGATGTTCGGGTCGCTCCGGAGATAGGGGTGGCTCGATTCGCCCGTCCGGCCCCGCATGTAGGTCTCGACGGTCCGGTCGGTCTTTTCGTTGGCGGCCGCGTTGAACTTCGATTGGTCGCCGCCGGAAAGGAGATAGTAGATGGCGTCGATGAGCGAGCTCTTGCCAGAGCCGTTGTCGCCCGCGACGAGGACGGAGCCGTCCACCGGGATGCTCTCGTCGTAGAATCCGTGCCAATTGATGAGGCGGATATCAGTCAGCTTCTTCATCGTCGTCCTCCTTCTCGCCCGCGCTGGACTTGGCCAAAAGGGCGATGCGCTGGTCGATCTCGTCGAATTCCTCCTCGGGGACGAGGAGGGCGATCGAGGGGTAGATCTCCACCGTCGATTCCTCGCTTATCTCGCTCGGGCAATCGACGATCTTGTGCCGCTTGAGCTTCCGGAGCGCCTCCCGGTAATAGGAGATGCGCTGGCTCCCGGGGATCGGGCAGATGGCCTTCATTTCCTTGATGGCATCGCCGAGCGGGACGAGGATCTTGTCGCTCGAGGAGGCCTCGCGGGCCTTCTTGATGAACATCTTGCGGAGAACGAGGAGGAAGCAGGTCTCGAACTTCGAGAGGCGGACGCGGTTGCGCCCGGCCCGGTTGGCGATGTAGACGACTTCCTTCTCGCGGTCGACGCCGAGCTCGAAGTCGGCCA
Source organism: uncultured Bacilli bacterium (assembly GCA_944375905.1). Classification (GTDB taxonomy): domain Bacteria; phylum Bacillota_I; class Bacilli_A; order RFN20; family CAG-826; genus UBA4951. Next base: position 121,540 of record CALWAS010000027.1, read on the forward strand.
TCGATAGGTAGGTCTCGAAGAGGGGGCGGTTGCTCACGACGGCGAAATAGTCGCCGGCATCCTCCCCTTTCTTGCGGACGATGTAGGTGTCGCGGAGCAATTTGTCGACGAGGCGCGCGAACTCGTTGCGCCTCGTGTCGCTCAGCTTTTCGTATTCCTCGGAGAATACGGTCAGGTCTTTCAGGCGGTCGCTCATAGCCATGCCTCCTTCTTGGTAAGGGTAAAGTCGCGGACGAGGTAGTCCCCATTCCTCACTTCTCCCGGGCGGAAGCTGACTTCGTAGCTCACGTCCTCATAAGAGGAATACATCTGGAGAAGGAGGAAGCGGAAGACGCTGTCGTCGTCGGATAGCGGAATGTCCTTCGAATCGAGGCTTTCTCTTCCCGCGAGGAGGGAAAGCACGTATTCGTCGATTTTCTTCTTGGAGAACTCGTCGACCCCAAAGAGGATCTTGGCCTCCTCGGAGGCGAGAGACGGGTCGACCGGCGGGACGAGGCTCTTCTCGCGGAGCTCCTTTTCCCGGTCGGGGGGGACACTATAGAGGGAATCCTTGTCGAGGTAGCCGCTCGTCTCGAGGGAGACGATCGAGGAGTAGTCGGCAGACGGGTCCTTGTCCTTTAGTTCCCTAATCATCTCCTCGAGGCGGCCCGAGGCGTCCTTGCTCGTGTTGAGGAGGAAGCGGAGGCGCTTGACGGAGGAGGAATAGAAGCGGGCGTTCTTTTCGTCGATCGCCGCGACGAGGTCGTTGACCGAGAGGTACTTGTCGAGCATTTCCTCGATCTCGAGGCGGAGGCGCTTCTTCATCTCGACGAGGCGGTCGCCATTCGAGTCGCCGGCATAGGCGAGGGCGAGGTCGTTCAGTTTCTCGTCGCGGAGGGACTCGAGGGTCGAGATGATCCCGAGGGTGTACTTGCTCGGGTTGTCCCTGCCCTTCAGGTCGTTGAAGACGGCGACGACCCCCTGCTCCTCGTACTCGTTGAGGAGGAGGTCGAGGATCTCTTCCGGAGTCAGCTCCTCGTTCTCGAGGAGTCGGTCGATGAAGCGCTTGATGGCCGAGATGACGCCCTGGAGGGACTGGAAGAGTTCACCGGTGAGGCGGAGCACCTGCTCGAAGCTGTCCTTCGCCTTTTCCATGTCGAAGGGGACGAGGAGGCGGTAGACGGCATAGAAGTAGCCGCTATAGCCGATCCTTTCTTCCTCCCGCCCGGCAATCTGGGAAAGGAGGCGGAGGATCTTGCCGCCGGCATCGCTGAGGGCATAGGAGACCTTGAGTTCCTTCTCCCCCGCTTCGTCGACCTCGAGCCAGCCGGTTGCCTTGAACTGGCTGATCTTGGCGAGGGCCTTGCTGCGGAAGGAATTGCCCGAGATCGAGACCCCGTCCTCGTTTTCCATCACGAGGAAGGCGCTTTTGGCGATGAAGCCGGTCAGGCGCTTGGCGAGTTCGTCCTTCGAAATCGAAAGGCGCACTTCCCTTCCGTTATATAGGGAATAGAGATAGGAGAGCAGGTCGTAGTTGGTCCGCCGGTCGGGGCGGGCGAACACCGTGAAGAGCTTTGAATTTACGACGTCGAAAAGGTTTGCCATTGGCAAAATGTTACCCCATTTGGGATAAGAAGGGGAAAGAAGAATTCTTTTTTTCCTCTTTCCTCGAATCGAAGGGACGAAACGGGCCTTTTCCTTTCGCTTCGCCAAGAGCGAGAAGACCGGCGGAAAGAGCCAAGAAGAGCGCACAAAGGACCGATGGATGGCCCATTTTGCAAATTTCTTTGCACTTTCGGCAAATTATTCTTGCCATTTTTATCCAATTGATTAATTTTCGCTTAAACACGGGTCAAACCCGGGCATTTGGAAAGGAGGAACCCCATGAAAGCCAAGTTGCCTTACTTAATCCCGCTGGCCGCGCTCATCCTTGCCGGTTGCGCCCCGACTGGCGTATCGACGTCGAGCACGTCAAGCGAGCCCCCGTCAAGTTCCGCTGCCTCGGAATCCGCATCGGAATCGGAGTCGTCTTCGTCCTCGTCTTCATCGTCCGTGCCGTTGGCGCCGGATTGGACCGACGAGGAAAAGAAGCTCATCGCCGATACCATCGGCAACCATACCCTCCCCTTCCTCGACGTTGAGGCGCTCGGCCACGAGTATGTCCTCGGGTCCGATCTTGCCACCGACGGGTCGGACGTCCTCTTCTATGGCGTGACCAACGCCGGCTTCGACCTTCTCGAAGACTTCGTCGATCTCTATCTCGAGGACCCGGCCTATGAAGACACGACCGACCTCTATAGCGGGGTCCCGGCCGGAATGACCATCCTCGATGCCGAATTCGACGACGGGACGGTCCTTCAGCTCCAGTTCTACATCTACGATGCCTCCCAAAACATCGTCGCGAGCGGCACCGGAACCCTCGAGATCGACATCTTCGCGACGGCTGTCGTCCTCCCGGGCTTCCCGGAAGAAAAATACCTTTCCCGGGTCGAGGGAACGCTCGGAATCGAACTCGAATCGATCCCCGAGCCGGAGGGAACCGTGTCCACCTACCTTTGGACCGGCATGGACAGCTCCTACAACTCCTATCCGATCATGACGATCGAGGGAGCGACGGCCGCCTCCTATTGCGCGACCCTCGACGAAGCCGGATGGATTGACAATCTCTCCGACCTAGCCGGGGAAGGCGCCTACTACTACATCGCCCCCGGCGAGGAATTCGGGGCCCTCATCTACGATGACGTGGATGGCCTCGTGATCCAGGGCATGGCCAATGCCTTTGCCGTCTCCTTCCCGCTCGATGAAATCAAGGCGATTCTCGGTGAATACGGCACGGTTCTCACAAGCGAGATCCCCGTCCCCGATTTCCCGGTCACTTACTATGAGGCGATGGATTACTATGGCTCGGTCTTCGTCTATGCCTACCCGACCGACGGCCTCGACCATAGCCAGGATTACGTCAACCAGCTTCTCGCGGCCGGCTACGTCGCCACTGCCTACATCGACGGCGAGTACTACTACAAAGCGCCCGACGGCGAGGTCATGATCTGCGTCTCCTACGACCCGGATTACCAGTCGGTCGACATCTTCATCCAGCCCTACGTCGCCAACTACACGACTTCCTGGAACGACGTCGATGCCTCGGCCGACGAGGCGATCGCGGCCATCTCCGGCGGCGAGGCGACGGCCGTCCTGCCGGAAGCGACCTTCGACTGGGATTTCGCGACCTTCTACCCCTATGATGAAGACTACGGCGCGTACTGGAACGTTGACCTTCAGGACATCGGCGAGAACGGAACCTACGTCGCCCACGCGGCCGACTACAAAGCCATCATGGATGCCAGCGACGACTGGGCCTACGACGACATCCTCGACCTCTATTACGACGTCGCGACCGAGACCGTCGCCGTCTACTTCTACGACGACGAGGAGTACGGCTTCTCGATCTATATCGAAGCTTACGTGCCGCCACTCGACGCTTTCCCGGTCGACGAGGTAGCCGCCGGGCTCGGGGAGATGGGGATCACCGGTACCCTGCCGGCCTACACGGGAGCCGGCAAGTTCCTCATCGAGGCCGGCTCCTCCTCGTATGCCATCAACATCTACGACGCGATACAAGCCGACATCGATGCCTATGTGGACGCCCTTGAGGCCGCCGGCTTCGTGAGCGGGACGATTCCCGATGCGGGAACCCTCTACTGGGACGAGGCCAAGACGATGGTCGTCCAGGTTATCTACGACGAAGAGACCGCGACCGGCCAGATCTTCGTCCAGGCCTACTCGACTTGGCAGTTCAGCTGGGACGACATCGACGCCAACCTCTTCCTCATCGAGTTCTTCACCGGCGTCTCGATCCCGCTTCCGGAAATCGAAAGCGATGCCGTTTCCTACACCACCACAACCGACGCGGCCTTCTTCCTCACCTACATCTTCGACACCTCCTTCGTCGCCGACTGGAAGGCCGACCTCGTCGAGCTCGGCTGGACGCTCGACGCGACTCCGGCTGCCGGCTATGACGAAAGCTACTCCATGAGCTTCGGGGCCGACGGAAGCGTCACCTACCAGATCTGCATCTCGGTCGACGAGGCGGCAGGCCTCGTCACCATCGCCCTCATCTAATAGAAAGGGCCAAGATAGGAAAAGGGACGGCAAATTAAACTGGACCCCGTTAATCGGAGTCCAAAAGAAAAAGGTTAAAAGAGAAAGGCCTCCGGTTACACTGAAGCAACCGGAGGTTTCCTTATGGCAAAAGGCATCATCGACCCCAAGCTGGCCGAGGC